>NZ_JBALFC010000069.1:0-4593 GCF_036917755.1 Nostoc sp.
GGTTTGGTCTCTACTACCACTGGCAAGGGTTTTGCCATCTGGGCTGATGGCGACGGAATTAACCCAGTCAGAATGCCCTGTGAGGGTGCGGATTTGCTCTCCGGTTGCGAGATTCCACAGTTTGATGGTTTGGTCTCTACTACCACTGGCAAGGGTTTTGCCATCTGGGCTGATGGCGACGGAATTAACCCAGTCAGAATGCCCTGTGAGGGTGCGGATTTCCTCTCCGGTTGCGAGATTCCACAGTTTGATGGTTTTGTCCCAACTACCACTGGCAAGGGTTTTGCCATCTGGGCTAAAGGCGACGGAATAAACCAAGTCAGAATGCCCTGTGAGGGTGCGGATTTCCTCTCCGGTTGCGAGATTCCACAGTTTGATGGTCTTATCATCACTACCACTGGCAAGGGTTTTGCCATCTGGGCTGATGGCGACGGAATTAACCAAGGCAGAATCTTCTTTGAAGGTGCGGATTTGCTCTCCGGTTGCGAGATTCCACAGGTCGATGGTGTTGTAAATATCACCACTACTAATGACAATAGTTTTACCATCTGGGCTGATGGCAACGGAATGAACCCAGCCATAACCCCCTGTGAGGGTGCGGATTTGCTCTCCGGTTGCGAGATTCCACAGTTTGCTGTCATCACTACCACTGGCAAGGGTTTTGCCATCTGGGCTGATGGCGACGGAATTAACAGGTTGAGAATACGCTTCCAGCGTTTTGACTAGAGTAATTGTTGCAATCAGTTGTGGCGAGTCTCTAATTACAGGAAAAAACAAAAATCCTATTATTGAAGCCTGCATTATTATTCCATACCCGACGATCCCAGTAACACAGAAACCCCAAAGCAGCCGCTTTACTGTTGGTGGGATCGTTGCGGGAATTTTTTTTGATGGTAAAATTACTGTCATAGATGATGCTGCTGCAATGACTAATTGGGTTGGGGTTACTGAAGGTGGCGGGGGATTTAAATCTTGTAAAACTTCCGCCGCCGACTGATAACGCTGCTGGTATTCTTCTTGCAACAATCTATCCAGCATCCGCCCCAAATCCTGACTCACTGGTTTTTGCAAATACTGTCTCCAACTAGCAACCCAACCATAACCTTGTCGTTTCCACAGTTCCCAAGGGTGAATTCCAGTCAACAGGTGAAAGCAAGTTGCACCAACATTATATAAATCACTGGCTGGATAAGCTTCACCTCCCTGCATTTGTTCTAATGGCGCATAACCAAAAGAACCGATCGCTGTTCCTGGTTGCGTCATCACCGTTGCTGTCAGTTGTTTAGATACACCAAAGTCAATCAGCACCAACTTACCATCACCGGGACGAATGATATTCTCTGGCTTGATATCGCGGTGAATGACTTTTTGTTGATGAACTGTTTTGAGAATATCTAACAAATCAAGCAATAATTCTCTGACTTTTTGCTCATTGAAAATTCCCTGCTGTTGTAATTCCGCCAATAAATTCTGCCCGTCGATAAACTCTTGCACCAAATACAGACGATTATCTTCGTTAAAATACGCCAACAGTGTGGGAATTTGGCGATGGTTTCCTAACTGTTGCAGTCGCTTTGCTTCTTGCTCAAATAGTTCTGTGGCCTTTTGCAGTGCGCCTGTTCCCTGAACTTGCGGTGCAAATTGCTTGATTACACAATGCTCATTTAGTTTGTCGATATCTTCTGCCAAATAAGTTTGACCAAATCCTCCACCACCTAATGATTTAATTGGGCGATAGCGGTTTCTCAACACCACCAATCCTGTACCGCAGTTAGAGCAAAACATTGTGCGATAGCTATTGGGCGGATTGTGGCAATCTGGATTAAGGCAGCAGATCATAAACTGTGCTTTTATTGGCAAATGTAATTATTATCACTTAACTATAAGCTATTCATTTGAGAAATCACAGAATAGTAGATAAATTGAGTTATTCGCAGCAAGCAAGTTGCAAACCAGTCGCCATCTAGGTTTATATTATCTATGTCACAATTGAGGAACAGACAATTTACCCAACATACGCACAAGCTATAGCCTGTCTACGTGTCTGCCAGATGTTGTCTAACACCTATCGAAGTATTGAGCTATTTCGCTTTGATGACCAAACCTGAGTTGTATTTATTTTTGTCAATGAGGAACTCCAAATCATTGTACCCGCTAATGGAAACTGGAGGTTTTTAAATGCGACCAAATTTTGAAGCAATGACTAACAAAGAACTAATAGCTTACGCATTTGCACACCGGGAAGATGTAGAGCCTTTGAGTGTTTTGTATGGCCGCCGCACTCCTGACTCGGAAGCAACATGGTACGGGCCAATGGTAGCTGAAGATGGTACGCCAATAGAAGAAAATATTCGCATTGCAGAAGAAGCAATTAGGCAACGCATTGAGCAAGCAAATCAAAGCAAGCAAGATTCTGAAAGTTAAAAATAAAAGATAGGCTAAAAATTATGAACAACACAGAAGTTCGTCAGCAAATCAACCAATATCTAGATGTATTATCTTCAGAACGGCTACAACTGGTTGCTGACTTTTTAGCATATCTAGCAGATAAAGAGAGCGAAGACGCTACCCAAGAGTTGCTTGATATCCCTGGATTTATTGAATCCTTTGAAAGAGGTAAAAAAGATATTGCTGAAGGTCGGGTAAAAAACTGGAGAACAATTCGATCTGATGTATAACGTTGTGTTATCCGCTAAAGCCGAGGAGATTTATGCTACAGCAGACCAAGCTTTAGCCAAAAAGGTTGCTAGGTGCTTTGAGCAACTAGAACAAAATCCTCGGTTTTATCCTAATGTTAAACCTCTCAAAGGTGACTTTGCAGGTTATTATCGCTATCGCATTGGTGACTATCGAGTAATCTATCAAGTTGATGATGGAACAAATCAAGTTATGGTAACTAATATTGCTTATCGACGAGAAGCTTATGAATAAATATGAAATATACAATCGTGATTCAATGGTCAGAGGCAGACCAATGTTATGTGGTTTCGCTACCTGAGTTTACGGATATAATGCAGCCTTGCACTCACGGAGAGACTTACGAAGACACTCTTAAAAATGCTCAGGAAGTTTTAGAAATGCTGATTGAATCATCTTTGGCTGACGGTGAACCTCTACCAGAGCCAAAAATATTCGGAATGTCATTAAAAGTGGCGTTGTAAATCAGTAAAATTAAATAAAAAGAGGTAATCTCATGACTACATCTGTAAATACAGCCAAAGTATACGATGAAATTATAGAGTTTATTGCTGCTGGAACCACTCCCCAAAGCGTTATCGATTTCAAACTCTCGGATGCAGCCAAAGACCGTTTAGAGGATCTCGTTTACCGCGCAAAAACTGAAGGTCTTACAGGAAGTGACCAGCAAGAGTTAGATCGTTTCCTCACGTTAGAGCATATTATGAGGTTGGCAAAAGCAAAAGCTCATCAGTACATTAACCCTAAGTAAGTATTCAATATGTCTCATCCATATATTAAAGTAGAACTGCGGCGTTTAGTTAGCGATCGCGCCGCGCATCTATGCGAGTATTGTTTATATCCAGAAGGAGACGGCTTAGGCTTTCAAGTTGACCATATAATCAGTGTCAAACACGGCGGGGCTACAACAGCAGATAATCTCTGCTATGCCTGTATTTTCTGTAACCTCCAAAAAGGGACGGATTTAGGCTCAATTAATTGGCAAACTGGCGAACTTGTGCGGTTTTTTAACCCACGCAGAGACTTTTGGGGTAAGCATTTCCGGCTAGATGAGGCTGTAATTCAGCATCAAACAGATATCGGTGAAGTGACTGCACGCATTCTAGATTTTAACGGCGATGAAAGGCTTCTAGAACGACAAGCTTTAATGGCATCTGGTCAATATCCATCAGCATCGGCGCTAAAACAGATAAATAAATAGGTTATGATGTGCGATCGCGTTTACAAATGGGAACTCTATACTTAGCAACTATTGCTACTTCACCATTAGAACTACCAAGTTGAAAACATAATGTCCTATCAAAATATGGCCGCAGCCCTTACGCCAGAAGATATCCAAGAAATTAAAGTCGCGCTACAGACAGTCCAAAAGAAACTGCCCTTTCTGATTACTCTCAGCACACAAGAACGGCGCAAGTTGGTAAAAATGGGTGATAAAAGCCTAGCTTTTGTAAACAATAGCGTCACTGCTGCTCAATCTAACCGCGAAATTCTTCCACCCACTTTTGACGTTGAAGAAATGGTTCGGGATTATCAGCTAGCCACTACGCTCACTGAACTTTTAATTTCAATCCAGCAAATCAGCGAACAGGTAGATGATACTTTACTTGCAGTCGGAAGTGAAGCTATGACTAGCAGTTTGACACTTTATGACTATGTGAAGACAGCATCAAAAAAGACTCCAGGCTTAAAAATTGTCGCTGAACAGTTGGGCGAACGTTTTAAAGCTATTAAAGGTAGACCGACTAAAGCTGTGTCCGGTTCTTGATAAATTAATACTCATTAATGAGTCTTTGAACTTCATTAATGAGTCTTTGAACTCCATTAATGAGTCTTTGAACTCCATTAATGAGTCTTTGAACTCCATTAATGAGTCTTTGAACTCCATTAATGAGT
>NZ_JBALFC010000070.1:0-14620 GCF_036917755.1 Nostoc sp.
GGATTAACTCGTTCTTTGGCACAAGAATTGCCGAATGGTATGGCAGCTATACCCCTTAATCCAGGGATTATTCATACAGATATGCTCTCTATTAGCTTTGGAGAAGAAGCTGCTAATTATACACCCGTGTCCGATTGGGTATTGAAAGCTGTTCCGTTTATTCTCAATTTAAAACCCAAAGATAACGGGATTCCCTTAAGCATTTCATGAGATTGATCATGCGTGAATTGTTTTGGTTGTATATTATTAACCAATGCAATAGCGATGTCTACGACGGGCTGCGCCTACGCAATTGGCTCAATGTGGTTCAGTTAAGAAAGTTCCTCTGTGAAGGCAAAGGAATAGTTACGAAAAAGCAGGCTGATCTAAACTGTATTGGTTTATCGCCTAGACGCGCAGGAAATTAGTACAATTTTTAGATACTGGAGTTTTCAGCAGGAAAAAGATTTGAGCCAAAGTCTACCTATAGCACTAAGCCGAAAACTGAAAATTACGATTCTAACAGTAGGTTCAAGAGGAGATTTGCAACCATACTGCGCTTTGGCTATTGGCTTGAAACGTGCTGGGCATGAAGTAACGGTTGCAACGCATGAGAACTTTGAGTTATTTGTTAGAAAGTTCGATTTAAAGTGATAAAACCCTGAAACCCTTATTTATCAATATAATTAACATTATTTACTAACATTTTAGGGTTTTAGCAATAATTTTGGCTTTTAACCTTATTTTTTAAGCCAAATTTTGATGTTTAACTAATAATTTGGCATAACAGGTACTGAAGAACCTTAATTATTTAATTGTTAATTAACGAGTACAGAGCCAACAATGATTCTCTGAATGAGTGGTCAACTTTCGTAGTGGTGGGTTCAAGCCCTCACTAATTGTAACTGCGAATTGCGAATTGGTTTGACTGGTTTTTGGTTTATTGAGCAAGCCTCCGAATACGAGCCACCCCTGGAACTAGAGGATTTTCTGGGGAAAAAGCAATTACCTTTATGTTTTGGATTTGGGAGCATGACGATGCCGAATTCAGAATATCTCACACACTACATTGTGGAAGCTTTGAAGAAAACACATCAGAGCAATTACCAATTCGCAATTCGCAATTCGCAGTTAGTACCCCATGTCTTCAGGCAAGGGTTTGAAAATTTATGCAATGCATTTCTTCATCTTCCATTAATAAATTAAAGGGGCTTGTATCCCAACGGCTCAATTATTTAATTACGTCTGCAATTGCGAATTGCGAATTGCGAATTGCGAATTGTTCGATCAGGCTGGGGCGACGTTGGAAGAACGGTGAATATAAAAGATTCGCTACGAGTGTTTGTGATCAAGGAAGTTCCCCATGATTGGTTGTTTCCTCAAGTGCCAGCAGTAGTGCATCACGCAGGAGCTAGTACAACGGCGGCAGTGTTACGTGCAGGGACACCATCAGTTACCGTACCCTTTTTTGCAGATCAGCCAGTTTGGGGTGAAAAGCTAACTCGGTTAGGAGTCAGCCCTGCGCCGATACCGTACAAGAAAGTGTCAGATAAAACTTTAGCAGCAGCGATTGAAGTAGTACTGGGCGATGAGGTGATGCGGAAGAAAGCACAAGAGTTGGGTGAGAAAATCAGGGGTGAAGATGGTGTGGCGAATGCAGTTGAAGCATTTCATCGGCATTTGGGTTTGATTGGGTGAGAAATCCCAGACAATTAAAATACATCATCACTGACATCTATAAGTTGTGCTTCTCTCAATTGTAATCGTTGCCATTAGGAGCAGACAGTTGAATCACCTCAGTAAAACGTGAATATTTAACCGCATCGGTAGGGGGATAATCTGCCGACACTGCAATTAACCCAATTTTGATATCATCGAAATAAATCACACCCCCAATACGTCCTTCAACTTGAAAAGCCCCATGAAATAAACGATAGTTTGGAATGTAGATCAGGAAAAAGCCAGTAATCTTGATTGGCCTGCCAAACATCTTCTGACAAGTTTTGTAGAGGACATAACAAGTTTCTTGCAAAAATGGCATCAGGGCAGAACAAGCCCAACGGACTAACCGTGATTTTACCGGAGCAAGCGATCGCCTTTGTAGAGGATCTGCCGATTGAAAAGTTTCACGGTATAGGAGAAGTTACGGCGGCTAAGATGCACTCATATCAAATCCGGTTAAATGCACGTAGTAAAACTTCTATTTGTTTGCGGCCACCAATGGTAATAAGTTAGACCACGGATTAGATCCTGGTCATCAGATATGACGGGAGCAACGTTGAAATAAAGCCTCTTCTAAGTGATCTAAAGAATCAAAGGACTCGTTAGCGATCGCTTCATTAGTTACTGGCCATAACCTTTCTGCGGGTTGAAGTTCAGGAGAATGTGAAGGCATAAATATAATGTGAATACCTTGCGGGACTTCTAGTTCGCGGCTAGTATGCCATCCAGCTTGATCCATTGCCAGAACAATCTGCTTGTTTTTGCCAACCTCAAAATGTTTAGCGAAGTTGGCTAAAACAAGATTAAATATATCGGTTCGCACGTAAGGTAGAATCCACGCCTTTTGTCTGGCCTGATTCAGGATGTACAAAACCATACAACCACAACCACTGATATCGCCAATTAACCGGAGCAATCGGTTGTTCTCCAGATGGTGCCCATACTTTTCGTAATACGGGCTTAAGTCCAGCCCTTTCAACGCGTTAATTTGTACTAGATTTTTCGACTCTGAATTAATAAACTCCGTGGGTTTAAGTCCCCCGGTTCAAAAAATAGGTAAGTTTTGGGTCGGGGTCAAATCCCCTTACAATAACTTTACTTCCGACTTCCGACTTCCGACTTCCGACTTCTTTACGAGATTTTCTGGCACAAAATGCTCAATGAAAGACCCCATATTTTGATTGTCTTTGATGTTGTGATCGCCCAGGAGTAAGGTTAAGCTAAAGTTATAAAATATTTAAAAAACAGTTAAAATATCTTCGATCTGATTATATTAGAAACATTTATGATTAGTTACAAAAATTCACTTGATCTGCGAATTCACTATTTGCCTGTTGGTTGAAGTAGTTAGCAAAATCTTTTCCAGTTCTTGACTTTTAATGTCTACTGTTGAATTACTGACGAGAAAGAGCAAAAGGCTTTGCATCATGAAAAATTACCCTAAAACTATTCTGTCAACTGTTGTTGTAAGCATTTTGGCATTTGGTGGTTATATCCAAACAACGTATGCCGATCAATTACCATCTCATCTTTTAGCTACATCACAGTCTGCTAGCGGGGTCCAAATTGCTGAAGTGGATAGCCCTCATGATCGTGATAGTGGTCATGAAGATGGGGATAGAGAAGCTAGTGATGGTAGAAGAGTGTCTGTGACAAGAACGCATAGAAGAAATCAAGCTAAGTATCATTTAGTACACGATAAAAAATATCATCACGCAAGGAGGCACCACAGCTAAGTTTAGGATGTGATGTTATCTGACGAATGGCACGCTTATAAACGTGAAACTCTTGGCAGGAATGAGATTAGGGTTGCAGGTAGTGGTGTGTAGGAAAAAGCGTTGTATGTTTTATATTCTTCGTTCGGTTCTTAGTTTTTGACCAATATCCCCTACCCCCTCACACCCTAGAGATCCTTATACCTTATGGATTTGGCAAAAACAAACGTGCTGTCATCTTACTTATAGCGAAAGATTGAGAAAGACAAATATCATGAAGAAGATATTAAACAGGGTTCCAGAGGTGACAATTTACTTCTGGATTATTAAGGTTCTGGCAACCACGCTAGGTGAAACCGCAGCAGATTTTCTGTCAGCAACCCTGAATCTGGGTTTAGGTATTACATCTGACATTATGAGCGGCGTGTTACTGGTTGCGCTGTTGAATCAGTTTAAGCTGAAACGCTATGTTCCAGCAAGTTTCTGGTTTGTGGTCGTTTTGATAAGTATCGTTGGCACTCTGATCACTGATAGATTGGTAGACGAGCTTGGAGTTAGTTTGATGACAACTACTGTAATTTTTAGTGTTTCCTTGTTGGTAGTTTTTGCGCTGTGGTATTCAAACGAAAAGACATTAGCCATGCACTCCATCAATACAGCTAAAAGAGAGCTTTTCTATTGGGTGGCTGTTTTGTTTACCTTTGCCTTGGGCACTGCAACAGGAGACCTTTTAGCAGAAGCTTTGAAAGTGGGTTATGCACAATCAGCACTGATATTTGGCGCTTCAATTGCAATCATAGCGACCGGTTATTATTACTTTCGGATGAATGCAGTTTTGGCATTCTGGTTAGCTTACATCTTGACTCGTCCACTTGGAGCATCTATGGGTGATTTACTATCCCAATCTGCTACAAATGGTGGCTTTGGTTTAGGTACGGTTGGGACTAGTATGATTTTTCTTTCTATAATTGCGAGTCTGGTTATTTACTTAAGCCTTAAGCAGAAGAAACCAGCCTTACTGCCAATTGACCGACAAGACTGATTAGCGATCGCCTTCTCGAACGAATGGCATTTTTCTGTTTGTGAAGAGGCGATTTTGTTAGCAATTTGCGATTACCTAAGCTATGTGTTGACTGTTCAATAGCTTTCAATGTAGTGCTTATTCCACATAGCTTAGAGCTTTTCAAGCGTGCCATTGATATCTTAATTGTTTCTAGCAGACTGCGCTAATCTGAATTATGATGACTGACTATTTTTCTTGTGAAAAATAAATGAACAAAGTTGCAAAAGTCACAATTTTCTTCTGGATCATGAAGATCATCGCCACGACGCTCGGCGAGACGGCAGGTGACTTTATATCAATGTCTCTCGGACTGGGGTATTACGTAGCCTTTGCCATAACGTTCGCCATTCTGGCTATTCTCCTGTTTTTTCAAATTCAATCGGACAGATATCGTCCAGTGCTTTACTGGGTGGCGATCATTGCGACAACCACAGCCGGAACCGAAGTTTCAGACCTGATGGATCGATCTCTCGGGCTGGGCTACGCAGTGGGATCGCTGATTCTGGTAGCCGGTCTGTTGAGCGTTCTTGCCATCTGGTACTACCGGGATCGAGATTTGAGCGTTTATCCGATCATCAGGAAAGACGCAGAGACCACCTATTGGCTGGCTGTCGTGTTCTCCAACAGTTTGGGAACGGCCTTTGGTGACTTTCTGACAAGCAACTTGGGACTGAGCTATATCCAGGGCGCATTCGTGACAGCCAGTGTCATTGGTGTTGTCATCGCCCTTCACTACGTAACAAAGTTGAGCGATATTCTCCTATTCTGGCTGGCGTTCATCTTCACGCGACCCTTTGGAGCCACCTTCGGAGATTTTCTGACCAAACCAGTCAAAAATGGCGGTCTATCACTGCCAAGGGGCTATGCTTCGGCGATCGCCTTTATCATGCTGGCAGTTGTCCTATTCTTTTCCGTGCGAAAGGAGAAAAAAGTGCGTCACCCAATTGAGTGATGCGTTTAAGCAGATGGATGACCATAGCATAAAGATATGAGAATTTTAATAATTGAAGATGACGATCGCATCGCTAAACCCTTAGCCGAAGATTTAAAACACCAGCATCATGCTGTTGATATTGCTTGTGATGGGATTGAAGGTTGGGAATATGCCGAAGCAGGTAATTATGATTTCATTTTATTAGATTTAATGTTGCCGCACTTAGATGGAATTACTCTCTGTAAACGGTTACGTGCTGCTAAATGTAATGCTTTTATTTTGATGTTGACAGCACGAGATACAACACCAGATAAAATAACTGGACTCGATGCTGGTGCCGATGATTATTTAGTTAAACCATTTGAACTAGAAGAATTAGCAGCACGAATTAGAGCTTTATGTCGGAGAAGCCCAGAAACTCACCAACTAATTTTAATTCACGGTGATTTACAATTAGACCCTAATAATTATCATGTGACTTATGCAAGTAAACGTTTATCATTAACACATAAAGAATACATGATATTAGAATGCTTTTTGAAAAATCCTACTCAAGTTTTAACTCGCTCGGCAATTTTAGATAAATTGTGGGAGTTTGATAAATTATCCGGGGAAGAAACCGTTAAAACTCATATGACAAATTTAAGAAAGAAACTCAGAGCGGTAGGAAGTTCAGAGGATTTTATCGAAACTGTTTATGGTTTTGGTTATCGCCTGTGTCCTAAATAAATGCAAATTTAGCTGATGTTTGAAAAAATTCGCCGTCGTTTACTGTTGTCTTATTTAATCGTTTTATCATTAATCTTAGGTGGATTTGCAATTGCTGTTCGGATTGTCTTCACCCATAGCCTCTATAAACAACAAACACAAAAACTTGCTGCATTAGCACAAGTTGGTGCTGCTAATGCCGAGTTTGATAACGGTAAAATTAGAATTGAAAATGACTTCCCTCAAGATAAATTGTTTAAAAATCATCAAGAATTAAACTGGTTTGATACTAAAGGTAATCTCATCGCAAAAGAGGGACAAGATATATTAAGTTTACCTACTCATGTAAAAGAAGGAGAAGAAATTAATCCAGTTGGTAAAAATCGCATTCAATCTGTTACTTTACCCATTATTAATAGTGATGATAAACAGTTCATTGGATATGTAAGAGCAAGTCAATCTCTAGAAGAATTCGATGAAACTTTAAATAAATTAGATTTGGGGTTAGGCGGTGGAATTGTTGTAGCTTTGATTATTAGTAGTGCTGGTGGAGTTTGGCTGACTCGTCAAGCGATGCAACCAATTGAAGAAAGCTTTGAACGATTAAAACAGTTTACTGCTGACGCTTCCCATGAACTCCGCAGTCCTTTAATGGCGATTAAAAGTAATGCAGGGGTAGCACTCAAGTATCCAGAGGGAATGCGAGAAACTGACGCAGAAAAATTTCAGGCTATTTCTAGTGCTACTAACCAAATGACTCGACTTACAGAAGACTTACTATTTTTAGCTCGTTATGATAATATTCCTAACCACATCAAAGAAACTGTTAATCTTAGTTCAATTTTAAATAACTTAATGCAACTATATCAGCCGCAAGTAATGGCTAAAGAAATTCATCTGAAAAGTCAATTGACTGAAAAGCTTTATCTGTTAGGCGATCCGAATCAGATAACACGATTATTTAGTAACTTAATTCAAAACGCTATACATTACACACCGTCAAAAGGGACAATAGAAATCACAGCTAATCGTAGTGTTTCCCATCTAGTAGTTAATGTCCAAGATACGGGTGTAGGAATTGCACCACGAGATTTAGAAAATATTTTTGAGCGTTTTTGGCGAGCAGATAAATCACGTTCTTATAATTCTGGTGGTTCTGGTTTGGGATTGGCTATTGCTCAAGCTATTGCTGAGAATCACGGTGGATTAATTACTGCCACAAGTCAATTGGGAATTGGTAGTTGTTTTACTGTGCATTTCCCAGCATTTTCACTTAATTAATGTTTATAAAAATGTCTTATTAAGTATCAGAATCTAGCTATATTAACCATAAAGACTAAAACTTTTAAAATTGTCACCCCTTTAATAAAAAGCGGCGGGAAACTCCACCCCAGGTGTCTGTAGAGGGATAGCCGCCCCGCCGCTTTAGTCATTAGTCAAAAGTCATTGGTCATTGGTCATTGGTACTAATGACTAATGACTAATGACTAAAAACTCCATCCCGCAAGTGGCGTGGAGTTTTTTATTAACTCAAATATTTCGGAACTCCTGGTACTACACTGACAGTTTCTCTCAAAGGTGTTGAAATTCCAGGTGAAGCACAGACTTTAGTATACTCTGTTTCTTTTAGAGGTGTTGGTATGACTATAGACATACCACTTAAGTCAGTAATAATTCAAACCTATGCTATGTAATCATCAACTATGGGCGGAATTAAGAAACTAGACGAAAGAGAACTGAGACAAGTATCAGGGTGATAATAATATCAAGCGATCGCACAAGCGCTCAAAAGTCAGTTTACGCGATCGCTTTTATAGTTCTGCCCTTCCATATAAATCCAAAGCCTGTAAACCTACCAGGGCGGCCGCATCATGTCAATAAGAGCAGTATATTCTCAATAGAGTCTAAATCAATCTCATTAACTTATGCTTCTTGCTAAAACTTTAGGCGTTGGCTAGCAAGAACCGCAGGCATCGCTTTGAGTTCTGCAAACTAGACCAAGCGAGAAATACTGATTCTTTCGTTGATTCTTAATCTTGGTCGTGGTCAAGAGTAATTTAGATGCGTTTGCCCTGGTAAACCTACGCTTAACAGATTCAGGTAAATCTTTTCGAGTTCTTTACTTTTAGTGTGTAAAGTGCAACTACTTAGCAGAGATTACTGATTGATAACCATAAATTTGAGTTTTAGTTGTGCTATTGAACAGTGGTTGAAAAACATAACTCAACATCCATCTCTTGCTTGGCTTTTCCCTATCTCTACCTTTAGCGATATAGAAAGCTGATTTCAGTAGAATCTGTCAATAATATTGTACTAAATTTCCAAGTTCTTAACTTTTGTTATCCAGACTAAATTTGCTCACTATATTTTTCAGGAAGGTTAACATGAAAAAGCTAATTCATGCTGTTGCATTAACTTTAATAATTGCGTCTTTATCATCTGCTGCCTATGGCACAAACACGACGAAAAATAGCAGATTTCCTAACATTGTTGGAGCAGTGCAATTCCCTCAAAATAAGGCGAAAGTTGTCAGAGATTCTTTGCAGCTAAAAATTCCTCAAGATAGCAGAGCTTTATCCCAAATGACTATTGCTGTACCTCAAGGTTTAACTGTAAAGAATGATATTAACTTATCTGACCAGTCTGGTCAAAAAATTGCTGCCAATATTACTGTCAATGGTAGAACCATTGCAATTGCTTTCCCTCAACAGGTAGCTCCTGGAACTGAACTTAACATTGATCTCAATCGTGTCTTAATCTCAGGAACTTCTAATGCTTGGCTCTATCCGGTTTCTGTCAGACTTGTGGGGCTGAATGCAGATATCCCAGTGGGTGTATTTCGGCTACGAATTTACTAACAGGTGTTTTTAGTAAAAAGTTGCACAGCAATTTTAGCCGTGATGGTTGTGATCAGAGGAGTATGACTGCGGGTGTCACGTGTATTAGTATTGTCTTTATGCATAACAATTGAGTCGCTAGGATGTTTAAGCTCTAGAAGTTCTCAATTTATCCCGCAAAAGCTATGAGTATGGTCAAACTGGTTTGGTGGCGGCTTTGCTTCCCGCGTTGAGATTGTGTCAGGATTAACAGGTAATGAACGAGTTGTAGCTAAAGGGGCTTACGGATTGGCAGATGGTACTGCTATACAAGAGGTGAAACAATGATTCGTTTTACCAAACTACTACAATTTCAAGCAAAAGCGATTTACCTAATATTTGTGTTCATGGCAATTTTAGGTATATTATCTTACAGTAATCTGCCCAGTGGAGTTTATCCCGAATTATCCTTTCCTCGGATTGCCGTAATTGCTGAAGCTGGGAATGTTGTAGCTGTAGCTGAGGCAGTACAGCAGGAGATTAAGTCGCTGGAAAAAAGCTTGCCGCCAGGAGTGCAAATCGCTAAAGCTTACGATGAATCTGGATTAGTTGTAGACGCGATCGCTAATGTCCGCGATTCTATTGCTATTGGTATTGTCCTGATTATCATTGTACTATACGTATTTTTACGAGAATGGCGTAGTACAGTAATTGCTGCCATCACTATTCCTCTGTCTGCACTTGCGGCCTTTGGGGTGTTATCCTTCGTTGGTCAAAGTCTGAATCTCATGTCTTTGGGAGGACTAGCGGTAGCCATTGGTTTGGTAATTGATGATGCGATTGTGGTAATTGAAAACATCGACCGCCAACTGCAAAAAGACTTGAACTCAACCGCAGCTGTCGCCGCAGCAATGGCTGAATTAACTGAACCCGTAATTAGTTCCACGATCACCACAGTAGCAGTGTTTCTGCCTTTGGGACTGTTATCAGGTGTTGCCGGACAGTTTTTTACTAGTTTGACCACTACCTTAACTGCTGCGGTTGGTTTCTCTCTACTGTTGGCGCTGACTCTTACTCCTCTACTAGCAGCAAGCTGGCTGCGGCGTCAGTCAAATCACTCAGAACCCAAATTGTTAGTTAAGCTGGACAATGCTTATACGCGGCTACTGCGTGTTGTGTTTGGAAAAGCGCGTTGGGTTGGTGCGATCGCACTGTCTCTACTAGCAGTAGGGGCAGTATTATTTACTCAGCTAGGTTCGGATTTTTTACCAACCTTTGATGAAGGCAGTTACATCATTGATTACCTCACACCACCAGGAACATCCTTAACTGAAACGGACTTTCTCGCACGCCAATTGGAAGAAATTATCGGCAAAACCCCTGAAGTCACAAATTGGACACGACGTACAGGTGCAGAAAATGGTTTATTTGCGACTCAGCCGAATAAAGGTGATATTATTGTCGTCCTCAAACCACTGAGGCAGCGTCAACGCCAAGTCTTTGATATCATCGAAGCTCAACGACAAGATATTTCTAAAAAGTTACCCCAGTTAAATATTGACTTTCACCAAATCCTACAAGATGAACTTAACGACCTTTCTGGTGCAGCTAGTCCTGTAGAAGTGCGAATCTTTGGCGAAGAACCAGGTATTCTGCGTAAATTAGGAGAGCAAGTTCAAGCCCGTATTGATAATATTCCTGGTTTGGTAGACTTGGTGTCTAGTGGTGGAGTGATCTTACCGCAATTAGATATGCGCGTTGATTCCATACAAGCTGGACAGTTAGGATTAACAGAATCAGACGTTGCACAGCAAGTACAGGATGGCTTGTTTGGACGGGTAGCAACTCAGATTCGTCAGGGTGACAAGTTAGTAGATGTGCGGGTTCACCTTTTAGACAGTGTGCGTCGAGATCCGCAACAACTAGACCAAATCCCAATTGTCGGTACGAATGGCATCATATTACCGCTTTCTGCCATAGCTAAGATCAAATCAATAACAGGCGAAGAAGCGATTCTGCGTGAGAACCAGCAGCGTTACATTTCTTTTAACGGTGGTGTAGAAAAACCTAGCGTGGTTCGGTTGTCCAAGATATCAATAAAAAATTAGCCGGATTCAAACTACCTCAAGGCTACATCCTCTCAGTCGGTGGATTAATTGCTTCTCAGCAGCAGTCTTTCTCACAATTACTGATGGTCATGGGTTTAGGAGTATTGCTAGTCTATCTGGTGCTGGTTATACAGTTCCGTGACTTACTACAACCACTAGTAATTTTTACGACAATTCCCTTAGCGCTTTTAGGAGTAGTGCTGAGTTTGTGGGTTACTCAGACACCACTGAATGTCTCATCGTTTATGGGGATTATTTTGCTGGTGGGTTTAGTGGTAAAAAATGGAATTATTTTGTTGGAATATATCAACCGTTTACGTTTAGAGGGTCATACTCTAGAATCTGCTTTACTTGAAGCTGGTCGTGTCCGGCTGCGACCAATTTTGATGACCACACTCTGTACTATTCTGGGTTTAATGCCTTTAGCTTTGGGTTTAGGTGCGGGATCAGAATTGCAAAAGCCATTAGCGATCGCCGTTATCGGTGGGCTTTCACTTTCTACTATTTTTACCCTAGTATTTGTCCCAGTTGTGTTTCGTATCGTTTCTCGATTTCAGCGTTAAAATGCTATGCAAATTATCATGTATCTGACAACTGTTCTGTTAAATCTTTTACTTTAGGTATGATTTTACCATCTTTAGTTAACTTAAATTGTAGCCCCCGCCACTCAATTGTAGTGCCAAAAAAACAATAGCACCAGATTGCAAAACTCATCAAGTCTCGTAAAATTATAAGCCAGAAATATTTTTTAGCGCTCGAATCTTGAAGATATTTGACACCAACAATCCAGCCCATTATTAAACGTACTATCCAGGTAATAGCTAGTCCAAACCAACACAAAATAGACCCTTTTATAGTTATTGTTAGTATTAAGCTAGTGATGTTTCCGTAAGTAAAAACTAGTCCAAAATAACCCCAAGGACGAGAAACTCGAATACCGCGCAACCAGCGAATCTGACGCTGAATAGAATCAATCAAGGTGTTAGCAAATAATATGTGTTCTACTATATAGTTAGAAAGCATGACCTTGTAACCCATTTGGGCAGTTAGATAGCCAAGTTGGAAATCGTCTGCGAGATAATCGGCGATCGCTTCAAATCCCCCGATTGCTTTTAGCACTTCTCGACGAATTACAATTGTTGAACCGAGTGCGAACTTCATACCCTCTAACTGTTTGCTGGTAATAGCACCTGCGTTAAAATCGCAAGCAGTCCCAACCGCTTCTAACTTTTCTACCCATCCCTGTGCTACAGAACGATATAAACAGGTGACAACACCAACATTCTTATTATGTAGTGGTTGAACAACTCGCTGCAAGTAGTCTTTCCCAACTCGGATGTCGCTATCAGCAATAACTAGGATTTCGTATTTTGCGAAAGATAAAGCATTTGCCAGATTACTCACCTTTAGGTTTGTACCAATAATGCGATCGCAGACTATTAACTGAATATCTAGTCTCGGAAAGTCTTGGATAATTTGTTTGACTACATCTATTCCAGGATCTTGTGGGCTGCGGACGCTGAAGATAATCTGGTAAGTTGAATATTCCTGTCGGCAAAATGTTGCCAAATTTCCGTAGATATCTCTGTCCAGTCCGCAAATTGGCTTCAGGATAGTAATGGGTGGATAAAAATTGGGAGCATATATATGGGATTCTCCGAAGGTGACAACTGCTGAATAGATTGAGTAACAATAAAATAGGATAGCTGACAAGCAAAGAATTACTATTAAAACGTCAATAATTTTCAGGTTGATATTTGTCAAAAAAGCAGATGCAAAAATTTCCATTGACTTAAAGCATTAATCTCCCGATTTCGTCGATAAATATTGATTACAGACCATCAGTATCTACTTTCACTAAAGCAAGTTTAACGTCTGTAGTTATATGATGTATTTCGGGGTTTGCGATCTGAATTTAAAGATAAAAAGTCAAGAACTCGGAAAGAATTGGCTTTTTGAGAAGGAATGACATTATTTTGGGATTATTCCAGAAAGTTTCAAAATCACAATTAGAAACCAGGACAGTCAGCGATTATTTGCTATTTATCGGTGACTGCTAATAACTTAAAACCTTTCGCCAATACCAAGACCATAACCGTAGCCAGTACCGTTTTTGTTCAGCACCTCCGCCGATCTGGTACTACTTCCCAGATCGCTGCCGATATCAAAAAATAGTGCGCCACCTAGACGGAGGACACGGGGGCGATCGCCATTCGTTTTCCCTGTTTCAAAGGTCTTAATATCATTATTTTTGCCATCAAAAATCAACGAAATCGAGCTACGGCGAAAAAGATTAGTTGTGTAAGAAGTCCGGTAGGGGTCTCCCGCAATCCAGGGATCTGTAAATCGCAGGTCAAACAGCAAATCCCTCTGTCCCACCTGTACTTCCGCACCCAATTTTTGGTTTTTTCCGTTTAGGTTTTGCTGTTGATAGCTAACAGTGCCAAACAGTCCACTAGCAGAACTAATGCCACCCCCAACTGCAACCGAACCGCCACTGCGTTCGGCCACATTCACCACTACATCTACTTTGCTGGGGTCAGTGCTAGGGTCAAGGGAGACATTTACATCTTCAAATAGTCCCAGTCCATATACCCGTTGCAAGTCTTTTTGCAGGGTATTACGGTTGAATACCTGTCCCGTGTCAGCAGTTTGTCCATTTGCATTCTTGCATTCGCTTAAAGGAACTGCAATTGCTACTACTGCTACCAATACGGGGAATAGACGCATTTTACTTTACATTCCTCATCGTTACCATATGCGGGACTCCACAAGAGCCACTTAGCGATCGCCTCCGGCTGGGTGTAGCCCATCGCAAAGTAATCATGCTGTTATGCAAAGCAACTGACCACCAAAGCCAAAAATACTGATGAAAGCTATGGCTATAGCTGGATTAGTTGAAATATTCATCGTGTAAATTTATCTGAGATATAGGTTTGTGATTATAAGCAGCAAAGGTCAAGAACTTGGAAAGATTCAGATGAATGACTTAATTTTTTTATGACTTTATTGCTAAAGCGAGTGCAGTATAATTTTTTAAATTGAAGCAAATCTTTCCGAGTTCTTGACTTTTGTTCTCTATAATTGTATTGCTTGAGAGAAGCCCCGCCGTCGGCGATCTAGTAAAAACAAAGGAGGTTGTTGAAAAGAGATGATTCAAGAACCTCGTATTTAGTTCTTAGTTTTTGACCAATATTCCCTACACCCTTACACCCTAGAGATCCTTATACCTTGTGGATTTGGTGAAAACAAGCGTGCCATTCGATTTATCCCACTAATTTTTAGCAGCTAACTTTGGGGCACTGCTCCCAATACAATCGAAGTCTGGTAATATCCGAAAAATAATTGTAAAAGGAAAGGGATATATTTTTGAACACTATAATTTCTCGTAGGATTGGCACAGCTATTGCCTCTGTGTTCATCTCCGGTTTGAGCTTTTGCTTTCAAAATGCGGTAATTAGTGGCACATTACCAAGTCACAACTACCACATAATTAAAAAAATACCTCTGGGTGGAGAAGGAGGATGGGATTACCTGACATTGGATAGTGCAGCCCGTCGCCTATACATTACGCG
>NZ_JBALFC010000071.1:0-37435 GCF_036917755.1 Nostoc sp.
TTCCGCTTTCAGGAATCTTTTTACTGGCATGATGCACACACCCTTGGTTTATCTTGTTGCTATTTTATGCGACTTAAATGTGGAACAGCTTACAACAAAACCCATCTCGCATTGACTACTACACGCGCTATCAACAACTTATCCAAAACTATAACCGCGAAACCGACCGAGTAGCTATAGAGCAAACATTTGAGGAACTGCTGAAACTTGTCAAAGACTTATCTGAAGAAGACACCCGTGCTGTCCGCGAAGGTTTAAGCGAAGAACACCTTGCCGTTTTCGACTTGCTTTGCTCATCTAAAGATAATTTGGATACCAGAATTAGAAACCGCGTCAAACAAATTGCTCAATCGTTAATTGAAGCCGTGAAATCACAATTACAGCAACTAGAAAACTGGCGCGATAAGGAATCTACAAGAGCCACAATTAAAAGTTTTGTTTATGATTACTTGTACAGCGAAGACACAGGTTTACCTGTAGATGCCTACGATGATAGCGATGTAGACAACCTGAGTAATATAGTATTTATGCATATTTATCAGCAGTATAAAAGTGCTAATAAACATCCTTATGCAGCGTAATAGTACTTAATATTACTCGCTAAAGCGTTTGAGGTTTTGGTGTAAGACTTCGTGAATGCGTTGGCGTAGCCTGCCGCAGGTCTTACCCTGAGCCTGCGCCGTTCGCGGAGCGTCTCTAAGAGTTGGGCATCGCACCAAAAGGGAATTACAGTTTGCCCTTGACTTGGTTTCGACGACAGTTAATTAATTCCAACGACATTAATCTGTGAACAGCGACATTCAATTTGTGAATGTACAAAAATGGACGTAACTGGATTCGAACCAGTGACCTCTACGATGTCAACGTAGCGCTCTAACCAACTGAGCTATACGTCCTTAACCACACGATTTAAAATCATAGCATAGATTTTCCTGATAAACCAACATAGAGGGCGGAAATTAGGCAAACTCTATTTCCTAGATGACCCTAGTAGTCTGTCAAGAACTAATTGACGAATAAATTTTCTGTAGAGACGGCGATTTATCGCGTCTCTCTAACCGTCAAAATGAATTTGACAGACCACTAGTGTATGATCGATAAGGTTATTCGGTTCTGCTGGGAGTCAGCTACCAGAGTTGACTCTTAAAGTTCGGTGCAAATCCGGCGCTTGGGAGCAAATGTCAACCAATTTGAGAGTAATCTAAAATCCAAATTTGAGTAAGTCAGGATGCCCGCCGACATAGATTTATCAGTTCCACATATCTGCGAGGTACAGATGACTACTACTGTAAATATTTCCCCAGCTAGTCCCTTGAGCGTTGCTGACCATACTTTATTTGTTTGCAAAACTTGCGCTAGCGTTTGGCAAGATGGAAAACGCTTAGGTGAAAGTGGTGGTCAAAAACTTCTACACCAACTTCAGCAGCTTGCAGAAGATTGGGACTTACGAGATGAATTCCCAATTCAGGAAGTTGAATGCATGAGTGCTTGTAATCGTTCCTGTGTAGTGGCATTTGCTGCCAAAGGCAAATTAACATATTTATTTGGTGATTTAGCCGTTGATGGTAGTGCATCTGCGGTACTAGAATGTGCTAGTCAATACTATGTCAAAGCAGATGGTTTACTGCCTTGGTCGGAGCGTCCAGAAGCTCTGAAAAAGGGCATTTTGGCAAAGATTCCACCTTTATCTTAATGATGCGCGTTTTGATTCTGGGTGGGACGGGAGATGCCGCAGAACTAGCTGCGAGAGTGGCGAATATCCAAGGGTTAGAAGCAATCACCTCTCTAGCTGGTCGCACCCGTAAACCATCAGTTCCGTTGGGCGATTTACGGGTTGGAGGCTTCGGTGGTGTGGCTGGATTGGCTAGCTATCTGCGAGGGGAGGAAATCGACTTATTAATTGATGCAACCCATCCTTTTGCTACTCAGATTTCCTTCAATGCGGCAGATGCTGCAACCGAAGTTGGAGTAGCCCGTCTGATGTTAATTCGTCCGCCTTGGGAAAAACTAAGTAGCGATCGCTGGATTGAAGTTGACAGCGTTGAAGCCGCAGCAGCATCTGTAGCAAACCAGGCACATCGGGTATTTTTGACAGTTGGGAGGCAAGAACTCGCCGCCTTTGCTCACTTAGAGAAAATTTGGTTTCTGATGCGGATGATTGACCCTCCTAGCGATGATGCTTTAGTACCACCGGGAATGATCTTGTGCGATCGCGGGCCTTTTACCCTCAATAATGAGAGACAAATCCTAATTGATCACAACATCGATACCATCGTCAGTAAAAATAGCGGTGGCGATGCCACAAAGCCCAAGATTATTGCCGCGCGAGAACTGGACGTGAAGGTTGTGATGGTAAATCGTCCAGCCATACCGCCAGGGGAACAAGTTACTGATGTTGATGGTGCTTTGGCATGGCTATTTGACAAGTTGCATAACTATTGCTAATCAGACAAGGAAAAAACCAACTGGCGCATTACGGCAGAAATGATTTATTTGGATCACATCTGTCGTCGGGCATAGAAAAAGCTCATGCGTGTCAACTTCAGCTAAAACTCCTTTAAAACCTCGTTTCCAGCCAGAGGCTATCCTTGCCCAAATAATACTACCTTTCCCAATTCCATATAAAATCATGGGAACCCTCTACAAGATCCGCGATAGCGAAGCGCCGTAGGCGTAGCCCGTCGTAGACATCGCACTCACAACCTCAATGAAAAATCTAGCTCTACTATCTGCCATAGTCCTCGCCACCACATTTGGATTAGTTTTCGGGACAATGCCAGCCGCCTCTGCTTTAAGTTGGAACTGGAATTATTCTGGTATTGGCATCGCGGCGAACGGTACTTTCACTACTAATGATACCCCTAACGATTTGGGTTTTTACCTGATTTCTGGAATTACTGGTACACGAAATGGTGAAACAATTACAGGTCTGCAAGCCGCCGGAACTCCAATACCGGGAAACGAACCTTTTGATGTTGAAAATTTAATTAGTATTAATACTCAGCAATTAACGAGTCATGGTTTTGGGTATTCCACTTCGGAAGGAAATTATTCTAGCCCATATTTCGCTAGTTTTTTGCCGACACCAGGTTATTTAGAGGTTTTTTCTGCGCCGCCAATCACACCAGGTTTTAAAAATTTGGGATTGGAAGATAGTGAATTACCCATTAGTTTTTCTGCAACCATAATCACACGTCCCTGAATCAACCTCTATCCTTAGCTGACTCGTCCCCGGCACTCTCGGCGCACCTTCAGTACTCAAACGTCACAAGCTATCCAAATTCACTCACAATCAGCTCGAAATTCGGATGACTTTGAATACAGACGTGCTATGATCAAAGAGAATAAGGGCGCGTAGCTCAGTGGATAGAGCAACAGATTCCGGTTCTGTGGGTCGGGGGTTCAAATCCCTCCGCGCTCGTTACCTGTACATTAACTAATTATTTGTCACTGTTAACAGATTAATGTCATAGGTATTGTGAGAAAGAGCTAATTAAAGAACAAGCGATGCCTAACGGCAAGCAGCTCAAACTCCAAAAACAAGGACTGATGCAAGACTTATTAACTGGCAAAGTGCGCGTGAAAAATCTCTAGATAGCGCCGTGTGCGACTTTCTTTCAAACCTAACCCCCAGCCCCTTCCCTGCAAGGGAAGGGGAGCAAGAATCAAAGCCTCTCTCCGTTTCGGGGAGAGGTTTGGAGAGGGGTTCCAAGAATAAATCGCGTTAGACATCAACTTTTATTAGTAACCTCATAACTAGCAATTACCTTCCGTTGAGGTTCTAAACTTTTATCTCGATTTTGAAACTCATCTAATAACCGATAGAAACTATTTAAACCCTCTTGTTCACTCCCACAGTGGAGCATAATAATCTTTGCCCAAGAGTTAGAAGTTGAGACATGATATTTTTTCTGCACCCAAGGCTGAAAATTTTCATGGAAATCATCTTCCCATGCTGTAGGTTCAATATCTAACTCTCCTCTAGCAAATTCATATCCAACAAGAAAATGAAATAAATCACTCACTGAAGCCTTACCAATATACATCCCCGGCTTCGTTTTAATTTTTTGTAAAACTTCATACAGTCCGCCCATATCAAACCCCCATTTCAACCTATAAAACTATTTTATAACTGCGGCAATTCTTGAATGATAAATTGTTCGCTTGGACAGCTAAAATCATAAATCCAATCTTCTCTCGTCAATCCATCTGTTGAGAGATTATCAAATACTCGCCCGCGAACTTCTACACCGTAGTGTTTACCATTAAGTGTAATTGACTCATTTATCCCGCGACGTTCCAAGCGCTTACTCAAAATATAATACTCCTTACGCTTTGTTGTCCTAATAAAAATAATTTTTCCTTCAAGACCATTTTCTTGTAACCATTGCATCACAGCAGTAGCACATTCGTCACATTTATACAGGTTAAATTTTGCGACTATCTTACCGACTTCCTGATAAATCTCCTCATCAGATAACTGACTCACCCACTCACCCCGACATCAAATAAATATATTCATTGAAGAAGGCAGAAGGCAGAGGGCAGAGGGCAGAAGGATCAAGTCAGGAGGGGATTCAAACCCCTCCTGACTTGGAGCCACTGAACTCTTGTTCAGTGGGGGTCTTAAACCCTTGTTCCCTTCGGTCACTGCCAGAGGACAGGAAGCAGCATTCCCTTCTGCCTTCTGCCTTCTGCCTCCTGCCCTCTGCCTTTCCCGATAATAGTATTATTAACGCCATGTGCGACTTTCTCTCAGACCTAACCCCCAACCCCTTCCCTACTAGCGTTGGGGAGCAAGAATCAAAGCCTCTCGACCTTTCGGGGAGAGGAATGGAAGCGGGGTTTCAAGAATAAGTCGCACATCGCGTTATTATTAGCTACGAGCTACCCTCAGCAACACTATTACCACTCAATGTTAAATAAAAGGGTGAGTTAAGTTTTACAGACCGATGCAATGGCATAACACGCCGATGCAATAACATAACTAGCCGATGCAATGGCATAACTAGCCGATGCAATGGCATCACACGCCGATGCAATAACATAACTAGCCGATGCAATGGCATAACTAGCCGATGCAATAGCATAACAAGTCGATGCAATGACATAACAAGCCGATGCGTTAACAATAGAACTGATTTACTAGGCAAAAGTAAGTTTTATTACAGCGATCGCCTCAAATTTATAATTGTGCGGTTACTCTTGATTTGGATATATCGCCCTCTATTGCTGTAATTTACCCCAAATACTGCCTCTATGCCGCAACCAACACCTGAGTATATTCATGTAGAACTGCCCATCATTCAACAACTCACAAGTATGGGATGGCAATATATACAAGGCAGTTGGGACAATCCCGCAATTACGGAACGGGAAAACTTCAAGCAAGTTTTACTGACTGAACGCCTCAAAGCCGCCATCAAACGCATTAACTTAGAGGACAACGGTAATCCCTGGCTTGATGATCTTCAAGTGCAAGCCGCAGTAAGTCAGTTAGAACGCTTGGGCGCAAATAGATTAATGGAGGCTAACCAAGCCGCCACAGAATTGCTACTCAAAGGAACTACTGTTTTAGGACAAGACGGCAAACAGCACACTGTTCATTTTATTGAATTTAATCCTGAACATCTTCACCGCAACAATTTTATCGCCATCAATCAATACCGAGTAAACCCGCCTTGGGCAACAGGTAATCGGGGGTTTATCGTCCCAGACATGGTACTACTTGTTAACGGCATTCCTCTAGTAGTGATTGAATGTAAAAGTCCCAATTTAGATAACCCGATAACTGAAGCAATTCAAGACTTATTGAAATATTCCAACCAACGGGGTAGCAGTCAACCAGAAGGTGCAGAAAAATTATTCCACTACAATCTGCTGATGATAGCAGCCTCTAGAGGACGAGCAACAGCCGGAACCATCGGCGCAAATTATGAACATTATGTTGATTGGAAAACTGACCTAACCCCCCTAACCCCCCTTCCCTACAAGGGAATGGGGGAAAATGACTCCCCTACCCTCGCGGGGGAGGAGTTGGGGGAGAGGTCAAATTCTCGCCAAACCCTGATCGCCGGGATGTTGAAACCAGCTAATCTGATCGACATCCTGCATAATTTCACTCTATTTAAAACCAGTGGCGATCGCACTATCAAAATTGTCCCCCGTTACCAGCAATATCGGGCAGTTTATAAAGCACTGCACCGACTTCAACACAATCAAACCCGCGCCGAACATGGCACAGATGACCAACGCGGTGGCATTATCTGGCATACCCAAGGTTCAGGTAAAAGCCTGACAATGGTGTACCTAATTCGGAAAATTCGCACTATCCCAGAATTACGCCGCTTTAAAATTGTGGTTGTCACTGACCGCCGCGACTTAGAAAAACAACTTGCAGATACCGCCGTTCTCACCGGGGAACCGTTACAAAAAGCTAAAAACGTCAAAAAGCTAGAACAATACTTGCAACAACCAGGCGCTGGCTTAGTCTTCGGAATGATTCAGAAATTTAAAGGTGGCGAAGATTCTGATGAAGAAGCAGAAATAGAACCAATTGCGAAAAACCTCAATCCTTCGGAAAACATCTTAGTGCTAATTGACGAAGCACACCGTTCTCACGCCAAAACCCTCCACACCAATTTATTAGAAGCCTTACCTAACTGTGTCCGTATCGGCTTTACTGGTACACCCATTGTCAAAGCTGCAAAAAAAACCACCCTGCAAATTTTTGGTTCATTTATCGACGAATACAATATCCGCCAATCCCAAGAAGATAAAGTCACTTTGCCCATTGTCTACGAAGGGTTAGAAGCTAGAGGTACTGTAACTCAAGGTGATGACCTCGACCAACTTTTTGAAATTATCTTTGCTGATAAAACCCCAGAAGAACGGGCGCAAATTAAAGCTAAATACGCAACTAAAACCCAAGTTGGCGAAGCACGGGAATTAATTAAAGCCAAAGCTAAAAGTATGCTGCGTCATTATCTTGAGCACATTTTAGCAGGAGGCTTTAAGGCGCAAGTAGTCGCCTCTACCCGTCTGGCCGCCGTCCGTTACCAAGAGGCATTTGTGGAAGCGCAACGGGAAATAGTACAGCAGCTAGAACACCGCGCACCCCTTCTGCAAAGTCTCAATACGGAGACTTTAGAATCGCTTGATGCCGAAACTCGTTTTTTTGCTCAAGCACTCCCACATCTTGAAACCATACGTAAGCTAGAATTTGCTAGTATCATCTCTGGTGATAAAGGAGATGATAGTAGTTGGAAAAAGTGGACAGATAAAAGTCAACAAGAAATTAATATTGAGAAATTTAAAAAATCTTTAGACCAAGATAGTTTAGCGATTTTAATTGTAAAAAATATGCTGCTAACAGGTTTTGATGCACCGTTAGAACAAGTTTTATATTTAGACAGGTCGCTAAAAGAATACGAATTGCTGCAAGCGATCGCTCGGGTTAACCGAGTGTATGATGATAAAAAAACAGAAGGTTTAGTGGTCGATTATTACGGTGTTGATATCGCTGCTGCCCTCTCGGTTTATGAGAATCTTGATACAGAATCTGCCTGGTTTGATATTCGTGCAGAATTGCCAAGGTTGCGCGACAGACACCAGCGAGTTATTGCTCTATTCACTCAAAACAACTGCATAATTGATGATGTAGATGCTTGTGTAGACTTGCTCAGAGATGAACGCCTCAGAGTTGAATTTAACGACTGTTTCAAAGACTTTCTCAACACTCTCGATACAATACTGCCGCGTTCAGAAGCACGTCAGCCCTATAATTTTGTTCGAGATGCCAAAAAACTAGGCTTTATTAAAAAAGCTGTTGCTGACCTCTACAGAGATGAAAAACTTAATATAGTTAGCGCCAAAGAAAAAGTTAGAGCATTAATAGACCAATATATTGAATCGCAAGGTATTGACCCAAAAGTGCCACCGATTGATATAATGTCACTAGATTTTAAAACCCATGTCCAGCGCCATCGCTCGATTAAAGCACAAGCCGCAGAAATGGAATTTGCTGCCCGTCACCATATCAGCGTAAATTATGAAGAAGACCCAGTTTACTATAAAAATTTAAGTGAAAAACTAACAGAAATTCTGGAATCTTTAGCTGATAACTGGGAAGCAAAACTTGAGGCATTGCAGAAGTATATAGAACAAATCCAAACTGGTCGTACTACAGATGAGACTGGATTAGATCCCAAAACTCAAATGCCATTTTTCAACATTTTAGGTGAATATTCCCAAAAACAACTCCCCGAACTTGCTCAAGCAACTGTGGAAATTGTCGAACATATCCGCCAAGAAGTACGACGGGTAAATTGGGGTAGCCAAATAGTCCAAGAAGATTTAAGAAAGTGGATAGCCGGCTACTTGGATGATCATGATTTAGTGAGTTACAACCAACTCGAAGAAGTTGCAGATAAATTAGTCCAAGTAGCTAAGAGAAATCGTGATAGTTTAATGGCATGAGAAGCATCACCTTTGGCGACCTGAGTTTTGAAATTCGCCACAGTCCCAAACGCCGCACCGTAGGTATTACCGTCGAACGTGACGGTAAATTAGTCTTAGCTTCTCCCCCAGAAGTACCAATAGAAACATTAGAAAGGATTGTCAGCGAGAAACGTTACTGGATTTACAGTAAACTTTTAAAAAAAGAGTCATTAAATCCACCAGCTAGTGTTAAAGAATACGTATCAGGTGAAAGTTTTTATTATCTAGGACGTAGCTATCGCCTCAAAGTAGTAGAGCAAGTTCAACAACAGCCATCTCTCAGACTCTATCAAAGCCGCTTTGAGTTACAGCGCCCAGCCCAAGTTCAAGGTCGAGAATACTTTATTCAGTGGTATCGGGAACACCTTCAGCCAATTGTAGAACAACAAATTGCCACACTGATTAAACGAGTTACTACTTCGCCTCGTTCAGTACAAGTACGTGAGTTAGGGAATCGTTGGGGTTCTTGCGGACAGAAAGGGGATTTATATTTTCACTGGCGAGTGGCAATGCTACCACGAACGATGATTGAGTATTTGGCAGTTCATGAATTAGTGCATCTAATTGAACCGGATCACAGCACTGCATTTTGGCATAGGGTAGAGCGTATTGTGCCAGATTATCTTGAGCGCAAACAGTGGTTAGCTGAGAATGGGGCAATTTATAACCTTTAGAAATATGTGAAATGATCAGAGCGATCGCATTTAGACAAAGTTGAAAGAATGTGTCAAACTTCTACAAATTTTTGGTAATTTTCCATCTCTGTAAATCTCATAAAACACCTCTGGCAATGTCCATCTATCCACAACGCTGGAATTTTAAACCTTGCACCGCAGTTAGGACATTCCGAAAGTAAATGTAATTTATGGCGATATCTGCGACGCGACTCAGTATAACAAGCTGCACATAACCTTATTGGCTCAAGCTTCATCCCGACTTCAGCAGGAGGCAACATCTGCGTTAATCTAAGCGTTCGTCTCAAAGCCAGCTATAAAGCCTGTTTTCTATCATGTCCGGGTAATTAGTTACGATATAAAATTTCCAGAGTCGTTATATTTCAACATCTCAGCGTTATTTTTATCGTAAGTGTTCAGGCGGACATGATATTACTTCTGAATTCTGACGCCTCGGCAAAGCAATCCCAAGCTTTGCTCCTTAATTCTGAATTCTGCTGTATCACTTGCGATTTTCGCGCCGCCACTTACCCCTTACTAAACGAATTTCATCAAAACTGTAGCTTTCACCTAGCTGTTCTTTGATAGGAGTGAGGGAAATGTCACCGAGTACTTCTAAAACTTGCCAAATTTTTTGTTGATGTTCTAGAGGTACTAATTGATTTAAATCAACTGGCTGATTTTTCTCAATTAGTTTTTCTAGATGATTGCTAACTGTTGCCGGACTAAGGTTACGTTTTTGGGCAATTTGAGCAATATTTAAACCTTGTTGATGTAATTGTAATGTCTGTAATTCGGTGTAAGAAGATGAGTTGGGAGAGGATACGGAAGTAACAGATTTATTTTGTAAACCTTTTTCTTGGCGGTAGGCGCGAATTTCTGTAATAAACTTTTCGCCATATTGAGCGAGTTTGTGACTACCTACACCAGAAAGTTTGGCAAATTCAACTAAGGTTTGGGGTTGTACCTGTACCATCAATTTTAAAGTGGAATCGTGGAAGATGACGTAAGGTGGTACAGATTGCTCATCAGCTAATTGTTTACGTAGCGATCGCAACTTCTGTAATAATATTTCTGCAACTTCGGCTTTTTCACTCCCCTGTTCCCAGGTAATCTTTTGGACTGTGGTTACAGCTAGGGAAACTGGGCGTTGTTTTCGCATTACTTGCCAACTTAAGGCATTTAGTTTTAAAACTGAGTAACCATCGCTAGTTTGTTCTATTAATCCTTGATGTAAAAGCGATCGCCCCAACATTCGCCATTCATCTAGAGTTCTATCTTTGCCAATACCATAAGTAGAAAGTTTATCGTGTTCGTACTGGATAATTTTGTCTTTTTTTGCCCCTCGCAACACATCAATTATGTGTAACATCCCAAACCTTTCTTTGCAACGCGCCACACAAGATAAAAACTTCATGGCTTCAATTGTCCAATCTTGCATGGGTTTGGGATGACGACAATTGTCACAGTTACCGCAATTCCCAGGAAACCTTTCGCCAAAATAACCCAGTTGAATCGTTCGCCGACAATCAGTGCCTTCAGCGTAATCGATCATCTGCCGCAGTTGTTGTTTCGCAATCAACTGTTCTTGAGGGTCAGTTTTTTGATCAATACTCCATTCAATTGTTTTAACATCACCAAAGCTGAAAAATATTGTACATCGAGATAGTTCTCCGTCTCTACCTGCCCGACCCGATTCTTGATAATAACTTTCTATATTTCTGGGCATATCAAAGTGAACTACCAACCGCACATCGGGTTTATTAATTCCCATCCCAAAGGCGACTGTTGCCACCATAACCCGGACATCATCTCGAATAAATCGCGTTTGATTACTACTACGTTCCTCATCAGTTAATCCGGCGTGATAAGGCAGAACAACAACTTTATCGTTTTGCAGTTTAAAAGTGAGTTCATCAACTTTTTTCCGAGTTAAACAATAAATAATTGTCGAACCTTCAGTTTCTCGAACTAGTTCTAACAATTGGGCGTAAGCAGATTTAGTTTTAGGACGAACTTCGTAATAAAGATTTTCACGGTTAAAACTGGCAAGATGGATGCTAGGTTGCTTTAGTCCTAGTTGTTGAATAATATCACTACGGACGCGATCGGTTGCTGTGGCGGTGAGGGCGACGGTAGGAACATCAGGATAGCGTTTTCTTAGAGATTTTAACTGGCGATATTCTGGACGAAAATCGTGTCCCCACTCCGAAACGCAGTGCGCTTCATCAATAGCAAAGCTAGAAATACCGATTTTTTCTTTAACTAAATCGAGAAACGGGAGAAACCTTTCACTCAGCAAACGTTCAGGGGCAACGTATAGTAATTTTACTTTACCGGCGAGGATGGCTTCTTCCCGCGATCGCACCTGGTAAGCATTCAAACTGCTATTCAGAAATGTCGCATTAATATTATTATTTCGCAGTGCTTCTACTTGGTCTTGCATCAAAGCAATTAATGGCGATACCACCACCGTTAATCCACTTTTTAACAACGCTGGTAGCTGAAAACACAGAGATTTCCCCCCACCAGTCGGCATCACAACCATTAAATCTCGATTTTGCAGCGCATCTTCGATAATTTGCCGTTGTCCGGGGCGGAATTGGTCGTAACCGAAGTGATATTTTAGCGCTTGTTCGAGATGGGGATACTGAAGCATAGCGATACCTACGGTGGGCTTTGCCAACGCTTTTTTGGGGGCGTTCTGCGTGAGTAGTTATTGAAGATATCAGTATTTTAACTCACATCTTCGGCCAGGCTTGCATTTCTGTTGGCATCGCACGCTGATCAATCATCATACATGAGCGATGTCTACGACGGGCTATTCGGCGTCGCTTGACTTTAATTGGCGATCGCTCCATTACCCTGGCGTGACTCTCAATCAATGCTATGATTAGCAGAAATTTCTCACTTTCGGGATCCACGTAATCAGCAAAGTGAAATTGCGGGAATTCTGGGTTGAACACGCTGATTCTGAAGATGCTCTCAATGACTGGTACAAGGAGAGCATCTATTGCGAACTGGTCTAATAAGCTAAAAGCCTTTATTATAAAATCAGTCTAACTTAAAAGTAGGTAAATCACAAACAAGTTGAAAAAATATGGACAACAACAATAAACAAATTTACAATTACACAGTTATTCTGGAAAAAGAATCAGATGGAGGTTATCACGCTTTTTGTCCTATTCTAAAAGGTTGTCATTCTCAAGGAGATTCTTTTGAAGAAGCCATCGAGAATATTACAGAAGCTATTGAATTATATCTTGAAAGTTTAAGGGCTGATAATCAATCAATTCCTAGAGAAAATTTAATTGTTAAGTCATTAAGTATCTTGGCATGAGTAATTTTCCCTGTGTCAAAGCTAAAGAATTTATCAAAGTCATCGAAAATTTAGGTTTTTATCTTGACCGTCAAAAAGGGAGTCATGCTATTTACAAAAATAGTCATGGACAAAGGGTTGTTGTTCCTATTCATCCGGGAAAAGACCTAAAGCAAGGGACTCTAATGGGCATGATTCAGGATATTGGTATTGATAAGGAAACTTTCTTTGAGTTATTGGGAAAATAAATTAGGTGTAATTTTATTGTTTGGTGTTGATACTCAACCCAACTGAGATTTGAGTTGGTTCAAGAGTCTGGAATTGTGGTCGCCGTAATCATTAATTCAGTTAGCATCCACCTAACCGAGAATTTGTAGTTATTACTTTGCCCTGATGCCCTATCTGGGTACATTTTAGCTGTGATTCTAAAGCATCAATCTTTCGTAAAAGCGACACACCCCACACGATAGAAATCACTAACTTAATTGTCATCCCCACGAGCAAAAGTGTCACTATTGTGGCAGCTTTCTTTTGTTGAGCCAGCCTTTTTTGTTCTTCTGCAAGTCGTGCTTCGACTTCTTTAGTACGTTCAGCCTCTAATGCCTGCTGCACTTCTCGCCGATCTAATTCTTCACTAGCAGCTAAAAATCGATAATCTAAGTTGCTCAAGCTTTTACCATTTGCCCAAACTTGGGCATCAATCAAGGCTTGTCCACGTAATAAACGAGAGTGATCCTTTTCTTCTGAGGCTACCCAGGCATTGAAAGTTTCGTAGTAGGGGCGCAAGTAAGCTAATTTTTTTCCAACCCATTCTAAATTGAAAACTTCTTGATAAATTCGGTTTTTGATTTGGAGAAAACCTTGCTTTTTGATTGCCAAACCAGACAACAACAGTTCTACCTGTTCTCGACTATCGTCGGCTGGTACTTTCACTCCTTGCAGGATTTGCTGATAAATTCCCAGCAATCTAGCGGCAATTTGTTCGTTTCTGAGGATGCGATCGCTAATTGTCCGCAAATGCTCCGGTTCATCTTGTGATTCCCATTTTTCGATTATGTGCGATCGCACTACATTTTCTATCCAAAATTCTTCTGTGCCAGGGGGAATTTTTAGTTTTCTACCCAGATCATCTTGAGATAAACTGACAAGTAGCCGACACAGCTTTTGAGTCAGAAATGGTTGCCCTTCTGTCCAAGCTAATACTTCTTTCAAAACTTTCTGGGGATGATTGTCTTTAATATTCAGTCCCAAAGATAGTGGTTGAGCTTCTTCAAAGTTGAAACCATTTACTTGGATAGCTTTACCAATATTAAATGGGGTAGTATTATTTCGATATATAGTTAAGTCTGAAGGTGTTGCCACACCAAAAATTGCAAATGTAATCCGATGATACTCTGGATCAATTGCTCGTTGGTTATAACAGAACCGAATCAAGCTAAAAAAGTCATCAACAGAGAAATTTAGGTTGAGAATACTATCAATTTCATCAATAAAAATAAATAGTTTTTCGTTAGGAAACTGAGCTAACAGAATTTCCGAAATAAACCGACTCAGTTTCTGAACCAAAGAAACATCATCTTGTTCTTGCCACCAGGTTTTTAAATTGACTTTTCCTAATAGTTTAAAACTTAACCATAAGTCGCCGACAACTCCTTTATACCACTGTTCTGGGGTTATATTTTCACAACCAATATTAGTCATATCAACGGTGGCACATCTAAATCCCTCTTGTTGCAAGCGGTGTTTTGTTTTTACCATAAGTGAGGATTTGCCCATTTGCCTACAGCTTAGGATGTAGCAAAATTCACCCTGTTTCAAGGCTTTGTAAAGTTCCATATCCGCTCTGCGTTTAACATAGCTAGGAGCGTCACTGGTAAGCGTACCACCAACTTGGTATCGATAATTGTTCATTTAATTGATTTGAAATTTTAAATTGAAGAAGAATACAGAATTAAATTCTGAATTCTGGCAACTGGTGTCTTTATTCTGTTTTGTTAAATTCGTTCTATATCTAAATCAACAAATTTGGAGCGAGACATTCCCAGCTGTTGGCTAAAATAAAGACGATATAATTCACACATAGCTTGAGCTTGATTGCCGTTTAGTTGAACCAAACCCATACTTTCTAGTTTGTAAGCAGCGATCGCGTCTAGCTCAACTTTTTCATTTGTTGCAATTACCTGTTGCATAGCTGACATTAATTCTGGTTCTTTTTGCAGTAAGGTCAACAGTTCTCGTAAATACTGACCATAAATTCCCATTGGTGTAGATGCTGTTTCTAATAATACCTCCAGCGTCATTGTCTTCTGACATAGATGATAAAGCGCAAGGCTGACTAAATAGGGATGTCCTCCTACCATTGCTTGTAGAGGTGCAAGGCGTTTTGCCCCTTCGGAGTCTGCTGCACAATGTAGTCCGTAACGTAATGCTAAATTCTGTACCTGCTTGAGGGTAAATGGTGGCAACGTAATTGTGATCCCGACATTGAAAGGCGATTGATTGAGGTTGAGCGGAATATAAATTTCTGTTGTATGAACTACCACCATCCGCAGTTTTTGCCAGATTTGATCCTGCTTTGCTTGTTCATGCCAAAATCGCAGCATTGGCAGAAAGTCTTGGGCAATATTCGGATGTTCAAAAACTCGATGGACTTCATTTAAAGCCAAAATTACAGGACTATGATCAATGTATTGCAGCAGATATGCTTCAAAATAGATTTTGCAGCTTACCTTGCTGCCCATTTCCGTATCCCAAAAATCATCTAGACAGGGAAAGAGATTTAACTGTCTGCTGACATTCACACAAAACCAACGCAAAAATTTATCAAGGGAAGCAAAAACGTCTTGGTCAGCTTCTTGAAAGTCCAAATAGACAATTTGATAACTTTGCTCTCTAGCATAAGCAATCATCCGGTTGAGCAATGAACTTTTTCCCATCTTTCTAGGTGCTTTGATTCGGATTAAGCAACCAGGGTGCAAAATCTCGCTACAAACAAGTTCTTCCAGGGGAGGACGATTGATGTAAATAGGAGAACTCAGTGGTACAGGTCCGCTAGGAAATTCTATTTTGCTTGCTAAAAAAAAGTCTGGAGAAAGCATTTTTAAACTAGATTCTTCGCCGGACTTTTGTGGGATCTGATTCTCCCGATCGCCTATATTGTCTTGCAGGTATTTGTTCAAGGCTAAATGCAGATTTTTTTTTGTTACTCTTTCTCCAAGTGCAACGGAAAGGTCTTGCCACAACTCAGAGCCAACTTCTTTTATATAATTGTTGCCGTAGCCTGATGCCTCTGCCATTTCACCGTAAGTTTTGCCCAACCACGATTGATAGAGTACAAACCACTGAATGGAAGTAAGAGGCTTGTCTTGCAGAATTTTTTCTACTGCTTGCAGAATATCTTCCACGAATATTAAAGGTTAAATAGTTATCTAGATGCATTTATCCACTTTCGCCTAGTAATAATATACAACCGAATAAATACTTAAAAAATAAAAATTAAAATTGTCCGGGTAAAATTTTTACACATAAATAATCTTCAAATAAAGAAAATTCTGAGTGTGAGACTTCTGAGTAGCAAAAGTGGATTTTAGTGGGAAAAGTCAGCCGCTACAAATGGTCTTCTTCCCAAGGATTACAGTTAAAGACTTACTTCTTCAGTGCCAGAGTCAAGCCATCTGCGATCGCAATTAAACTCAGACTAACTCGCTGGTCTTGATGCAGCTTCTGATTAAAGGCACGAATCCTTTTAGTTCGATTATCTTGCACTTGGGGGTCGGCAACCTTCCCTGACCAGAGGACATTATCGATCGCAATCAGTCCCCGCGATCGCACTAATTGCAGCGATCGCTCATAATAAGCATCATAGTTGCTCTTATCTGCATCGATGAAGGCAAAATCAAAAGTTTCCGCCTCTCCGGTTGCCAGTAGCCGATCCAAAGTCTCCAAAGCTGGGGCAATGTGCAGTTGAATTTTATCCGCCACTCCTGCTTGCTGCCAATAACGCCGAGCGATCGTGGTAAATTCCTCACTAATATCACAGGCTACCACCTGACCATCCCTCGGTAACGCCAATGCCACCACCAGGGAACTATAACCTGTAAATACCCCAATTTCCAAAGTTTTCTTAGCTCCCAACAATTGCACCAGTAACGCCAAAAATTGCCCCTGTTCGGGAGCAATCTGCATCCTCCCGATTGGATACTGGGCTGTTTCCTGTCTCAGTTGGGTCAAAATTTCCGGTTCTCGGAGAGAGATTGACAGTAAATAGTCATAGAGCTTTTGTTCGAGTCCTAGTGTTTGAGTTGTCATAACGTGCGTTTTTCTTTAATCCACGAAAATTCCGGCTTAACATGATTCTTAAAAAACTTTTTTAATAATTTATTAAATACTTACTAAATTTACCAGCAAAATACTCAATCCCCTGCCTAATATTGACCGTTAAAGAAATTCAACCTATCGTCTGAAATAACACTTGGCTTTTGTGTAAGAACTTGATAACTGAACTTTGATAGAGGTTTTTGTAATGCCTATCGATCTATTGAGCCGCAAAAAAACTCATTTTGTCTTGTGGCGTCCCAGTGCTTCAGAACTAGCTCCCACTCTCTATATTGGCAATACTGCTCCCGAAAGCCCAGACAGATTAGCTCAATTTAAAGAAATTCCGCTTCGTCAATCAACAGAATTTCCCGAATTGTGGGAAGTTTCGGCTCAAGAATCTGGTCTGACTGAAGGACAGGTCTACTTTTACTGGTTTAAAGTCCGCAACTCAGACCCCTACGACTCTGCGAATGCTAACCAAATTCTCTACTGCACAGATCCAACAGCAACGACTGTGGATCGACGCTTACTTGCACCAACGCCGTCAGAATCGGGAGGCGTTACTAGCTTCGATCCGGCAAGCGTCGTGCTTTATCAAAATAAGACGCTGATTCCCTGTGATCCTCAAGGGCAAACTGTAAATTGGGAAGACGATGCTCCTTTAGAGACCAGGGCAACCAATAATCAACTGGTGATTTACGAATTACCAACCCGTTGGACAAAGATTAACTCAAATGGATTGATTGAAGAAGGAACCGGCACATTTCGTGACGTGCTAGCACTGTTGATCCCAGAAGCGATCGCTCCGACTTTTGCCATACTGGGCGCCTTGAATGACCGCGCTCATCTTGTAGAACTGGGAATCAACGCCCTCGAACTTCTGCCACCAGAAGACAGTGATGATAATCTCAATTGGGGCTATGGTACAGCAAATTATTTTGCAGCAGATTTTGACTTAGGACGCCCAGATAGCCAGTCAGCACCGACTGCTTCGACTGATTTAGCGAATCTGATCAAAGTTTGCCATCAGCAAGGGTTGCGCTTTTTTGTGGATCTAGTGATGGCATTCTCGCGGAATAATCCTTACCATAACGTTAATTTTTTGGAATTTTACATCAAATGGGCTAGTGGTGATCCAGAACAAGGGTCAAGAGATGGCTTTGGTGGGGATTTATTTAAGTACAACTATTGGGTGGAGGGCTACAATCCGATTACTGGGCAAAAGTCATGGCTTGTCCCAGCTCGTGAATACTTAAAAGCCCATATTGCTCACTGGTTGGAATATTATCGAGTTGATGGTCTGCGGTTGGATAGCGTCAACAATATTGCCAACTATGACTTTTTGCAGGAATTCAAGGATTTTGCCCGCAGCCTTTGGGACAAAAGAGGCGGAACTGGCGATCGCTTCCTCGTAGTTGGCGAGGAGTTGAGTGTACCCCTATCTCTCATCCAACAAAATCGTCTGGATGGACTTTGGAATGAAAAGTTCAAGCAAATCATCCGACAGGTGATTTTAGGTAAGAATGCCTGGGATGAACCCAGCTTTGAGTGGAGTATCCGCAAACTAATTGATTGCCGAAACTTAGGGTTTACAGATGGTTCTCAGGCGGTAAACTATATAACTTCCCATGATGTTGGCGGTTATGGTAACGAGCGTTTCTTCACCTACCTTGCTAGTAATGGAATTGATCATACTGAACCGCGCATTAAGTTGGCATTTGTCTGCCTGCTTACCTCTGTAGGAATTCCCATGATCCTTGCTGGAGACGAATTTGCCGACCAGCAGGATTTGCCTCCAACGGATGAGCATAAGCAGATTGACCCAGTTAACTATAGCCGTGTAAATGATGATTGGCGGCAACGCATTTTCCAATACGTTGCAAGATTGGTTCGCTTGCGTAAGACTTCCGATGCTTTAGCTGTAAATGATACTCAATTTATTCATGTTGACTTTAATGATGGTAAACGAGTTCTAGTCTGGCAGCGTGGTAATAAAGCCAATCAATTAGTAGTTGTAGTGGCGAATTTTTCTGACTACGGCACTCCTGTTGGTTCTGAATACAGAGTCCCGAATTGGCCTGCAACCCCAGTTGGCAAGCAGTGGAAGGAAATTACTCAAGAGCGGATAGTTCCATCTGAATGGGTAGGTAGAGAAGGTATCTTCCCCTGGGAAGCTAAAGTGTACGCTCTAGTTTAATCTCAATGCCGCTCAGTCAAAGATAATCTTAGGTCAGGTTTGGTACTTCAACCTGACCTATTTATATCGCCGGAGTGAAATACCACAAAATTCGGATGCTTATTCTGAAACTCAGCGACTACATCCATCATTATCTGTACAAATTACTCTGAAAGTAATGTAGTTTGTAATTATTGTGCCAAAAGCGATGCCTTCTCTACGAGACGCTTCGCGAACGGCAAGCCGCTTTGCGTCTACGCCCAAACATTGTATGTGTGTAGAGATATTGCATACCAAGTCTTTGTTTGAGTTACTCGCCTAAACCCTTCTAGAATTAAAACTATCGTGGGGAATTTTATTAATAAACTTGTTTTTATTCTGGGAGGTATGATGAGCCGTCCAATAATTCTTGGTATTGTAGGCGACAGCGCTGCTGGGAAAACAACACTAACGCGAGGAATCGCTCAGGTACTCGGCCCAGAAAATGTCACGCTGATATGTACAGATGATTATCACCGTTACGATCGCCAAGAACGTGCAGATATTGGCATCACCGCTCTCCACCCGGACTGCAACCACCTAGATATTATGCAGCAACACCTATCGCTGCTACGCACAGGACAGCCAATTCTCAAACCAGTTTACAGCCATAAAACCGGCAGATTCGAGGCACCGAACTATATCAAGCCGAATAAATTCGTGATTATTGAGGGATTACTCGGTTATTCTACCCGTGCTGCGCGCGACTCCTACGACGTTAAAGTTTACCTTGCACCGCCTGAAGAACTACGCGCTAAGTGGAAAGTTAAGCGGGATACCCAAAAACGGGGCTACACTGCTGAACAAGTATTAGCAGAATTAGAAAAGCGTGAACCAGACTCAGCACAATTTATTCGTCCGCAACGGCAATGGTCTGATATAGTCATTAGTTTCTATCCCCCCACCGGAGAAGATGATGAAACCAATGGACATTTAAATGTGCGTTTGGTATTACGTCCGACAATTCCCCACCCAGATTTTACCCAGATTATCAACTCTGGCTATGGTAATTCTGATTCAGCGATCCGCTTGGGGCTAGATAGGGATATGAGTAAGCCCGTAGATGTTTTAGAAGTTGATGGTCATGCGACCTTAGAACAAGTGAATCAGCTAGAGCATATTATTTGTTCCGATATGCCTCATTTACGAAATATTTGCGATCGCGAAAGTAATCCAGAACTGGGTAAAATTGCTGGTACAACTGGGGAAACAATCCAAAGTTATCCCCTCGCTCTCACTCAGTTAATAATTACCTACCACATGCTCAAAGCAACGCAAATGTATCAGTAGACATCTGGTGAAATTAATTCTCTCGTTCCCAGACTCTGGCTGGGAACGCCTATTGTGAGGCTCCGCCTCCTGAATTTGCGGCAGAGTCGCTTTTAATTTTTTAAATGAGCAGGAGCAATATTATAGGACTAGCCCTTTCAAGGTGTGTTAATGTTCTGTGTTTTCTGGGCTAAAATCTTAGCAGTTGAGACATGGGGTAAGTTCAAGAGATAAGTTCGTTTTGGTTGAGCAATCTTTGGGCCTCTTGGGTGGCGGCGAAAAGCTCTCAGCTTGGCAAGACCTGCCTTCCGGTTTGAGAATTTGCGATAATTCCATGAAGGTTACGCTTACCCATTCAGCCGCGTATTACTCCTCAACAGGCTCAGAGCATTATTGTAGATATTTTGCAATATCTTGAGGGAATTCCACTACTCTCCAATGACTATCAGGCTGCGATATCTTCGATGGGCTACGCCTACGCAATTCTCTATGTCACGACTGCCGAAAGGGTTAAAGAGGTCTTTTCCCAAAAAGTAATATTTTGAGTCATAAAGGAGTTCAAGCATGACTTATTTTCATTACTTTTGATTAAGGCTTTTCTTGAATGAGTAAAACCATCATTGGAATTGGGATGTTTCTTGGCTCTACGATTGGCAGCTACATCCCTGCATTGTGGGGTGGAAGTTTGCTATCGTTCACCTCGATCCTCTTGGGCGTCATTGGTGGCCTTGTGGGGATTTGGCTTGGGTATCGCGTATCAAAATATCTAGGTTTTATCTGATTGGCGCTCTATGTCACTGTCACTGAAAGCCTTAAACGAGTCTTTTCCCAACAGGTAAAATTTTGAGTGTCTTCTATGCGATCGCACTTCTAAAATTGGAATGTGAAGCACCTTTGCATTTACTCCTATAAACTTTCTTCCTCAACTTCAACAGCAGATCGAAAAATGGGCAAGTAGTCAGGGAATCTCGACTGAGCAGTTTCTTTTACTTATTTTTTCTGTTACCCTCTAAAAACACTGCTGAAAAATAAACCCACCAGTCTTTTCCCAAAGAAAAGCCAATCCAACCAAAATATCAGATGAATAGCTACTATTACCCAAAATACAACTTGGTATGAAACCTTCCTATTTTTGTGACGTAATTTTCGTTGGGCGATGATTTGTTTGTTTGAGTGCAGTGATATGAAGAAAAACGTCTTGAGTGCCATCACTGGAGCGGATGAACCCAAAACCTTTGTCATCCTTCCATCTTGTTAATTTACCTTTACGCAAAACAGGTTTCATGAAAGACCTTGATATCAATACTTTATTTTTAAGGTTCCCATATCAAGACCAAATTATTCATATTAAAATTTAGCAACGCCAAAATCAGAGCTAATACTGAAACAATGGAAGTAATGCTAGAGTGAGATATAAACTATGAGTCAACTACCTAACAGTCTTGAAGATGCGATCGCCCAATCTCGTGTAGCCGTCCAAGCTGCCCTTGCAGATGGCTGTACTCGCCTACAAGTTGAGTTCCTGTTCCCAGAACTCAAGTATATGCCGGTGGCGGAACAATTTTTGCCCCTGTTTACAGAATATGATTCCCGTTTGAAGATTTTCTTTGCTGACGCTGGGGCTGCGGCCTTAGCCCGCCGCAATTGGTCAGATGCACCATTTCAAATTTTGGATATTGGTACGGGTAGGGCTGCTTCCTTGCAGACAAAAATTCAACCAGAGGATAAAATTTTCTTATTCATTGCCCCCACTTCCGTAGAAGTACCGCAAGTGGAAAAGCTGTGTGAAGAAATAGGCGATCGCCCTTTAGTCTTGTTAAATCCCCGTCTAGAAGATTCTGGAACTGTGGGCATTGGTTATACAGCTAGAAAAATCCGCGATCGTTTTATCAGTACGATTGAATCCGCCTATTACCTGCGCCCCATAGACGATCAAAGTGCCCTACGTCGCTGCTATCCAGGACAGTGGGAAGTTTGGCTGGAAACTAACGGCGAATATCAAAGAATTGCCGAATTACCCACAAAACCATCAGGTGATGAGTTGGATCTCATCCTTTTAAAAGGACAACCGCAAACAACAACAGATCCGACACCACAGAGAAAGCCCAGTGTATTTAAGAGTTTGCAACGGTTCTTAAAGGCGTTGAGTAGTTAGGAGAAAACTGCTGAATACAGGTATGAATCGTTGATGTAGAGACGTAAAATGGGGGGTTTAACAAGAGAGTGAATTGACCAACAGTCTCATCCCATTCTGTACCTCTACCGCGTGGTCTATATTAAGACGAAAATTGCTGTAAATTCTCACTTAGTGAAAAAAACTTGACAGCGAAGGGCTTTTATAGTATATTTGTACTATAAAAGCCCTTAAGTGTTGTATAAAACTTTAACACTCCCGACTACGCCAACAGGCACAAAATAAATGAAGCTATCTAAGGTAGACTTGAGCAGTTTAGTAGCGATCGCTCACTCTGACGGATATTTGCAGTTGTTGCTTGATCGAGGTGACGAACTGGAGTTTTTGGAAATTCCCGCGCCGATACAAGCTTATGAAGGATTGCAAGAACTTAACGAGGTTATCGCTGAAACGACTTTACTACCCTTTGAAGAAGAACCAATTGTCATGCTACCAGTTATTTCCTCAATGGCCATGGCTGTAGGCTACGATCGCAACGAACAGATTTTGCAAGTTGAGTTTCAAAGTGGAGCAGTTTATCAGTACTTAGGTGTAGACAAGGATACTTGGCAAGATTTCCATTCCTCTGATTCAATTGGCAGCTTCTTCAATCAAGAGATTAAAGGTAAATATGACTGCGATCGTCTAGATAATGCAAATTATACTATTGACTAATAACTGCATGTAGAGTTTTCAATAATTCTTGCGTTGTGTAAGGTTTGGGTAAAAAGGCTGTATGCTCATCTGTTTGATCGATTGGTATTTGTTCACTTGTTGCAAGTCCACTGACAACAACAATCGGCAATAACGGATTTAGATTTTGCAATGTGCGAATAGTAGTTGCTCCATCCATATTCGACATGATCATATCAATAATTGCGGCACTAATTTTATCTTTATGCTGGGCGTAAATTGCTAATGCTTCCATGCCATCACTAGCAGTAATTGCTGTGTAATTATAGTTTTCTAGGGATGTTTTAGTAATTTCTTGAATAGCAGCTTCATCATCTACAATCAAAATACATTCTCCAGAACCGGTTGGTATTTCTATATCTTCTAACAACGGGATTGGAACTTGATTAACTGCTGGCAAATACACCTTAAACTTTGTCCCCTTGCCTACACAACTTGACACAATGATAAAACCACCGTGTTCTTTAATAATTCCCATTACTGTTGATAGCCCAAGCCCTGTACCTTTACCCAACTCTTTTGTTGTAAAAAATGGTTCAAATATTCTATCTAATATTTCACTGTTGATTCCAAGCCCCGTATCAGCAACTGTCAGAACAATGTAAGCACCAACTGTAGCTTCTAGATGCATACTGGCATAAGTTTCATCAATCCAAATATTCTCGGCAGATATTGTTAAAGTTCCGCCTGTAGGCATGGCATCCCGCGCATTCAGAGACAAATTAATTAATACCTGATGCAGTTGGGTGCTATCGGCACAAATAGGTAATAATTCCTCCTGAATTTCTGTGTACAATGCGATTGATTTGGGAAATGTTTGTGAGATAATTTGGTGCATTTCTAAAATCAGGTGTTTGACTTGAAGCACGGTATGTTGACGTTTAGCAACTTGTCCTTGGATATCGCCTTCAATTCCCCTAGCAAATAACAGCACTTGCTTTACCAAATCAGCACCACGTTTGGCATTGCTTTCTATTATTGACAGCATCTGGTTAATCTGTTGGTCGTAGGTTTTAGCTTTGAGCAGATGCACTGACATCAAAATTGGTGATAACACATTATTTAAATCGTGAGCAATCCCACTAGCAAGAGTGCCTATACTTTCCAGGCGTTGAGCACGTAAAATTTTTTTTTCTATTTGTTTTTTCTGGGTAATATCAGTATCAACGATCAGGATTGATTTGGCTTGAGAATGTTGATTATTTATCAGCGTCCAGCGACTTTCAACGATGAGTTTTTTGCCAGATTTGCTGGTTTTCTGTAACTCACCTTGCCAACATCCATCCTTTAAGATAGTCTGATAAATTTCTAGATTTTGCGACAAAGGTTCAGTAGAAAAAAGTTCATCTGACTGCTTACCTATAGCTTCTTCTGACTTCCATCCGTAAACTTTCTCAGCATTTTTGTTCCATAATAAAATTTTGTTAGACAAATCTTGCACGACAATTGCATCACTGACAATATCCAGCAATGCCGCTTGTTCAAAGAAATTGTCCAAAATAGATTCGCTTTGCTGTAATACTTTTTGTGCCTCTTTATATTCCTGTTTGATACTTGCCAGTTCAACTAAGTTCCGCCGGAACTCTAGTTGTCTAACTACCACGCGGCTAAGATTTTGCAGTGCTTCTACCTGTTTGGAACTGATTTGGCGTGGTATGCGATCAACTATACACAGAGTCCCGATCGCTTTTCCTCCTGGTGCTAACAAAGGTACGCCTGCATAAAATCTCACAAAAACTTCAGCATAAGTGACTAGAGGTTTCGTAGCAAATCGTTCATCAGCTAAAGTGTCAGGAATAATCAAAACTTCGCCACTTTCCATACAAATCGAGCCGAACCCGGTATCTCGTGGCATTTCCTGTACATCTAACCCCACTTTGGCTTTAAACCACTGACGGTTAGCGTCAATTAGATTTATCAAAGCGATCGGTGTGTTACAAATCTGTGCGGCTAAGAACGCTAGATCGTCGAATGTTTCTTCTGGTGGAGTGTCGAGAATCTGGTACTGACGCAGAACCTCAAGCCTTGCTGCTTCATTATTACACACTAAAGATTTCATTAAATTGTTCCTAACTATTGCTGAATGACAACTTGCCCACCCGACGATTTGTGGTCTAATCATTTGCAAAGCGTTGTAATAACTTACAGCTTTTATTAAGATGCGTTACGCTATAGAACGTTGCACCTACTAAACAGAAGTTTTGTGAATCCACGCTTCTTAGGGTAGCGGCGCTAAAATACTACTTACTAAGAGACAGGGTTTAAGTCCTATAATATACATCTGCTAATTAGTAGCCCAAATCGGAAATTTGCTTCTTGATCAATTTAGCTCTGACTGCACTTAATAGCTTAATAAAGTCACGATCAGATTTAAATAACATAGCAAGCATATAGCTTGATGACTTTAATTATACTAATCTGCTTTCAGAAGGATGATCGATGAATTTTGGTTATTTTAACTAAATTTTTGAATATTTACACCCTAATAATTTTTTGTGGGGAGATAAAATTACTTAGACTAAGATAGCTAAGTAGTAATATAAATAACTATGTTAATTATACAGTAATTTACATAGATTAAATTTTTCTTGTTATTACAGCAGAAATCATGTATTTGAACCATATCTGTCGTAGGGGCACAGCATTGCTGTGCCCCTACCCGCGTGGTCTATTTACCTGAAAATAGTTGTAATCTCAAAAATTTTTGTTTTGCCCAAAAGCATTAGTAAGAGCAACTAAATATACACCAGAAGCGTTTTGTTCAGAGACAATAGAAAAAGCTCACATAATACCAACGCAGTTATGACTACTACACTTACCTCAGCTGTTAAACCAAGAGCCGAAGATAGTTTTGCCATTAGCTTTGCACCATTGTCTCTTGAAGAAATCTACGCCAAGTCTGACGATCCAGCCAACGGTGCTGTGGTTATAATGAGTGGCGTGGTTCGCAATCAAACTGATGGTAAATCTGTAATTGCTCTAGAGTATCAAGCTTACGAACCTATGGCATTGCGGATATTTTATCAAATTGCTGCTGATATTCGCTTATCTATATCTGATGTAAATCGGGTAGTGATTCATCATCGCACGGGACGTTTGCAAGTTGGAGAAATTAGCGTTTTAGTAGCAGTGGGTTGTCCTCATCGGAGTGAGGCGTTTGAAGCTTGTCAGTATGCTATTGATACCCTCAAACACAATGCCCCCATTTGGAAGAAAGAGCATTGGGAAGATGGTTCTAGCTGCTGGGTGAGTATCGGTGCTTGTGAAACATCAGGAGAAAATTGTTAAGATTTCTGAGCTATTGTCTTCAAACAAGTCCAATCTCTTGAACACGCAGCAATTCATCCAGCAATTAGCAAACTATGATCTGTGCTGCCCTAGTTGCTGGTTGAGAGTTCTTTAACCTACGTTTATGGCTAGAGTACCATTTGAAGTAATTTGAGCGATCGCACAATTCCCCAGTAAAGTGTTAACACTGGCGATCGCAATACCTAACAGAGTGCCCCAACCAATCAAACCTAAACCGGACATTGCACGCCTCCACCAATAGCACCAGTATTAAAATAATTCGTAATTCGTAATTCGTAATAGAGCCTCCGGCACGCACTCGCGTTCGTAATTAAGTTTTGTAATGGGGATTTTACCCCAACACAAAACTTACCGGTTATAGAACCGGGGGACTTAAACCCACGGAACTAGTTAAAGTTTAGCGTTTGGACTTTCAACGCTTACTTAACAGAAATACTTAATTTTTATTAAAAATATCTAGATTTGTAAAACAACTATTTTTGTTGCATTTGTTTACATAAACTGCATGACTCTATTGAGGTTTGTAAATATTTTGTATTTCTGCAAGGAATATTCCTTTAGACTGAATCTCAACTGAAAAATGTGGGGATAAACACAAATGCATTCGTTAAATATATTTTGTCACGAATTTGTAGTTGCTGTTTCCTTTGTAGCTTGCATTATTGGACTGGTATTATTGTGGGACGGTAAGGAGCAAAAAAATGAGATGGAAGAAACAGAGCGGATTTTGTTTAGAATGAGCTTTACTTACTGGCTAGTTTATTGTGTAGCCTTTGGTATGGAGAAAATAGTTTTACCCGACTGGGAATCTGTACTCATGACTTTGAAAATAACTACGGCTCTGTCATATTTCTTAACTTTTTCTTGCATTGTTAGTCTGCCACTACACAAATTTGCAGTACACCGTGTTGAGGAATAATTATTGGGGATGATTAAGATTTCATCGCGCTCGCTAATGCCGTTTCCAGTTCTGACTGAGCCAAAGGGGTTAAAATAAACACCTCTTGTACCGTCTTCCCCTGCCGTGCAATTACTTTATAGCCGCCGCGAATTGGTACTGAGACACGCAGTTGCATTTTTGGACAATGACCTTTTGACCGCCCAATCACTCCCGGCGTCACGGTTTGGATGCCATTGTGCTGACAAAGACGTTCTAAAATGGGAATAAGGCCAGAAAGGTGTGTCGAGTGATTCCAAACCAGTCTGGCAGCTTTTTGGGAAGCTGCCCGGAGGGGATCTACGGTGGGTTTGCCCATGATGATTAAGCTGCTTCTAGAGGTGCCAGTGTCAAACCTGCTCGGCGCAGCTGCTGATGATAAAGTTCCGCAGGTTCTTGGGGACCGACCCAGACGATCGCTTGACCTTCATAGTGTACCTGATTAGTCAGATCCCACGCGCGATCGCCAGTCATTCCCGGAATATATTTCATCAAACATTCAGCCACATGTTGGAATGTATTAAAATCATCATTTAATACAATCACTTTGTAATTTGGATACGGCTTGTTGATAACTTGATTAGACCGTTCAGGAGCTATAGTTGGTGCTGTGGCCATCTCGTAAACATCTGCTGAAAGTGTCGTAACCATAGAACAATTGAGCAAGATAATTTTACAAAACTACACTATAAGTAAATAGTTTAGTCTATTGTGTGGGGAGTGGGGAGTGGGGAGTGGGGAGTGGGGAGTGGGGAGATAAGGGAGATAGGGGAGATAAGGGAGATAGGGGAGATAAGGGAGATAAGGGAGATAAGGAGATGAAGAAAGTGTTTTCCCAATGCCCAATGCCCAATGCCCCATGCCCAATGCCCCATGCCCAATGCCCAATGCCCAATGCCCAATGCCCAATGCCCTATCGCCAATTATCCCAGTTTTCGTTAAAAATAGATGTATCGGGGAAAGCGGTAGGGTTCCCATTTTGTTGCAAAAGCCGTTTGAGTGTTTCTAGTTGTGGCTCTTGTTTGGGTAAGTCATCGATTAGTTGGTAAGGTGCGATCGCATTTTGGATGGCAAAACTAGCCACAGTCCCCGCAGCTGCGCCAGATGACCATTCAAAGGAATGTACCCGATAGGCAGCAGCAGCAATATGACTAGTCGCAATGCTTTTGCCTCCTACTAATAAATTGTCAATTTTCTGGGGAATCATCGCCCTCAGAGCAATTTGGAAGGGATAAGCTTGGCCTGCACCACGTCTTTCGCCTGGACGTTCTGTGTTACCAGGGGCTTCTGGAGGACTATTCACCATGCAAGGATGGAAATCTATCGCGTAGTGACCAATACCCACAGCATCGGGAAAGATAGTAGAACGAGTCCGTCGCATTGCTTTGTCTGGTGAAACTTTACCGTCAATTACTGATACTGCTTCTAAACCTGCAAGTGCTGCTCGTAGCCTACGATACATATCTGCTGGCAGAGTTTTGGAGTAATACTCATCATTATAATTTCGGCGAGAAATATCAATTTCCCAAATACCAAAGCCTCCGGGTTGTCCCCAACTGGGGCGGCCAATGATGCGCCGTCCTTCACGCATATAAGGATATTTTGATAAGCCATGCACTGTCCCCATCGGGGAATTTAGCCCTGACAACAAGCGGTTGTTGGCTTGCTGCTGCTTTATACCCTCCCCCAGTTGGGAATCTGTAGTCCCAGCTACCAACCAGTAATAGAAAGAGAGGGCATTTTCCTCAGCTTTGCGGAGGGTTTCTGTTCGCAATCCTCCCATCCAGCCACCTGGGTTTAACTGCCCAGTACTTTCTAACTGTTGGCGACTGTAAATCAGGTTATCTTGGGCTGTTCCAGGGCGGTAATCGTTACCCCAAGTCCAGTTTTGCATGGAGATGTCTCCTGGTGTAGGAGCAGTAAAACTTACACCACCGAATTTTTCTGGTTTTCCTTTGTTTGGACTCCAAATGCGACGATAGGTAAAAACCAAATCAAAGTTAGCCAGTCGCATTAATTCATAGCTGAAATATGGGACGTATTCTAAATAAAATGGGGGCATCGTCTGCGGTTGCGGTTCCTTGGTTGCCTCCATTGCAAAAGTGTAGGTAAAACCTTGAGGGCAATATGGGTCGTTGTTGGTGCCCGAAGCAGAAGGTTCTAGGTAGGAACGGGCATCAATGCCTAATCGGTAGGGAACATCAGCAAGGGCGATAATTTCTCCGGTTTCGCTAGCGTCTACGACGTACCATTTAGGAGCATCCCCTTTCGCTGCCTTGGGGATGAAACGGAGAATAGTTTTAGTAAATCGAGATGAGTTTTCGTAGCGATAGGCATCTTCAATGATTTGAGATAAAGTAAAAGTATTGAGAGGTGGCGCGCCTTTTGCTGGTTGATGTTGGATAGCGATCGCACTATTAATTATTTTGCCATCAGCAGCGATTTCCAAATCCTTAATTACTGTGTTGGGAAACCATTGCAGCTTTCCTCTGCCGCGCTTTTCGGCATCTTTGAGCATCTGGGTCAAAATATTGTGAGCATCGCGGGGAAGAAAACAAGATTCACTTACCCAACAGTCACCGGGGTTAAGCTTACCGTATTTGCGCCCAATCCGGTTTCGCAATTCTAGGTAGCCGCGAGAATAGAATTTGAGAGCTCGCTGAGTTGGGCGTTCGTCTAATGCAGATGTCCCTTGAGCCGAAATTTGTCCTCCCAGCCAGTCAGTAATTTCCGTAAGGCAAACCGTTCGTCCTGCTAGTAATCCTTCGTAAGCTGTGGCGACGCCAGATAGTCCACCACCCACAACTAAAATTTCACAGTTGATACTTTTGTCTGGCGTTCTGGGTGGTGTGGCGTTCGTCAAAGACGTTGGTGTGGCGATCGCAAAATCAAATCCAACTAAGGTATATATTAAATTGAGACTGATCAGCGATGTCAAGCTATAAGCTACTTTGTGTCTACCCTTCATGATAAAAAAAACTGCTCCAAATCCTGTGTCACCTTGTAGAAGGTAGCATCCGAGAAATGATCATCACAAGTTTATAAGAGTAAATATATTTAAATACAATTTTTACACCTAAAATACTGAGTATGTAGGCTAAATTTACCTGAAGTTATTAAAGCAGGGTTAAAAGTGCTGATTGCTGAGTACTTTTTCCTTCATCTATGAGAAATATTGATTCAGACTTCTACACCAAGGATGCATAAGTGATCCTTTATTAGCTGTTTCCCTAAATGCATTGGATATGGTGAATGAATATTACCCATAGACCACGCTGGTGAGATTCGTAAGTAGTGTGGCACTCGGCAAAGTGATTTTAGGCTTTCTTCTGTTTTTTGAAAATCCGAACGAATGAAGAAGGGAAGCATTTCTAACATCTGCTGGTGCTTGAATGCAATATTTACACCGTATTCGTCATTTTCAGAATCAAGCATATAGAGTTCGCGTGCTGTTGGGGTATCTTGGGCTTTTTGTGTTTTTGGTAATCTTCCAATAGAGAAGTAATGGAGCAACTCAGGTACAGAGGTATCGTAAAAACCACTTAAGCGAATTAAATCTCGTGCTGGAGAATTCTCATTCCAAGCTTGTCGATTAGTGATGTATTGAGTTGTCTCATCGCCAGTGCGGAAGCGAATTATTCCCAGCAGGTTACTAAGTTGGTTATGGTCACGAGGATATAGACAAGCATGACCTGGAACGTGTTGGAAGTCTAAGATATCCCGTTTTGCAAGAAGATATTCATTTTTTAGCTGGAACCAAGCTTGACCTCCGTTTTCTTCACCACGTTCGTTACGCCATACATCGGCTTCGATTAAGACAAGGGTAGGTTTTTCGCTTACTTGCGTTAGTACATCTGCCGCAAATTTTGCAAGCTCTATTCCCTTTAACTGAACTGTTTTGTAATTGCGATCGCAGCGTACTCGTGAGAAAATCTGTCCCAGTTCAATCCCCGCCTGTGCGTAAGGAATCCAATTGTTGCGATCGGGAAATAACACATCAACTGCACCATTTGCCCGCAGACGAACAGCCAAGGCATAGTGAATATTATCTTGACCTTGATTGGTTTTTCGGCGACAAAGGGCAATTACATCTAGGTTTTGGGCGATTTCCTTTGGTATTCCTGCCCGTTCATAGACTTCTGAGGGCAGTCCATACAGTGCCCCAACCTGGCGTAGCGTTACATCTAGTACAGCATTTAAAATACGTCCTTCTGTCTTCTTGCTATAAGATGGCGATGTGTCTGTGTTTTCATCTTCTTTGTCAGATGATTTTGGTTTAACTGTTTGCACCATTTGGGAACCGATTTTTTCTAACACACAAGCTTCACGAACTACTCTATAAATGCTTTGTTTAGGATGAACTCCCTTCTTTTTCGTTTGCCCAATTTCAACGATCGCAAAACAGTAAGGCTTAGTAGTAGAGTCAATTGAAGCAATAACCTTATGTTTCAAAAAGTTGCGCCATGCATCGAGTTTCATTTGATGCTGGTTGCGTATTTGTTTATCAAACTCTTGACCATCTTTAGGTGCGAGTCCGCCTGTGTCGAGGGGTTTCAAAAGATTTGGATCATCAATCCACACAGATGATACTTTGATATGCTCTGGAAAATCTTCTCCTTCATTGAGCAGGAAAGCATCACCCAATGTCTCGCAAGTTACATCATAGGTATCTCGTTCCCGCCAGAGAATAAAAAGATGTATGGGTTTTCCTTGTAATGCCCGCTCAATAGCATCAGCAATGATAGTTTGTCTTTCTTGACGACGGTTATCTACACGCTGCTTAATTTCTTTTTCAGTCAGCTTTTCTTTTTGTTGTTTTGTAAAACTTGAAGGTTGAGAAATATATTCGTAATCGCGCATAGCCAAGGGTGTTTTTTGACCAGATGGAGCAGGAATATCAGATTGCATTGGATTATCTGATATTAAAACACCGTCTAGAAGCTCTAACACTTGAGCAACGATATCACCACGTTCCTGGAAACTAAATCCTGGTTTAATACTGTGTCCTTTTTTATGGTTTTCATGTTGATACTTATATCCTTCAGCATGAACTCAATAATATTCATCTCTATTCCAGTTAGGATGATTATCTAAATTGCCGTATCTAGCAGGGTTGCAACGAATGTTTTCGGTTGTTTCAAGGGGACGCGCTTTGAATGCAGCTAACAGATTTGGCAATTGAAATTTCCACAAATTACTATCTTCTCTTCCATTGTTCTCAATGGTAAGACGGATCAAAGTTGAATCTACTTCGTAACCAGATAAACGTTCCTCATTCATCCCCATCAGCACAGAGATGTCACGACCATAATTAGTTTCGATTAATGGCTCATGAGCATATCGTTGGCAACTTAAATGCAAAAAAATCCACGGTTTAAGCTTGCCATTTTGGTTGAATCGCCCTGCTTGAGTCTGAACGCGAAAATCTAAGCGATAGACAAAATAACCTTCCCTTTCTTTGCCATAGTCATCTGTGTACAGTGCCGGAAATGCTTGACTGACTAGGAATAGTCCAGTACGACCTGAGCCATCGCCTTGTACCTTGCGCCACTGGATTTCTTGCTCTCTTTGCCCGGAGCGAATAACACATTTTTTTTCATGCAGCAATGTTGCCAAGAAACTAGGAATGGCTTGGTATCCCAGTCCTTTTTCAGCATTGATGTTTTGAATGAGCGTTTTTGGAGTAATAGGTTGCCAATTCCAATTAGTAGGAACTATGGCCATATTTTCAAGGAAGCGATCGCAAACACTATTCACCTGATCTGCTTTCCCTTTACCATCAAATTGCTTTGTCCACTCCTGCGCCCAAATAATCACTAACTCATGTATTTGCTCAGGTGTTGGAACTCGCAACGGATTTTCAACCGTTCCCACAGCTAATGCTCGATAATCGCCTGTATCAAAGTATTCAAAGCCATGTGTCAACGTTGATGCACAGGCAAGCAATCCATTGTTTAACTGTCGATATGGTATCCAGACCTTTTTTTTACGATTAGGCGAGAGAACTTCTTCCATGCTGTTACGAAAATCCGCAACAATTTCTGCAAATGGAAACTCAAGTACCGCAATTTCCAAATCTGTAAGAGCATCTTCTGCAAGATTCATTCTGGCAGGTAAGACAATAGGAGGTTGCACGTCTTTTTTAGGCATTATGAATTCCTTTATACAAAAAATTTACCAATGCAGGTCTTCGATTCCTTCCAGTGCATCGGCTAGAGGCTTGTAAAGCGCATTTCCTACTGTGTTTTCCTCGCTGGCGTAGTCGCAGATTCGTAGAAGCATAGCAACCAGAAGACTTGTCTCTTCTGTATCTAGTTCAGATAATTCTGGATCAGCTTTCCTTGCAGCACTCTTGGGTGCCCAAGCTGCATCGACAAAATAACCACGAAATGGGACACCTCCACGCAAAAGACGACCAACGGCTTGAATAACTAACCCAGCAGTAGTTGCAGCAAGATCGAATCGTGGAAAAGCAAGTAATTCCTGATTATCACGCAGGGTTTTATAGTAAGAACGTTGCTCAACCGATCGCCAGTAACGCGCCGCTAGTTGGCGCACCTTTTCAGCACGTTGTACAATTCCGTCTCCTTGTTGCCATGCTAGAAAATCTGCTTTATCCGCCCAGTCTAAAGCGCGACGGTTCATTTCTTGGGCGATCGCTTGTGTATCATGTGGGTGTGGATATGGTCGAGTCAGAAAGTAAACAGCACCAAATGCAGCTTTACCATTTGCATTCAAAATATTGAAACCACGCCCGATCGCATTCATAGGAGCAACTAGTATCTCTCCCTTAGTTTGCCCAAAAGTTTCAATATCTGCACGATTGAGCGCACCCTTATCAGGTGGTTTGACAAATTGCTCATCAAAGTCATCCTCCGTGTAAGCGTCTATATTGTCAGGGACTAGGTGATAAACAACGTCCTGCTTACTTGACCAGCAATTGCGAATTTCGTTTGCTGCCCAACGAGCTTGATCGTATGAGTTGACTAGCAAAAGAAGGCGATCGCGATCCCTCCAGTGGTTATTTAAATCATTTTCTCCAAGGCGCTTTAATTCCCTGAGTTCCTGCCCTAGATGACCTGTACCGTTACTACCAACGAGCGATCGCGCTATTTCCTGAAACAAGCTCATTTTCTGCCGTTCGGGGCTACCAGAAATGCGGAGAGGTTGGGTCTTTTGGTTGAATTGGGGAAGAAATTTGAAGTGGCTTTGAGCGATCGCATCTCTGGCCTCCTGTTCTGGCATCAAAACACCTTGGGGATTGCCAACGTGAAAGCTGGTAGAATCTGGTAAGTAGGATGTTCCAGAAAGTGCTAGCACGTTAGGGCCACGTTGACCATTAAAATCTGTTAATAAGCGATGTAGCAGCGTCCAATATTGGTGTAAGCAAACAACGTCAGCGCATTATTGCTGCCATATCTGGATCTTTTGTCGTCATCATTTCCTCTGGAGTAATAAGTGCCAAACTGTCGTCCTGTGGGAGGCAATGGCAAAATATTCAACATTGCAGCAGGCATTCGGCGATGGGGTGAATCATCGTTGATTGATGTCGGTCTATTGTGCCATTCATAAAAGACAATTCGAGTGTGCCGATCTAAAAGGGCGATCGTCAGCGCAAATTGTAGGCGATAAGCCAATGTTTCAACAGTATCTACTGAATCTGGCTCATCCCCATTAGGTGAACGTCGTTGTTGTTGAGAACTTTGATTGCGATTCTCCAATTCTGTTTGCAGTCGCGCTAAACGCCGTTCTGTATTTGGGAAAAATTCGATAATCCAGGCTCTGCAAGCCCTGTAGATATTCTCATCTGAAGCACTTTCTCCAGTACTATTGATTTCTTGCATAAGACGTGCAAGGCGAAAGACTGGATCTCGGTTTGGATTAGATGAAGGCTGCATCCGCAGTGGATCATCCTCGTTAAGCAGTGCATCAAAATAACGCACAATTGGCTGTACAAGTCGAGCATTTGCTCGTGAAAGCGCATCGGATGTATCTGGATGTTCAAATTCTTCTAATCCAGCAAGACGACGGGCAAATTTGAACAGAAGAGAGTTAGGTGTAAAGTAACCTCGTTTGATCCAATTTCGGAGAACTTGATGTCCAACCTGTTTATCAAGTAGGGTTAGTGTTGCTGTAATTGCTTTTTGTGCATCACGTTCTGCGCCAGTCCATCGTTGTGTTGATGGGGGCATAACACGGTTAGTTTTTGAGAATTGTTCTGTTTTCACGCCAATATCATCAAAAACGCCGCTATTCCCACCGTCAGTAAGAACCACCTCCTCAGCATAAGTGTCATCAAACCACTTGATGATTGTTTCTATTTCATCAAAGACCACAAAATCTGATTGTTCGTTAACGAGTTCACCGATTTTGATCGGGCGCAACTCTAAATGACGCGGTAATCCTGCCATTGCCATCGCGCCAGGAGTTGTAATCCAAACACGGGCATTTGGCATATCACGGTAAACTTGTTGGGATGGGCATTTATCAAAGAATGGACACAAATAGGATGAACCGAGGTTTTTACGTCGCTTGCTGCGATCGCTTTTAGGCATTTTTTTGAGAGTATGACAGGGTTCAATTCCCGGTTTAAGAGCTTTGCCGTCTAGAAGTTGAATAAAATCACGCTCTTTTAGCTGACCTTGGAGAGGACAAGCTGTGCCTAGCCAACGCTCACCCCAGTGAGGCTGTCCGCGTTGCCGATGTTCCCGATAATCTTTCGAGGCTGAGAAACTCCGCAGATGTGCATCCCGTTGAGTACGCCCCAAGATTGGCACTGCTACCGGATCTTCATTCTCTGGATCGTTACAGAACCACCAGTTAATTTGGTTCGCTAGTTTAATCGCTGATTGCACATCACTAACGACTAAAGTGATGCGGCGATCGCAATGATGCCGCACAACATTAACACTAAACAACTGCGAAACCGTGGTTTTTCCAGAGGCAACCATGCCTGCAATATTTGTGAAGCCATCTAACTCAAGAATTTGCTCCTCTTGCGGAAACAGTGTTCCGTTCTGCTGAACTTTGTGGAAGTTAATTTTGCGAAAGCGATCAACCCAGTGTCCTCTAGCAGTTTGATCCCAGCCATATTGCCGTGCTAACTCTTCCTCTCGCTGATCAATCCATGCTGCATCTAACTCTAAATCTGAAATACGAAGCGAAAACGAAGTACGAGAACGAGTTGTAGCAAACCAAGGTAACGGCTGTATTTGTGCATTTCGTACCTGCTGCTGCGTAAATCTGACTGGTACTATAACCGTCTCTTCTCCTGTCTTTGCCTCAAATTGATAAGTGGTTCCGGTTTCTACCCGTTTAACTTTGCGAAGCCGGAAATCTAAATTGGTATTTAAGCAACGTTCGTACAAATCTTGATGAACTTGATGCCGGAGATTTTTGGCAGCATTAATAATATAGCTATCCCAGTTTTGCGGAGTGAATTCGTGATAGTTACGCCAATCTAGAGGAATTCTTAGATAAGAACGCAATGCTCCTAACCAGGCGAAACGGGCAGAAAATGGAACTATTTGGCGAGTGTTGGCGATCGCTCGACGTTCCATTTGATTCAAGTTCTGTAAGCGTGGATGTCTCAAAGGCATTCCACTCAAAATTGCCCAAGGTGCGGTGACTGGCTCATCATCAAGTTCCAAATACTCCATGAGAGCAAAGCCAAGCTCTACCTGAAGCAACAATTCAGCTTGAGTACGCTCCAAACCTGCTTCCTTCAACTGTTCGAGGCGGTCTTTAAACTCGGTCGGTACTTCAAATAAACTCATCTGGCTCATAGACTATTTTCCTTCCCGCAACTGCTCAATTTTATGGATAACCCTTTCTTCAAATACAGCATCACTCAAAAGCTGGGTACTGCTTGGCAGCTTTGTCGCCTGTTCACGAAGAATTTCAATATAGTCCTCTCGTTGTTGCAGACGTTGGATCTGGAGTTTAGACTAAGCCATACAAAATTACCCAGCAGGGCTGAGTTAATCAGAGACTTAGCAAAAGTATGAATAATCTTAGGTATTAAACAGCA
>NZ_JBALFC010000072.1:0-3715 GCF_036917755.1 Nostoc sp.
TTGCGATCGCACTTAATTTGTTCAATCCTAGACATTTAAGAAATTGGTTTGCAAACTGCTGCTACTGTACCTCATAAACCTGCAATCTGCTGTATATAGATAAATATTAAAGATTTCAGCAGTCGTTGCCAAGTAAAATCACCAATTAGCAGTTTTATAAGTTGCTGTTTTTCCATTAGATTTGATTTTTACGATAAAGCTTTATTAAGAATAAAAGCGTTAGTCGTCAAGATTTAGTTTGATATTCTATAGCAATCCTAAATCATTTGTGAGAAATTTAGGAAAAATTGGACGAATAGAATTTTCTACTACATAAACAAAGTCCACCGGGAGCATCTCACTTTCGTAAAAATGACAACGATCGCTGTGTAACAAATAATTTTTTTAACCCGTCGAACTCACGTTAAACTAATTTAGAGAATTCACTGCTTGCAAGAGACTGTTTATGCAGCTGCTTCAAACTACCGACAAAGATTTTTCTAATAGATTCAAAACCCTTGTCAGCGATCGCCGAGAAGCTACAGTTGATGTTAGTGGGACAGTACGCGAGATTCTAGCTGATGTCAAAGTGCGTGGTGATGCCGCAGTCAAGGACTATACTAGCCGCTTTGATCACTACAATCCCCAATCTTTGCATTTGAGCGAAACCTTTATTGCCGAACACGCAGCACAATGTCCTGCTGATGTCAAGGCGGCGCTGGAACTTGCTGCTGAGAGGATTGTGGCTTTCCATGAAAAACAACTACCGCAAGATATTAGCTACACCGATACAGCCGGGGTAAAACTAGGATTAAATTGGATATCGCTGTCTCAAGTGGGAATTTATGTACCTGGAGGACGTGCCAGCTATCCTAGTTCTTTACTGATGAACGCTCTACCTGCCAAAATTGTCGGCGTGGAACGAATCGTTATGACAGTACCGATGCCTCGCGGTGAGATTAATTCCGCCGTATTCGCAGCTGCCCAAATTGCTGGTGTCACGGAAATTTATGGCATTGGTGGGGCGCAAGCGATCGCAGCATTAGCTTATGGTACAGAAAGCATTGCCCCCGTAGATAAAATTGTCGGCCCTGGTAATGCTTATGTTGCTGAAGCTAAACGTCAAGTATTTGGCACTGTTGGCATTGACAGCATCGCCGGGCCTTCAGAAATTCTGGTGGTAGCCGACCAACATAATAACCCAGACTGGATTGCCTGGGATTTGCTATCGCAAGCAGAACACGATCCTAGCGCCCAGTCAATTTTGATTACTGATTCGGAAATTTTTGCTCAGAAAGTGATAGCGGCGGTTGATCAAATTCTCGCTAACCTGCCCACCAAACAAGTCGCTAATGCCAGTTGGCAAAATTATGCAGCCGTGATTATTGTCAGCGATTTGACAGAAAGTATACCACTGTTGAATCAACTAGCTCCAGAACATGTCGAATTGTGCGTAGACAACCCAAAATTGTTTGCCAATCAAATTAAGTGTGCTGGTAGCGTGTTTTTAGGACGTTATACCCCAGAAGCAGTTGGCGATTACGTAGGAGGCCCCAACCATGTACTGCCTACTGCACGTTCTGCCCGATTTGCCTCTGGCTTGAGTGTCTACGACTTTCTCAAGCGGATTACCTATTTGGAATGCAATCAACAAGCATTACAGACAATAGGTAAAGCAGCCGTGACCTTAGCAGAAGCAGAAGGTTTACCTGCCCATGCAGGTAGTATATCTGTGCGTCTGCAATCATAAGCTGAGTTCACACTCTCGGACCTAAAGGTGCGGAGATTCTTAAGACTATGAGCGTCCTTAATATCTTGTTTGCACAGGTACGCGCAGCTCACCACATTTGCCCGCTAGGGCGTAGTGATATCTCCTCAAGGTTGTTTCGGGCGTGGACTTTCCCCCAGTCCGGGGGTAGGTTTTTAAATCTTGTACTAATTAAACTATCTTAACATGACTGAGGCGTAAACACCTTACTCGTGCTTTCAACCCAACCACCTGAAGTACTTTGGACGCAACTGCGTTGCTGTTTTTCAGGGGTTTTCAGCATTTTCCTTATAATTTCGCAGTTCCTCGTTCCCAGTCAGCAATTCTAAATTTAAGAGTAAGTAGGTAAGCAAAACATTAAGAGTTGCAACAATGATTCAATGTTTGCGGAATCTAAAACCGGAGACAGGGCTTACGTAACTGGCAGAATGCGATCGCTTCGCTCGCCGCAGGCATCGCTATTTCATAGTACATAAGTATTATTTAACCCCATTCCGAAAGCTTTGTATGCTGATCAAAGTGGTCAAACAATTTATCAAATTAAACGGGGATTATTGTCCAATTATTTAGTTCAGCAACTAAAACGCCCAAATGTTCCGATGTTTATCCTTTAGTTGTTAGGTACTCGGCGCGGCTGCGTCGCGCCGTCGCTTGCGCCAGTTGCGTAAATCCTGTCAAAGAAAAATTCCACCAGTAGTGAAGAAGAATAATAGTTTCTGTACCTGAGGGGGCGACATCCGCCCCCTCAGAATCTTTTCTTTAACTGACACAAGATTTTCGTTGATCATCATGTATTACTTTAACAATTTATTACTTACGTAATATCAAGACAAATAGTAAAATTAAACACAAAAATTACAGTATTATTTACCAAGCTTGTGTAGTGTATAGGCATCAGTATTTGCCTGCCTAATTTTTCCGAGTAACAAATATTTGACTCTCAACCTTTGAAATTGCAAAGGCTATCGGATTCGTTTTGCCAAAATACCTAACTTTGAATGGAGTAATCTATGTTTTCTAGCGAAAATAATCTCATCAATACAGATAGTATTCTCGGAAATAATCCAAATATAAATTCATATAGAACCGATAATAGCTATGGGTTAAATGTCAATCACAATAGCTATGCTCCTGATGCCATCTATGCTCCTGGTTACCAAGTCCATGAACCCATAGTTGGATCAGTCAACAGTAATTATAAATGGTCACAGCTAGGAGGCAAAGGTTCAGCAGTTAATATTACTTATAGCTATAGTAATATTTTAGATGGTACTCTTAAAGGCGGTCTTACTTCTCTACAAATCCAAGCAGCAATTAAAGAAGCTCTTGGACTTTGGGCAAAATATGCCCCACTAAATTTTAAGGAATCTGTTGATAGTGGTCCTGCTCCATCAGATACCGATTATGCACCAGTAAATACTCCTCAACTCCGTTTCGGCTATCACAACATTGATGGTGACAGTGGAGTTTTAGCCCATGCTTATTATCCTACTGGTTCAGGTTTAGCGGGCGACCTCCACTTTGACAGTAGCGAAACCTGGAAAACAAGCCCATCTGGTGGTATCGACCTACTATATGTAGCAGTACATGAAATTGGTCATGCGTTAGGTCTTGCTCATGATTCTAGCACTCAGGCAATAATGAATCCGTATTACGGAGCGCGTTATTCAGGTTTAGGAACTTCCTTCCTCTACCAAGATGACATCAATGGTATCCGAGATATCTACGGCACGGGTATTGGTTCAGTCACTACACTTTCTTCTGTTGCACCAGACTTAATCGTTCAAAATGTTTCTGCACCAAGCACCACAACAGTTGGTAGCACCATCCAACTTAACTATCAAGTCAAGAACCAAGGTAATACTAGTGCAGATTATAGCTACAGCAAGTTCTATCTCTCCAAAGATGCTACTTTCAGCAATGATGATGTATTTTTGAACAATGATTATGTTACCAACATTGGTGCTG
>NZ_JBALFC010000073.1:0-30959 GCF_036917755.1 Nostoc sp.
GCTTTAGGATCTTTACTTGTTCGTAGGTCATTAATGCTACCCAACTCTAACTTATTTGTCCCACGCATCTGGGACTTTTGCAAGAGGTCTATTGACCATTAGTCATTGTTTTTTCTGACTAATGGCTAGAGCAATAAGACATCACTCAAGGAATATTGCAGGTATTACCAGACGCTCACTCAAATGATTTCTCTGGCGGTAGTAATACCAACAGGAAAAAAGAAAGCTACAGATTCCAAGCTGGAAACCACAATTCAATCCGAATTTCCTAATTACGAATTACGAATTACGAATTACGAATTATCAAAGGTTGCTCATACCTAAAGCGTGGTTGCAGCCGGAATTTAAATTTACGCCAAGTTTTCCTTTAACCACACAACCAACCATTGCAATCCACTCTAAACAGTGGCTACAACTTCCCCGATTTTGCTGATATCGTAACCGCCGAGAATTTCAAATTGTGAGTGAACCATCCGATGTCCCAAAGTACTGAGCAACTGCTGTACTGGTGCTTCTTCCAAATATTCCTTGAGAATCACCAAATCATATCGTGACTGATGTAAAGGGATAAATCCCAGCCCAAAAGCCGTAGCTACAGATGCCGTACTCATACCAGCATCGGCAACTCCTCCTACTACAGCTTGAGCAACATCTTGGTGACTTTTGAGTACATTGTCAAAGCCCTGAACAGCATCGAACGGTATCTGCTCTTTTTGGAGTCTTTGTTCCAAAAGCATCCGACTACCAGAACCTATTTCGCGGTTGACAATAGTCGCTCCCCCTGCAACTAAGTCAGTAACTGTTCTAATTCCCATCGGGTTCCCTGACTTCAACAAAAGTCCCTCCTCCCAGACACCAAGGGTAATCAGAACTGCTTCCCTCCCAACCAAAACATCTCGAACAAAGGGAGTATTATACTCACCAGTCTCAGGATCATACAGATGCATCCCAGCGATGTGCGCCTCACCTCTGCATAAACTGTGCAATGCAGCCATGCTATTGGCGAAGTTATATTGGACTCGTAGTTGGGGATGCCAACGTTCGGTGGCTCTTGCCCATAGTGAAATCACAGGGGCACAACCAGCAATCACAACGGTGTTGTGAAGTGTGTCGAGATTATCGTCTAGTAGCCTGACTCGAACTTTATTTGTACCTATTTGGCTAGTGCCTTCACCCTTCGGGTTCATCAGTTTGCTTATGCCGAGAGACCCGTCCACTGCAACTGCTTCACCATCAGCCGGAATCATGTCTTGGCGAAAAGCATCCTTGCCAATCAAGGGATAAGCTATCCATTGTCCTCCCACACGAGCCATGCTAACTCGCAGTTGCTGACCATTAGGAACAGGCTTGGCAAGAACGGCTTCAATTTCAGGTAAATCCCGATCTAACCAGAATAGATCCTCAACTTGACAGCCAAGCGCTTTGGCCAAGCGAAGTGTTATGGCCACTGAGGGAGCATATTGTCCCGACTCTACACCACTAATTGTCTGACGAGTCACACTAGCGATGTTAGCCAAATCTTGTTGGCTCATGCCTAAGCGAGTTCTAATCGACTTCAAGTTATTACGGAGGTCACTATCCTGCTTCATTGGCTTTGTCTGTTAGTTTCAAAAAGCCGTAGCGGATTTAAACATTGCATCTGCCAAGGCGAAAGTCTGGTCTTTGAGTTTATATTATTTCTCTTTGAAGACTTTTTGTGCTTTCGCTGTCTTGATTCCCCATATAAAAAGACTATCACAGAAGTTGCCAATTTGCTTGCGAAGCGCAAATTATTTTTGCGGGGTGAGGCACAACTCATAGAAATCGCCTCCATGCTAGGGTGTTATCGATATTCTCTGATTTGTTGCTCAAATAGCAGAAGTGTCTGAGCTAGAAATTAATACGATGCCTACGGCGGTAAACTATGCACTTTTCCCCGTTATCCCCGAATTGCGATGGGCTACGCCCCACCAGAGGCGATCGCTATAACCTATAATTATTGATAATTTATAGCAATAACTTCAATTCAACAACACCGATAATTTAAAACACTTGTAGGTTTGTCCGCAAGTGTAGAGGTTTGTCAACCAAGGATTACTCTACAGTTTCTGAATCAATACTACTTTGAAATCGTTCAGGTTAATAGGCGATACTCTGTCGAACTCAAGTTAATTTACTACTGCTAAACTTTTAACTAAAGGTAACTTATGTTAGCAACAAAGGCACGAGGAAAGGTTCAATGAATACTGTTGTGCTTAATCTAGAACCAATTGCTCATTTAACCGATGAGCAATTTTATCAATTGTGTATTGCCAATGGCGATTTAAGCCTGGAAATGAATGCAGCCGGACAATTAATAATTATGCCACCAGTAGGAGGAGAAAGCGGAAATCAAGAAGCAGATTTAATTACAGACTTGAATAATTGGAATCGTCAAGTGAAATTAGGGAAAGTTTTTAGTTCTTCAACTATCTTTATACTTCCAAATGGTGCAAAACGTTCCCCTGATGCGGCTTGGGTAAAGTTGGAACGGTGGGAAGCTTTAACACTAGAACAGCGAAAAAAATTTCCGCCACTTGTACCCGATTTTGCAATTGAACTGCGTTCCGAGACAGATCGGCTTGCACCTATCCAAGCGAAAATGAAGGAATACATCGAAAATGGTTTGCGTTTGGGTTGGCTAATTAATCCTCAAGATAAACAAGTGGAAATTTACCGACTTTTGAAAGCTGTAGAAGTTATTCAAATGCCAGCAATTATTTTTGGGGAGGATATATTACCTGGATTTGAGTTGCAAGTATAGGTGATAAGCCTGACAGTATAGCAAAGCTATAGGACTCGTATTTGATTTTTGAAAAAAATCAATACACCCCGAAAAGGCTTCTTCACCACTCCCTACTCCCTGTCTACGCAAATAATTATGGCTACGCCACGCTGCGCGAACAAAAATCAAAGCAGATTGCTATATACTGCATTGTCCCAAAAAAATCAGGCGTTGCTGAGGCGATTAAGCTCAAAAACGATTTTGCTCCAGCTTACAGCAATCGTTGTCTTGCTTATCTGCAATTAGCAGATTATCAGAATGCGATCGCCAATTGCAATCAAGCTCTCAAATTTATGCCTAAAAATGTTGAAGCATACCTCAATCGTGGACTAGCATACTATAGACAAGGGGATTATCAAGCAGCGATGCCTACGGCGGGCTACGCCTACGCGGACAATAATCAATTTATTCTACTTAAACCTAATGATTTCAGAGCCTACTACAACCGAGGGCTAGCTCATGCTATCTTGGGTAATCACCAACAAGCAATATCAGATTACAATCTAGCACTCACTAATATTTCCCAATCATCCAGTTTACTAAAAGCGGATGTTTACAATGACCGAGGACTAGCTCATTTTGAGTTGTTGGACTTAAAAGCAGCGATGCTCGACTTCTCACAAGCAATTCGACTTAATCCCAATAACTACAGAGCTTATTATAATCGGGGTTGTGCTTGCGGCAGAAGTGGCGATCGCTCTTGTGCTGTTAGAGATTTTACTGAGTCACTCAAACTTAACCCAACTAATGCCCAAGCTTATCTGAATCGAGGTATAGCCTACCATCGACTTGGTCATGAACAAGCGGCAATTGCAGACTTACAAAAGGCGGTTGAATACTTTGCCCAACAGGGAGAAACTAAAACCTCTGAAAAAACTTTCTTGTTACTGAAAAATTTACAGCAACAACTCTCATCCTTATCAGAAATTGCTCTCGTGGAGTGTGAGGGCAGCTTTAAAATTAAAACAGTCTCATTAACAATTCAAAATTCAAAAATAACCTCTCTGAACCCCTTCGAGGAATAAAATTCTATTTTCAGAATATTTGCTCAGGATCAATACCTGCGGCTCGTAAGCGTTCTGCCAATATTACAGCCCGTTGGCGTTCTTGTTCTAGTTGTTGATTCGCTTGCTGTAACTGTTGATTTGTTTGCTGTAACTGTTGGTTGGCTTGTTGCAACTGTTGGTTTGCTTCGTCTTCTGGCAACATCACCAGTTGTCCATCTGGGGTAAAAAAGCGTAATTTACCAGACTCAACTCCTAAATACAAATCTAGCTGCTGACTCCACAACCAACCCAACTCAGTGGGTATAAGTTCTTGATATTGCCCATCAACTATGTGAAATCCCTGGAATTCTAGGTTATTTGGGTCAAACCAAAAGTAATTAGGGGTGCGAAATGTATTCTGGTATATTTGCTTTTTCAAACCTTTATCAACCGAGGCAGTAGAATCGGATAACATCTCAATAATCACATTGGGATATTTACCATTTTCTTGCCACACAACCCAGCTTTTGCGGTCTTTTTTTTCTGTATCTAAAACCACAAAGAAATCAGGACCTCGAAATTCTTCTGATTTTTTCTGGTTGGGACTGAAATAGATCGTCAGGTTGCCAGTAGCATAAAAATCCTGCCGATCGCGCCACCACCACTTAATCAGGCGGATCAGTAAATCGATTTGTTCGCGGTGTAAGTCTGATTCCAAGGGGGGTTCGTCACTATAGATGTCCCCTGGTGGGAAAATTATACTCTCAGTGACATCAGCTTGAGAAGCGGTGGCAAAAGATTGAGACATAGCGCTCGCAATCAGAGGAAATAAAGTTTTATTTTTAGTATATTTGCTCAGGATCAATACCTGCGGCTCGTAAGCGTTCTGCTAATATTGCAGCCCGTTGACGTTCTTGTTCTAGTTGTTGATTTGCTTGCTGTAACTGTTGGTTTGCTTCGTCTTCTGGCAACATCACCAGTTGTCCATCTGGGGTAAAAAAGCGTAATTTACCAGACTCAACTCCTAAATACAAATCTAGCTGCTGACTCCACAACCAACCCAACTCAGTGGGTGCAAGTTCTTGATATTGCCCATCAACTATGTGAAATCCCTGCAATTCTAGGTTATTTGGGTCAAACCAGAAGTAATCAGGGGTGCGAAATGTATTCTGATATATTTGTTTTTTCAAACCTTTATCAATCGCTGCGGTAGAATCCGATAACATCTCAATAATCACATTCGGATATTTACCATTTTCTTGCCAGACAACCCAGCTTTTGCGGTCTTTTTTTTCTGTATCTAAAACTACAAAGAAATCAGGACCTCGAAATTCTTCTGATTTTTTCTGGTTAGGGCTGAAATAGATCGTCAGGTTGCCACTAGCATAAAAATCCTGCCGATCGCGCCACCACCACTTAATCAGGCGGATCAGTAAATCGATTTGTTCGCGGTGTAAGTCAGATTCCAAGGGGGGTTCGTCACTATAGATGTCGCCTGGTGGGAAAATTATACTCTCAGTGACAGCTTCTAAACTAGGGGTAGTGGCAAGGGGCTGAGACATAGAAGATAGTTTTTCTGTTTGTATCTATGCTATCGTGACAAACATTTTCATAGAAGTGCGTCACCGAACAGCCCGTCGTAGACATCGCACAAAACAGAATAAATGCGTCAGTCGTCAGAATTCAGAATGAATTATGTACGACTGGTGTAGGCGTTGCGGTAGCGAGTCCGCGTTAGCTATCAGTGGTGGGACTGAATCCCCCACGCTCTTGAATTCTGACTCCTGAATTCTTCTTCATTCTTCATCCCGATATAACTCCTGCAAGTCCTGTAACTGAGTCTTGCGGGAAATCCGGCGATATTTTTTACTTTCTAGCTTGGGTTCGTATTGACTCTGCCCTTTGCCTTTGTTTTTGCTTTTTAACTTCATGGTGGATTCTGGATCAGCTTGTTGATGCAGATGAGTTTCATGAGCGATCGCAGCGTCCAAAAATTCTAAATAATGTTCATATCGTTCCCAGTCTCCGCGCACCGCACACTCAGGCTCATCTCGATGCAGACAATCACTAAACCGACAGCTAGCAACTGCTAACCGCTCTCTTGCTTCTGGGAAATAACGGATTAATTCTTCTGGATTACAATCCATGTCAGGCTGATTAAACCCCGGAGTATCTGCCAACAAACCACCGCTAGGTAACTCAAATAATTCTATATGGCGAGTCGTATGACGACCACGAGCCAGTTTACCAGAAACTTCTCCGACTCGCAGTTCAAGAGAGTCAATCAGCGTATTAATCAAGCTAGATTTACCCACGCCGGAAGGCCCAGCAATTACAGTAATTTTATTGCTCAAATATCTGGCTGCTTGGTCAGTATTTATACCATCCTTGACACTGATAAATATTGGTTGATAGCCCCAACCAAGTAGGCGATCGCTAACTTGTTGCTGTGCCTCCGGTGAAATTAAATCACTTTTATTCAAGCATAAAAGCACATCTAAGCCAGTAGACTCAGCCTTAATTAGAAACCGACTCAGTTGATAAGGTTCCAAAGGTGGATCAGCGACGGCAAAGACCAAGAGGATTTGGTTCACATTGGCGATCGCCGGACGATCTAACTCACTTTGGCGGGGTAAAACCTCAGCGATCGCTCCCCGTCCCCCAGCCCAATCTGGCTCTTCTACCACAACGCGATCGCCTACCATCACCTGTTGCCCGATTTTTTTCAGACGTGTTCTCCGGGTACAAAGCAGGCGAGGGGGATGGGGAAGATGAGGATCTTGCTCCCTCATCTCCCTCATCTCCCTCATCTCCCTCATCTCCCCATCCTCTTGATCCAGCTGTACTCGATAAAAATTAGCCTGTACAGCAACCACCGTACCCAATAACTGTCCAGTTGCGGTAAAATTTTCCCCTGTCATTCAACAACTGGACGGCGCACTAACAGAGAAAAATAACTAGTGTAGTCTGTAATTTGTTCCACTTGATAGCCTGCCATTGTCAGACTATCGGGAACCTGCTCAATTGGCTCACCTGGGTCTAGCCAGACTTCTAGCAAACCTCCCAATGGCATTTTCTCCAGACGTAGTTTTGTCCGCACAAAATTAATTGGGCAAGGGGTGCCGCGCAAATCAAGTTGAGCATCGGGAGTTAAAACAGAAGAGGGCTTCATCACTTAAATAAATTTCCCAAGAATCCTTCTAGACCGCCTTTACCAGTGCGATCTCCCTTAATTTTAGCCAGCTTCTCCAACAGTTCTCTCTCCTCTGGGGTGACTTTGTTGGGAATATCAATTAATACGTTCAGCATATGATCTCCACGACTGACGGGATTACCCAAGCGGGGTACGCCGCGATTTTCCAACTTCATCACCGTATTCGGCTGGGTTCCAGCTGGAATAATTAGTTCCACCGGACCATCTACCGTATCTACCTCTAACCGACAACCTAAAATCGCTTGCAGGTAGCTAACTTTGATTTCCGAGAGAATATTAATGCCATCTCGTTGGAATTCCTCGTCCTCATTCACGAACAAGTAAACGTACAAATCCCCAGGAGGTCCACTACGTTGACCAGCATCTCCTTCACTAGAAATCCGCAAGCGTGTGCCATTATCCACCCCAGCTGGAATGGTAATTTTGAGTTTCTTTGTGACTTGATTTGCGCCTTTCCCATCACACGCATCACACTTATCTTCAATTACCATCCCTGTGCCATTACAGGTGGGACAAGTTGAGACTTGGGTGAAACTGCCAAAGGGTGTTCTAGTGACACGGCGAACTTGACCCGATCCGGTACAAGTGGAACAAGTCCGAGGGCGGGTTCCAGGTTTAGCACCAGAACCGCTACAAACTTCACAATTTTCTAGATGGGAAATGCGAATTTCTTTTTCACCGCCAAATACCGCTTCCCGAAAGTCTAACTTCAGGTCTAGCCGCAGGTCATCACCTCTAGCAGGTCCACTGCGCCGTCTTTGTTGCGTGGGACTACCCATACCGCCAGCAAAGCCACTAAAAATGCTTTCAAAGATATCGGCAAAACCGCCCATATCGCCGGCATCTTGGAAGCCTGCGCCAGCAGCACCAGACACACCCTCTGGACCAAAGCGATCGTAACGAGCGCGGGTTTCTGGTTCCGAGAGTACCTCATAGGCGCGGTTAATTTCTTTAAAGCGATCCTCCGCCCCCGGTTCTTTGTTCACATCTGGGTGATACTTCCGGGCTAAACGGCGATAGGCTTGTTTGATTTCTTCTTTGTCGGTGTCACGAGAGACACCCAGGATTTCATAATAGTCGCGGGCCATATAGCAAAGGTAAAAGTTAGAAGGAAGAAAGCAGAAGGCAGTAGAAGGTCACTCACGGTCACTTGCTACCCTACGGGAAGGCGTTATTGCCTAAAGCTCTGGAAGAGCAACGCAGTGTCCTTCAGAGGGTGGCTTGCCGGAGGTTAGGCAGGAGATAAAATTAATTTTTGTTAATAACTGATTTTACCCTTTACTTTTCACAAAAATCACCGACAAATCTTGAGCAACAGGTGCTTTCCGCGTGAGAGACGACAAAAGCCATAGAAGTTAGGAGCTGGTTGTAAGCCTTTGCTCAGACTTCTCACTGCCGAGCGCTGTCTCTTTTACAATTGTGCTACGTAGGAGAGGAAAACCTAGCCCATCAACCAGAGGGGCTAGCCGCACCATTAGGTGTGGAAAACCACCCATTGCAATGGAAGTGCATCTGAACTGGCATACTACCTAGCTCAAAGTAATTTGCTTCTACAATCTAGCAAAGCGCTGGGGTCTTGTGAAACTTCGCTAAATTTATAATCAATATATTTAGATATATTAAAGTGTCTTAAGAAAAATCTGCAACTTAGGGGAGTGGGGAGTGGGGAGTGGGAGATGAGGGAGCAGGGGGAGCAGAATTAATAACCAATGAATGCCCCATGCCCCATGCCCAATGCCCCATGCCCAATGCCCCATGCCCAATGCCCCATGCCCAACCCCTAATCTATCGCCTCATAATCAGCTTGTGCGGTACTTTCTTCGTCAAAATCAAAGTTGAATTGTGGCATTAGTGTGCCATTCATTGGTGAGTCCATTTCTGGGTTCAAGAGATTCGCTGAAGCATCCTCAATCTCATCAGTTTGGCTGTTAGCTCGATTGTAGACATCAGCACCAATTGCCAGCAGGGTTTGTTGGAAGTCGTCTAATCGCTGCTTAAATTCCCCTGTGGAAATACTGGAGTCAATCATGGCAGCTTGGAGTTGTGAAACTTTTTCACTGGCCAAGGTTTTCATCTGCTCACCAATAAAGTTCCCATTATCCTTGATGGTGGATTCATAACTGAACAACAGATTATTTGCTTGGTTTTTGAATTCAACCAGCTCTTTACGTCTTCTATCTTCTTCGGCAAACAGTTCGGCCTCTTGGCGCATCCGTTCGACTTCATTGTTACTCAAGCCACCTGTATTGGTAATTCGGATACTCTGTTCTCTACCTGTGCCTTTGTCTTGGGCAGAAACCTTCAGGATGCCGTTGACATCGATTTCAAAGGATACTTCAATTTGCGGCACACCACGGGGAGATGGAAGAATTCCTGCTAGCAAAAACTTGCCGAGACTCTTGTTATCTCGTGACATTGCCCGTTCACCTTGGAGGATGTGAATTTCCACTGAGGTTTGCCCATCAACTGCTGTGGAAAAAACTTGTGACCTACTTGTAGGAATTGTGGTGTTGCGTTCAATGATTTTGGTGAACACTTCACCCAAGGTTTCAATTCCCAAGGACAGAGGGGTGACATCCAATAGTAAGAGATTATCGACTTCGCCACCCAACACACCTGCTTGGATAGCTGCTCCCAATGCTACTGCTTCGTCAGGGTTGATGGAGCGATCGGGAGCTTTGCCGTTAAAAAACTTAATTAGCGCGTTTTGGACTGCGGGAATACGGGTAGAACCACCTACCAAAATAATCCGATCTATGGCTGGTGGTTTGAGATCCGCATCTTTGAGCGCTTGGATCATTGGTTCGATGGTCGCTTCAATTAATTTTCCTGCGAGTTCTTCAAATTTAGAGCGGCTGAGTTCCATCTCCAGATGCTTTGGGCCGGCGTCATCAGCCGTGATAAACGGCAAGTTGATGGAGGTATTCACTATACTGGAGAGTTCAATTTTTGCCTTTTCTGCTGCTTCCCGCAGGCGTTGCAGTGCCATCTTATCTTGGGAAAGGTCGATTTTTTCCTCTTGCTGGAAGTGTTCCATCATCCAACGCACGATCGCATTATCAAAGTCGTCTCCACCTAAGTGGTTGTTACCACAAGTTGCCTTAACTTCAAAAACGCCATCCCCAAGTTGTAGGATCGATACATCGAAGGTACCGCCTCCTAAGTCGAATACTAAAATTAACTGCTCTTGGTCTTGCTTTTCCAATCCGAAAGCTAAAGCCGCAGCTGTTGGTTCGTTGATGATTCGCAGAACTTCTAGTCCTGCAATGGTGCCAGCATCTTTAGTTGCTTGTCTTTGGGCATCTGTGAAATATGCGGGTACCGTGATCACTGCCTGTGTTACCTCTTCACCCAAGAAGTTTTCTGCATCCTGCTTGAGCTTTTGCAGGATCATGGCAGATAGTTCTTGTGGCGTGTAATTTTTGGAGCGAATTTGGACATCAACGGTATCATCTCGACCTTTGACACAGTTGTAGGGAACGCGATCGCGTTCTGTTTCAGTGTCTTCCCAACGCCGCCCGATGAATCGTTTAATACTGTAAATTGTGTTTTCGGCATTGGTTACGGCTTGGCGCTTTGCCAATTGACCAACCAAGCGATCGCCACTCTTCCCAAATCCCAAAATACTAGGAGTAGTTCGTCCACCTTCAGAACTGGCGATCACAAGTGGTTGACCGCCTTCCAAAACTGCGACGCAACTGTTAGTAGTGCCTAAGTCAATCCCAATAACTTTTCCCATATTCGCCAGTATTTTTACTGAGTTTTTCTGCTGTAATCTGTCGTGGACTAACTTTTTTGCTTGTTGCAAGGCTAGCGGATAACGCCTGTGGAATCCCTGTTGCTGGTAGCAAGAGAGAAGTTGAAACACAGAGAGTTATCCAAAGCCTTGTCCAAGTTTTAGGTACGCGATGCTCGTCCTTACTAGAACCCAGGCACTATTCTATTGGTCAGCGAGGCGAGCGATTACAGCTTAACTGTTGGCTTGACTCGACTGATCTTCTGGTGCAGCAGGGGTATCTTCTTTGGGAGCAGCTACTTTGACCATTGCATGGCGTAGCACGCGATCGCCCAAGTAATATCCGCGCACTAACTCTTCTAACACTGTTCCTTCAGGATGTTCATCCGTAGGTTCCCGCATTACTGCTTCGTGTAGGTTAGGATCAAATTCTTCACCTTCAGGACGCATCGGTGATACACCCAAGCGCTTCAGGCTATCTACTAGTTGTTTGTAAACACCTTGGTAACTTTTGTGCATGGTCATTTCGCCATCAGATAGCGGTTTGAGGTGCGATCGCGCCCGCTCAAAATTATCGACCACTGGCAGCAATTCCAAAATCGTGTTCCGCTTCATCAGCGCCTCTAGCTCTTCTTTTTCTTTACTAGTGCGTTTCCGGTAATTCTCAAAATCAGCGGCAATCCGCATATATTGAGTACTACGCTCTTCTAGTTGCGTTTTCAGGGACTCGATTTGTTGAGTCAGTTCTGCCAAAGCTGCTCTTTCCACTTCAGTTTTCTCGGTTGCCGCGACGCCATTTTCTGGATTGAGAGTAGCCGGATCGCCGGATACATTGGTTTGGGCTGCCACTTGCTCTGTCACCTCGCTACCAGATTCATTGAAATTAATTTGGGCTGGGGAGTCACTCTTCATTGCTTGCTTTACCTCTGTTGGTTCACCCAATTGCTGGCTTGTATTGTTTATCTGTTTATTCTCATCCATTATTGTCTACTCATTCCAGATCCTATTTATGGCAGTGTATCTCCACAGCTGGCAACCGTCGTCATCCACGACTTGCTACTGAGGCTGATTTTGTTGCCGACAAGTTCCTGGAAGTGATGTAACCGTCATCTTATTGTGACAAATGGTGAACACGTTAGCCCAGACCCCACTAAGGCGGGAACCCGAACGAGTAATTTTCAATAGTGGCGCTGAATGTGACTCGCCCCTTAATTTGAAAATATCTTTAATTTTGAATTCGGAGCAAAGTGACTTGACTTAGGACTTTTTTGGGAAATGAGAATTCTGTCTCCCAGTAGGGGAATACTCTAAGCAGAGGTTTCCCCAAATCAATAGCTCATTTATGACTTACTCGTCAGCACACCGGCGCAGTACCGCTCTAACTACCAGAACAGAGTTTTCGCCCTTCGGCAACAAGCTAGTACTATCTGGCTATGTCAATACCGACCAGATGAGGCAGGCACTAATTGAAAGCCGTAAATCTGGCACACCCTTAACGGAAGTACTAGAGTCAATCACTGGGCAACAACTATCACCTGAGTTGCTCAGGCAATACAAAAAACAGCAGCTATTTGAACTTAAAATACTATACGGTGTTGAATTCCTTGATCCAGAAGTCAACTCCTTTGACACCTCAATGATGGCGAACCTGATTGAAACCCTCATCCCAGTGGATATCTGTCGTCGCCATCGTTTAGTACCACTGTCGAAACACGAAGATCAAACCCCGCCCTCAGTTTTAGTGGCGATGGTCGCTCCAGATAATCTAGAGGCTTCCGATGACCTGAACCGCATCTTGCGTCCCCAAGGCTTGGCCTTGCAGCGCATGGTGATTACACAGGAAGACTACCAACACCTAATCAACCAATACTTGGATGAAATGGCTGTTAAGCAAAAGCATCTAGATCAAGAAAAGTTTACAGATATTAATCAGGATTTAGAAAACCTCGGAAATCTCGATCTTGCGGAAGCCCCGGAAGAAATGGAGGCTGATCTAGGGGCGGCGATGAAGGGTGCAGAGGATGCCCCAGTGATCAACCTAGTCAACAGAATCCTAGCTAAAGCGTTGCATGAAGGCGTTTCTGACATTCATATTGAACCGCAAGAAGAAAACTTACGCATTCGCTTTCGGAAGGATGGCATACTGATCGAAGCTTTCGATCCCCTACCGAAAAAAATCATCCCGGCGGTGACAGCCCGATTTAAAATCATCTCCAATCTAGACATTGCAGAACGGCGTATACCCCAAGATGGACGCATCCGGCGGCTGTTTGAGGGACGTAAGGTAGATTTCCGGGTCAGCACCTTACCCAGTCGTTACGGGGAAAAGGTGGTGCTACGGATTTTGGATAACTCTTCCACCCAATTGGGATTGGATAAGTTAATTACCGACCCTGAAACTTTACAAATTGTCCAGGATATGGTGAGCCGTCCCTTTGGTCTAATTTTGGTGACTGGGCCAACTGGTTCTGGGAAAACAACCTCGCTGTATTCTGCATTATCAGAAAAGAATGATCCCGGTATTAATATCAGTACTGTGGAAGACCCAATTGAGTACAGCCTTCCAGGGATTACTCAAGTACAGGTGATTCGGGAAAAAGGGCTAGATTTTGCTACCGCTCTGCGGGCTTTCTTGCGGCAAGATCCAGATGTGCTGCTGGTGGGTGAAACGCGGGATAAAGAAACGGCAAAAACAGCAATTGAGGCTGCGTTGACCGGTCACTTGGTATTAACTACTTTACATACCAATGATGCCCCAGGAGCGATCGCTCGTTTGGGAGAAATGGGTATTGAGCCGTTCATGGTTTCTAGTTCCCTAATTGGCGTTTTAGCTCAACGTTTGGTGCGGCGTGTATGTCCTGAATGTCGTATTCCCTACACTCCTACCGTTCAGGAATTGGCTCGCTATGGTCTATCAGCTTCCTCAGATGTCGAAGTCACCTTCTATAAAGCTAACACCTTGACATTAGATGCGATCGCAGAAGCCAAAACCAAAAATCAGCTTTGCCCAAAATGTAATGGTGTCGGCTACAAAGGGCGTTGTGGAGTCTATGAAGTCATGCGAGTCACCGAAAACCTGCAAACTCTCATCAATGAAGATGCACCCACGGAACGTATCAAGGAAGTGGCAATAGAAGAGGGTATGAAAACCTTGCTGTCTTACAGTTTGGACTTAGTGCGCCAAGGTTCTACCACCTTAGAAGAAGTAGAACGAGTGACCTTTACTGATACTGGTTTGGAAGCCGAGTTAAAAGCCAAACGCAAGACTGGTCTTACTTGCCTGACTTGCGATGCCACATTGAAACCAGAATGGCTGGATTGTCCCTACTGTATGACATCTCGGTTTCAAAAGTAGTCATTAGTTATTGGTCATTAGTCATTGGTCATTAGTCATTAGTCGATGCTTAGTAACTTTAAACAAATGACAAAGGACAAATGACAAAGAACAAATAATAAACATTAAAAGGAAGCAGAACTATGGAAATGATGATTGAAGACCTGATGGAGCAATTGATTGAAATGGGAGGTTCGGATTTGCATTTATCCGCAGGTTTGCCTCCCTACTTCCGCATCAGTGGTAAACTCACGCCCATAGGTGAGCATGTAATGACAGCTGATCAGTGTCAAAGGCTGATTTTTAGTATGCTCAACAATACCCAGCGTAAAACCTTGGAGCAGAACTGGGAGTTGGATTGTTCCTATGGTGTTAAGGGTTTGGCTCGTTTCCGGGTCAATGTCTATAAAGAACGTGGTTCTTATGCTGCTTGCTTACGGGCATTAAGTTCTAAAATTCCTAACTTTGAAAAATTAGGTTTGCCAGATATCGTCCGGGAAATGACAGATAAACCCAGAGGACTAATTCTGGTGACAGGCCCTACAGGTTCTGGGAAGACAACTACCCTAGCGGCAATGATTGACTTGATTAACCGCACCAAGGCAGAGCATATTTTAACGGTGGAAGACCCGATTGAATTTGTCTACGAACCAATTAAAAGCTTGGTTCACCAACGGCAACTGGGTGAAGATACTAAAAGCTTTGCTAATGCCTTGAAAGCAGCTTTGCGGGAAGATCCAGATATTGTTCTGGTAGGAGAAATGCGCGATTTGGAAACGATTTCTTTGGCAATTTCCGCCGCAGAAACAGGACACTTGGTATTTGGCACACTACACACCAGTTCCGCCGCCCAGACAGTTGACCGGATTATTGACGTTTTCCCCCATGAAAGACAAACCCAAGTGCGGGTGCAGTTGTCTAACTCGTTAGTGGCGGTATTTAGCCAAACCTTGGTGTCTAAGAAAAACCCTAAACCCGGGGAATATGGGCGGGTAATGGCTCAAGAAATTCTAATTGTCACTCCCGCTATTTCCAACTTGATTCGAGAAGGCAAAACATCTCAAATTTACTCAGCTATTCAAACTGGCGGGAAATTGGGAATGCAAACTCTGGAGAAGGTTTTAGCCGATATGTACAAAGCAGGAACGATCTCCTTTGAAGCGGCGATGTCTAAGACTTCTAAGCCAGATGAAATCCAACGTCTCATCGGTACTGCGGCACCGCCGCAGGCAGCTGGTGCGAAACCCGGTGCGGCTGCCAAAGCACATTAGAGGAACAGGGGAGATGAGGGAGATGAGGGAGATGAGGGGGATGAGGGGACAAGGAGAATAATCTATGCCCAATGCCCAATGCCCAATGCCCAATGCCCAATGCCCAATGCCCAATGCCCAATGCCCAATGCCCATTTTGAATTAATTTATGCCAAACTACGTTGCCCGTGTGCGGGATTCTCAAGGAAAATCCCGATCAGAAAAAATTGTTGCCGAATCCTTGGTACAAGCTCGGACTAATCTCAGAGATCAAGGTTTTGTTGTCCAAGAACTGAAACAATCTCAAGCATTTCAACTAGATGTTGCCATAAAAAATTTCCAGAATTCCTTAGTTAAGGTTTCTGTGAAAGACAAAGCTGTTTTTTCTCGTCAATTTGCCGTTTTGATGAATGCGGGAGTTGCGATCGTTAGAAGTCTGGGGGTACTTTCTGAACAGTGTAGTAACCCTAAACTGAAACAAGCTCTTGTGGAGATTAGCATCGATGTTCAAAGCGGAATGAATCTTTCAGAGTCAATGCGGAAACATCCTGACTGCTTTGATGGATTATATGTGAGTATGATTGAAGCTGGCGAAGTTGGTGGTGTTCTAGACGAAGTATTGAATCGTTTAGCCAAGTTGTTAGAAGATGTTGCCCGATTACAAAACCAAATTAAATCAGCATTGTCTTATCCAGTGGTTGTGGGTTTTATAGCAGTTGCGATCTTTCTCGGCATGACCATTTTTCTTATTCCCATTTTTGCCACGATTTTTGAACAAATTGGAATTACATTACCACCTCTAACGCAATTCTTGATGGATGCTAGTAAATTTTTGAGAAGTCCGAAAGCTGTCATCCTTCTCTTTATTATTGTCGGACTGAAATTTGCCTATGGACAATTCGGTAAAACTCCTGGTGGTCGCCTAACAATTGATCGTCTTTCCCTGAAAGTACCGTTGTTTGGCGACTTAATTCAAAAATCTTCGGTTGCCCGCTTTAGCAGAACTTTTGGTTCTTTGACTCGTTCAGGTGTGCCAATTTTAACTTGCTTAGAAATTGTCCGAGATACATCAGGAAACCAAGTCATTGCCAATGCTATAGATTCAGCCCGCCTTGAGATTCAACAAGGAGGTATGATTAGCATTGCTTTACAACAAAACGAAGGCGTTTTTCCGGCTATGGCAATTCAGATGATTAGTATCGGAGAAGAAACTGGAGAATTAGATGCAATGTTGATGAAAGTTGCCGATTTCTATGAAGATGAAGTTGAGCAGGCAGTAAAAGCAATGACCAGTATTTTGGAACCAGTGATGATTGTAGTTTTGGGGGGAATGGTTGGAACCATTTTGCTAGCGATGTATCTGCCTATGTTTAAAGTATTTGAAACGTTGGGATAGAGGATTAAGAGTTAGGAGTTAGGAGTTAGGAGTTAAAACTTGTATTTCTAACTTCTAACTTATAAAGTTTATTCTTAACTTATCACTTCTAACTACTCACTATTTAATAAATTATGACTGTGCAAAAATCTCAGTACGAAGCGAGCTTGGCAGAGTACAGCAATCATCTAGCTGCGATCGCCTTACTAAAGCAATATCGGCCATACTTGGAGATGATTCCTAGTTTGCGCCGTCCAGATGAAAGTGTTATCACTATTCCCTTGCCAATTGTCCGTCTTCGCAACACTGCTACAACAGCCCCACAAACGATTTGCTTACCCTGTGATCTGGCAATTTTGATGTGCGATCCTGAGTGGAAAGTCAAAACTGAAGCAGAAATTTTAGTCTTTATTCATCGCGCTCATGAAGACTTTTCTGATTTGTTAGGACGTTGGCGACAAACCCAAGTTTGGCTGGACAACGATTATGAGTGGTTGATGCCTCTCCGCCACAGTCATATTTTGAGTGAGGGATCTAATACCATATATCCTCTGTTTGTCGTTTTTAGTGATACTTTAGAACGCATCCCAAGAGGCTTAGTGGGAGCCGAATTTCCATTTATTATACAAACACCAGATTTGCTGCTTGAGGAGAATTTCACAGATATTTTCTCTCCACAGATTCCACCAGCTTAGAAAAAGTTATGAGCTATAGTAATCCACTTTGATTATTGAACTGACTTGCGTAGGCTGGGAGTAGGGAATAGGGAGTGGGGAGTAGGGAATAAGCCTTTTCGATTATACTTTAAACAGCTAAAATTTGGACTTTTTTAAAAGTCTGAAAATTCAGAGCCAACAAGCTATCTAGGCTTTCCTGTTTGTCAGTATTACCAGTGTCAAGACAGTTAGATATTGCTGCCTTAAAATCAGCAAAGCTAGCATAGTATTTAGAGTATAAACATTCATTTCTAATAAACTTCCAAAATCGCTCAATTAAATTTAGCTGTGGTGAATAAGAAGGTAAATAACATAACTGTATGCCCAATTGTTTCGCATAGTCTTGTACCAGTTTACACTTCTGGTATTTAGCATTATCTAAGACCAGAGTAATTGGAATATTTAAAACCAAATTAGATAATTTAAATAGCAATTGACAAATACTTTCTGAATTAATATAAGTTTCATTTGTTATTGTAATTATTTCTTTAGTGACTGCGTTAACTGCTCCCAAAACATTAAATCTTTTCCGACCAGAAGGTGAACATATAAATGTTCTTGCAAAACACCATAGAAATCCTAAGTATGCTCGATGTACAAAGTGCGCTGCGTCAACAAAGAAAACTGCTTTTTCTCCGCTCATAGCCTCATAAAGCAGTGGTTCTAGCGTTTCGACCCTATATTTTTTTACCTCTTCAATCTTTTTTTCTTCTACTGACTTTCCCGGCACATAACCCACCTTTAAGCAACGCAAACCAATTCTTTTTAAAAATTCTCTCACTTGTGTTGGACTGCGCTTAATACCAGTTAATTTTTCAATGGCATCACTCGCTTCTGCAACACTTGAAGCCGGGGATTTTTCCAAATATTCTTTCAAAATATCACTGTATTGATTTAACTCACTTGGTCGTCCTTTATATTCGATTTTTTTAAGTTCTTCTACCCCTCCCAATTGATATTGTTTAATATATATTGTTAGCGTTGTTTTCGATATTTTGCACAAATTATAAATGTCTTTATGTTTTATGCCCTGGCTTTTGAGATACAGAACTTCCATCTTTTTCTGTACTAATGGATGAGGATGGTGATATCTTTCATAATGCAGCTTATTAATGTCTTCTTGCGTAAAATCTATTCTCAACATCAGACTTTACCTTTTAATAGCACCCTATTGATTATTTGTTTATACTACTTGTTTTTGCCGCTACATAAAAGTCCAATCTTTAACCGTTTTTAGTATAGTACTTAATTTGTTCAAAAATCAAATAGGAGTTAATAGTTAGGAGTTTAAGAGTTTTAAATTGCAAATCCAGAGATTTTTAATTTGAACAAAGGAGGGTGTTTGAAAAGCTAATTTTATGTATCCTGGCGATTAGAAATCGCGGCTATACAGACAAAACCTGCCTCCGCAGGTTATGAAACTCTTAATTTTTCATTAGTCCACGGAGGTGGACTAAGTTTTGTGTAGTAGCGTACTCCTACGGAGAAGCAAGCTACGCGTCAGCGTGCCGGAGGCTCTATTCTATTCGCCAAAGACTTTTAAAACATCCTCTAAGTCTGAGGTTTAGTTTTTTAACTCCTAACTCCCCACTCCCCACTCCCTAACTATTACCTGACAAATTGGGGCATAATTTCGGCAGCAGTAAATATTCCATAAATACCGCGTTGGTGCAATTGTTTACCAGCTTTGAGATAGCCAAAGGCAGGACCGCAGACATTGGCTGCCATACTGGTTTCATCTCCCAGAGTAAATGTATGGGTGGAAATCTTGCCTTCAAAGGTGCGCCCTGTTACCTTAACGTTGGTGCTGAGGGGCTTTTTGGGATTGCGAGTATCAACTACACCACCAACTGTAACGCGATCGCGCCCTACTATTCCCGCTACTTCTAACATCACATCATCAGCGTGTTCCATATTCGTCAAGGTAAGCACGCCATTAGTTTTATCTAGTAGTGCTTCTACTTCGGCATCAGTCATCGCCCTAGCAGTTTCCACTGTATAACCAGGCATATGGCCAATGTCTTCTCGAACAGTGGCACGATAAGCTTCCCAGTTAGCAATTCCCACCCCGAAGGTGATTTCGACTTGATGAATTTCGGCGTAGCTTTGGGCGGCTAATGCGGCGGCGGCGGTTAACAATCCCGGTGTAGCACCACAGCCTGTCATGTAAGTAATCCCGGCTGCTTCCAGTTCTTCTTTCATCGCCAGTAGTTGTTCTACAGCAGTGGTGCGCTTAATCGCATCCACTAGCACGCCACGCCAACCAGATTTGATAAACTCCTTGGCTACAGTCGGAATAAAGTCATTTGGCAGGTTGGGTAAAGCTAGAAAATACCCATCCACAGGTTGAGCTATTTCAATTAAATCCTGAATACTTTGATTTGTTAATGTCCCAACTGGCTCTAAATGACCTAACGAACCTTGGGACTGGTAGGTTGCAATGGATTCTTGAGTATTTAAACCTTCAGCAGCGTAAGCGTAGCCTTTTTGATCTGCTGCTGCGACTAAAATCATTTCCCGTTTGCCAGCAAGTAGTTTGGCGGCTGCTTGTCCTAGTCCGCCAAAACCCAGCACTCCGACGCGGATAGCTGGCGAAATATTTAGAGAATTTCTGACTTTTTCGGAATTCATAGTCAATTAGTTAAGTTGAATCAAAAGCCTTTAGCATTCGGCATCTCAGCTTCCGGCTTGTAACTGGTGGCTGATGGCTGATAGCTCAAAGCTATAGAGGTTAATTATGATTCATTATCCTGGGTTTTTTGGCTGACTGATGTTTTTTTATGTAAGCTACTTGTATTAGGATCAAAAATTAATTTTCATCAACAAGCTGCAAAACGCTCTTGTATAAAGGTTCAGCCACCCAGAATCCTGCTTGGTTAATCAGAGCATCTAACAAAGGTTTCACAGCAGAAATCAGCCTTTGACTTTTAGCTTCAACCAAGATCCCTAAAATCCCTATGTAACCAAGATTTAGACTAGCCGCAACCATGCGACCACGACGTTCATCAATCAAAACTTGATCTGCTTTCATTTCGAGTGCTAGAGCGTAGACACGGAGTGGCTTGTCGTCAGACATCGCTTCAGCTTCACCAATATCCAGTTCATTACTGAGTGCTTCAACCAATATACGATCTTGAACTGGACGAGTTTGAATCCAGATAAAAGTTTGTACTTCAGTTGCACCTGCAACTGGAAAGTTGGGATCAGTCAGTTCTCGGTAGACAGCTTCAGGAATTAGGACTGTTCCGTAAAGCTGTTGTAGTAAATGAAGATGGTTAATGGCGGCGAGGTTATTGATGGGCGAAGTATCACTGACAATGATCACAGTTTACCCATCGCCCGCAAGTTCTTTATATCTTCTTCAAAATCCTCGACCCCGTAATGCACTGAAATTTGACGACTTGCGAGTAGATGCTGAAATGCTATACGATTCATCCCTGCAAACCGGCTGGCTTGAGCAAGGGTTAACTTTTCTTTTTGAAAGAGCATCACCGCAATTTCCTGCTTCATTTCGCCTTCAGTCATCCGAGTTGCGGTTAATATTTCATTAGGAATGACGACGCTCATAATTACAATCCTCTCTATCACTACTATTCTAAGCTGCTTGGCGATCGCCAAGTAATAATCAGGTAAATAAAGCGAACCGCATCCTTTTTGTAAATCTTCTTCATGTAATAATGTAACCCTTTGTTCTGGTTTGGGAACCATAAGAATAATACTTGAGTACTAAACACGGTTTGTATGGCAATAAACGATGTTCTTGCAGATTTCGAGGGAGATGATTTCGTCACTCCCAGAATTATTCGCGCTACTCGCAGTTTTAATGGTCAAGGTATTTCACTTTATTACTATATTTATGGTAAAGATTCTAATGGGCTTGTTGCTGGTCTAAAACTAGACTTCTTTAGAGACGTTCGCTTCACTAACTTTAAGAAACCTCATTCAACAGAAAAATATAAACCTTATTTTGATCAATTCATTGCTGGATGGTATTGTAGCCACGATGATGTATTGGAATGTTTTGCATCATCGAATTCAGTAGTAAAAGTCCAATTAGACAAGATGGCTAGACATTGGAAAATTCCTGTAGAGCGATTTACCAATACCTTGTTACTTGCATATATGTTGTTGTTGGATGCTAAGGATGATGACTGGCTTGATGGCTCTGATTGGAACGGCGGAGATTTCAGGGGTTCCTTGCCTTCAGCAAAGCGATGAAGCGTCTTGCAAGCTAGGCGGCGTGATGAATTTGGACAATGATACACTCTAAATTTCACGCTCAAATGGCAAAATAAAAGTACGACCATTCGCAGTGCTTGGATTGTCGAAGAAGGTTCTGATGTCCCAAGATTAACAACCTGCTATCCTCTGTAATATCTGGAAGTGATAGAAGATGAATAAAAGTAAAATTGAGTTGCTGGATGTAGTAGCATTGACAGTTGATTTGCCTGAATACAACTTGTACTGTGGTTAAGTTGGCACAGTAGTAGAATTATTAGCTGATGGTGCTGTATTTGAAGTTGAATTTAGCGATGCCTCCGGCGGGCTACGCCTACGCAACGGCCACACATACGAATCTGTTGGTTTACGCCCAGAGCAAATTATGGTATTACATTTTGAGCCAGCATCCCCTGATTCAGTCCCGGAAATGGTGACAGCCTAAGCGATAGTACCCAGAGCGATGCCTACGGCTGGCTACGCCTACGCAGCTTGATCAGATATTCTCAAATAAAATCATATCTATAAACCTGACGCAAATATTAGATTATGGCGATCGTTGTTTCCCTTAGCCCAGAATTAGAAGCACGACTGCGGGAGAAAACCGCACAGCAAGGACAAGATGTTAGTTTCGTTGCGGCACAATTGCTAGAGGCTGTCCTAGAGTGGGAGGTGCAAGACTCAGAAGCAGCTATTAAGGGTATTCAGCAAGGATTAGAAGACTTTGAAGCGAGTAGATTCCGTTCATTTGATGATTTTGCTGACGAGCAGCGTCGCAAATATAATCTGCCAGCCGATTCATGAAATACCGCATTGAAATCTCTAGTGTAGCTGAAGCAGAAGCAGACAGTGCATTTTTGCAGTTGTCTCAAGTTACTTCTCCTGAGAGGGCAAGTCAGTGGTATGCAGGATTACTACAAGTCATTGAGTCTTTATCGCAAATGCCAAGGCGATGTTCTCTAGCTAGAGAAAATGATTATTTTAGCCAAGAAATTCGCCAGATACTTTACGGTCGAGGGCGCAACTCATACTGAATAATTTTCACAATTTTGGCAGGACAAGAAATATCGACAGTGCGTGTTCTTCATATCCGTCACGCTGCACAGCAGACCCTTGGTGAAGCACCGGATGACTCTGAGACGACCTAAAGACTAGCAACCGCACCAGACTACGCCGGAGCATACATATTAAACATATACCAGCAAAGCGATCGCCAGTCCTCGTAGAAACGCCGCATAATAATTTGAGTGCGATCTGTAAAGAGCGATGTCTAAGTTATGTTATGCCTGTTGAAAGCGACGGTGGACGTTCAGGAGTACCCGACATCGCTGTGTTTGCTTGGAACATAGTTTTGCGAAATATTCTTCACTGCTTGAAGTAAAATTAAACAGCTAAAGTGTTTAAATAGGAAGTGATGTAACTTTGAGTTGAGATATGCGATTCGATGAATTAGAAAAAGAACGTCAACGCAACCTAACTCTTGCTCAAGAAAAGTTTTCTGAACGTATATCAGTTATAAAAAACTGTATTGATACACAGCATGAATATGTTGAATTATTTTTCGGTTTGCTTGAACACCGTCACCTTACGCATCATGGTGATGCAGAAAAACCAATATTTTCAGCAGTGATCAAAAATGAAATTGCTCTTTACTCAAGCCTAATACTAACTTTAGACGGTTTACACGGTTCAGGTTTAGCTTTACTACGATCAGTCTATGAAGCTTTAATGATTGCGAAGTTCGCTTCTCTACGAAAAAGTGATAATCTCATCTCGAAGTGGATAGCTGGAGAAACAATTTATTTGTCAAATGCAATTTTGAAGAAAATTATTACACCAGAACTTAAAGAATTAAAAATTCTTTGGGGAACATTGTGTAACGTATCCCATGCAACTATTTATTCATATCAAGTCTTAACCAAGTTTGAAGATGTAGAAAAAGAAATAGCAGTTGGTCTGGCTATTCTGATAATGTTATTAGGTTGCAATTTTCACTTAATTAATAAGCACTATGTCACTAGAGAAATGGCGTATTTAGTAAAAGAATATCACAGTAAAGAAGGTGAGTTTGAACGTCGCCGAGATGCCGCAAAGATTGCTGTCCAAACAGCTACAAGATTTATTTCTGCTCAGGCTCGGCAAGTTATTAGAGAGTATTCGAGGGTTTGGCAACTAGCTCCTTCTATAAGTTCATAAATTCAAAGGAGTCTTTTGACTTAATGATTAGTTTTGACGCAGAGGGAGGTTACTTACCACCGGGTACTCAAAAGGTATAGAGCAGCTAGTGCTACATCCAACCTAATTAGTAATCCTTGCTACAATAAGCTAAATCTAATGGTAATCATGAAGTTTTTCAATAGATTTTATATTTTTATGAATTGTCTTGCTGGCTATATTACGCCCTAATGCTTGTTTTTAGGACTTTTGCAGCTTACTTAGCAACCTCAGTTGTTACCTTGACTAATCGATGAGGTTAAGAGAGACTAACTAAATACTGATGTATATGCTTATAAAATTAATAATTTTTGTAAAGATTCTGAGATATCTATGTTGAAAGATGGAACATTAGTTAACAAATGTTTGGATCTAAGTAAAAATGTTACTACGGCTATATTTATAGCCTTCTGCTAAGGCAGTACAATTCAAGTGTACTTATCGTGGTTGGCCAAGAGCATGGAGACATTAGAGTTCATAATCTATCCAGACGGTCGGGTACAAGAAAAAGTCACTGGCATTGTGGGTGCTTCTTGCGCTGAGGTTACAGCAGCAATAGAGGCACAGCTGGGGCAAGTACTTAATCATGAGCCAACCTCAGAATATTTCGCCGCTCAGGTGCAGCAATCTAATGTGGCGAATACACACACCACTTACAGCGATTGGTAAGTTTTCACAGTAGTTTAGTGTTATTAATTTATAACCGCCATGTCACACTTTAGCCAAATTAAGACTCAAATCCGTAACCTTGATTCTTTGAAAGATGCTTTGACTGAATTGGGCGTAGACTGGAAACCAGGGCCACGGGAAGTACGTGGCTATCGCGGTCAAACCCATCCTGCGGAAGTTAGTATTGAGCAGGAAAATGGCTACGATATCGGCTTTAGATGGAATGGCAAGGAATATGAACTGGTGGCTGACTTGCAATATTGGCAGCAAGACCTGTCTGTAGACGGATTTTTGCGCCAGGTAACACAGCGCTATGCTTATCAAACTGTTGTGAAAGAAACCGCTCGTGTTGGTTTTCAAGTCTCTGAACAACAAAAAAATGAAGATGGTTCAATTCGCCTGGTAGTACAACGCTGGAGTGCGTAATGGCTGATTTTTTGCCGTCGCCGGAAGAACAAGAAGATAATCGTTCGGGTTTGGAACCAGAATTAGGGGGTTTTTTACGGGATGCCCCAGAACGTTCTGGTTTAGAACCGGAATTGGGCGGTGTGCTGCGCCAAAATGGTGTTTATGTTGACGAAATCACCTGTATTGGTTGCAAGCACTGCGCTCATGTTGCGCGTAACACCTTTTATATTGAACCAGATTACGGGCGATCGCGCGTGGTTCGGCAAGATGGGGACGGTGAGGAAATTATCCAAGAAGCAATTGACACTTGTCCGGTTGATTGCATTCACTGGGTTAATTATACTGAACTGAAAAAGTTAGAAGAAGAGCGCAAATATCAGGTAATTCCTATAGTGGGTTATCCGGTAGAACATGCAGTGGCTGCTAGCGAAAGTCGGCGTAAAAAGCAAAAGTTAAAGACCAAAAAATCCCGTTATTAAGATAAAAACGTTAAATCAATATAATAAAGGACTGGATACACCAGTCCTTTTGTTTTTCGTCGCGCTAACGTAATTCGTAATTAATTCTGCATTCTTCTTCAATTTGGAGAATTGGTGTTAATAGTGATACAGGTTTAGTTTTTTATTATGCTTTCAACAGTGATTTAATTCGCTGCTTCATCATATAATAAATGTTGTGTAAAAAAGCCATCCGCTTTTGCCTTTCTTTTTTTATAGCTTGTTCAGCATACCAATTAGACCAAATTGAATTATCAAGGTATTGAAAAAATAAATCTTTGTAAGGATGTTTACAACTATTGTGCCAAGGCTTATCCCCAGTTGAAAAATGAATAATGTCAGGATTATTAATTAGCTGATTGAATACATCTTCTGTAAACGGACTATCTTGCCAAGATGAATATTGAAACAAATATGGCATTTGATTCCATTCGGGTTCAAGTTCTCCCCATTTTCCTGCAAGAATAGCATTCAAAGCATCTTGATCATGCCAGCGCACATACTGTTTATTTATTGTCAAATACTCAATTAATTTTTCAAAAATCTGATCTTCCCGCCATTTTTTGAGATTCATTACTAGAACCCCGGAATTAAAGTATTTAGATTCTGGGGAAATGCCAAGCTCTTGATAATTCATGAGTCCTCTTGGCGAAGATACATAAGGCGTTCCCATATCCTGTGCTGCTAAGAGATAATATTCTCCAATATCAATATTCCATAATCCTTCTATATTTCCTTGTACAATCACATCGCTATCAATGTAAATTGCCTTATTAAATTGCTTTGGTAACAGTTGAGGAATTAAAAGCCGATAGTAAGCAGCAATTGTAATAGTGGATGAAATTTGTGCATTTTGTAAGTGCTTTTTTCTGGGCTTAAGCCAATTGATACTGACTTCCTCAGATTTTAAGTTGTTGATAATTCTCTGTTTGTTGAGTTTACTAATTCCACCATCAATAATATATAGAAGCAACTTGTGTTTACTTTGAAAATTGGCAATAACTGAGCGGGTAGCTGATGCTATAGGCATAGAGTAGTTATCATCAGCAGCACAAACAAGAACTATTGGTTTTTCGTTTGATAGGATTGTCATTATTGCATTTTTATATAATTTAGATATTGCTAATATAGACGCAGATACTTTTACATAATCACCGTATAAATACTCAAGTTAACGCCTGTTTTCCCTGATTCATTGAAAGCGACGGGAAACTCCATCCCCTCGTGGGTGGAGAGGGATAGTCGCCCCGTCGCTTGGGGCATTGGGCATAGGGCATTGGTAACTTCTTCCCCATGCCCCATGCCCTGTTCCCCATGCCCAAAAACTCCATCCCCTTGTGGGTGGAGTTTTTTATTTTACCTCATTGAAAGTTTGGGATTGAAACAACCGTATATCAAGGGTTTTATTTTATTTACGTTACATAATTTGACAACGTGCCCTCTTTGCGATCGCGTGTCGTATTTGGTTAGCTCAATTGTTTGTAATAGGTTACTTAGTCGCACACATAAATTTCAAGTTATGTCAAACTACCATACTTTCTATCGTTTTCAATAATTTGCTCAAATTCTTCTAGAGTGTGCAAAGAACTCATAAAGATTCTCCGTAGATTCGGTGGAACAATGTGACTGAAGAAGAAAAGGATACAGAGCAAGTAAATTTATTTATGGGGATTGTAATGCAAGAATTTTGAATTTTGAATTCCTCGTTCGCGTAGCGTCTCCAAGAGTTGGGGCTGACCTGCATTCACAAGCCATATAATTTTTTAATCTAGAAGTGCCACGGCTGACTACAGGCGATCGCAAAAAATCTAAAGATAAAGCAAAAAAGCGATATTGTTCTGCCAGTCTAACGTAGTAGGATTGTTCAAGTGAAAGGGTACGCCTTGCGGGACGAGTAGCCATCGATCGCTAGTAGGCACCCTAAAATGAGAACAAAAGACGATTCCTAAAACAAGCACACTCCATGCGTATTTCTCTAAATTGGCTGCGCGAACTAGTAGAGATAAAACTTAGTCCAGAAGAATTAGCCGAAACCCTGACAATGGCGGGGTTTGAGGTAGAAGAAATTGAAGACCGCCGCACTTGGGCAAATGGCGTGGTTGTTGGGAAAGTGCTTGAGCGTCAACCCCATCCCAACGCCGATAAATTGAGTGTTTGCCAAGTGGATATCGGTGCAGATGAGATTTTAAATATTGTCTGTGGCGCTGCCAATGTGAAAGCAGATATCTATGTGCCAGTGGCAACTACAGGTACTTACTTACCCAACATCGATTTAAAAATTAAACCTGCAAAACTGCGTGGTGTCGCATCTCAGGGCATGATTTGTTCTTTAAAGGAACTCGGTTTGCCCACCGATGTAGACGGAATTCATATTTTTACCCAGGAAAATTTACCATTGGGTAGTGATGTGCGTCCGTTGTTGGGTTTAGATGATGTAATTTTAGACCTCACGGCAACTGCTAATCGCGCTGATGCTCTAAGTATGGTAGGCGTAGCTAGAGAAGTAGCAGCTTTAACTGGTGGAAAGTTGAGCATTGTTGAACCTGGTGAAGTCTCTATTCCCAAAAGTGCCGGAAATTTAGCTTTAAAAATTGCCGACACCCAAGCTTGTCCTGCATATATTGGTACGGTAATTGAACAGGTAAAAATTGCTCCATCTCCCGAATGGTTGCAACAGCGTTTACGCGCTGCTGGAGTACGTCCCATCAGTAATGTTGTGGACATTACTAACTACGTTTTGTTGGAATGGGGACAACCACTACACGCCTTTGATTGCGATCGCCTACAATCTGTTGCAGGTAGCGAAAATTTAACCATCGGCGTTCGCTTCGCCAATAATGGAGAATCCTTCAAAACCTTAGATGGACAAACTCGCACTCTATCAACCCAAAATTTGTTAATTACCGCTAACGAAAAACCCGTTGCACTGGCGGGAGTCATGGGTGGCGAAGAAACGGAAGTCCATGAAGGGACTCAAAGCCTAGTTTTAGAAGCAGCTTTATTTGATTCCGTAGCAATTCGCCGTTCTTCCCGGAGTGCAGGCTTAAGAAGTGAAGCTTCTGGCAGATATGAACGGGGAGTTAACCGGGCTGAATTGGAAATAGCTAATCGCCGCGCCTTATCCTTAATTAGCGAATTAGCTAGTGGAATTATTGTGCAGCAGGAAATTGCCGACACCCGCCCCCATCCATCTACTTGGAGTCGTTCCATCGCCCTGCGTTTAAACCGAGTTAATCAGATATTGGGGCCAATTGATTTGGAAGAGGACACAGGTGAACTCCAAGAACAAGATGTTGAGCGCATCCTGACTGCATTAGGATGTCAGTTGACTCCTTCAAGTAATGTCCCAGGAGAAGATAGCACCCATCAACCCACATGGTCCGTTTCTGTCCCACCCTATCGTTACCGCGACTTAGAGCGAGAAATTGATTTAATTGAAGAAATCGCCCGTCTGTATGGGTACAACAAATTCTGCGATACTCTACCAGAAAAAGCGGAAGCTGGCTATTTGCCTTTAGATCAAGAACTGATTCGCAAGTTACGAGCTTTCTTGCGGGCTGAAGGGTTGACAGAATTAATCCACTATTCTTTAGTCAAACCAGGAGAAGACAGAGGGATAGTATTAACAAACCCCTTGTTTGTCGAATATTCAGCGCTCAGAACCGATTTGATATCTGGGTTAATTGATGCCTTTCAATACAATTTAGAGCAGGGTAATGGTGCCCTTAACGGTTTTGAAATCGGGCAAATTTTCTGGCGAGAAGAAGACGGTTTGCAAGAAACAGAAGCCCTGGCGGGGATTGTGGGAGGCGATATTTCCGTTGGCAAATGGTCAAAAAGTGGACGCGAACAACCGATCACTTGGTTTGAAGCCAAAGGCATTTTAGAAAGTGTATTTCGGCAACTAGGCTTGGAAATCGAATTTCAACCCGATCGCCGCGACGAGCGCTTACATCCAGGACGCACCGCTTCTCTGTGGATTCGGGGTAACAGACTGGGTATTTTTGGGCAACTTCATCCCCAACTGCGACGAGAAAAAGGCTTACCAGATTCCGTTTACGTTTTTCAGTTGGATCTAGATGTGCTTTTAGATTCTCTAGAACAAGATGAAATTCTCGTTCCAACATTCAGTCCCTATTCTACCTATCCGGCTAGCGATCGCGACATCGCCTTTTTTGCACCAGTGAAAGTCTCAGTTGCCGAAATTCAAAAAGTAATTACCAAAGCTGGTAAAGATTTACTCGAATCAGTGGAATTATTTGATGAATATCGTGGCGAAAATGTCCCTGAAGGACAGCGAAGTTTAGCATTTCGCTTAATTTATCGGGCTAGCGATCGCACCCTCACCGAGGCAGAAGTTGAACCAGTACACAATAAAGTCCGCGAAGCCTTGGTGGAAAAATTCGGCGTCAACCTGAGAAGTTAGTTATTGGGCATTGAGCAATTCAATTTTGGATTTTGGTGAAGCAGCGCGGTCTTGGGGGTTTCCCCCATGAGTGACTGCACCAAGCCGAAGGGATTGACGATTTTGGATTAAATTTCAATTCTTTAATCCAAAATCTAAAATCTAAAATTCTCACTCCCCCATCTCCCTCATCTCCTCACTCCCCGTTCATTTTTTTTTAATTGATTAACCATGCCTAAATATGTAGTCTGGGGAACTTACTGCGAAGACGTTCTCGAAAAACGCGCCCCCCACCGTCAAGCTCATTTAGACGGATTAGCAAAACAGAAAGAATCCGGTGTACTGATTACTATTGGCCCCACCAAAGATGTTACAAAAGTTTTTGGGATTTACGAAGCTGAAGACGAAGCCACTGTGCGCCAGTTAATTGAAAATGACCCCTACTGGAAAAATAGCATCTGGACTGAATATTCTGTCAAAGAATGGATTCAGGCTTTTTGAATTAGGTATGGGGCATTCTTGACACGTTAAGGTAAATGGACTTTTGTTAATAGGGTGCAGGAAAAGGCGTTGAAGAAGAATTCAGAAGTCAGAATTCAGTAGCGGATCAAGGAAAGCTCTGCGGCTTGGCGTCAGAATCAATATACCTTGTGGGGAAAAGTTCTTCCCGTCTTCACCCTGTCCTGACGGACGTCCCTCTCCTTACTAATCCCTCTCCTTACTAAGGCTACTGTGTATACACAAGTTGGATGTAAAGTAGGTGCAGAGGATTTTTGAGAAGCAAAAACAATGGATAATCCCATCTTAATTCACGCTGCGACGATACCAGGAAGGGCATTTGGAGACCCCAGGTTGATAAAAAGGGGGCAGCATTGTATGAGGCGATTCGTCAGCATCAATCGATAAATATCCGGCAAATAAGTCGAAATTGGGCAGAACAGATGGGCTATTATCGGTTTTTGGAGAATGAAAACGTCACACTATCAGAACTAGTACGTAGCCTTTCGGATGATTGCCAGGCGCGGGTAGCGGAACGGCACGTATTGGCAATCAGCGATAGTAGCGAAATTAACTTACAGTCTCATGCAGGTAGGCTGTCATTGTCAGGATTAGGAGTAGTAGGGAATAATACAG
>NZ_JBALFC010000074.1:0-27644 GCF_036917755.1 Nostoc sp.
CGGTTTAATCTGATTGCTGCTCTCTACAATTACGAGCTTTTTCTCCCCAAAATCAAATCTTCCTGAGTGACTTTTGCAAGAGGTCTATTAATTTGGATAAACGATTTATTAATAACTTATGTCAACAACTAACGATGTTCGCCTAATTCGCGCTCAACACTCCCTTGAGGGTCTATCGGTAGGCGATGCTTTTGGAGAGCGATTTTTTCTCCATCCAGATGTCGCAGAAAGTCTGATTGTCGCCCGCGCCATCCCAGCATCACCTTGGAACTATACCGACGACACCCAAATGGCGCTTTCGATTGTGACAATTCTTCAAGAATATGGCGAAATTAACCAAGATAGGCTGGCAGAAAGCTTTGTGAAACAATACGACAGCGAACGGGGTTATGGTGCAGGAATGCACGGGCTGCTAACGCGGATACGGGATGGCGAACCCTGGCAGCAGTTGGCGAGTAGTCTGTTTGGCGGACAGGGCTCCTATGGTAATGGGGCGGCGATGCGGGTTGCACCCATTGGGGCGTTCTTCGCTGAGGATCTGGATTTGGTTGTCAGTCAAGCTCGTTATAGTGCCGAAGTCACTCACACCCATCCAGAAGCGATCGCCGGTGCAATTGCCGTAGCCGTTGCTGCTGCTTGGGCAGCGAGATTGCAAGGTTCTATACCCAGTAAACAAGAGTTTCTTAACCTTGTTTTACCTTACGTTCCAGAAAGTGAGGTAAGTTCAAAAATCCGCCATGCTTATGATTTGTCGGAGAGTACACCGGTGCAATCAGCAGCTACTATGTTGGGAAATGGCACTCATGTCTCAGCACAAGATACAGTTCCCTTTGCCCTGTGGTGTGCTGCCCAGCACCTCGATAACTACGAAGAAGCACTGTGGTTAACTGTAAGTGGCTTGGGAGATAGAGATACGACTTGTGCGATCGCGGGTGGTATTGTGGCGATATCTACAGGTGTCGAAGGTATTCCCACGGCATGGCTGCAAGCACGAGAACCTTTGCCCAAAGGTGATAGAGAAACAATCACACTCTTCCGTCCTACTGGCCCAAAAGAACTGGCTTTGATTAAGGAAAGTGGCAATCGTGAATTTCCTCCTCGACTACCTGAACAGCCTATTTTTTACCCAGTACTTAACGAAGAATACGCTGCACAAATTGCCCGTAACTGGAATGCAGCAAGTACTGACACAAGATATATCGGCTATGTGACACGTTTTCAGGTGCGGGCAGAGTTTTTAAGTCGCTACTCCGTAAAAATTGTCGGCGGTTCCATACATCAGGAATATTGGATACCTGCGGAAGATTTACCTGAGTTCAACCGCAATATCGTTGGTTTGATTGAAGTAATATCAGAATTTCGCCAATCAACAACTTGAAAATCCGAAACTGGTAGCATTGGTACTGTAGACAAAAATCTACCCACTTTTATTCGGATAATTTATGAATAGTAAAGTTAAATTCTTGACTCTTGCTTCCTTAACGTTGGCAGTTTCTTCTCTAACTGTCAGCACAGTTGTAGCACAGGCAAAACTAATAAACCAGTCAAAACTGTTGATCAATGGGATCGGCGGAGTACGAATTGGGATGACTGTTTCCCAAGCGGCAAAAGCTGCTGGTATTAAGCTAATTGGCGATTCGGCAAATAACAGTTGCTACTATGTTAAGCCACAAAACGAACCCAAAAATCTTTTGTTTATGGTTACAAAAGGTCGCATTTCTAGAGTAGATGTGCGGCAGAATACCCAGATTACTACCCTCAAAGGTGCAAAAATTGGCGACACTGAAGCGCAAATCAAGTCTCTCTACCCAGGAAAAATTAAAGTCACATCTCATAAATACGTCCAAGGCGGACACTACTTGACATTTATCCCGAAAGACCGTGCTAACCAGAACTATCGTGTGGTATTCGAGACTGATGGTAAGCGTGTTACTCAGTTTCGGTCAGGTAAACTGCCAGAAGTTGAATTTGTTGAGGGCTGTTCTTGATCTGAGATATCATCAAACTCATTTCCTGAGCTTCCGCAACTTGCGTAGCTTGCCGCACTTCTCTAGGCTGCGCCAACGGCAAGGCTCAGTGACCACCGTAGGCATCGCAGCACTTTATTCCAAGATGATACAATGCCGTACAGCGCCTTTAATCTTAGCAAAGTAAAAACCGACTTTAAATTAATCTTTGTTGAAAATCAAGATTTATTTGGAGATGTACAAGCAGTTTATCCTAGTGAATATCTAAATTTGATTTTCTCTGAGCATCTACCTTTGGTGACAGCAATAAATACAGAAAAAGCTCGTTCTGAACTAATTATTATGCCTGTTTTAATTGAAGTTAAACGCTTCTTTAAATACCAAATTAGTATATTTTCTGGTTCAGAATTTAATGTAGATGCTTCTAAAGGCTTAGAAGGACGCTGTGATTTTATTCTTAGTTGTTCACCAGAACAATATGATATTACTAGCCCTGTGGTGATTATTGTAGAAGCTAAAAATGAAAGTATCAAATCTGGTTTAGGACAATGCATTGCGACAATGATTGCATCTCAATTGTTTAACCAACAACAAGGAAATATCATCAATGAAATTTATGGTGTAGTCACAACAGGAACAGATTGGAAATTTCTCAAACTTTGTAACAATACCATCTTTATCGATAAGAACGATTACTTTATTAAAGAAATAGATAAAATCTTAGGAATTCTGACAACGACTCTGATGGCTTGCCCACAATTTTAGCTTGGGGATAGTTAGTACCATCCCCTTTTTTTAACTAATTCTGAGGTTTTAAATCCACCGATTCTTCTTACGAATTACGAATTCTTTTATCGTTCCACTTCATCTACTGCCTTGGGAACCCCCGCAGTTAACACCTCATGTCCACCAGATGTAACTAACACATCATCCTCAATACGAATGCCAATGCCAATCCATCGAGGATCAGTCTCTGGTTGGTCTTCTGCTAGTTTAGTATCTGGCACAATATATAGTCCCGGTTCCACTGTCAAAATTTGACCTGGTTGTAAAATCTGCGGTTTATCTTCACCGTGTTGGTAAACACCCACATCATGGACATCTAAACCTAACCAATGGCTGGTGCGGTGCATATAATATGGTTTGTATTTTTCTTCTTCAATTAACTTGTCAATTTCACCTTTGAGAATGCCAAGTTCGACTAAACCTTCCGTGAGAACGCGCACTGCTGTATCATGAACTAATTTGAAGGGATTACCTGGTTGCACTTGAGCGATCGCTTGTTTTTGTGCCTCCAAAACAATCTCATACAGCGTCTTTTGTTCTGGCGTAAATTTACCCCCAACAGGAAATGTTCTGGTAATATCGGAGTTGTAATAACCATAGGTACAACCGGCATCAATTAGCAGTAATTCTCCATCCTGCATTTGACGATTATTTTCAATGTAGTGCAGTACGCAAGCATTCACCCCAGAAGCCACAATCGAAGGATAAGCGGGGCCTAACCCACCCCGCACTCGAAAGATCCGTTCCATCTCCGCTTGTATTTCATACTCATAACGTCCGGGTGCGGCGATTTCTTGCGCGTAATTGTGTGCTTCAGTTGCGATCGCAACTGCTTGACGCATCAATTCCAACTCAGCTTCACTTTTAATTAGTCTCATGCTGTTGAGGACAGTCCCAGTATCTTCAATAGCGATCGGTCCTGTACCGCGCTTAGGATAAGTCCGCAGCAAACTTTGGTAATGCCCCAAGATTTGGTCATTGAAGGCGCGATCGCGTCCTAAGTGATAGTAAATGCGACTGGCTTTTTCCAAATACTGCGGTAACTTTTCATCTAACTCGCTAATGGGGTACGCTTCATCAGCGCCATAAATTTCCTTGGCTGCATCTACCCCAGAAAGATAACCAGTCCATACTTCCTTTTCGCGATCCTTCGGTTGGACAAACAGCACAAACCGATGTTCTGAATGATGCGGCGCTAACACTGCAACTGCTTGTGGTTCGTTAAAACCAGTCAGGTAGAAAAAATCACTGTCTTGGCGATAAACATACTCGACATCATTGTGCATCACTGCCATTGGCGCACTGCGAAAAATGGCTGTGCCATCACCAATTTTTGCCATTAACTGCTGGCGACGCTGCCGATATTCTGCTTGCATAGCTGATGTATATATGAATGTATTGTGTTATTTTAGACTTTTGACAACTAGATGATGCACAGATCATGCTTCTCCGTAGTTGCTAATCTAAGTTATTCTATCCAATATTTGTTTCAACTGAAGTCATAAATTATTAGACATCTCCAGAAATTAAATATGCGTTATGCATAACCCTTAGACATCTCCAGAAATTAATTATACTATACCTGAAATCCTTGTAGAGACGCGTTAGCGAAGCAGAAGGAAGTCCAATTTTGCGTCTCCATATTTTTTCGGAGATGTCTTATGTAATCATATCAGGATTACATAATGGAAATCTTTTTATTTAACTGAGTAACAATTATATAAATGTGTATATTTTAATTCTACATTTGCAATGTCAAATAAAATAAATAAAATTTCATAATTTTATCTCTAAATTATCACATAGATAAAGCACAAAAAATATTTTACAATTGCTTATATAGAACTTGAAAATTCCATAAAAATCGTTTAAAACAAACAAATATTTATCTTTAAAGAATGACATTAATAAAGAAAAAATAGTTATAAAGAAATCTGGAAAACTTGGTAAATGTTATTTAGTTACAGAAAGATATTGTCAAAAAAAGTTAAAAAAATATGACAACCAATCATAAAAATACCCCATGCCTGTAAATACAAATTCCTCACCCTTAACTTTGAATACATCTGGATGGGCATCAGACTCTTTTGCCAAATCACAAATCTTGACATCTTCTTTTGAGAATTTAAATTTTGATTCGGGGTTTTTGAATAAGAGTTCCTCACTAGCACTAGAAAGTGAACCAGTGACTGCGCCTGTTAAAACGTCATCAAATCCCAATCCTAATCCTTACTTAACTAGTGCGGCGATTACTCCTGACTTTAACGGTGATGGCAAAACGGATAAAGTATGGGTCAATTCTACAACCGGTGAGATTATCATTCGGTTGATGGATGGAACAAAAGTTCTCGAACAGGGTTCTCTAGGTAATTTCGACCTATCCGCCTATGATTACAAAATTGCTGACTTCAATGGTGATGGCAAAACCGACTTCTTATTACGCAATAAGACAACCGGCGAGAATAGCATTGTGCTGATGGATGGCACAAAAGTTGCTAATGCGGCTGCTCTCAGCAGCGTTGATCCAGCGTGGACTCCTCAGATTGGGGATTTCAACGGCGATCGCAAAACCGATATCTTCTGGCATAATGCCACAACTGGTGAGAACGCTATTTGGCAGATGGATGGCACCACAGTTCTGAATGCAACTGTTTTGGATAAAACAGACCCAGCACTAACTCCTACCATTGTTGATTTCGACGGCAATGGCAAGAGCGACATTTTCTGGCGCAATCAGACAACCGGCGATAACACCGCTTGGTTTATGGATGGTACGCAAAAGACTGAATTGGCGCTGCAATCACAAGATGCCGCCTGGACTCCTACCCTTGGTGATTTCAACGGTGACTATAAGACTGACATTCTCTGGAGAAACGCTCAAACAGGTGAGAACAAGGTTTGGACGATGAATGGGATCTTAGTCACAGAGGGCGCTCTGGGGACACTTGACCCAGCCTGGACTTCTAAAATTGGCGATTTCAACGGCGATGGTAAGACCGACATCTTCTGGCACAATGGCACAACTGGTGAGAACACCGCTTGGTTGATGGATGGTACAACAGTTGCTACTGAGGCTTTCTTACCAGCTAATAATGCAGCATTGACACCATCCCTTGGCGATTTCAACGGCGATGGTAAAACCGACATTTACTGGCGCGATCAGACAGCAGGTGCAGACAGCATTTGGACTCTAGATGGGACAACAGCTACTCAGAATCCCATCAGCGATGCCGATAAGGTTGGCCCAGAATGGTATACATTCTAAAAACTAGAAATAAAAGTTACGAGTCATTCAATTTTAGATTTTAGATTTTTCTTTCAATCCAAAATCCAAAATTCAAAATCTAAAATTGGCAGAGTCAGGAGTTAGGAATTCTTCCCCTGCTTCCCCTGCTCCTCAAAACTTGTAACTCAAAACCTGAATCACGCTATTTTCCGGCAAATCTTTAGGGTTAATGGAAATACTATCTCCGTTGCTACGCCGCACTGTCATACCTTTCATCAAGGTGAGAAAATCATCGAGTGGCGAAAGATTGCACGTAGCAGCATCAGCCGCCTGTGTCCGGTAATGGGTCGGAATCACTAACTTGGGATTTAACACTTGAACCGCCTGCTTTGCTTCCTCAGCATTGTAGGCTTTTGCACTGCCTCCCACTGGAATAAATGCCACATCAGGACGTCCCATCAGGATTTTTTGCTCAAAGGAAATGGGTGCAGCAGCTCCCCCTAAATGTAAAATATTAATTCCGCCTTGCTTCCAACTCCAAGCAGTATTTGAGCCAAACTGCCTACCACCTTTGCGATCGTGATCTATGGCAACTCCTTGAAACTTAATGCCTTTGAACTCGTAAACTCCTGGTTCGTAGATGAGTTTTGCATTTCCCGGTAGTACGTCTACAGCACCTTCATCCAGCAGTTGGCTGCTAATCAGTACTAAATCTGCTGCAACTTTTGGTAGATGATACCCAGCAGTACAGCCGACCGCCCGAAATGGATTGACGAGAATTTTCGCACCGCTACCAGTAAAAAGAAAGCAAGTATGACCCAACCACTGAACTGATAAACCGCTAGATTGTGCATCAGCTTGAGATTCAGAACCCAAGTTAGTCACTAAAGCTGTTACCAACCCCGCCCCAGCATAGCCCATCAACTGTCGTCGTTTCATTAATTATGCTCTTGACTGTAACTGTTCCAGAAAATTTCGCAATAACTGTTTTCCTGAAGATGTCAGGACACTCTCTGGGTGAAACTGGACGCCCTGAATGTGAGGATAGTTCCGGTGTCGGACTCCCATAATGGTGTTATCTTCAACCCAAGCGGTGATTTCTAACACATCTGGGCAAGTCTCACGTTCGATCACCAAACTATGATATCTGGTGGCGGTTAGAGGATTTTCTAATCCCTGGAACACCCCCACCCCATTGTGAGATACCTGAGAGGTTTTGCCATGCATCAACTCTGGAGCCGGAATTATTTTACCACCGAATACTTGACCGATGCTTTGATGTCCCAAACAGACACCCAAAATTGGCAACTCTTGTCCTAGCTGTTCAATCAATTCTAAAGAAATGCCAGCATCTTCCGGGCGACCTGGCCCAGGAGAAATAACCACGGCTTCCGGCTTTAATGCCCGAATCTCATCTATGGATATCTTGTCGTTACGAAAAACTTTAATATCATCTGCAACTGGGAATTCTGCTGCCAATTCCCCCAGATACTGCACTAAATTATATGTAAAACTGTCGTAATTGTCGATAACTATAATCAAAGCTCATCACTCCTGGTTTTTACCACTCATCAGTTGCAAAAAGCATAGACAAATATCTTATGCTATTTGTTCGTTAAGTGTAAAAATAACGCTGACATCAACGCGTAAATATCAAGCGGCTACTCTACGATAAGCGACTTCCTAAAGATTACCCTTTAGCCAGGATGCTTGGCGCCGCAGCTACGCCCGTCGTAGACATCGCATTACTTAAATTTGGAATTGCTGATAATGTGTTCTCCAAAGGGGATCGGATAGAGTCTGATCTCTTACCGAGTCACTTAGCGATACCTGCGGTGGTAACAGAGCTTGCCTGCCCTGAGCCTGCGTCGTACCCCTACGGGGAAGCAAGCTACGCGCAGCGTCTCCAAGAGTTGGGTCGAAGTGTGGGCTGTTCGGTGACGCAAATCACATCTATAAAGCCGATATAATTAACCTTACCAGAGGAGGGAGCAATAGCGTACCAGCTACCAGCACCGCTACCAAAGCAGAGACAAGGACTGCACCAGCCGCACAATCTTTAGCAATTTTTGCCAAATCATGGTATGTCTGCTTAACGGTTAAGTCCACAAGGGACTCGATCGCGGTATTTAGTAACTCTAATGCCAAAACTAAACCACTAGTTATGCCAATTACAGCTATTTCCACCGCTTGCAGATGCAAAAAAACGCTTAAACCGATTGCCAAAGCGCAAACACTTACGTGGATGCGAAAATTACGTTGAGTTTGAAAACTATAGCTGATTCCAGCCCAGGCATATTTAAAACTAACAAATAAATTAGAGGCTACTTTCCAGGAGAATTCCCGTTCGTTAGACACGAGTGTTTGTAACGAGGTGGGCGTTGGTGATGGAGAAATTTTTTGGGACATAGACTTCAAAACACAAGAACAGAGTTGCTACAGTGGGAATATTCGCCGATCTTAATGGCGGAATTAACTTTGAGACAATATTTAAGCAATTTTCCCCAAAAGTATTATAAAAGTATTGCCCAAAATTGGCACTAAGAGATACACATACTGCTATTCCATGTCAATAGCAATACCTATTGTGTTCAGCAATCTCACTTGCTGTTCTAACATTCGCCCCAAACTTTCTTCATCAGGATGATCCCAGCCCAACAGGTGTAATAATCCGTGAGCAGCTAACCAGGCTAGCTCAGTTGATAAACTGTGTTCTTGCTGTTGAGCTTGACGTTGTGCTGTATCTACAGACACAATAATATCACCTAAATATAATGGTATAGAGGCAAGCATTTCTTGGCTTTGAGGAAATTCTACCTCCAAAGCAGCAAAGGCTAAAACGTCTGTGGGCTTATTTTGTTGACGATATTGGGCATTCAGTTCTTGAATTTGCGAGTCATCTGTGAAACGCAGCCCGATCTCATAACTTGGCGCTGGCGGAATATGAGGGTGAAGTATTTCTAACCAGCGATTAAACCAGTTTTCCCAAGTTTCAGGAGTAATTCGGGGATAAGTGTCCCCAATCTTTACAGATGTTGTCGGGGACAACTCGTAAAAATACTCCTCCACATATAGTTCAACTCTCAGGGGCACACACTCTCCTAGTCTGAGGTTTACGGTTTGTCGTTAGTGAGTTAGGTAAGCAAGACCAACAAGGAGAGCTAGAAGCCCTACGGCAGTCAACGCAAAATGTTTCAGGGAAGTTGCACCCTTCCGCACCATGTTTCGCATGGCGAGTTTTACGTAGCTAGGTTGAGGTTCTGTTGAAGGAGAGTTGCTCATAGTTATTTGTCTACAGACTCTTTTATAACTGTAACAGTTGGTCTGGCACAGAATTGCGATCGCCTGTATGTTGCTATGGGATTTCTTTAAAAAGGCACCAATGATATGGGGTGCGATGCGATGGCGCTCATCTTAAATGCGAGAAAATAAATCATCGGTACTAAGTACAAAAATACCTAGTACCGATTGCTAATCCCCAATTATCAGGGAGTGCTTTCGACCAGTTTATTTTCTTGGCGCAGATAAGCTTGGATGAATGTATCAAGTTCGCCATTCATCACATCACCAATCGCGGTCGTTTCAGTATTTGTACGTAAATCTTTCACCATCTGGTAAGGGTGAAATACATAGTTACGGATTTGGTTTCCCCAGGAGGCTTCCACCATATCGCCACGAATTTCGGCAATTTCTTGGGCGCGTTGCTCCTTGGCTATGACCAACAGCTTTGCTTTGAGACGATTTAAGGCTTTCTCTTTATTTTGCAGCTGCGATCGCTCTTCTGTACAGCGCACGGCAAGACCGGTAGGAAGGTGAACCACCCGTACTGCTGTTTCTACTTTGTTGACATTCTGCCCACCTTTACCACCAGAGCGAGTTGTGGTGATTTCCAAATCCTTGTCGGGAATGTCCAACTGCACAGAGTTATCGATCTGTGGCATCACTTCCACCCCGGCAAAACTGGTTTGTCGCTTGCCGTTAGCATTAAAAGGTGAAATCCGCACTAAGCGATGTGTACCCATTTCCGATCGCAAGTAACCATAAGCATAGCGACCAGTAATTTCTAAGGTTGCCGATTTAATTCCGGCTTCATCACCCTCCGACTCTTCAGCTAAAGTTACCTTATAGCCGTGAGCTTCGCCCCAACGGGTGTACATCCGCATCAGCATAAATGCCCAGTCTTGAGCATCAGTGCCACCAGCACCAGCACTAATCGTCAATACAGCACCTTCAGCATCATAGGGGCCAGAAAGTAACTGTTGTAACTCCCACTGATCCAGGTCACGATTGAGTTTAGTGATGGTAGATTCCGCTTCTTGCAGTAGTGCTTCATCGGTTTCTAACTCCAATAACTCAACAACTGCCTTAGTATCTTCTAGATGGGCGTGCCAGCGATCGTATTGCTGGAGGTGGGCTTTCAGGTCGTTGAGTTCTTGCAGCGTTTGTTGGGCTTGGGTTTGGTCATCCCAAAATTCGGGTTGAGCGGATATTTTTTCCAGGTCTTGAATTTTGGCTGTCAGTGCAGGTACGTCAAAGATAGTCCTGGGTTTTACCCAGGCGGCCAGACAACGTTTCGATTTCGCGTTTGAGTTCTAAGACTTCCATAGTGCTTGTTGAATGATAGATAGAGCGCTTTGGAGAAAGAAAATTGCTCTTTATTCTACTATTTATTAATTTTAGCTGTATTTGGGCAAATTCTCTCCGCACTAATTATATAAGTTACAAAAATTACTTGGAATTATAAAAATCCGAGAAACTTTCTCAAATCTTCGTCTCTAAGGGCAAAATTACGGTAAAAGTAGAACCAACGCCCACCTCAGAAACTAAGTTAATTTGACCTTGCAGTAGTTTTACTAACCGCGAGACGATCGCTAACCCCAATCCAGTACTATCAGGAAGATAGGGACGATCGCTAGAACTGACGCGAAAGTAGGGTTCAAATATCTGGGCTTGGTTTTCGGGTGCAATGCCAATTCCAGTGTCAGAAATTGCGATCGCCCATTTCTGGTTCTCCAACACCTGACACATTATAATAATAGTCCCCGACTCTGTATAACGAATTGCATTACTAATAAGATTTGTGACAATATGTTGGAATTGAAAAGAATCTGTGATTAATTCTTTGGGAACGCGATCGGAATCTACGACGATTTTTAAATTTTTCCCAGATGCTAAAGGTTCCAACATTTCACATACATTATTAATTAATTCACGCACATCGGTAGGCGCTAGTTGGAGTTTTATCTGCCCTGCGTCATACCGGGAAAGTTCTAATACATTGTTAATCAGGTGCAGTAATTGTCTACCATTGCGTAGCACACGCTCAATGTGTTCTAAATTGGCAGAAGTGTCTTTCACCTCAGTCTTTCGTCGTTGTTGGCGTAAAAACAAATCCGAGTAACCAATAATAGAAGTTAGAGGATGTTTCAATTCGTGGGCGAGTTGGGAAAGATACTCTTGATTAGCGTTAATTAAGCGTGTGAGTTCCTGATTATGGAGCGTTAGTGATGACTGCAAGTGCTGTAATTCTCGCAACCTCTCCTCAACATAACTCTTAAAACACCGAGCGATCGCTTCATCTACAATTGCGTCTATCAAACGCATGGAACGAATTATCTCTGATGGGGTTCCACTCAATAAATCTGCTTGTAGAACATCAAATATTACTGTTCGCAGCAGATGATATTCTCTGGCAATTTCTCCTGGGTCAAACCCTTGTTCAGCTCGAATAGCTCCATGCTCGAAACTGGCAATAACTATCGACTGAATATCATTATCCTGGAATTTTGAAAGCACTGTCACCATAGCTTTCAAAACATCAGGGATATGATTTTTGATCGCTGTGTAAGATAAGTCATCAGCGCTTTCAATTCGTCTATCCTTGCGAACTGCTACAATCCATTGATCAAGGATGGTGTCCCCTTTTTCAGCCAGTACTTGACTAAAATCCATTATGTTAAATTCAGCTAGGAGATAGATAAGTAAACTTCCATATCCAAATAGTTTAGCGAGTGCAGTCGTTTTTTACCAGAATTAGCGATTTAATTAACCTATCAAAAGAAATAGATTTTATATGTTTTTTTTGTTTGCCGGATTAACTATCGGTGTATAAAATTTGCAAAGTATAATATGATTCTTATTAATAAATGTTAATCAAAGAGGTAACAGACTTGATGATTGATTCAACTATTGTTGTTTAGCTCTCTGTGCAATGCGTTCAGTCACAATACAACTAAAATTATCAAAAATTATAAATTTTGTTAATTACCGAAAAGCAAGGAGACACACTTGATTTTCGGTATTGAATTAAACAACATTTCTCAGAATGCAGTTGGCTTTTACTGAGCATTGATGTTATATTGTTGATAATTAGTATCCATTAGAGTAAGTCAGCCTAATCCATCACATCACAGTACGTGAGGTTGGAGCGGAGGAACCAAATTGTGGGGCGTATCTCAGAGAAAGTGAGAAGTTGAGAATGAGGAGTTAGAAATTATTAATCTTTAACTCCTAACTCATAACTCTTAACTTTCTTCAGAAGGGCATCTCTCAGCCCTAGCCCGTCAGCTAACTTCGTAGGCATTGAGAGGAGACTGAAGAGACGGCATTATTCTAATGTTCCGATCTCATCGGTGTCCAAGGCTGGTACTGCTCAAATTTTTTGTACCTGCACTTAAATCTGTTGAGGTCGTAAATGATATTTCAACTAAATTTGGTTGCGATCGCAGCGATCGCTGGACAAGCCGCTTGGAAAAAGGCAAAACCTGTCATCCTTAGAGATGTCTTTATTTTACCTGTATTGGGCTTCTTGGGAATAATTGTGTTGTGGTGGATTATTGCACTTGCCAACCACGAATTGATGCCCACCCCACCAGAAGCGCTAATCGCTAATCTAGACTACATCTTAAATCCCTTCTACCAACGAGGTCTAGGCAACTTGGGAATTGGTTGGTTGTTGATAGCAAGTCTGCGCCGGGTATTACTAGGCTTTTTGTTAGGTGCAGTAGTAGCGATTCCTCTGGGGTTTCTAATTGGGATGTCCAGACCGGCAATGTTAGCGCTCAATCCGATAGATCAGCTAAAGGATTGACTGAAGAAGCCTTAGCTGTACAACCAGTAGTTAGATCCCAAGACCTAGAAAAATCCGATCTCACCGTTGGTTACGTTCCCGTTAATGATTGTGCGCCATTTGCGATCGCCTGGAAAAAAGGCTTCTTCCGCAAATATGGTTTGAACGTCACACTCAACCGCGAAGCTAGTTGGGCTACCTCCCGCGACGGTTTAATTTTTGGTCGCCTGGATGCTTCACCCGTAGTATCCGGTGCAGTCACCAACGCCAGAATTGGTGCAGAAGGCGCACGCCACGCCCCCTTGTGTGCAGCGATGACCATTCACCGCCACGGTAACGCCATGACCATGAACAAAGCCATGTGGGATTTTGGGCTACGTCCGTGGTATGAGTATCAAGAAAAATATGGTGATGGTGCGCTAGAAGCCTTTGGGCGCGATTTCCGAGGCTACTTTGACCAACAGCCGCCAGAACGCAAAGTTTGGGCAGTTGTTCTGAGTTCCGCCATTTACGAATACTTTGTCCGTTACCTATCCGCCGCCGCCGGTGTTGATCCGCTTAAAGAATTTCGCGTCATTATCGTTCCGCCCCCGCAAATGGTGACAAATGTGCGGATTGGTGCAATGCAAGCTTACATGGTTGCAGAACCTTGGAATACACGCGCAATAGCAGGTAATGAAAACATCGGCTTTACCTTCGCACAAGGTAAAGAAATCTGGTTGGGACACCCAGATCGACTGTTAGGCGTGATGGAATCTTTCATCGAAAAATATCCTAAAACCTATCGTTCCCTGGTCAAGGCGATGATTGAAGCTTGCCAGTATTGCAGCAAAGTAGAAAATCGCCAAGAAGTAGCCGAACTGATCACAGACCGTTCCTTTACAGGTGCAAGACCCAAAAAGAAAGATGCTCCAATCGCTAAGTTTACAAGTCCGGGAATTCTCGGCAACTACAACTATGGCGGCTTTGACGGCAAAGACCGCACCATCAAAGCCGCAGACACGACGATTTTCTTCGATATTCCTGACAACCTTCCTAAACAGCCAGCAGAACACTCCACATTTTTATGGAGATCGAGAAGTATCTGGTTGATGACACAAGCAGCCCGGTGGGGACAAATTAAGGAATTCCCCAAAAAAGCCGAGAAACTAGCAGAACTTGGTTGGAGAACAGATTTATATCGGGAGATAGCATCCGAAATGGGCATTGAGTGTCCCAAGGATGATTACAAAGTCGAACCACCAGAAGTATTTATAGATAAGAAAGGCTTCGACCCTAGCGATCCTGTGGGTTATCTAAATAGTTTTGCCATCAGGGCTAACGCTCCCACTAACTTTTTCATGTCTTAAATCCCAAGTTTAAAGAAGAATACAGAATTCAGATCACACAGAATTTAATTCTGAATTCTGGCGACTGGCGCCTTTATTCTCTTTTGTTAAATATTGACTGATGACTAAATTATTTTCGGAGCATTTTGATGATGGAATACACCTCATTACCAATGAATACCCAGAGCGAGGTTCTGCCCCGCCTGGTATTTTTAGAAATTGAAAATTTAGTCAAGTCTTATCCGACACCTGATAAAGATAATTTTGTCGTTTTAGATGGAGTTAATCTAACGATTGGTGAAGATGAATATATTTCTGTAATTGGTCACTCAGGTTGTGGTAAATCAACTCTAGTAAAGATAGTAGCTGGTTTAGAAAAAGCAACTTCCGGCTCAGTCAGGCTAGATGGACAAGAAATTCGTCAGCCAGGAGCCGAACGGATGATGGTATTTCAGAACTATTCGCTGTTACCTTGGTTAACCGTGCGAGAAAATATCCGTTTAGCCGTGGATGAAGTGTTAAAAAATGCTAATAGGGCTGAGAAAATTAGCATTGTAAATCAACACTTGGCAATGGTAAACTTGACGGCGGCGGCTGACAAATATCCTGATGAAATCTCTGGAGGTATGAAACAACGAGTAGGTATTGCCAGAGCCTTAGCAATTCGTCCCAAAATGTTGCTCATGGATGAACCTTTTGGGGCACTAGATGCGCTAACTCGTGGCAAATTGCAACGGCAGGTATTGGATATTTGGGAAAATAATCGTCAAGCAGTGATGATGATTACCCACGATGTAGATGAAGCAATTTATATGTCCGATCGCATCGTCTTGATGACCAATGGCCCAGCTGCTAGTATAGGAGAGATATTAAAAGTTCCTTTTGAACATCCACGCGATCGGGCCGCCATGCGAAACTCAAAAGAATATTTTGAACTCCGCAACCACGCCCTGAATTTCCTTGATCGATATTTTGCCCAAGACGAGTAAGTTAGATTATCATTTTTTTTAGTGGGTAGCCTAATTCAAATTCATGAAAGCTGGATTTGGAGCGGAGGAACCATATTGTGGGGCGTATCTCATAGAAAGTGAGGAGTTAAGAGTCAAGAGTTAGGAATTATTAATTAACTCAGCAGGGGCTAAACCCTAGCTATCCGCTAACAGCACTCAGCACTCCTAAGAGAGAGACACCTTCCAGTCTTAGCCCGTCAGCTAACTCCGTAGGCAATGGAAGGAACCCCCAAGACTTTGGCTGTGATACAGTTATTATTGGGGTTTCCTTGACTTATTTCAGATTTGAGATTTTGCTTATCGTCACTCAATCTAAAATCCAAAATCTAAAATCTAAAATCTAAAATTTGTCCCCCTGCTTCTCATTGCTAATTCATTTCATTAGGAGAAGTAAAACTGTGCAAATTAAGCCAATGTTAGCACGTCTGCAAAGTGCCACAGGCCGAGATGACTTAATTGAACAAATGGTACTGCTGCCAGAACCAAAAAAACCTTTTTCTAAAAAACCTGAAAGCTCAAAAGCAGTTAATTTAATTGTTGCCTATGACGCATCTCCTAACAGTCATACGGCACTAGATATTGCTTTTTGGATTGCCCATCAAACCCGTTTAGCCACTAATGCAGAAGTCACAGTTCAAGCCGTTTATGTGGTAGAAGACAATCAAAACAGCCAGCATCCAAATATCCTGAGCTTTCCACAACAACAGGTTCCATTAGAATGTCAAGTCAGTGAAGTATCAAAGTCTGTCACACTGGTATTAACTCAACCCAAATTGCAGACAGTGGCAACTCCCCTGCAACAAGCAGATATAATTCTTTGGCAAGCCCGAAGTCTCGCTGAAGAATGGCAGGGTTCCTTCAAATCTCATTTGCGGTTTGGCTGCATTTCTACAGAACTTAAGAAAGTTGTTGAATCAGAAACTGCCGATATTTTGTTTCTAGGTTGCAACTCTGGCAATCATCCGATGATTGAGGCACTAGGTTCTAATTTCCCCTGCGCCGTTTTGGGCATTCCTAGTTGTATTGATGAATAATCGCTGTTGATAATTTCAGTAATTTTTATCAAATTATAATCAAAAAAAAGTCACCTATAACTAGGTGGCTTTTTTCGCTACTAAATAAATAAACTTCACGAAGTAGGGTGTGGAAAACTGGCAAGCAATCCTTAATACACGTCACTGTAAAAGGGGTTCGGAAATATTGAGACTTGATGTTGGGTAACACGAATGTTCTACCCAACCTACGAATGATTAAATTCCATACCCTTTTTGTGGTGTTCTGTACTTACAGCAGAATTCAGGAGCGGAGCCAATACGGTTCGGATAAGGTTTTTTCATGATAGATTCTAGATTACAAAGATGCCATAAATCGCCGTCTTTACAATAATCAGTCCTTTGTAGAGACGGCGATTTATCGCGTCTCTTGCCTTAACCGAACCGTATTGGGAGCGGAGCCGCTCCGCCGAGGCATCAGAATTCTGAAGTAAAACAGGCTTTATTAAGGGTTTTAACTACCATAATAAAGTTGCCCAACAAAGAAGCCGAGAAAACCAAGCTACCGTTAACCCACTCGCTCAACGAATCAGACAGTTAGGATTTGAGGCAACAGCTAATCCTAATTTTCCTTTTATTTACGCTACTTTGCCTCCAAGAGGTATTAAGCAATTAGAATCCTGCCAGGAAGTCCTTAAAATATCTTTAGATGAAGTTAATAAGGCTGAACTAGAGGTAGCTCCATTAGCCATAGACTCGAATATTTTTATTTTTACGCCAGTTCCTTACATCGGCAAGAGTCATGGAAAACTCGATTTTGGTTCCGCCTACCAAAACCGAGATTAGCGAGGAGTTAAGAATTATCAGTTTTGAGTTTTTAATTAATAGTATGTTTAAAACTGATCAACCCCACTTCCGACAAAGGAGGAACCCCCGCAACCCAGTGGCTCCTCCTAACTTCTTAGCTATTGCTAATATCCAATAATGTGTAGCACGTCACGAACAACGCTATAACCAGCCAAATCCCAAAGTAAATAGGCCAGGAAGCCAATAGCCGCCAAGCGTCCATTCCAAATTTCGGCTTGGGGAGTAAAGCCAAACAAAAATGCATTGCGATCTATACCGTTGTATTCGGGTGCAACAGGTGGTAAACCAGTAGTAGGGCGAGTTTCTGGAACTGCCATTTTTTTATTTGTCCTTAATGATTCGTTTGTTAAGTTTAATGTAGCTATTTATAATTCAGATGCTTTCTGCCTATAGGCATAAACTACAGGCACTTCTTGCGGATGATAATCAATAACATCTTGGTACAGACAAATCCACCCTGAGAGGGTGATAAAAATCTAATTATAAACAAATGTAAATTTATCGTGATTAAACTGTAATTTTCGCAAAATAAATAGTTGTGACTTTGTAATTAAAAATTAAAAAGTAGCAGCCAAGAATTAGCCAAATTTCTCATCTGAATCATGAATATTTTCAGCGTTAGATATAAAAGTTATATCTTTCGCCGGATACGGTTTTCAGCCTTTGGAGAGATGCTTAAAACAGCGAAATTCTACGATTCTGAACTAAACAGTTAGGTATTGCCATAGGTACAAACATAAATACTAAGAGTTGCTTCTCAAGAAATTCTTAATTCCCCAAATTTAAACTTAGTAGAAGGAAATACAATGTTCCAAAGTACGGAAATCATGGTGGGACTCTACAAACCACTATTGTGGGTGGCACAGATTCAAGGAGATACCTCAAACGTCACGCCAGCACAGGCATCGGTTCTCACTTCCGGGCCGCGTTTTTTTGTAGCTTTAATCTCCGGCGTGATTCTAGCCTTTGCTTTCCAATTAGTTCTAACTAATCTCTCCCTTGCAGCCGGTATTTCCTACCTGGGGCACTCATCTGACTCAGATTCAGATAGTGGGGAAGTCGGAAGTCTGGGCGGCAGCATTCGCAAAATCGGCACAGCAGTGGGGATTTGGACATTAGTCACTGTGACGATCGCCTTATTAATCGCTTGTTTCCTCGCGGTAAAATTGAGCCTTGTAATCTTAGACCCAGGATTGGGAGCAATTCTCGGCTTGGTGATTTGGGGTGCTTACTTTTTGCTCCTCGTTTGGGTAAGTTCCACCACCGTAGGTTCCTTAATTGGCTCAGTCGTCAATACAGCAACCTCCGGCTTTCAGGCGATTATGGGTACAGCCACCGCCGCACTGGGCGCAAAAGCTATCAATAACCAAGTTGTAGCGACGGCTGAAGCCGCCGCCGCCGCTATCGGTCGGGAACTAGGAAGCGCTATCGACCCTGTGAGTATCCGGGAGAACATGGAGGATTACTTAGAAAAGATCCGTCCTCCAGAGCTAGATTTGTCGAAAATTCGGAGTGACTTTGAAAACTTACTCAACGATCCGCAATTAAAAGCGATCGCGGGGACTCCAGATATTCGCAACATCGACCGCGAAAAGTTTATCGAGTTAGTCAGCAGTCGCACTGACCTTTCCAAAAAAGACGTTACCCGGATTGCTGATACGTTGTATAAAGTCTGGCAGCAAGTGGTAAGTCAGCAACCACCCACCGAAAACCGTCTGGGTGAGTTAATGGATTATCTAAAATCACTCCCAGCCGGACAAACTAAAACAGATGAACTCAACGCCAAGCTGGATCGGCTAGTAACAGAAACGCGTAATTCCAAACAATCTGACCAAAAGGCGGCTCCAGGGGCAATTCAAAGTACACTCCAGCAAGGAATAACTGCCTTAACCAGCATTGTTTTGGGACGGGCAGATTTGCCTGATTTGGATGTAGAAAAAATCTTGCGTAGCCTGACCACTGCCAAAGAGAAAGTCACCGAACAAGCAGATAAGCTAGGGTTGCCAACACCATCACAACCCTATAGCCCAATTCGGGCTGATGTCGAAAACTACCTGCACAACACTTATGCTTGGCAACTGAGTACAGAAAAAATTACTCAGGAATTTCGTGATGTCATCTACGACCCAGCAGCTGACCCTGGAATAGTCCGCAGAGAACTAGAGCGACTATCCCGCAACGATTTCATCAATATTCTGCAACAGCGAGGACTACTTACCCAAGACCAAATTCACCGCATTGCAGATCAGCTAGAAGCTGTCCGCAAAGATGTGCTAGTGACAGTGAAAGTTGTCGAAGAAAGAGAGATAGTCCAAGACTTGCAACGTGCAGTGGAAAGTTATCTGCTCGTTACCCCGAAAGCAGATTTAACAGCCGAAGGCATTGAGCAGAATTTTAAACCACTGTTGGAAGACTCAGAGGCAGATGATGAAACCCTGACATTGCGACTGGCGCACCTGGAACGTCAGGAGATACGGGAGATATTGCTGCAACGTAATGATGTCCAACTATATGAAGTAGACAGCATTCTCGATGAGTTGGAAAAACAGCGCGATCGCGTTTTGGTAGAATCCAAAGGACTAGCTGAACAGGCACAATATCAAGCAGAAACCCTGTGGCTGAATGTAGAATCATATCTGCGTAACACAGGAAAATCAGAACTGAATCCTGATGCTATCCGCGCGGAGTTCAAAAAGCTACTGGAAGATCCCCAAGCTGGAATTACCTCAATTCGGGCGCGGTTGTCTCGCTTTGACCGCGATACCTTGGTACAGTTATTGAGTCAACGGGAAGATTTGAGTGAAGATCAAGTTAATCAAATCATCAATACTGCTGAGGAGTCGTGGCATAGCATTCGCCACACACCACAAGCGGTAGTGGATAAAGCTAAAGAGCAATACGACTCTGTGACTACGACGATCGCAGATTATCTGCGGAATACTGGTAAACAAGAACTCAACCCAGAAGGTATTCAGCGAGATTTGACCAGATTGTTTGAAAATCCCCAGCAGGGAGCCGTCGCACTGCGCCGTCGGTTGTCGCAGGTAGACAGGGATACACTGGTGAAGTTGCTCAGTCAACGCCAAGACTTAAGTGAAGAACAAGTCAATGAAATCATTGATTCCACCCAAACTTCGATTCGCAACTTTGTACGTGCGCCTCGTCGCCTAGCTAGCCGCACACAGCAAAGAATGGAAACATTCAAAGGCTATCTGGAAGAGTATTTGCGGCAAACTGGCAAGGAAGAACTTAACCCAGAAGGTATTAAACGCGACTTGCAATTATTGTTGCACGATCCGCGAGTTGGGGTAGAAAGTTTTAGCGATCGGCTTTCTCATTTTGACCGTTCTACGATCATCGCTTTGCTGAAAATTCGGGAAGATATTTCTGATGAAGAAGCGGCGCGGATTGCCGATAACATGCTATCCGTAAGGGATCAATTTGTAGAACAAGTGCGGAACATTCAACGAGGCATTCAAGATGCAATTGACGGGGTTTTCGGCCGCATTCGCAACTATCTCAACGCCCTGGATCGCCCGGAACTTAATTACGATAGTATCAAGCGCGATGTTCGCACATTTTTTGACGATCCCCAGGCGGGGTTTGATGCCCTGCGCGATCGCCTATCCTCTTTTGATCGTGATACCCTAGTGGCAATTATGAGTTCTCGTGAGGACATCTCCGAAGCAGACGCTAACCGGATCATTGACCAAATTGAACGGGCCCGCAACACAGTATTACAACGTGCAGAACGCATACAGCACGAAGCCCAACGCCGCCTAGAAGAGGTGAAGCGTCAAGCACAGAAGCAAGCAGAAGAAACCCGCAAAGCCGCAGCTACAGCAGCGTGGTGGCTGTTTGCTACAGCATCCGTCTCTGCGGTTTTCTCGGCATTAGGAGGAGCGCTCGCTGCAAGGCCGTAGTTTAACAAGTTTTCTCCGCTAACTTTTAAGCCTCCTATACAGGAGGCTTTTCTATGTTTTGCAGACTTACACTAATGGGGAAATGGGGGAGATGGGGGAGGAGTAGAAGTAAGCGAACAATTTAATTTATTATTATTCTTCCTCATCCCCCTCATCCCCCTCATCCCCCACTACACGCCATGCTGCTTAAACCATGCCAAAAGACGTTTCCAACCTTCCTTAGCTTCTTTCTCGCGGTAGGAGGGGCGATAATCGGCAAAAAATGCATGGGGTGCATCGGGGTAGACAATGATTTCAGATTTGCTGCTAGACTTTAAGCGATCGCGCATCTGCTCTACTGTATTGATGGGAATACCTGTATCTTTGCCGCCGTAGAGTCCGAGAATCGGGACTGTCAGTTTTGATGCAATATCGATGGGATTCTGGGGCTGAAGTTCGGTAGCATCGCCCACAAGTCGCCCGTACCAAGCCACGCCAGCCTTCACCTTGGGATTATGTGCTGCGTATAACCAGATAATCCGACCGCCCCAGCAGAAGCCTGTAATTGCCAATTTATCGGCATTACCTTTAGCTGATTTCACCGCCCAGTGTAGCGTAGCATCGAGATCGGATAGCACCTGAGCATCTGGCACTTTGGCGACAATTGGGCGAATTTCGTCTATGCTGCTTAACTTCGAGACATCGCCTTGACGGATGAATAATTCGGGTGCGATCGCTAAATACCCCAACTTGGCAAAGCGCCGGGTGATATCCTGAATATGCTCGTGTACGCCAAAGATTTCTTGAATTACCAGAACAATTGGGAAATTTTCTCCAGTGGCAGGTGCTGCTCTATAAGCAGGAATTTCGCCATCTTTGACGGGAATTTTCACCGCACCAGCTACCAACCCCTTAGCATTGGTGGTGATGACTCCAGCAGAAATGGGTTGTACTGCGAGGGCAAAACCCGTCGCTAGGGTGGCTGTTGCAATAAATTTGCGGCGAGTTACTTCTTGCATCATCTCTACCTTGAATTTGCGAAAGTTTTATTGTTGGTTGACCGTACAGTACTATAATGCGAATACTACGGTTTACCAATCAGTTTAATGCAATACTGGCTACGTTTGCTACCTCAGTTTTCGCCTATATACAAAGAGCGATCGCCACATAAAAATGACTCGTCCAGCTTACTCTTGCCATATTTTAATTTGCTTTGTGGCTTCTGCCTGTGAGATGGTATTACCAGTCTCGACTTGCTTTAAACCTTGATCAACTTTGTACAGGAAATAAAGGCGTTCCATCACTTCCTCAAAAGTAACGTCCTGGGGCATTTGCTCTACTGCCTTGAGAACTTGATATTTTACAGTCATATCTGCTGTCATTTGTATTCCCTTCAAGAGTTGACGGTGCTAATCTGAATTTAACGCTTGGCATCACTGCCGAACAAAGAGCGATCGAGCGATCGCATTATTTTTCCCGATTTATCCGATCTTCTCCACCAGCTAATTGACAATACGAATAGCAAATACTACAGGAAATTTAAGTAAATATTATCGGATCAGAAAAGGCAGAAGGTAAACAATTCTTTTGCCTTCTGCACTTTGACTTTTGATGAAAATCTCACGAATTATCGAGTTTGAAGAAAACGCCGCCTTTGAGCGATCGCGTCTCAGTTCCATAACTACTGACTGTGAGCGATCGCAGATTGTTAAAAAATGGTTTACCTAAGACTTCCACTAACTTGAGAATCGGTACTTGACGCTCTAACAAATTCTGGCTCTTTGTCCAGTCAAGATATATATAGCCTTGGTTTGGTCGGGGAATCGCAGCGATACTATCTTGGAAATTGGAATTGTTAATTATGGAATTATCCTTAGCTGTGAGGATTTCATTCATCGTCTCTAAGTCAGACGTGAAAATTTCATAATTTCCGAAAGTTGTATGCAATCCCCGCACTTTTGTTTCAATGCTGAAAGATGTTCCCTCTTTTACGTCACTTTTTTTAGTGGCAGTAATTAACTCAGTCCAAGCGGAGATTTTTTGCTCATCTATAGTCAGGGGATTGATACTGAGTCCGTTAGATGAAGCGATCGCATCCAAACGAGCAACGCCTTGTTCTACACCCTCGGATTTTTCCACTACAAAAATCCAATGAGGGGTTGTTTGCTCTTTATCAGGTAACAATGCTATGGCATATTCTCCTAGTACCCAACTGAAAATATCCTCTGGTAAGTTTATCCTCCAGCGTTTTTGAATATCCGCCAAGGGTTTTGCTAATCGAGAAACTACATCCTCAGAACCATATATAGTTGCTATCGCTTGTCTCCAGAGTTTGGCTAAATCACTGTTACCCAAATTACTCAAATTTGAGCCGGAAATTGCCAAACCTACTGATGCTGGAATATATTGCAATGCTCCCACAGCTTTAGATAGTGGTGCAGATGGAGAGACAATTTCCGATGAAGTCAGAAAGGTGGTTTCTGCTAGCAATCCTTTGGGGTTTAACGCCAAGGATATGATTTGGCTATTATAAAGTTCTTCTGGTAACTCTAAGCCTTGCCATTTTGCCACAATGGGAAGATTCAAGAAAGCTACAGCTAAACCCCCTTTAGGCAGTTCTTTGGTAGCTTTTTGGTATTCGGGCGAGCTAGTCAAATTTAAATCGGGCGCTTGGACGTTATTGATCGCATCTCGCAACACCTTCGGATCGTTAGCAAACAACACAAAGCCTTCACCGACAACAGCACCTGCAAGCAAGTCTTGCTCTGGTTGAGAATTGTCAGAAATTAGCTTTACACCTTTGTATTGCTCAACAGCTAAGTTCGCTCCAGCTAACGCCCGTTTGGAAAACAACAACTCAACAAACTCGCGGCTTTTCTCCGGTTGCTTGGTTGCTAGTGCCAACAAATACCCTGGCTGCTGTCCGTTTTCTAAGTCCCGATCAATATCTAAGGTGGTGATAGCTAATGTAATTTCGTCCCCTAACCAGGGTTGAATGTCTTGTTTGTAATCTATGCCACTTTTGGCGAATAAACTGGTTTTGAGTTTAGATAGTTCTTCTTCCCGTTCCAACGCTTGCAAACGGTCAGGATTCGCTAGTAATGATACCATTACAGGCGAAAGTTTCGACACGAATATGGTTGCACCAGGCTGGGAGGTAGAACCAATGAGGTTAGCCGGACTTTTGCCGAAAAACCAGTAAAAGCTAGCGATCGCAATTACTAGCAGTGCGATCGCACCAGCGACGATAAAACCAATAAATGAACGTTGCCTATTCACGTTAAACCTATAAAGAAAGACGGTTTACAGCCATTTAAACAGAAAGCTTACCAAAATCAATCAGCCCTGTTGAGAATGGATGCTCATGCCAAGGCAGAGATTTTCTGTCACCATAAATAATATTAGGACTGTTTACGAAAACCTCATGACAGGGAACTCATGAACCAAATTAGTGTAAAAGAACTGGCACAACGTCTATCTTCTAGTGATCCAAGTATTCAGCTAGTAGATGTGCGTGAACCAGAAGAATTGGCGATCGCTAGCATTGAGGGCTTTGTCAATCTACCTTTAAGTCAATTTGCCGAATGGGGAGATCAAGTACCCAATCTCTTCAATCCCCAAGCTGAAACTTTTGTGCTATGTCACCACGGCATCCGCTCCGCCCAAATGTGCCAGTGGTTAATTGCTCAAGGTTTTACAAATGTGCAAAATATTTCCGGTGGTATTGATGCTTACTCGTTATTAGTTGACCCTTCAATTCCCCAGTATTAATTTCTGACTGTAATCCATAACTCAGCTGGGATTTACTCTTCCAGCTGGCTTCTGCTATCCTAAAAATAGGACTGCATCAACTTAGGGTTTTGAGGGGAAACTTTACACCTTTTGCTAGTGAGTATATATTCACGGAGCTTTTCAACGCAAATATATCAGTTATTCCAGAAAAATACGTATTCAATAATACTGTTATAAGTTTAAAGTTATGCAAAAATACTGTTATGAGTAAAGGCAGCTTTTGCAGTATAAATCTAGCTCCTATTTCCAGCGCACTCTCAAAAAATCAGCACGTAAACTTTAAAAATACTTATCATTAGAGAACTGTCTAATTTGGTATCTTAATTAATTATTAATAATCTTTGTTTGCGATCAAATCCAGAAATTTTTTCAGAGTTTGATTAAAATTTGCCTTCAGTAAAAGATGCCTTATGGAAGTCCAGTTAACAAATCGACAACAGCATATACTTTGGGCAACGGTACGTCACTATATTGCTACAGCAGAGCCGGTTGGTTCAAAAGCTTTGGTTGATGAGTACGACCTGGGTGTAAGTTCAGCCACAATTCGCAATGTGATGGGCGTTTTAGAAAAGTCTGGGTTACTTTACCAACCACACGCCTCCGCCGGACGAATACCTTCAGACTCAGGCTATCGCATTTATGTTGACCAGCTAATTACACCTTCTCTGCGAGACGCTACGCGAACGGAAACTTTAGGGCGAGAAGTAGAGGTAGAACTGCAAAAGCTTCTCCAGTGGGAAGATCGGAGTTTAGAAACCCTACTGCAAGGAGCTGCTCAAATTTTAGCAACCTTGAGTGGTTGCATTAGCTTGATTACCATGCCCCAAACCACTACAGCGATAGTGCGACATCTGCAATTAGTGCAAGTAGAAGCCGGAAGGATCATGCTGATTGTGGTGACAGATGCTTATGAGACACATTCCAAGTTGATGGATTTGTCGCCAATACCAGAGGAAACACAACGCGAACCAGAAGTAATCGATCGCGAGTTGCAAATTGTTTCTAACTTTTTGAATAGCCACTTACGGGGGCGAAGTCTGTTGGAATTAGCCAACCTCGACTGGACTGAACTAGATCAAGAGTTCCAACGCTACGGGGAATTCTTAAAAAATTCAGTTACCGAATTGACTCGTCGCACTCTTGCACCGACTGCAACCCAAATTATGGTTAGGGGTGTGTCAGAAGTTTTACGCCAGCCGGAATTTTCCCAGTTACAGCAGGTACAAACGATTATCCACCTGTTGGAAGAAGAACAAGATCAACTATGGCGATTAATATTTGAGGAACCAGAGTCTGAGGATGTGGGGAAGCCAAAGGTAACGGTTCGCATTGGGGCAGAAAATCCTCTAGAACCGATACGCACCTGCACCTTAATTTCTTCCACCTATCGCCGAGGTTCAATACCAGTAGGAAGTGTGGGAGTTTTGGGGCCAACGCGCCTAGATTATGAAAGTGCGATCGCAGTCGTAGCATCTGCTGCTGATTATCTCTCAGAAGCTTTCAGTTATTTCAATCCTTAATCGGATCATCTGATATTTAGGCACAAGTCGCTACGGGTTTAGGCAGTGAATAATACAATAGTAGGCAGATAGCCGAATTTTTAGTGACAAAATCAATAATTAATACTACTTAAATCTTTCATGGTTAGAAAAATTGCCTTTGGGGTGCTGTGGCTGGGATTCATTACCTATGCTTTTTTCCTCGCTCCTCCTGAGCAACCCGGTACATTCGAGTTAATTAAAAACCTTTCTATTGGTCAGTGGCAAGGCGTAAACCCGTTAGTAATAGCACTATTCAACCTCATGGGCATCTGGCCTCTTATTTACAGTGCAGTAGTGTTTATTGATGGTAGAGGGCAAAAAATACCTGCTTGGTTATTTGCGATCGCCTCTTTCGCAGTTGGTGCTTTTGCCTTGTTGCCGTACTTAGCCCTACGAGAACCAAATAATAATTTTGTCGGTAAAAAGAATGCCTTCCTCAAGCTGCTAGATTCTCGTGTGACTGGGATTGTCTTGACTGTAGCCACAGTTATTCTAGTTGCCTACGGTTTAACAGGAGGAGATTGGGACAGTTTTGTACAACAGTGGCAAACCAACCGCTTCATTAATGTGATGAGTTTAGATTTTTGCCTACTTTGCCTACTCTTTCCCACATTACTGGGGGATGATATGGCGCGTCGCGGTTGGAAAAATCCGCAGTTGTTCTGGTTAATAGCGTTGATACCCCTATTCGGCCCATTGATTTATTTATCTGTGCGTCCACCTTTACAAGTTGTGGGTGTAGAATCAATATCCAAGCAGGCAGAAGTGAATTGAACAAGAATATATATAGAGAGTGTTTAGTTTCGTTAAGAGGTTTTTACAAAATTTATAGAACAGAATTTAGCCAAAGTCCCCTTTTTCAGTAGATTGGGGATTTTCTGTTGTGGGTGCGTAAATCCCAAGAAAAAATTTTTCTGTAAGTACTTTACAAAATGCAATAAATTATTTAAGATGTGTAACAGGTAGTCAAACCTACCTAAATTCATTCACAAATAATCGCATTTATAAAACAATGACAACAACCTTACAACGTCGCGAAAGCGCCAACGTATGGGATCGATTCTGCGAGTGGATCACCAGCACCAACAACCGCATCTACATCGGTTGGTTCGGCGTAGTCATGATTCCCACCCTGCTAGCCGCCACCGCCTGCTTCGTAATCGC
>NZ_JBALFC010000075.1:0-2008 GCF_036917755.1 Nostoc sp.
AAAACGCTTTCACATTCAGACACATCGTACAGAAACCTACTATGACCTTTATGCCCTAGTTGTCCCCCTCGCTTTTTAGCACTCTTGTTCTTTTTTTCATGCTTTTCGGCATTGGGTGGGTCTAATGAGGGCGGAGATGATGAATTCTTTGAGGTGCGATTATTTTTTTCTAAAAGCTCTTGCTGCTGGGCTTTTAAGTCAGTTAACTCTTTTTCCGATTGCTTGATGTGCTGCCCCATTTTCTCCACCAATTGTTTGACACTGGCTGGAGTCTTTTCCTAATCTAAGTCCGAAATTTCAATTCCGTAGGCGAGGCAGTTTTCATCCATGTAATTTAATCTACCACCTCAGTAACCCATTTTTTGACTGTAGTGTTTCAGATCCTGTGAACGGTTACGAAAAATAAGGGTCTCGGCTATGTGTACCATTTTTAAAAAACCTTTAGAAGTTAAGCAAAAGCAAGCTTGGAGTGATGAATTTTGTAATACAGGATATGTTGCTCTTGAAAGAGGATGATTCCTAATGACGACAGGGTAAACCAGTCTCGGTATTCTATTGCTTTTTTCTGTCATCCTAATGATGATGTAGAGATTGCTTGTTTACAAAGTTGCCAAAAAGGAAAATCCCCTATTTATCCGCCTATTTTAGCAAGAGAATATCTTTTACAACGGTTACAAGCAACATATTAGATGGTTGTTTCTGAGTGGAAATTCGAGATGAAAACTTACGACTGGATTGTAGTTGGTGGTGGGATTACGGGTGCTGCACTTGCTTATGAATTAGGAAAAGCAGGCTTTGGCGTACTTTTGGTGGAAGAATATGAAATACCACAGAATGCAACTCGTTATAGTTATGGTGGGCTTGCGTATTGGTCGGGTACTACAGCATTTACTCGCCAATTGTGCAAACAAGCAAGCGCTCGCTATCGTATCTTATCTCTTGAGTTAGACGCTGATATCGAGTTTCGGGAATTAGATTTATTACTGACTATTTCAGCTTCTAGTGACCCAGAAGCGATCGCTGCATCCTATAATAATTGTGCCGATGTACCACATTTACTTAGCCCAGAAGCAGCGATTGAACTGGAACCACTCCTAAATCAACAGGCGATATCTGGTGCTTTAACTGTTAAACACGGTCATATTCATCCACAAAAAACAGCACAAGCTTACATTCAAGCTTTTTTGCGTGGTGGGGGTGAAGTGCAAATTACCCAAGTATTGCAAATATTAGAAAGTGGTGTAAAAACCACTACTGCAAGTTACCACAGTGCAAATGTTGTCATTTGTGCAGGTGGACTTAGCCGCCAACTATTAAAGGCATCTGGTATTTCCACTAAAATATATTTTACCCACGCAGAAATAATTGAAACTGCACCAGTTGATGTCAAGTTAAGCACCTTAGTTATGCCAGCAAATGTGCAACGATTTCAATTAGAAGCCCAATCTGCTGAAGTCGATGAAGTTTGGGATCAGCCAGGTAATGAACCAGTAACAGCGATTTTAGATGCTGGCGCAATTCAATTTCAAGATGGCAGTTTACGCTTGGGTCAAATTAGTCGCATTCTCACAGATCCTCATGCCAAGGTAAATTCACAAGCGAGTGAAAAATGGTTGCGAGAAAGTGTCGGGGAAGTGTTACCAACTTTGAAGAATTTACCAGGAATTTGGCATCATTGCTTAGTGGCATTTAGTGGGAATCAATTTCCTATAATTGGTGCTGTTCCAGGATTAAACAATGTTTATGTGTTTAGTGGATTAAGCAATCCGCTAGTAATGGTACTACCCTTAGCAGAACGCTTTGCTATTGAAGAAAGCAGAAGGCAGAGTGCAGAAGGCAGAAGGGACAATTAAGAAGGGCATTCAGACCCCTCCTTAATTGGGGCCACTGAACTTCGTTTCAGTGTTCTTGTCTTAAGCTGTTCCACATTTAAGTCGCATAAAATAGCAACAAGATAAACCAAGGGTGTGTGCATCATGCCAGTAAAAAGATTCCTGAAAGCGGAACA
>NZ_JBALFC010000076.1:0-1850 GCF_036917755.1 Nostoc sp.
CGTCGCTGAAAAGGTTTTCACCATCTATAGTTCCCTTTACGGATAATGATTTTTAAAAATTATCAATCAGAATACATGCGTCAGTCGTCAGAATACAGGAAAGGTATTCTGACCGATAAGCCGAAAAAATAACTCCAATGTAGGTCATTGTTCTGGTCAAGGGATTTACTAATTTTGTCTATCTTTGCTCAACGTTCAGTATTCATCCGCAGTTTTCTAAAACTGGCATCTGTAAATGTTCTTTCAAATCTAATGGTTCCGTTAGCAGGACTAATAGATGTAATGTTTTTAGGGCATTTAACGGAGATTCGTCATTTAGCAGGTGTAGCAATAGCAACAATTTTATTCAATTATATTTATTGGACATTCGGTTTCTTACGCATGGGTACAACTGGAATGGTTGCACAGGCTATAGGGCGTAAAGATAACCAATCGGCAGTACTGATTAGTTTACAGCATGGAATTTTAGCGCTGATATTAGGACTTGCCATCCTGATATTTCAAAAACCTTTACAAGTATTAGGGTTTGCAATTCTAAGTGCTACACCAGAAGTTAAAACTTCTGGTGTTGATTTCTATAATGCTTTAATATGGGGTGCCCCAGCAACATTGATTAACTTTGTCTTGATTGGTTGGTTTCTTGGACAAACCCAAAGTAGTAAAGTTTTGTTGCTTTCAGCTATTAGTAATTGTGCAAATGTACTACTAGATTATCTATTTATTGTTCAGTGGGGATGGTCAAGTAGAGGAGCTGGGTTAGCGACAGCCACTAGTCAGTATCTGATGCTAATAGTAGGTACTTTACTATATTGTCAAACAATTTCATTTAAACAAATACAAGCTTCAATTGGGGAAGTATTTAACCTATCTGCTTGAAAATCAGTTTTCATGCTGAATGGAGAAATTATTATTCGGACTTTCGCTTTAATTTCGACAATGGCGATGTTTAGCAATCTCAGTTCTATGTTAGGAACTGAAATTCTGGCGACAAATACCCTGCTTATGCAATTGGTGAGCTTGGCAGCATATTTCATTGATGGCTTGGCATTCGCTACTGAGAGCTTGGCTGGAATTTTTCAAGGTAGTGGAAATATTACTTCTTTAAAACAACTCTTGCAAACTTCTGTAGTCAGTAGCTTAGTTATAGGATTAATGTTTGCTACTGCATTTATTTGTGTCCCAGAATCACTGTTAAGATTGCTGACCAATCATACTGATATTATCAATAATTTACGTTCTTATATTCCTTGGCTGTTACCAGTTTTGGGTTTTGGCTCAGTCGCTTATGCGCTAGACGGTTATTTTCTAGGGTTGACTCAAGGTCATACACTTCGCCAAGCTATGCTGAAAGCCACTGTAATCGGTTTTATTCCATCAGCAATTACAGCAATGTATTTCCATAATAGTCATTTACTATGGCTATCAATGTCTTTATTTATGGCAGCAAGAACAATAACTTTGGCATTGTGTGTACCAAAATCATTTTCTACAAGACAGGGATGAATACAGAATAAATCTATCTTCAGGGGAAATGTATATTTTCAATTATCTATTTTGCCCTTGAGTGATGCCTACGGTTCAAGAAGGCTACGTACCTTTACTGCAAGACTAAAGAAAGACCAGCTATGTTTTAAATGTTGCCAAACGCTTCCAAGAGCCTTACTTTCATTAAGCGTCGGAGAGAACTAAAATACTTTTTAATACAAATATACTATTAAACGAATAAGATGACAGAACTAGGCAGCATTTACAACCATAATGGTCAACCATCTACAGCTAGCATTCAATCACGTCAAATAGCCGAAAAGTTCGCCAATGGCATTGCTGAATTTAATTGGAAAGTTGATTAC
>NZ_JBALFC010000077.1:0-10285 GCF_036917755.1 Nostoc sp.
GTTTGGATTAGTCAAAACTAGGCGTAAGCGCCATCGAGAGATTGACGCTTACACCCAACAAATTTGGGCAAAATCTTCTTAAGTTGACACCAATGAGCAATGCTGTGCCCCTACCAATGTATTTGTATCAAAAAGGGTTGTCTCGTTCCCAGTCTCCGACTGGGAATGCATTCCGAGAGGGCTGCCGCCTCAAGACTTGCGGCAGAGCCGCAATGAGATGCATTTCCAGCCTCCGGCTGGAAACGAGGTTTTAAAAGGGTTTTAGCTTAAGCTGACACCTATGAGCATTGCTGTGCCCCTACCAATGTATTCGTATCAAAAAGGGTTAAACCGAAAATATACGGATATAATATTGATTATTCTAATACCAAAAGCTGCAATTTATCTTCATACGCCAGACGACTACGAGCAGCTACTATATATTTTGTAAATCGGACAGGACGCTTAGCCTACAATAATAGTGCTATATCTTTGTAGTTGAAAATTTTAATAAACTACAAAGGCTTAAAAAAATCACAAAGCCGACTTTTGCAACACAACCGTATTTGATGGCTAAATCAATTGTTTCAACAAAACGGCTCGGCAAACAGTTAATCAACTGGTTGCTTGAAGAAGACCGACGAGAGAAGGAAGGACCTTATCGCAAGGAAGAACCACATCGCCAACATCCTTGGTGGCAGGTGATGTGCTTAACTGGTGTAGATTATTTCTCTACCCTTGGCTATCAACCTGGGATTGCAGCCCTGGCAGCTGGCGCTCTTTCTCCTGTGGCTACCCTGATTCTGGTTTTGCTGACACTCTTTGGAGCATTGCCAATCTATCGGCGCATTGCTGCCGAAAGCCCTCGTGGGGAAGGGTCGATCGCAATGTTAGAGCGTTTGCTCCCCTGGTGGCAAGGCAAATTACTTGTGCTGTGCCTACTTGGTTTTGTGGCAACCGACTTTATTATTACCATTACCTTGTCGGCTGCTGATGCTACAGCTCATATCATCGAAAATCCGCTGATCCCAATTTGGCTTCACAATCAAACGATCGCAATAACTCTCATATTAGTTACATTACTAGGCGCAGTTTTCTTGAGAGGTTTCCGAGAGGCGATTGGTATTGCAGTAGTTTTAGTGGCACTTTATCTGCTGTTAAACTTGATTATCGTTAACGTCGGTGTGTATCAGATCATAATTCACCCAGAAGCGATCGTTAACTGGCAGACGGCACTTTTTGCACGCCATTCCAACCCTTTGATGCTACTCGGCATATCTCTCCTCATATTCCCCAAACTAGCGTTGGGATTGTCAGGCTTTGAGACTGGTGTGACCGTTATGCCCCTCGTCAAAGGTAGCAGCAGTGACACTTCCCAACATCCCAAAGGGCGGATTCGGAATACACGCAAGCTGCTGACCACTGCTGCTCTAATTATGAGCTTCTTTTTGCTCACCACCAGCTTTATAACTACTCTACTGATTCCAACCGCAGAATTTGCGTCTGGGGGCAAAGCTAACGGACGCGCCCTTGCTTATTTAGCACATCTATATCTAGGCAATGGCTTGGGCACAATTTACGATCTAAGTACTATTTCCATTTTGTGGTTTGCAGGTGCATCTGCAATGGCAGGGCTGCTCAATATCGTGCCCCGCTACTTACCACGCTATGGAATGGCACCAAATTGGGCACGAGCAGCGCGACCTTTAGTTTTAGTCTATACAGCGATCGCCTTTGTTGTGACAATTATCTTTCGGGCAAATGTGGAAGCCCAAGGTGGGGCTTACGCAACTGGTGTGCTTGTATTGATCACTTCAGCTGCCTTTGCCGTCACTCTATCAGCCCACCGTCATCGAGAGAAGCGGGCAAAACTCGTTTTTGGCATAATCACACTGTTATTTTTATATACCACTATTGTCAATATCATCGAAAGACCAGAAGGGATTAGGATCGCTGGGTTCTTCATCGGTGCGATCATTTTTACTTCGCTGGTTTCTCGTGTGTGGCGTTCAACGGAACTACGAGCAGAGCAGATCGAATTTGACGAACTTGCTGGCCAATTCCTTGCCGAAGAGAGCCAGGGAGCAATCCGACTGATTGCAAATCGGTTGAATAAGGGCGATGTCCTAGAGTATTTTATGAAAGAGAAAGAGGTACGCGAGGACAACCATATTCCACCCAACGATCCAATTCTTTTTTTAGAGATTCGTGTATCAGATGCTTCGGAGTTTGCGGATGTGATCAAAGTCAAAGGAGTGCAAGTTGGTGATTATCGCATCCTCCGGGCTGAGAGTGCAGCAGTACCTAATGCGATCGCGGCTTTATTGCTGTATATTCGTGACCAAACAGGTAAGATTCCCCATGCCTACTTCGGTTGGGTTGAAGGCAACCCCATACAATACTTACTGCGTTTTATCTTGTTTGGGGAGGGTGATATTGCTGTAGTTACCCGTGAAGTACTCCGTCGGGCTGAAAAGAATTCTCACAGGCGTCCTGGCGTTCATGTCGGGGGTTAATTAAGCTTCACGAATTAATAATAACCACAAAACTTTTTTCCCAGAGGTCTAATGAATAATTCCTACAAGAAAAATGTTGTCATTATCGGAGGAGGTCCGGCGGGGTTAGCCACAGCTTTAATGTTAGCGAAAAGAGGCTGGAAAGATATTACAGTTATTGAAAAAAGACCATCAGCAGATTATTACGAACCAGATAAATCCTTTAGTTATCAAATTGATGGTCGAGGGCAAAAATTAACTGATTTGTTAGAACTAACTGCCAAACTAGCTGATTTGAGTGTCTCTAGTACCGAATTTTATTGGACTCTCATTCAAAAAGACGGCACACGCAAAACAACAAAACTACCCATCGCTGATTCTAAACGCAAGACTGCGTATTGGCTGCCAAGAGCATCTTTTTTAGATTTACTTTACCAAGAAATTCATCAACATTGGCAAGATTCGATTCAGGTCTTATTTAATACTGAGTGTGTAGAAATTAAACAACATATAGAGCATTTAGAAGTTATTACCCAATCTCAATATCAAGAAAAATTGAGCTTTATTCCTACTCTGATAGTAGGTTGTGATGGCTTCAGTTCTATTGTGCGTCAAACTCTTCATCAAATGGAAGGTCAATCACATTCCTTTGAAATGCAAAAGTTTCCTTCTGCTAGTTCCGGTTTAAAATACAAAGTTCTCACTTTACCTCCTCAATTTCCCTTATCAGAGTCAGAAGAAGATTTAGCACAAACTACAATGGCTTACACCATTAGGTCTACTTTTAAAGGGCGTAAAAAAGCAATTTCTCTGGGGTTATTACCATTTAAAAATCCTGATCAACCAAGAACGGCGAATATTATTACCTACCCAGATCATCAGATATGGCAATTAGAAACCCAAGAAGAAGTTAAACAATTCCTGACACAAGCATTTCCTCAGCTTCCCCTAGAAAAGATTATTTCTCCTGAAGAAATAGCCAGATTTGCATCTAGTGACGGCGGGAAATTTCCTATTCCTCAATATTGTTCAGGGTTGTATCAAATTTGGGGAAAACCTGAAGAGAACCAAGGAACAGCAGTAATTTTATTGGGAGATGCGGCTCATTGTTTTCCTCCCGACATTGGACAAGGTGTTAATTCTGCGTTAGAAGATATCTATGAAATCCATGAAATTTTGGCAGCAACTCAAGATAATCTCTCTCAAGCACTTCCTCGCTATGAAAGCTTACGCCAACCAGATATTAAAGCCTTAATCCGCTTAGTCCAAATTAGTTATCCTTGGCAATATAATCAAGATCCTCTACAGAAGCAATTATGGAGTCTTAACTTTTTTCTGCGCTTACTTTTGAATCGTTTATTCCCTTTTCTATTTAATCCCCATTCCATATTACTAATTCAGAATCATCAACTATCTTACTCAGAAATTCTCGCTAAAAGTAACAAAACTACTCAAGTTTTAGCTATTTTAGGAGGATTGGCAATATTGACTTTAATAGTGAGTCTTATAACTTAGAAATATTTTTCTGGAATGGGGCTAATACCGTTTCACTTTAATAATGATACAAATACGTTGGTAGGGGCACAGCAATGTTCCTTACGAGAAATCTATATGTATCAGGGTTTGTCTGAAATGGTATAAGAGGATAGTCAATTTTTCAACAGTGCTAGGAGTGTTAACAAATTAATTATTTTCTTAGTGATGGCTTACTTTTATGTCCGTCGATTAACTAGGGTAGCGCTAGCTTGGTCAACAGGCATCAGCACAACTTCATTAATATTCACATGGGGCGATCGCGTTACACAGAAAAATATCACATCAGCCACATCTTCTGCTGTCAGAGGTGTAACTCCCTGGTAGACTTTGTTGGCGCGTTCAGTATCTCCGTGAAAGCGCACCTCGCTAAATTCCGTTTCTACCATACCAGGGTCAACGGAAGTTACACGTATCCGCGTTCCCAAAAGGTCTTGTTTTAAACCTTCAGAAATTGCTCTCACAGCAGCTTTGGTACCACAGTAGACATTGCCACCGGGATAGGTTTGATGTCCAGCAATGGAACCTAAATTTACCACATGACCGCGATCGCGACTCACCATTCCCGGCACAACATAGCGGGAAAGATAAAGTAAACCTTTAATGTTAGTATCAATCATGTCTTCCCAGTCTTGAAAGCTGCCTTCGTGCAACTTGTCTAAACCACGACTTAGACCAGCATTATTAATTAGAATGTCGATGTCAGACCAGGCAGGGGGTAGAGTAGAAATGGCTTCTTCGACAGCGTTGCGATCGCGCACATCTAGCTGTAACAAATGAATTTCAGTACTAAAATCTTTATTGAGAGTATCTGCTAGCTGCTGCAAACGTTCTAACCGTCGGGCTGCTAAGATCAGTTTTGCACCCGCACCAGCGAAAATTCTCGCACAAGCAGTACCAATACCACTACTTGCACCAGTGATCAAAATGATTTGATTTTGTAGAGAAGTCATTGTTAGTAAAAAGTCAACAGTCTAGTGTTAATTTAATTGTTTTTATGAACTACTATATAGTCTACGACGGTAATTGTAATCTCTGCGTTACCCTAGTGCAATTGCTAGAAACCTTAGACAAGGGAAAATTATTTCGCTACGCTCCCATGCAAGATGAGCAGACACTTTTGCAGTGGGGAATTACAGCCCAAGACTGTGAACAGGGGGTGATTTTAATTGATGGCAATGAACCTCAAAGACGTTGGCAAGGTAGTAACGCAGCAGAAGAGATTGGACGGTTATTGCCAGTCGGAAGTATATTTGTAGACGCTTATCGAGCCTTACCGGGGATGAAATGGGCAGGCGATCGCTTTTACGAACAAATCCGCGATCATCGCTATGCACTCTTCGGTAAGCGTTCTAATACTTATGAATCCTCATACTGTACGGATGGTAGCTGCAATCCATAGGGTAGCTTTAAAATCTCGTTTCCAGCCTCTAGCTGAAAATGCTCCTGATTGCGGCTCTACCGCGAATTTGGCAGGGTCATATTTGAATCTTGAATTTTGAATTGTTAACTGCTGTGTCTTCTTCTATCTTCTCCAATTCAGAAAGGATTTAAAATATAAAAAATATATTTGACCAAAGTGACTCAAACAGCCGTGAATCACAACGGGGCAATACCACAAAGCAGTAAACCAACTTATTACTCCCTGCTAGGACTGCATCCCTCGGCATCGGTAATCGACATTCGCCGCGCTTATCGGCAACTGAGCAAACGCTATCATCCTGATACTACAGATTTGCCGACTGCGATCGCCACTCCCAAATTTCAGCAAATCAACGAAGCCTACGCCACTCTTAGCCATCCAGAACGTCGGTTAAGGTATGATTTAAAAATTGGCTATTCCCGCTTTGGAGTGATTCAACCACCTGCTGATTTGAATCATCCCGTCTCGCGTTCCGATGAATGGTCAAAATCAGCTTACCTCGATCCGAGCGATCGCCCCCTCTCATCTGGCGAAATCTTTGCTTTATTTATGCTGGTGTTAACATTTGTAGGTTGTCTGTTATTAGCAGTTGCCATTGGCTTAACTCGTGGCGAGACTGCGATCCATTCCCATTTGCTACAGCCAACCCCATCTGTACAACAGCACCTTATTCATGTGTTGCAACCAATTACCCCTATGATAATTAAAATAATTCGTAATTCGTAATAGAGCCTCCGGCACGCACTCGCGTTCGTAATTAAGTTTTGTAAGGGTGATTTTAATTAGGCATCAAAATGTGCTGCCTATAGAGGCAGGGGAATTAAACTGAACATACTTTGTTAAAAATTAAAAAATTCCCTAATCCAAAATCGTTCGACTGAGCATCTCGACTTCGCTCGATGGAACCGTAGCCGAAGTCCAAAATCTAAAATCCAAAATCCAAAATTCCTATGCCTCTTCTTCCCTCTGATACTCCCCTATATAATCATCCCCTGCCACAAATTGAGCAGTGGCTAAAAGACCAAGGCTGTCAACAAGACGATATACAGAGGCATTGCTGGCATGTGCAGCGGCCTAGTTGGCAAGCTGAATTATGGCTCGATGTTGAGCAAATCGTAGTACGATATGTCCAATCTGGGGAAAATGGCCAAGATATCCAACGTTCATTTAAGTATTCTCTTAGTCGAGATGATGTAGAACAAGCTGTGTTTTCAGGCCCATAAGAAAGTGCGAAGTACCGTTCACCGTACTAAAGTTGATAGCGATCGCTACCATTGTCGAAAGATGCAATTGCGGTTAACTCATCCCCCGACTTGAAGCCGGGGGGAAATCGAAGTCATTAGTTATTAGTCATTAGTCATTAGTCATTAGCACCAATGACCAAAGTCATTAGAGACGAGATTAATCGCGTCTCTAATGACTTTGGAAGCGCGGACACCCCTCTTGTTGGGATGGGATTCCCGCCGGTTCTCGTTGATTTTTGACAAAAATCAGTACACCCGGAAAAGGCTTCTTCCCTACTCCCTATCTACGCAAATAATTATGGCTACGCCACGCTGCGCGAACAAAAATCAAAGCAGACTGCTATACTAGCGCTGCAATTGATGAATTGCGCTTTTTGTAAGTTCTACTTGAATTTGTTCTTTGAGTCCTGTTTTAGATCCATTTGCTACTTGTTCTAGGAGAGATATCTTTAATTCTCTCAGCTTCGCCTGATCCTTTGAGGTTAAAGCGATTTCTAAAGTGTTGTACCACAAATGAGCTTGGTTATAGAGATTTGCCTTAGTTAAAACATCATTGCTTTGAGAGAGTTGCTTTTGCAAATCGGGTTGAAGTGAAACTACTTTCATGGCAGCTGTAGCAAATTGATTGCCTGATGGGTGATTAGCGTCGCAGACTAATTCGATTTGCCAAAAATATCTTTGACCAACTAACAATTCTGGATTGGACAGAGATAGCACCATAATTCCTGGTAAACTTTTAAAATTTTCGTCTTTAATCTCTTTTACCAACTTAGATTGTTTGCTAACTTGGTCATACTCATAAAGCCGAAACTCCATTTGCAAGGAGGCAGAATTGCTGATAAACCAAGCGAATGTAGGACGGGTTGCCAAACTTTGCCCATAAATTTGGGAAGGTGCAAGCAAAATCAGGGCTGGAACGCGACTTGAAGATGATGTCTCGGACTGAGTTTCGCATCCTCTAGAGCCACCTGAAGTTCCTGTAGTCTGAGGTGGGGGATCATTAGAATTATTGCTCCCATCAGCTAAGGCTGTTGTAGGCATCAATAACAATAATAAGCTCAAGCCAATATCAATGGATGTAAAAAGGCTTTTTCTCAAACATTTATGGGAAGGACGTAATATCTGAGCCATGTTCTACCTGGATAAGTTGCTAGGACAAGTCTTAAGAAGATATCTGCTTAAACAACCTATATTTTGCAGATGGGCTTGAAAATATGGTTGTGTTGCAAAAACCAGTGCTGGTATACTAAAAGTGCAGAAGGCAGATAATTCAGCAGCGAAAGATAGCCCGTTAATCAACTGCAAGTAACTATTTTGTGATGGCGACACTTAATATGCAAGATTATTCTACTGTCTATGCGCTGGTATATGCGATGTCCCCTCTCGTATCGAAACCTTGAAGAAAAGCTCGGACGAAAGTCTAAGCTTTGTACAGCATTTCATAATTTGTAGCAAATTAAATTTGGCAATACCTTGCAATGCCAAGGCATACCGATGCAATGTTAATGCGTTGCCATATAATGCCAATGCATACCGATGCAATGTTAATGCGTTGTCATACAATGCCAATGCATACCGATGCAATGTTAATGCAATACCTTGCAATGCCAATGCATACCGATGCAATGTTAATGCGTTACCATACAATGTGATGTGCATTAACAAAAATAGGTTGTTTCAGGCTTTTCTTAATTATCCTTTGATCGTAAATAGACCATGCTGTAGGGGTAAAGCGCATTGCTCATTGGTGTCAACTTAAGCCAAAACCCTTTTCAAACCTCGTTTCCAGCCTCTTGCTGGAAATGCTGCTCATTGTGCCTCTGCCGCAAGTCTTGAGGCGGAGCTTCTCGAAATGCATTAAGAGTCGGAGACTGGGAACGAGACAACGAGACAATCTTAAAAGCTGCTTATAGACTAACTTTCACCTTAAGTTGACATGCATGAGCATTGCTAAACCCCTACGAAAGATGTGATTTTTACCTGATACATATTTGGTATTTATTGTCAATGTCTAACTCAAAGTCTAGTGCCTACAACACCTGACACTGCCCATGATGCCGTAACAAATGGTCACACAGCACCAACGCCACCATTGCCTCAACCATTGGAACTGCACGCGGTAATACACAAGGATCATGGCGTCCTTTGGCTGCTAATAGCGTTTCTTCGCCCTCACGAGTGACAGTCTTCTGTTCTTTTCTAATTGTTGCTGTCGGCTTAAATGCAACTCGCAAAATGATATTTTCCCCATTAGAAATCCCTCCTTGAATACCACCAGAACGGTTTGTTAGTGTGCGGATTTCACCATTTTGATCAATATAAAATTCGTCGTTATGTTCAATTCCCGTTAGCAGCGTTCCCCCAAAACCGGAACCAATTTCAAAGCCTTTGCTAGCAGGGAGAGACATCACACCCTTAGCGATATCAGCTTCCAATTTATCAAATACTGGTTCGCCCAAACCTTTCGGGACATTTCGCGCCACACATTCGACGACACCACCGATAGAATCACCTTGTCTACCTATTTGCTCAATTAATTCAATCATGCGATCGCAGCATTCAGCATCGGGACAACGGACGATATTGCTTTCCACTTGTTCTAAGGTGACAGTATTTGGATCAACTACACCTTCTAAGTCTTTGATGCGCTTGACGTAAGCGATAATTTCCACATTGGCAACTTGACGGAGAATTTTTTTAGCGATCGCACCTGCTGCGACTCTTCCGATTGTCTCACGCGCTGACGACCTACCCCCACCTTGCCAATTGCGAATGCCATATTTTGCATCATAAGTTGCATCCGCGTGAGAAGGTCGATATTTGTCGGCCATCTCATCGTAATCTTGGGGACGAGTGTCTTGATTACGTACCAAAATTGCGATCGGCGTTCCGAGTGTTTTGCCTTCAAATACCCCTGATAAAATCTCGCAGGTATCCGCTTCTTTGCGAGGGGTAGTAATTTTACTTTGTCCGGGACGCCTTCTATCTAGTTCTGCTTGAATTTCTTCTGCCGAAATTTCTAGTTGTGGAGGACAACCATCAATCACAACCCCCACACCGCCGCCGTGAGACTCGCCAAAAGTAGTTATCCGAAATAGATGTCCAAAAGTGTTGCCCATGATATTGAGGAAAAAGTTAAGGCTTATGTATTTTACCTAGAGTTCTTGCAAAAGTTTGTTTTTGCTCTGATCTAACAAATACGGTAGGGCTTTTTTTGTTTGGCAAAATGGCATATATCTAAATTAACCGGTTGCTATGGTATTTGAGGAAGATACATTCCATGCGAAAAAGTACTGACTTGCATTACCCCTGGTAGTTAGCCAGGGGTTTTTATTGTCACTTCACTTTAATAATTGTCCAAGTGTGAACTACTCAACACTGACCACAAGTTTCAAAAGTGCGTAGGCGTAGCCCAACCTAGGCATCGCACTTCTACACTCAACTAATAACGGGTTATTCAAGACTATTTGGGAAAAAAGCAGCAGGCAAAATATGAAAAAAATCTGCCAGTTCTTGAATAGACCTCTTGCAAAAGTCCCAGATGCGTGGGACAAATAAGTTAGAGTTGGGTAGCATTAATGACCTACGAACAAGTAAAGATCCTAAAGCCG
>NZ_JBALFC010000078.1:0-10683 GCF_036917755.1 Nostoc sp.
ATCATGGGATTGAGCTTGTTGCAGATCAATCAGAACGCAATGAAATTGCGAGATTAAATTTAATCGCAGGACAGAAAGCAAAAGCTGCGATCGCCCACAATACAGCGCAAAAATATTTAGCCACAGCAAGAGTTTGGCTGGCAGCTTCTAGCTGGCAAACAAACTATGACTTGACATTAGATTTATATTTAGAAACAACAGAATTAGCGTACTTGTGTGGCGATTTTGAGCAGGTAGAACACTGGGTAGCGATCGTTGTGCAAGAGGGCAAAACTGTTCTCGACATTGTAAAAGTTTACGAAGTCAAAATTCAAACCGATATGGCGCAGAGCCAGCCATTGAAAGCGATCAATACTGCATTGCAAGTTTTGCAGCAACTAGGGATCAGTTTTCCTCAACAGCCAAGTAAGTCAGATATTCAGCTTGAACTAGATGCGATCGCATCACTCTTTGGCGAGAAGCCGATTGGAGACTTGAGCCATTTGCCAAAAATGACCGAGCCGGAAAAGTTGGCGGCGATGCGAATCTTATCAAGCATCACGATTGCTGCCTATATTGCTGTTCCTGATTTGATGCCGCTACTTGTGTCTAAACAAGTCAACTTGTCAATTCAATATGGCAATGCGTTTGTGTCTCCCTTTGCCTATGCTACCTTTGGGATGATTCTTTGTGGGATGGTCGGAAACATCGAGTCTGGTTACCAGTTTGTTTTGCATCTGTTATCAACCCAGGCAGCCATTGCCATCGAAAATGCCAAACTGTACTCCAAGCTACGCGCCAGCGAAAGTAAGATGACCCAGTTTTTAGAAGCGGTTCCGGTGGGAATTGGAGTTGTGGATATGCTGGGTCGCCCTTACTACGCCAATCAACAGGCAATTCAGCTATTGGGCAAAGGCATTGTTCCCTCTGCGACACCGGATCAACTTGCAGAGGTTTATCAACTTTATCTGGCGGGAACGGATCAACCCTATCCTATTGATAACCTGCCAGTGATGCGGGCATTGAGCGGTGAACGCACTAGAATTGATGATTTAGAAATTCACCAAAACAATGCAACCATTCCAGTTGAAGGGTGGGGAACTCCAATTTTTGATGAACAGGGCAATGTGGCTTATGCGATCGCAGCCTTTCAAGATATCACAGAGCGCAAACAAGCAGAACAACTGCTAGCAAATTATAACCGCACCTTAGAGCAACAGGTAAGAGAACGAACAGCAGCTTTACAGCAAAGCGAAGCAGCCCTGCGCGAGCGAGAACAGGAGTTACGACTGATCACCGACGCTCTCCCCGTTTGTATATGTTACATAGATACAGATCAGCGCTATCGATTTGCCAACCAAACTTATGAGGACTGGTATGGCTGTAGTCGAGATCAAATTCTGGGTAAGCAGGTTCGTGAAGTCATGAGTGAGACAACTTATCAAATTATTGAACCTTACATCAATCGAGCGCTAGCAGGACAGATTACAACCTATGAGGCAGAAATCTCTTTGCCGTTTGGTAAAAAGTATGTTGCTGTCACCTCCATCCCCGATATTGATCGCAATGCTCAAGTGAGAGGATACTATGGTTTGATCGCAGACATTAGCGAACAGCGAAACGCTGCACTACGTGAACGCAAATCTGCTGAAGAAGCCTCAATTCTGGAAGAACGCAACCGCATAGCGCGGGAAATCCATGATACACTAGCCCAAGCTTTTACTAGCATCATCGTTCACTTAGATGCTGCCTCCCAGCGCCTCACAATCGATCCAGATGCCGCCGAGTCACACCTGAAAACGGGGCGGATATTGGCGCGTTCCGGGCTTGCCGATGCCCGTCGATCGGTAGAGGCACTCCGCCCGCAGATTTTAGAAGAAGGGGATTTACATAGTGCCCTTGATCGACTTGCTACTCAGATGTTTTCCCATACGACAGTTCAGGTCGTGTGCAAAGCGATTGGTGAACCCCATGTGTTGCCGAACGAAGTCGAAGCGAATCTGCTTCGCATTGGCCAAGAAGCGTTAACCAATGCATTTAAGTATGCGAACGCGAGTGAAATTCAGGTTGAGTTGCGGTATGAGCGATGCTTGACGGGGGCGGAGCGATGCCTGCGGCGGGCTACGCCAACGCAGTTCGTCTTGCAGATTAAAGACAATGGGCAAGGGTTTGAAAGCAGCAGTCTGTCTGTTATTCGGGGCTTTGGATTACTCGGAATGACCGAACGCGCCCAACGGATTGGGGCAGAATTGACGATTCAGAGCCACCTTGGACAAGGGACAGAAATCGTAGTAAGAGTACAAACGCCATGACGCACCCGCACAGATCATCCCCGACACCAAGCTCCTCTGTAATCCGCGTCTTGATCAGCGATGATCATCCATTTATGCGAGAAGGTCTAGCAGCCGTACTTGACTATAAACCGGATATGACCGTGGTTGGGCAAGCTGGCAACGGGCACGAAGCAGTAGAATTGTTCCGCCAACATCAACCCGATGTCACGTTGATGGATTTGCGGATGCCTGAGTTGAGCGGAGTTGAAGCGATCGCTACCATTTGCCCTGAGTTTGCCGAGGCTCGGATCATTGTCCTAACGACCTACGACGGCGACGAAGACATCTATCGGGGACTGCGAGCGGGTGCAAAGGGCTACGTCTTAAAGGACGCAGAACCGGATGAACTACTGACAGCGATTCGGGCAGTTCACAGAGGTCAAAAGTACATCCCCCCTGCCATAGGCGCAAAATTGGCAGAGCGGATCGGTAGCCCAGAATTGAGCGATCGTGAATTGGAGGTGCTACGCCTGATGGCAAGGGGTAAGAGCAACTTAGAGATTAGCACTGCTTTGGCGATCGCTGAGGGAACGGTCAAATTCCATGTCAAAAATATTCTCAGCAAGTTGGCAGTGAGCGATCGCACTCAGGCGATGATTGTTGCTCTGAAGCGCGGCATTATTACGCTTTGATAATTTAGAATAAGTTCGTCATTCCTAGCCCTAAGAGTAGGTCGATCGCTATCCTTGTTGCTAGTGCAAATACTTCTCGTGGGGGATGCGACAAAGTGGGAGCAATTCCCGTATTTTGAGAATAAAGAAACAACATTCAATTTCTTACCATTTTTTCAAGCGTTTTCATCGCCAGGATGCTATCCACCAGACTGGATAAAAAAACGATGAGTCAGACAAGCGATGGTGACGGACTGCTCATGCCAATTTCAGAACACGAACACATCCAAGGAACAATGGATGCGTCAGTCGTTTTAGTTAAATACGGTGACTATCAATGTCTTTCCTGTGGTGAGGTTCATCGGATGATTCAAGAGATTCAGCAACAAATCCAATTGCGGTTTGTATTCCGCCATTTCCCGCGCACACACATTCATTTCCAAGCACAAAGGGCAGCAGAAGCAGCAGAAGCCGCCGCCGCTCAAAATAAGTTTTGGCAGATGCACAATCTCTTATTTGAGAATCAATATGCCCTTAACGATGGGCATCTTCTAGAGTATGCTAATAACATACAGCTTGACATCGATCAATTCCTTCGGGACATGACAGACCATGTTCATGCCGAGCGGGTCAATCAAAACATTCAAGGTGGTATACAAAGCGGTGTCAGTAGTACGCCAGCTTTATTCGTTAACGGAGTTCGCTATCGGGATGCCTGGGATACAGAGAGATTACTCGCAGCGATTATCTACCAGAGGCTACGCCAACGCCCAAGCTAGAAATTCTCAATCCATGTAATGTGAGGAAAGTATGCAAATGAACGCTATAGAAATTGTCAAGAAGGCTTACATTTACCTCAACGAAAAAGATATTCCTAGTTATTTTTCTCTAATGTCCCCTAATGTTGAATTTTATCAAACTGAAGAGTTACCTTGGGGTGGTCAGTATCGTGGCTTTGATGAAATCAAGGTTTTTTTATTAAAGATTTTTCCCCTGATTGATTCTTCAGTCGAGATATCTCACTACATTCAAGCTGGCAATCAAATAGTTGCGATCGGTAAGACTAGTGGTGTAGCAAAGCTAACTGGAAAAAAGTTTAGTTGTAACTTGGCTCACATCTGGACAGTCAAGGAGGAAAAAATTGTGCGATTAGAGGTTTACATCGACACTGATGCAATGAATGCCGCTCTGGTATAACGTTTTAACTCATTTTGTCACAACCAACGACACTCTTTCGTTTTATTTATAAATAGCTCACAGGTTTCAACAGGAGATTCACAAATGAAGATTTTTGTTGCAGGCGCAACGGGAGCGATCGGTCGTCCGTTAATCGCGCAACTACTCGGCTTAGGACATGATGTAGTGGCTCTGACGCGTTCTCCAGAAAGAGCCAGGACTTTAGCCGAACAAGGTGTAGAACCAGCGATCGCAGATGTATTCGATGCAGATGCTGTCAAAGCTGCGATCACCCGCGCTCAACCGGAAGTGGTGATTGAACAACTCACTTCCCTGCCCAAAACTTACACTGGCGAGTCGATGAGTGCAGCAGCACCACTGAACACTCGCATCCGTCGAGAAGGAGGTGCCAATGTGCTGGCGGCAGCGCAAGCAGCTGGTGTGCGCCGTTATCTGAGGCAGTCGATCGCATTTTGGGCGGTTCCCGGTGCAGGCTTGGCAGACGAAGAAACGCCACTAGCTTTTGATGCCTCGCCTGCGGTTGCAGCAGATGCTCACATAGTTACTGAGATCGAGCGTCGCTTACTCGAAACGCCCAACTTAGAAGGGATTGCTTTGCGTTATGGCTTCCTCTACGGACGCGGTACCTGGTTTGCTGCCGATGGCGATGTTGCCCAACAGGTGCGCCAGCAAAAGTTCCCGATCGTTGGGAATGGCGAAGGCGTATGGTCGTGGGTTCACATTGAGGATGCGGCGATCGCTACAATTGCGGCAGTGGATCGGGGTAATCCTGGCATTTACCTGATTACCGACGATCAACCCTTAGCGGTTCGCCAGTGGCTTTCTGCTTATGCCCAATGGCTCAATGCTCCACCACCGACCCAGATATCGGTTGAGGATGCTCTGCTTCTTAGTGGCGCCGATGCGGTCTATTATGGTACTCAGATGCGAGGCGCATCGAATGTTAAGGCAAAACGCGAATTAAATTTTCAGCCTCGACCCTTGGAATGGATAGTTAACTCCGCCGTGGCTCATGCCAGTTAACAATTTATAGGGAGAAGTTTAAAGATGAAGATTGCTCAATATGGAACAGCGATCGTGGTAATTCATGCGATCATAAACGGATTGCATGGTTTAGCGCATGTGGAAATCCCAGTTCCCCTCTCTCTCCTTCAGAGTTTGTTTGTGGGTATTGTGATTTTTCCGATTCCGATCATTGCAGCCATTTTACTTTGGACACAGTTCTACCGCATTGGTAGCTGGCTCTTGCTCAGTTCAATAGCAGGATCGCTCCTTTTTGGAATCTACAATCATTTAATCGTGATTAGTCCCGATCATCTGTCTCAAGTTTCCTTTGCAGGTTGGGGTCTGCTTTTCCAAATCACAGCCATCCTAATATTAATTGTGGATGGATTCGGCTGTTGGATTGGCATCTGGGCATTGAAAAAGATTCAGCAACCAGAGACGGTTATATGAATTATTTCCTATTTTCCATAAATACCTGCTTGTTCCCAATTTAGAGGAGTTTTTTTCATTAGACATACAGCAAATTATCCAATTTCTCATCGCACGGTATCGAACATGAACCAGACACTCAAGAATAAACGCGCACTCATTACCGGAGGCAGTCGCGGCATTGGGGCAGCGATCGTCAAGCGTTTAGCAAGTGAAGGCGCTGATGTCGCCTTCACCTATGCCAGCTCACCCGATCGCGCTAACGAAATCGTGCAGGCAGCGCAGGCGCTAGGTGTCCAAGCACTTGCCATCCAAGCCGACAGTGCCGAAGCCAGTGCGGTGGTCGCTGCTGTTGAGCAGACTGTAGACAAATTCGGCGGCATTGATATTCTCGTTAACAATGCGGGCGTGCTAGCGATCGCTCCGATTGACGATTTCACGCTGGCGGACTTTGATCGCACCCTCGCCGTTAACGTGCGTGCCGTGTTTGTGGCGACGCAAGCCGCAGTCAAGCACATGAAAGAGGGCGGACGCATCATCAACATCGGTAGCACCAATGCCGAACGGATGCCATTTCCTGGTGGCGGCGTTTATGCCATGAGTAAATCTGCTCTGCAAGGGCTTGTGCAAGGGCTATCGCGTGACCTTGGGCCACGCGGAATTACGATCAACAACGTGCAGCCCGGCCCGATCGCTACGGATATGAATCCCTCGGAGGGTGAGTTTGCCGAGATGCTCAAAAAGCAGATCGCGGTAGTCCGCTACGGCACCGTCGAAGAGGTTGCGGGGCTGGTTGCTTATCTGGCCGGACCTGAGTCCGGTTACATCACCGGCGCAAACCTGATGATTGACGGAGGGTTCAGCGCATAACTGCCGTAGGTGGATGCCTAATACCAATTCGTAATTCGTAATTCGTAATTCAGTAAGGCGGATGTATTCTGGGCTTGGATTCTGTTGCTTAATTTTAGAGAATTGGTATAACTCAGGGGGTAAATTCCTGACTTAGGCATCCAAATAAGGATTAGAAGAGCATATTTATGAGGTAAATTACTGGAATCCCGGTTGAGCGATCGCATTTATTTCTCATAGAGGTTGAAAAAATATGTTTGATCTCGACCAAACTATTAAAGACCGGCACTCAACACGCAAATTCTTATCCCAACCAGTGCCACGGGCTTTACTCGATGAAGCCCTCGCTCTAGCGCAGCTCGCACCGTCGAATTCAAACATCCAGCCGTGGCGGTTGGTGTTCGCCCAAGGCGTCCGCCGCGATCGTCTGCAACAGGCTTTGCTAAATCAAGCCAAGCAGCATCCACCTAACATCTCTCCCCTGCCTTCTGCCTTCCAGCATTACCGCCAGGAACTGGGCGCCCAAGTCTACGGGGCGATGGGGATTGCTCGTGACGATCAGGCGAATAGACAACTGGCAGTTCTGCGTAATTACGAATTTTTTGGCGCACCACTGGTTGGTATCGTCTGTATGCACCAAACTCTCGGCGTTGCCGATGCCTTGAGTGTGGGAATGTATTTACAGACACTGGTGTTGAGCCTAACCGCTCGCGGCATTGGTACCTGTGTAGAAGTTTCGCTAGCGGCTTATCCCGAAATCATCCGCAGCGAGTTAAACATCTCACCGGAATTATCGATCCTTTGTGGTTTAGCCGTTGGCTATGCCGATCCTGATTTTCCCGCTAATCATCTGCATATAAGCCGTGAGGCCGTTGAGAAAAACGTCTTGTTTCAGAGCAATTGAAAAAAGGAGAAAAACCATGACTCATGCCAACTTATCTACTACTACACAAGAATCTACTACTACACAAGAAGCGGCAACTGATACTATTCTGGATATCGATCTCAATGTTCAAGCTGAAAAAGGGCCAGACCTGCGGAAAGATCATCCCAAAAGCCACGGCTTAGTTTGGGGAGAATTTATTATTGAAGACAACATTCCCCAATCATTACAGGTTGGCATTTTCGCTCACCCTAAGACCTATCCAATTTGGGTGCGTTTCTCAAATGCTTCCGATGCGGAGAAACGCGGTAAACTCAAGTCGGATTTAGAACCCGATATTCGAGCAATGGCCATCAAACTCATGCAGGTAGAGGGTCAAAAAGTACTGGATGATGAGCCGGAAACTCAAGATTTTCTGCTGATTAATACGCCGATCTTTTTTGTGAAAAATGCTCAAGGGTTTGCCGCCTTGACGAAAGCAAGTGTTGGTAAGGCAGATGCAGAAGAATTGCGATCGCTAGCCCCCACTTTTGAAATCCTTAAGGCAGTCACCAGCAAACAAGTTGCCAATCCACTGCTGATTCAATACTGGAGTACAACGCCCTATCAATTGGGTTCTCAGTCCATCAAATATTCCGTAAAACCTCAACAGCAAGAGTCTCCCAATTCGATCCCCGACTCCGAGAATTACCTGCGTGAAGCAATAGTCGCCTATCTGTCGGCAGACGGTCAAGAGGCCACCTTTGACTTTCTGGTACAGTGCTATGTCAATGACGAGAAAACCCCTATCGAAGATCCGATGCAAGAGTGGAAAGAGGAAGACTCACCGTTTATTAAGCTTGCAACTATTAGAATTCCCACTCAGAAATTCGACTTCCAGGAGCGGGATCGGTTGAATGAAGGACTCTCCTTCAACCCCTGGCATACCCTGACTGAACACGCGCCTCTGGGTAGCGTTAACTTAGCTCGTAAGAAAGTTTATCAAGAAATCGCAAAGGCTCGACGGAACTATATACAACACCGCATTCAAGAACCGCAAGCTCACAGTTCAATCTTGGATGACCCTCAGTAGTCTCTCTTTAGGGATTTCCAAGAAATAAATTACTACTACTTGTGGGGTGGGCCGAAAAGCCATTGGTGTCAACTTCAAGTTAAGGAGCAATTGTCAATAAGTAATCTTACTCAAAAGTTTGCTGAAATCGGGGTAGAAAACACAATTTTTAGGCTAGCTTACGCGTCATATTTAAACGCATCATTGATTTTTGCCCTCAAAAGCCAGTACAAAAGTTAATTTCATACTTTGTAGTGTGGCTGGTTTTCAGCATAATTACTAGTTGACCAAAGTGATTTCGTCTTAACTTGACAGCAATGGCATCTTGCCCGCCTTGGCTACCAGCGTAGATAAAACAGGTTGATTCTAGTACTCTGTCAAGCCAACTATGCTGGGTGAGACACTTCTGAAACATCTCTTTTCTTCTCTCTCTGTGCCCTCTGCGCCTCTGTGGTTCGTTTATTTACCCTTCAAACTTCGCTTGACAGACTACTAGAGATTGTATTCACATTGAGCGATCGCATCTAATTTTAACACCAGAATGTTGCCACCCCGATGGTAATTGGCGATCGCCTGGATTTGCTTCAACCGTCTAAAATCTTCTTTAAAAGTTTTGTCGTCCTGGCAATTTTATTTACCTAAAAACAGCAGAGGTACAAAAGGAGGATATCATGACTCAATATGACTACATTGTGATTGGTGCAGGTTCGGCAGGCTGCGTTGTTGCCAACCGTCTGACAGAAGACAATGAAACAACAGTGTTATTAATCGAAGCTGGCAACCCAGATACTAAACCGGAAATTCAAATCCCGGTGGAATGCACAAATCTACTAGGCTCCGAGGTAGACTGGGGATATTTCTCTGAACCAGAACCGTACCTCAACGATCGCAAAATCTTTTGTCCTCGTGGCAAAGTCTTGGGGGGCAGCAGTTCGATTAATTTCTTACTGTATGTCCGAGGCAATCCTCACGATTATGACCACTGGCAGGAATTAGGGAATCCCGGTTGGAGTTACCAAAATGTATTGCCCTATTTCAAGAAATCTGAGAACCAGCAACGCGGTGCCTCGGAATACCACGGTGTGAATGGCGAGTTGAGCGTGACCGATATCATTTCCCCGGCTGCAATCTCCCACCGATTTGTAGACGCATCTGTGGCAATGGGATATGACCACAATCCTGATTTCAACGGAATGCAGCAGTTAGGGGCAGGACTCTATCAGTTCACGGTCAAGGATGGTAAACGGCACAGTGCCGCAGCCGCATTTCTTCTCCCCATTCTCCAACGTCCCAATTTGACAACGATGACAGGAGCATTAGTGACTCGATTGTTGTTTGAGGGAACCCGCACCGTTGGGGTGGAATATATGCATGAGGGAACGCTGCACCAAGCCAGGGTCAACCAGGAAGTGATTTTAAGTGCTGGCGCGTTCGATTCGCCCAAGCTGCTGATGCTTTCCGGCATTGGTGATGCAGAACAGTTGCAAGCAATGGGGATTTCTGTAGTCGTTGATTTGCCAGGTGTCGGTCAAAACCTCCAAGATCACGTTTTCGTTCCCATAGTATACGAGGCAACTCAGGATTTACAACCTGCAATTACTAGTAATGGCATTGCTGAAGCTGGATTGTTTTTGCATAGTCAGGGGAATCAGGAGGTTACGCCAGATTTACAGCTTTTTTTCGGGCCGATTCTGTGGGCACCTCCTGGCTATGCCAACTCTGGTGTAGGCTTCACGGGTCTAGTCAGTTTGACCCATCCCCAAAATATTGGAAGTGTCAAATTGCGTTCGCCTGACCCCAAAGACGCACCAATTATTCGGATGAACTATCTCCAAAGTCAATCCGATGTGCAAAAGCTCGTTGAAGCAGTTAAATTGATGCGCCAATTATTTCATACCAGTGCCTTTGATCAGTTTCGAGGCAGAGAAGTCGCGCCTGGTGCCGACATGACTAGCGATGAAGCACTCGTTGCGTACATCCGGGAAACTTGCGGTACTGTGTTTCATCCGGTCAGCACCAACAAAATGGGATCTGACCCAATGGCGGTTGTGGACTCTGAACTCCGGGTATATGGGGTTGAGGGGTTGCGTGTCGCAGATGCATCAATTATGCCAACTCTAACCACGGGAAACACTAACGTCCCCACAATTATGATCGGCGAAAAAGCAGCCGATTTAATCAAGCCGCAGGTGGTGTTTGACAGCAAGCAAATCAGAGCAATTGCAAACTAACTCGCTGGCGCGATTTCTAGACATTAGACCTCTTGCAAAAGTCACTCAGGAAGATTTGATTTTGGGGAGAAAAAGCTCGTAATTGTAGAGAGCAGCAATCAGATTAAACCGCAAA
>NZ_JBALFC010000079.1:0-13512 GCF_036917755.1 Nostoc sp.
TTAATTAACACATTTTAAAGAAAACCATTTGCTCATAGCGGAATGGCACAGCGTTTGCAAAAGAGATTCGCTCTTCCCTAGTTCTTCTCGATTACTCTATAAGCTCGCCCATATTAAAATCTATTCTGATCCAACCTTTGAGCCTTCGTAAATTGTCGAGAATGAGTAAGGGAATCTGCCAGTGATATACCATCAGAAAGGGTAAGGGATCACTCACCTCAAAAATTGCTTCTTTCCCCCGCCTGATGTTTCTTACCCAGGTTTGCAGTTGCTTAAACGATCTAATCTCATTTAGCCGCCAAACTTCGTGGTACAGCCAATAAGTTGGCTTACTATCAGCAAGAGGCTGCAAAGATTCAGCCAGAGGATCTTTACCAAGATAGGCATCCGCTACTCCTGGATGATTATAAAACATAGTAATGGCGGAGTGAGTACGGGGGTTACACTCGATCGCATAAACAGTTCCGTCTTCTGCTTCGATGAAGTCAAAGGAAAGTTGCCCGGTTTTCCCTAGTTCTTTGGTAAAATGACTCGCCCATTGCATAATTTCTAGCTGATCAACGTTTTCGTAGTTGACTTGAAAGGCGGATGACTCACAGCAGCAGTACATTCTTGACTCTCCATCTCGCGCGGTAGTGTGACTGCAGTATTCCTTTCCAGGGATGAATTCCTGCATAATCCAGGGACTCTCCTCACTGATGGGGAGACTCTTGACAAATGCTGCTGTTTCTGATTTTGTATCGCAAGGTAGCTTAGTGAGATTCAAGCGACGCACTTGATCGTAAGGGATGCTTTTAAGAATGTATTTGCACTTCTCCTGAGAAAAGTCGAAATTGAGAACTTGTTCGGGATCGGTAATTTTGAAGGATTTGGGGACAGATAAACCGAACGATCGCGCTGTTTCGGCAAAGGTAAACTTGTCATCCAGGATCTTCGTGATCTCAGCATCGAAGTGGAAAAACTCTACACAGTCTGGTAATGGTGGCTGGCCTTGATCATAGTGGATGACGGAAAAAATCGCTACCGGGATAAAAAAGTCAATCTTTTCTGTTTTGGCGATCGCATGTAGAGTTTCAATGTAGCCTTCTAAGTCTTTGCTGGGATCGGGAACGGTATAAAAGCCGGCAACAGAGTTGGAATATTTATTGCCACTTAACCAGTATTTCTCAATATCAATTATAATCACACGATGCCCAGCAGCATGAAATGAACGCGCTAGCTGAAGGGTTTTAGTCATTCTAGCGCCAGCAATTAAGATATTTTTGGAATTGGGGTTAACAACAATTGACTTCCTGAATGGTTGCTTAAGAAAGCTCCACAGTAGCGAAGTTAAGACGACAATGCAGTTTAAGGGAAATGCGATCGCTAGTAATACAAGAGTGCCCAAGTTTTGGAACACTACAAAAATATGCTTTTTCATAGTTATAATTGTGACATCACAGATTGCATCCTTTCCTCGTCAAATATTTTTAAACAATTGCAACTGCTTTAACGAGCTAATTTGATTAAGTCTCTAAAGTTCGTGTTCAAGCCAATAAGTAGGCTTACTATCACTTAGGAGTTGCAGAGATAGAGGTTTTATATTTTACGTCTTCTCCAAACTGTATGAGTTTGCCGATGTTAAAATCAATTCTCACCCAAGTTTTTAAGGAGCGCAAACTATCGAGTAATAGTAAAGGAATGTGCCAATGATGTACCATTAAGAACGGTAGTGGATCGTTAACTTCAAAGATTGCATCCTTTCCTCGCCAAATATTTTTAAACCACTTTTGCAACTGCTTTAACGATCTAATCTCATTAAGTCTCCAAAGTTCGTGATAAAGCCAATAAGTAGGCTTACTATCACTCAGGGGTTGCAGAGGTTCAGCCGGAGGCTCTTTACTAAGATAGGCATCCGCTAAACCAGAATGGTTGTAATACATTGTAATTGCAGAGTGAGCGCGAGCGTTGCACTCGATCGCATAAATCGTCCCATCTTCCGCCTGAATGAAGTCAAAACAAAGTTGTCCAGTCAGTTGTAGTTCTTTGACAAAATGACTCACCCACTCCTTAATTTGTGGGTGTTCAAAGTTTTCGTAATTGACTTGAAAAGCAGATGATTCACAGCAGCAATGTACCGTTAATATACCATTTCTCACTGTATCGTGAGTACAGTATTCTGTCCCAGGAATAAACTCTTGCAATATCCAAGGGTTATCTTCACTAATTGGCTTACTTTTGACATAAAGCGCTATTTTTTCAGGAGAATCCATTGGTAGCTTAGTCAAATCTAAGCGTAAAACAGAGTCATAGACAATACTTTTGAGAATGTACTTGCGCTTTTCGTTGGCAAAGTCGAATTTAAGAACTTGTTCGGAATCTGTAATTAAGAAAGTTTTTGGCACAGATAACGAGAGTGAGCGTGCAATTTCTGCAAAAGTAAACTTGTTATCCAGCATCTTCATTGTATCAGCATCGAAGTGGAAATTCTCACAATAGCCTGATAACACTGGTTTGCGATCGCAGTCAAAGTAGCTAGCAGCGAAAATGCCTACGGGAACAAAAAAGTCGATGTTTTCTTTTTTGGCGATCGCACGCACGGCTTGAGTATATGCTTCTAAATCTTCTTGGGAGTCAGCAACTGTGTAAAAGCCATCCACAGCGTTGGAAAATCGATAACCACTGAACCAGTATTTATCGAGATCAAATAAAATGACTCGATGCCCAGCAGCGTGAAATGAACGCGCCAGCTGAAGGGTTTTGGTCATTCTACCACCACCAATCAAGATATTTTTAGGATTCTCGGTCAAAACCACAAGATTAGCATTCGGGCGGCTGAAAAAATTCCACAGCAGCGATGCGAGTACAACGGTGCAGTTAAAGGGAAATGCGATCGCTAATAATGCAAGAGTGCCCAAGTTTTGGAAGATTGCAAAAATCTGCTTTCTCATAGTTGTAATTGTGACATGATAGTGGAACCTGTGGCTGGTGATTTGCCGGACATCAGATTATCCCCAACGCTTCATTGATCGCCGTCATAAATAACTCATCTAAAGGAATTCCGACTGCGTTCGCGGTACAGGCAATCACCGCTTTCTGGTCAAAAATACAAAACAACCCGGCTTCTAAGAACCAAGGTTGTCCCTGTGGGTCGATCCGGAAATCAAATAAACTATAATGGCGACAGCCCAAAGCCAAATGACACTTCTTAACTTCTTGCTGAACCTTTTGGGTGATCGGGTCATTAATATCTACAATCCAACCTGGGACATAATTTTTAGCAGTTGAATTCAAGTCGCCCTCGATTGGTATTTTGAATTTGTCAGTATAGCTGCGGATGGGTCTGGCTTGGGGGTCTATCTGATACTCTTCAAGGGGTAAACCGATTAGCTCCCCATCTTTGACAATGGCGCCGCATCTGACTTCTCGACCGGCTTCAATGAATGTTTCTACGATCACCTCCGAAGCAAATTCAAATGCTTTCTTCAGGGCAGCATCATACTCACTAGCCTCTTTAACTAAGGACACCCCTAAAGAGTTATCAGCACTTGCGGGTTTGATCACTACTGGAGGTGCAATTGTCGGCACGTCTCCTTGGCGGAGCAGTTCTCCAAAAGGCACTTTCACCCCTGCTGCTGCGACAATTGCTTTGGTTCTGGCTTTGTGAGCCGTTATTGCCATGACATCGGGAGTATTGCCTATGTAAGGGATCTTAAGCAGGTCGAATAGTGCCCGGTAGTGAGTCATTCCAGGGATACAAAGCATTTGTGGCAACATCAAGTCAATGTTTTGTGCTGTTATAAACTCTATGGCATCTAACAGAGTCATCGGTTTGGCGACAACAATATCTTCAGGACTGAGAGAGGAAGGAAATCGCCATTGGCGATCAGGTGTGATGTATGCAATCAGAAAGTCATAGAGCGATGGATTTGCTGTAGCTACCAGACAGCTTTGGGCGTAATTGCGTGACAACTCACAGTAAAAATCATTGTATGGAGAACCAACTAAATGAAGGATACGAAGTACTGGCATAATTCATCTTCCTATGTACTGTTATGGTTAAATTGAAACGGCAAACGGAGTCGTAACAAATACTTTTTAGAATATATTTGCGGGTTTCTTGATTAAAATCGAAATTGATAACTTCTTGAGGATCTTTGATTTTAAAAGGCTTGGGGACAGATAAACTCAGGCACAGATAAAGAAATTAACTCATCCCACGGCGATGAAAACATTGCCGTGGGGAAATCAAAGTCCTTAGTCGAATGGCACCCTTGTAAAGTCCAAAGGCTTGTGTAACCTCGTTCCCAGCCTCCAGGCTGGGAATGTATTCCCAGAGGCTCTGCCTCTGGTCAAGAAACAGGAGGCGGAGCCTCCCAGAGTGGTTTCCCAGCCTAGAGGCTCTTAACCAGTCAGGGTAAGGGCTGTATCATAACTTAGTGCCATTCGTCCTTAGTCATTAGTACCAATGACTAATGACTAATGACTATCTCTCGATTACATAACGCGTCTAATCAGAGTCACACCATCTCGTATGGGTAAGAGAACTTGCTCTACACGAGGATCGGCGGCGACAACACGATTGAACTGAGTGATCGCTTCACCGTTGGCGGTGCGTTGTTCTGCTGGTAGATAAACTTGTCCCTGCAACAAAGTATTATCCACGCAGATTAACCCGTCGGGAGTCAGTAAGTTACTATCCAAAATGGTCTGGAAGTACTCTACATACTCTTTTTTATCCGCATCGATGAAGATAAAATCAAATACATTTTTTCTCGCAGCCAGCTTGTGGAGTGTCTCTAGGGCAGGTGCTACTTCCACAACGATTTTGTCGCCGTGGGGAGATTCACCAAAGCAAGCTTGAGCAAATTGAGCGACATAGGGATCTACTTCGCAACCGATGAGTCGCCCATCACTTGGTAATGCTTCTGCCATTGCCAAAGCTGAATACCCTGTGAACATTCCTACTTCTAGAATCCGCTTTGCCTTGGTCATGTGAACAAACATTTTCAATGTCTGTCCTTCAAGATGTCCTGAGAGCATCTCCTCTTCTAGTTGGCGCACTGTTTCACCATCACTGAAGCGTTTGCTCCAGTCTTCAATGCTAGTTTTTTGCGCCAATGCTGTCAATGCGCTCGATTCTGGGGTGGTGTAATCATCCAAGTAGGGATCTAAACCCGCCGCCAATTGAACTCCCTGACGCAGAGAATCTAATATCTCTACGGGAATGTTACTCTCTTGTGCTAATTTGAGGGTTTTCTGTAGCTGGGCTACTAAGATACTATGTGGCGTTATCGGCCTAGCTGTTTTGAGTCCTACAACACTTGTCATATCTTCACACCCCCAATAGCTTGGCTTCTTGATTTTCAATATATGCGTCAATCCCTTCCCCACCACGAGGGTATTTAGTACAAAGACGTTTGTGTTCAGCTAAAGCAGCATCAAGTTCTTCACGAGTCAAATCATTGGCAAAGAAGCACTCACCAATAGGACGGGGCATGGCTGCGCGTTGTTTGCCATCTCGTGTCAAGCTTATAGATTGGGTGGCATACCACAATAAATCCCCATCCAATAGAGGATGATCGAGTGATAAACCGATACGACTCATCAAGTCTAGGATGCGATCGCGCTCCTCTGTTGGAATATAGCCCCGTTGTGCTGCGATCGTTGCAGACAAAGCCATATCTATATTGACCGCGTGACCATGATATAGGGGTATCTGAGGTGCTAATTCTAGGGTAGGACTCCAAGTGTGACCGTAAGCAATGACGCGATCGAGGTCTATTTCATGCAAGTTAGGAGTTTCTAACTCCAACATGGTTTTGATGGCCTCGTAGTTGACTTTATGAGCAATCTCTTTAATTTCCGGTGTAGCATTCACATGTCCAAAGTGAGTGGAAAGCAGTTCTTCGCCATATTCGTATAGCAGTTCAAAGACTTCAGAGTTAGAAACTACCGCAATTTTCACTAACTCTGCCATACCATTACGAACTTGAGCCGATGGCAAGGTTTTCAAAAATGAGAAATCCAGGATCACTTTCAAAGGTGCATGATATGCGCCCAAGCGATTTTTTTCCTTACGATGATTAACTGCTACCTTAATCGCTACACCTGCATCGATTAAACCAATCAACGTGGTAGGAATGCGAATGTAGTTACTCTTGCGACGGTAAGAAGCGCAAGCAAACCCAGCCACATCAGTAATTAGACCACCACCGACGACTAAGACTGGTTCCTTACGAACTAAGCCAAAGTTCGAAAAAGCGTCAATAATTTTTTCAAAACTTGCAAGAGTTTTAGCTGGCTCTGTAATGATGATGGCAAATACTGTGAGTTCAATGTCATAGTGTCTAAAATATGACTTGATTTGATCGCCATAAAGTTCATGGACATTGGCATCAATTACAGTCAGACAGCGACCAAATTTCGCATAGCTATCTGCTATTTCTCTGTTCTTAATATCAAATGCACCATTCACATAGACAAGACTAAAATCTATTTTTTCGTAACCTTCTACGTGAAACGCAGCTTCCGTAGCTTCAAATGATGCTTGAACTTTATTCATGTCTGTTGCCCTATTCCAAATTCAAAAACTTGTGAGATTTCCGTAATCATTGCGAAATAATTCCGATTTACCCGAATGTATGCCAGCAAACTATTATGCTTTTTATCCTTTCAGATTAAAGACAGAACAAAATCAGCTTTCAATAAAAAGCTAATGCTTATTGCTGACTGGCAATGTGATTAAACGACACCATTCATTTGAGTAAATTCTGTAGGTGCGTTAACCTTTAATTGGCATAACCTCAAACCAGCCACATAGCCCGATTAGCAATATATTGGCATAATACTTACCTGGCTATTACGTAGATTATTGACTTTAAATTTGTGAAATTCATCTTAATTCAGATTCATTCCACTATGTTTAACTTTAATGGCTTTCCAACTGTACGATTCCGAAAAAATTCTAGCCTATAAAACTGATCGTATAGTTGAGCTGCAAGCTTAAATTTGAGATTAGAACCCTGATTAATTGTTAGTTCGCTGTTTTTTAGCATTAGTATCAAACCTTGTATCACTAAACTCGTTACATTCTATTTAGTTCAGAATGATAGTGGACTTTTAGGAAGTTTATCTGAATTTTTATTGAAACAGAATAAAGGCGTCAGAATGAATTTTGACCGAAAAAGCGGACTTCGGCGTGAGCGCTCAGTCGAACGCTGAATAGACTCTTTTTAGACCCCCACCAAATCGTAGATTTGGCGGTCTTGTCTACGTGACGCCCGAAGTATTGATTCTGACGCCTCGGTGAAGCAATCCCAAGCTCCGCTCCTGAATTCTGACGAATGTATTCTTTTTCAATAACTCCACTATATTTGTCTCTAGCAACTTTCCGACCGTTAAACTTTGCAAAACTCATTCAGTACATTTTATTCACAATGGCAGTATAATTCCTGGTTCAGTCAACTTACTGCTCAGTATTTAACACACATACCTCAGTAACTTATAAAAATTCAGATTTTAAATATATCTGAGTTACTGGTAACAAAACTTTAACTTTATTAAGGAACAGTTGTGTGTGTTAAAGGTTTCTAAATTGCTTGAATTGCCTTTATACTCCTAAATTAAGCTAAAATAGCTTAAACTAGCAAAAAATTTGCTAGTTTTTAACTTAACAATACAATACAAATCATAACACTAGAATAATATAAATCATAACATTTGTAAAGATATTGAAGTCAATCCACCATACGGGGTGTACTGGCTACCAAGGGATTTTTAAAAAAGTATGTCTAAAGATAGATATTTTATACAGCAGGCATATCTAAGGCACTTACCATAAAATGCGGCGTTGCATAATAGCAGTATGAATTAAGGTCAATTCTTATGCCTCGGACTTTGTGAGGTATAAGAATCCCACCCCAACCCCCTAAGTACACGTCACCGTAAAAGGGGTTCGGAAATATTTAGACTTGATGTTGGGTAACACGAATGTTCTACCCAACCTACGAATGAGTGAAGAAGGCAGTAGGCAGAGGGCAGAAGGCAGAAGGTTTGCTCTTGCAGTGTAGGCTAAAGATATCGAAGCAGCGCAGCAATCAATTTCACAGTTAGGGTTAAAAGTCAAGCTGGGGGCACATATTTTAGACCGTTACGGCTATTTAGCAGGTAAAGATACCGATCGCGCTGATGATGTAAACTTGATGTTTAGCGTACGTTTGTCCTGCACACCACCATCCCAATTTATTAAAACCAAGGTAGTAGGGTGCAGTCTGAAAAAACTAAACCAAAACCTGTTGAGCCATCAAAATCGATGACAACAGAATCCTTACAACAAAAATCCTCAAGTCAATTGGTGCGATCGCCAGTGGCAAGGTGCGGTTGCTGGGGTTATGCTGCAAAATCTTGATAAGGCATAACTATGAGTGACGAAAACCTACCCTTTTCGTCTTCTGCGATCGCGCCAATTGACGCGGTAACGCCGCCGTCGTCAGGCAACGCAGTTGCCAGTCCAGGACTACCATCTGGGAAGAATCGGCAGCCGTCTTAGGGATAGTCACCAGATGCGATCGCCACGGGTCAATCGACACCAAGTATAAAAATTCTCAAGCCAACAATATCTTTGCCAAAAAAAGAGTATGAAGAGATAGGGCTGCCGTAGTAGTAGGCGTTGAAGAAAGACACTCATTTCCATTTTGAATTCAAAAAAGGTGACTTTAAGCGACTCAGAAGATAACGAACACACAATTGTTTTTTTCAATGGCTTGGCAATAGAGATTATTTGCTCCAAACTGGGAAACTGTAAAATAACCGACGAAAAGTAACGGTTTTGATGGAACAGTGTACTACTCTGACCATTTTTTGAATTCAAAATTCAAAATTCAAAATGCAATAATTTTGAAGAAATAAAAATTTTGAATTGATTAATTCTGGGTACAACCCCCCACTGATTGTAATTTTGAATTAATAATTTTGAATTTTGAATTGATTTGACCTATACCACCGCCAACCAATCGCACACCACAGACGTACACCCGCCTCCAAACTTAACCCAAACTTGCCATTGCCCCAAATACCCATTCCAGTAAGGCTCACCATCAGCAACGCCGACAGCAACGCCAACTTGGGAGACTAACTCAGTGTAAAACCGACCAGCGCTGTCCAAACCTTGCTGCAATTTCAGGTTTAGCCCCTTCCACCCTTGGGTTGCAGGACTTTCAATCTGATTTAATGTTTGGGGAATGCCCTGTAATGTTGTGTCAGTGATGGGGCAAAAGCGTTGGTCAAGCTAGCGTTAAGCGGCTTGACCTGTCCGAATCTACCGGATGTCTTCCATCTCCTGTATGCCCTAAGTAAATCGATGGGCAGTGCTCCCGCCCGTCAACGGGTGCAACTGCAAAACCAACAGCAAGCCTTACAAACTAAACTCAACGCCGATTCATCGGCAGAGTCAAACTCCTTAGTGCAAGCCAAAATCACGGCGTTCCAAGCCCTTCAGCAAATGCTCGAAACCGATCACCAAAATTATCAGCAAAGTTTACACGCCTTGTCCGAATGGCACTAAGTTAAGATACAGCCCTTGCCCAGAATGGGTTCCCAGCCTCCAGGCTGGGAACCCATTCTGGGAGGCTCTGCCTCCAGTGGCTTGACGAGAGGCAGAGCCTCTCGGAATTAGTTCCCAGCCTCCAGGCTGGGAACTAGACGACACAAGCCTTTGGGCTTTTCTTAGTGCCATTCCGCCTTGTCCCAAGCCATTCATCCTTTTAATCTCAATACTGGTGAATCCCAGTTTGGTTTGGAGTTACCCACGATGTTGCAAGTCCCCTTGCAACGATTGGCAGACTTGAGTCAAACCTATGCCCCAACTGCGAGTCAAGCTGCACTACACCGTTGGCAGCGTCAGATTCCCGACTTGAGTAGGACGCTCCATGCTTGGTGGCAGTGGGTGATTCAATCCCTCAGCACCCAAACCCAAGATCCTGAGATCCAAAACTGGGTGTTGAGCGTTCTGTTGCCTTGGGTGTACTGGCATCAACAAACCCAAAAAACCCGTCAACCCCAACTCAAACAGGGTTATCAGCAAGCGGCTCAACAGGCACAGGCGCGTTTCCTAGCAGATGGCTTCACGCAGACCTTGCACAACTCTGAGCAACAGCAGTGGATTGATTGGGCAATCTGGATGTGTGCCAAATTCCAGCGCACTTCTTCGGCGGTCGAAGGACGCAATGGCTATTTATCTGCTCTCCATCATGCCAATCGCGGTTTTACCGAACAGACCTTGAAGGTGTTGACCATTATCCATAACTTTGACCTCAAACGTGACGATGGCACCACTGCTGCCCAACGACTCTTTGGTAAATCATTCCCTGACAAGTTTTGAGTCGGTTCTCCTACAAATGGGAGAGCTACCCAGACCCAGACGTACCTTAAAAGCTCGAAAGTCCCAAAAGCCTACCATACAAGCTGTCCCGGCTTAAGTTGCTACCCCCTCCGCGCCGCCAACATGGATGCGATTCTCTCGGATTTTCAGATGAAGATGAACCGGGAAGATATTGTTATTCGGTTTTATGAAGATTTTTTGACAGCCTACAAGCCACAGATGCGAGAACGCCGGGGTGTTTATTACACACCTGAGCCTGTGGTATCTTACATTGTGCGTTCTGTAGACCATATTTTAAAAACAGACTTTAAACTATCAGCACTTGCAAGAACTTTAGCGATGAAGGCACTTGCCGTTCAAACCGCCAAAAGTGGCGGCGCTCAACACAGCTTGACTAACATAAACTGTTAGAGAGAATTGAACTTAATGAAGAAGGATTGAACTGAATGAATAATAGCCCCATGAACAACAACCCTGCCACCCCTCCTGCACAATGCCCCTTCCGGGGAACCCGCATTGGCGGCGCGCTCGGCTCCAAGCCGCAAGTCGATGATTGGTGGCCGAACCGACTTCAGGTCGAACTGCTTCACCAAAATTTGCCCCAAGCTAACCCACTGCGAGATTTCGATTACAAAGGAGCCTTTGGGAAGCTTGACTTTGAACAGTTGAAGAGCGATATCAAAGCACTGCTGACCGATTCAAAGGACTGGTGGCCCGCCGACTATGGGAATTATGGACCTCAAATGATTCGCATGGCGTGGCACTCAGCAGGCACCTACCGGATCGCGGATGGTCGGGGTGGAGCGAGTCAGGGCATGCAACGCTTCGCACCCATCAATTCGTGGTGGGATAATGGAAACACAGATAAATCACGACGGCTGCTCTGGCCCATCAAGCAGAAATATGGTGCGGCACTAAGCTGGGCTGATCTGATGGTTCTGACGGGCAACTGCGCGCTCGAAATCATGGGGTTTAAGACCTTCGGTTTTGGTGGCGGTCGCATAGATGCCTGGGAGGCGGATCGCTCGACATACTGGGGACCCGAATTCTGGAATGGCGATTCGGTTGACGATGTTAAGGAACACCCTGGTCATCCTGATGAGATGGTCACTCGCACGATTCGGTGGGTTGGGAAACCGAACGAGCAATACTACGACCTTGAGAACCCGCTAGCGGCTTCGCACCAAGCGCTAATTTACGTCAATCCAGAGGGTCCAAACGCTGAGGGCGACCCCTATGGCTCGGCGCGAGACATTCGCGAGACGTTTGCGCGGATGGGCATGAATGACGAAGAAACTGTCGCGCTGATTGCAGGGGGTCATGCCTTTGGCAAAAGTCATGGCATGGTTTCGCCGGACAAGATTGGTCCAGCCCCGGAAGCCGCGCCGATTCAGGCGATGGGTTTGGGGTGGCAGAACCCTGAAGGTACTGGGTTTGCCGAATATACAATGACGAACGGGATCGAAGGATCGTGGACTCCAAATCCAACCCAGTGGGACAACAGTTACTTAACAAATCTTTTTAAATACGATTGGGAACAGACAAAGAGTCCAGCAGGTGCCATTCAGTGGAAACCGAGCAATCCTGATGCGCCAAAGACACCGGATGCCCATCAACCGGGCGTTGAGCACCCGTTAATGATGATGACTTCGGACATTGCCTTGAAGGTCGATCCGGTCTATCACGAAATCTGTCAGCACTTCTTGGGTGACTTCGATTACTTCAGCGATGCGTTCGCGCGCGCTTGGTATAAGCTGATCCATCGAGACATGGGTCCGAAAACGCGCTATCTTGGTCCGGAAATCCCAGAGGAAGATCTGATCTGGCAAGATCCAATTCCGGCACTGGATCATGATGTCGTTGATGCCGCCGATATCAATTTTCTCAAGGATCAGATTTTAGCGAGTGGACTCTCTGTTTCGGCGCTCGTGTCAGCCGCTTGGGCAGCGGCATCGAGTCACCGCCATTCCGACAAGCGCGGCGGCGCAAATGGGGCGCGCGTTCGCCTCAATCCCCAGAAAGACTGGGAAATGAACCGCCCGCAGGAACTCGGGGAGGTGCTATCGACCCTTGATCGCATTCAGGGGGACTTTAACGGCGCTCAGTCGGGCAACAAAAAAATCTCGATGGCGGATCTTATCGTCCTCGGTGGTTGTGCTGCGATCGAGAAGGCTGCACAAGACGCTGGGTTTTCTGCTGCCGTGCCGTTTATTCCGGGTCGGATGGATACGACTCAGGAGCTGACAGATGTTGAAATGTTTAATTGGCTGAAGCCAGTTTCGGATGGTTTCAGAAACTATCACAATGAGGCTGTTGGCTACAAGGTGAAGCCGGAGCGTATCTTCCTGGATCGAGCGCAGCTCCTCACGCTGACCGCGCCTGAATGGACGGTTCTTGTCGGCGGACTTCGCGCGCTCGATCAGAATTGGGATCATTCAAAGCACGGTAGCTTCACTGACCGTCCGGGCGTCTTGACCAATGACTTTTTCCGTGTCCTGACCAGTATGGACTACGAGTGGAAGCCTGTTGACAATCGCGAGATGCTTTTTGACATCTGCGATCGCGAAACCGGTGCAGCGAAGTTCACCGCAACCCGCTGCGATCTCATCTTCGGCTCGAACGCGGAACTGCGTCAGATTGCTGAAGTCTATGGCGCTGATGACGGTCACGAGCGGATGGTCAAGGACTTCGTCGCAGCCTGGAACAAGGTGATGATGCTTGATCGCTTCGACGTTGGCGCTGAACAGACCCCGTAAAGTCTTGAGCGCTCAACACGCCCGAACTCCACGGGTGTATCGCTGCGCTTTGAAGAACTCACCGTGGATAAGAACGCTGCTTATCCACGGGCAGCACAGATGTAGGGTGTTGATTTTGTTCGATAAACTCTCAAGTATTTTCATGCAGTTTCTGTTTCTCTTTCTATCGCGCTCACGACGGCTGATGCTGTCCACCACCATGCCCTCTGCTTCTACTCCAGAACAGTATTTGAAAAAATAAGCCACCCTCCAAGAGTGGCTCAAAGTTTCACCCCAGAATTTTAATCACCGCCGCCAAAATTGCTGGTGCTTTCTCGTTACTGGGAATGAATACCCGCTTGCGCCATTGGATAATTTCTGTGAAACATCCCACAGTCACAAGTCGGTCAGCCAAAG
>NZ_JBALFC010000080.1:0-21206 GCF_036917755.1 Nostoc sp.
CGTTAACGAGTCTTTGAACTGGATGAATCCACCTCTGAACTCCGTTAACGAGTCTTTGAACTGGATGAATCCACCTCTGAACTCCGTTAACGAGTCTTTGAACTGGATGAATCCACCTCTGAACTCCGTTAACGAGTATTTGAACTGGATGAATCCACCTCTGAACTCCGTCAATGAGTCTTTGAACTGGATGAATCCACCTCTGAACTCCGTCAATGAGTCTTTTATATTAACGTGAGTTCGATGAACCTCTCCCTCCCAGCCTCCCTCTCCGAAACGGAAAGGGAGGAGCAACGAAAAATTCAGCTTTTTGCTCCCCTCTCCGCGTCGGAGAGGGGCTGGGGGAGAGGTCAAATAAAACTTGTCGAACTCACGTTATATTAAATACGTTACGTAAGCGAAGCTCGTCGTAGACATCGCACTTTTGCCAAAACCTACCAGCTAGCGGATGCTCGAATCACAATCAGCATCAAGTACCCTACGATACAAAACGCACACCAATTGTGATTAGTGTGCGTCTGCGGTTAGATTTTAAAAGTTCTCGAACTTAGCGATCGCATCCTTCATTTTATCCACCACCTCATCTACGGGTATAACTCCCAATTCCCCAGAGGCGCGGGTACGGATACTCAAAGTGTTAGTTTCCACTTCTTTCGCTCCCACCACTGCCATCACGGGTATTTTTTCTTTCTCTGCATTGCGAATCTGTTTACCCAAGCGATCGCCACTGGTATCAACTTCTGCACGGATGCCCAACGCTCTCATCTTCGCCACCACATCCTTAGCAAAATCTAGTTGTGTATCACCCACTGGCAATAATCTAGCTTGTACTGGCGCTAACCACAAAGGAAAATCGCCCGCATATTCTTCAATTAAGATCCCAATCAGGCGTTCCAGTGAACCAAAAGGCGCACGATGAATCATTACTGGCCGTTTGCGAACCCCATCTTCGGCGACATATTCCAAATCAAAGCGTTCAGGCAAATTGTAATCTACCTGCACAGTTCCTAATTGCCACTCCCGATCTAGGGCATCACTAAAGATAAAGTCAAGTTTTGGCCCATAAAAAGCCGCTTCTCCAATACCTTCAAAGTGTTCCATCCCCAAGGTTTCAACTGCGCGGCGAATCGCACCTTCAGCTTTGTCCCAAACTTCATCAGAACCGATGTACTTATCACTAGCAGGATCGCGGAAACTCAGCCTAGCTTTAAAGTTCTTCAGTTGCAGACTATTGAACACCGACAAAATCAAATCCACCACACTGAGGAATTCACTATCCAGCTGTTCTGGGGTAACGAACAGGTGAGAATCATCCACAGTAAAACCGCGCACCCGCGTTAAACCGCCCAATTCCCCTGATTGTTCGTAGCGGTAAACAGTACCAAATTCCGCCAATCGCATCGGTAGTTCTCGATAGGAGCGTAACTCACTCTTATATATTTGGATGTGAAAGGGGCAATTCATCGGCTTCATCACGAAGCCCTGTTCCTGTGCCGCAGCTTCCTGATCATCCGCCATTAAGGGGAACATATCTTCTTTATATTTCTGCCAATGTCCAGAGGTTTTAAATAAATCTACTCTGGCAATATGAGGTGTGACTACAGATAAATAACCCCGTTTTAATTGTTCTTGCTTAAGGAAGTCTTCTAAAGTACTCCGTAACAGAGTACCCTTTGGTGTCCACAAAGGTAAACCCGGCCCGACTAGATCAGAAAATATAAATAATCCCAGTTCCTTACCCAGTTTCCGATGATCTCGCCGCAGCGCTTCTTCTTTGCGTCGCTTATATTCAGCGAGTTGTTCTGGGCTTTCCCAGGCGGTGGCGTAGATGCGTTGTAATTGGGCTTTAGTTTCATCCCCACGCCAATAAGCACCAGCAACGCTTTCTAGTTCAATTGCTTTGGGATTTAATTCACTGGTATTTTCCACATGAGGCCCCGCACACAAATCCCACCATTCATTCCCCAGGTGGTAAATCGTGATTGGTTCCTCTTTGATATCTGCCAGAATTTCTAGCTTGTAAGGTTCATTAATTTCCTGAATCCGACGTTCGGCTTCTTCGCGGCTGACTTCTTCCCGACTTACTACCAGCTTGCGATTGATAATCTTCACCATCTCTTTCTTGATGGCTTTGAGATCATTTTCGCTAAATGGTTCTGGGCTGTCGAAGTCATAATAAAAACCGTTTTCAATCCAAGGGCCGATTGTAACTTGTGCCTTGGGAAACAGCTTTTGTACTGCCATTGCCATTACATGGGAAGCAGTGTGGCGAATCTTTTTTAAGTTCTCCGATTCGCTGGTACGCGGTAAATAGATTTTTTCAACTTGTTCTGGCTGTTCTGACTGATTCGATGATTTTAGCGACATTGGCTGCTGAACCATTGGCGAAGTGATTACAAAAGGTGATTTATCTGAATCTGTAGGCTTATTTAACTATAACGGAATGGCACTAATAAAAGCCCAAAGGCTTGTGTCGCCTCGTTCCCAGCCTCTAGGCTGGGAATGTATTCTCATAGGCTCTGCCTCTCGTCAAGCTCCTGGAGGCGGAGCCTCCCAGAATCGGTTCCCAGCTTCCTGGCTGGGAACCAGTCAGGGCAAGAGCTATATCTTTTCTTAGTGCCATTCAACTATAACGACTTTCATTTTTGCCAGTTCGGGTTTATGTTCCCATTACTGAGATTAATTTTTAATCGGGGATAAAGATAAATTTTTGATTGCTTACCTGAGTGTCAAATTTAGGATTCGGTGCGATGCCTGCGGCGGGCTGCGCCAACGCTAAATTATCTGATGAATTGCAACTCGCTGTCATTTATACCTATAGACGCCTCTCCAAAGGAACTATACAAACCCGATATCAAGACTATATAATAAATTGTGTGTTCTTTGTTACATTTTTTTACATTTTTGGAATTATGAGAAAAATAAGAAAAATGTTAAGAAACATAAATAACGTTAATATTAGTAAGCAAGTTGGAAATATGCCTCTCATTTATGTCAGACTCAAATTTACCAGGGACTGAATTGCTGAAAACGGTTTTAGAACCCCTGCTTGAAGATTTTCAGCATTGGTTTACGCGATCGCGCCATTTACTCGAAACTGAGCAACTATCATTTATGAGTGACCAAGAGCAATCTGCCCTGCTCTTGCGAGTTAAGCAAGCTCAGGATGAACTAAACACGGTGAAGATGCTGTTTGCTGCTACTGATAAACAAGTCGGGATTGAGATGGCAACATTAATGCCTTGGCATCAATTAGTAACAGAATGTTGGAATGTCGCAATGCGCTTTCGTCAAGGGCGTGAAGTCTAAGCAGCTGGAGCATCTGCTAAATTTCGGTAGACTACTTAGCGGTGTCTAATCACAAGCCGAGGAAGCATCTACGCAAGACGCTATATCAGTCGTTAAAGAGATAGTAAAAAATTCTTAACAATTTCTTAACATTATTTGGATTAACAAAATAATGTATCCTATGCTACCGTAAGTGGAATAACGGTTGACAAATAGCTTCATATAAAGGTAAGCGCCTTCATAGTGCTTCAAATGCTCGTCTTAACTGTGAATCATAGTATCGGCGAAGCAAAGCGTTACAAAATAAAGTTTTAAAAATTGCTGCCCTGGAGGAAAATCCAATGTTACACCTGCTTTACATTCTTGCTTTTACAATCCTTGCATTTATAGCTGTTGGCAACTTAATTCGTAACCTGATCATGTTCAGTTTTGATCGGGAGCGAACTTACCCGGGGAATTCCTCGCCAATGAATAATCAAGGTAACTATGGTTATTATTCATCAAAGAAACAGTTTGTACCCCATCCAGAGTTATTAGATAGCGCAGGCAACTTAATTAAAGAGCCACTTTTGGTAATGCGTTCGATTAACGTTGAAGATGCGCGTCAACATCTTGATGCACTTTACGAAGCATCCCCAGGACATAAAAGAGACAATTCAGAGGAAGCATAACGTAGAGACGCGATTAATCGCGTCTGTTAGCAGTTTGGGTGTAAATGATTGTTGTTTTTACATCCTTAATTTTTTTTATGAGAAATTTATTACTATCTTTGAATTTGAGGCGATCGCGTCGGTAGGCTGGTAAGTTAACATTGTGTTGTCCACTTGACACATATTTAAGTTGTTATGAGTGACAAAGAAGCCGTTATTGAGTTGGTGAAACATTTACCCCAGGATGTAACCCTACGAGAAATTGTTCAGAAAATAGAGTTTATTGCAGCTATACGGGAAGGGTTTGACCAAATTGATCGAGGACAAGGCATTCCAATTGAGCAGGTTGAGCAGATAATCGATACATGGACTACCAAGTAATTCTCTCACCAAGAGCAGTTGAAGATTTAGAAACCATCATTTGGTACATCGCTCAGGACAATCCTGAAGCAGCCAGGAAAATTGGTCAGGGGTTATTAGAGAAAACGAAAGAACTCAGCCAATTTCCATTTAAGGGGCAAAAGGTTTCTGAATTGGATGAGGCTAACATTCGCCAGTTAATCACTGAAGGTGTAATTTCAAAATCTGAGTATCAGTTACTAATGAATGCACTCTTATTACGTAATGCGATCGCTCATGGCTTCAAAACTACACAAATTACGGAAAATTCTGTATATGAATTGATCGAGCTTACAGAGCAGCTCTTGAGAACTCTACACACTGGCGATGAAGCAGGCTAATATTGCGTTGGTTGGGGCAGATGGTAGGGACAAAAGCCTTCGTACTGAATTTCAAGTTATGCTGCCGAGCGATGTCTACGACGCGCTACCCCTACGCACTAAGTATAAAATAGGGAGTTTAGCACTCCCTACTCCCTTTCTAAGCTTCGATAACTACCCGCAAATTGCCCCGTTTTTTCGCAACGCGACAAGCAGTGGTAGTCCCAGAACGCTCGAATTCCAAATCGAGGATGGTGGGGCCGACTCGCAAATTATGAAATGACAGGCGATTAATCGATTCTGGCAAAGCGGGGTCGATTATTCGCAAGCAGTTATTTTGAGCGTCAGGCACCAAATTGACCATCATTTGCAGTAATTGGAAAATACTACCAGTAGCCCAAGCTTGGGGAGTGCAGGCAACTGGATACTGCACCGGGGCATTATCACCGTTCCGTTCGTAGCCGCAGAAAAGTTCTGGAGGACGTTGATAGGGTTGCTGGTCAGTCATGTCAAATAAACCTTGGAATATTTCCAGGGCTTGATCGATCAGACCGAGCGATCGCAATCCCATTGCAATCAGAGCGTTATCATGAGGCCAAACCGAACCAGTGTGATAGCCCATTGGATTGTAAGCGGGTGATAAACTACTTAGAGTCCGAACGCCCCAACCATTAAACATATCTGGTGCCCGCAAGCGTTCTGCTACACTATAGGCTCTTTCGGGTGTGAATAGACCCAGATTCAGACAATGACCGGGATTTGAGGTAATACTGTCTACTGGCTTGCCATCTCCATCCAAAGCTAAAGCGCAGAAATCCTGGTTTTCCACCCAAAAATCTCGATTAAAACGAATCTTAAGATTTTTAGCCTCTTCTTGCCAACGATCTGCCAAATCAAGCCGCTTCTTCATCCTAGCTATTTCTGCTAGGCGCATTTTTGCAGAATAGACGTAAGCTTGCACCTCACAGAGGGCAATTGGGCCGTTGGCTAATTCTCCCTTGTGGTCTACGATACAGTCACCAGAATCTTTCCAACCTTGGTTAACAAGACCGCGTTTGGATTTACGGAAGTAACTCAGGTAGCTGGTTTGTTTGCTATTGCGATCGATCCACTCCATTGCTGCTAAAGCATTCGGCCAAAGTTGCTCTAGGAGTTCTTGATCGTGAGTCCAAGCATAATGCTCGGCATAGAGCATCAGCCACAGGGGAGTCGCATCAACTGTACCGTAGTAAGGTGTATGGGGAATTTCTTGACAACGAGCCATTTCTCCCAAACGCAACTCGTGCAAAATCTTACCCGGTTCTTCTTCGCGCCATTCATCGTCGATTTTACCTTGGTATGTCGCCAGTAATATCAGGGTTTCTTTGGCGATTTGCGAATTTAACATCAGGGTTTGAGAAGCTGTAATCAGCGAATCTCGCCCAAATAGTGTCGAAAACCAAGGCACTCCGGCGGAAACAGTCTTATGCTTACCAAAAGATTGGCGCAACAAATACATATCTTGTTCAGCCCGCTCAATCACTCGATTGAAGGTATTCTTATCTGAGCTAATGCGTGTAATTTGTTGTACCCAGTTTTGCTCCTCCATCAACTCAGCAGCTTTCGCCTGTCCTAAAGTGAAGGCGGCGCTCACGGTTGAACTGGATTGGTTGTTTCTCAACATATTCACTCGGTAGCCCAGCTTTTGAGTTTCGTGAGAAGCCAACTCTAGCTGCCAAACCGCAGTGTAACCCTTGAAAGAGTCTGGTTGCCGATGTTGGAATAGAATCCGGGATTCCATCACCGAACCATCCAGACCTTGATACGCGAGTGTTAAGGATTCTTCCCTAGAGGCGGATGGCTCTTTAGGTACAGCCGCAACGCCATCGACGAGAGGAAATGTTCCTTCCTCAGCCGTTAGTTCTACTAGGCGTAAAAGCCGACCTCGCTTTTCTCTGTCATAGCCCCGGACTTCAAATAAATCAACAAAATCTGCATCAAAGCTGATGCTTAGTTCAAAACTGACGGTTGTTGTGCTGTAGTTAGATACTTCTATTTCTTCAAATAATGCCCCATTCAGCACGATTTCCCGGCGAATTCCGATAGTGTCGGCTTTCAGGCGTTCGTCAATTCTGGGGTTGGTACACAAAACTGAGAGTGAAAACCCTTTTTCAGCAGTACTACTGAGGAGTACAGGCGATCGCCCTTCAATTTGCAACTCCAAACGATTCAGAAATCTCGTATCACAACAAAACAGTCCCATGCTGGGATTGCCATCGTTGAGGGAACAGCCAGAAATGTTCCCGATAGTATCTGTCACAAAAAATAAATCATCATCTTTAACCGTCAGTGTCGGTTGTGGTCTTTCACTCACAACACAAGGCCACTCCGGGATCGGTAATTGTTCGGCAGGAATAAAAGTTTTTCCATCCAGGAAAATTTTTTCCGGGGTCATTAGCGTATCCGGTGTCATTAGCCAAAGTTCCGTGTACAGGTTTATATTTTTGTTGCCGACAAAATAGCAGCGCTCAAATCCATATAAGCAAATCTTGATAAATATAAATTTATATTTTATAAGTCTAAAGTCAAGACTGAAAACTGAGTACTTTGAGATAATTTATTAGTCATAGAACTTTCAGAGAGACAAGAGACATAATATACTCAGCAAAAATGCGAAATTCACAATTTTTGTTGGGGATAGAGAGCATTTGTTCCCTACTATTATACGGTTTTGTTTTAAATATCTTTGGTATTTGATTAGACAAATTTATGAGAATTAATTAATTGATTAAATTTAATCACTAATTATGGATTAGATAATGTAATAATAATTATTTTTGGGTAATAAAATTTCTTTAGTAAGCAGAAATCAACGTCGGCAAAGTTGGCGATGTCTACGACGGGCTATTCGGCGTCGCGTGGACTATCAATTAACAATCAGTGTTTATTAGAGAATATAATTTAAAATTATACAACAATTCCTGTTTTAGTACTTATCTCTGAAAGGTTTTACCTATGCTAGCAAAAGCATAAGTTGGTCGAGAATGTATATTGGGCGTAGTAGGTTGTCAATCAACAAATCAAGTTGTACGCACTCCTGCTAATTGGTAACAAAGTGTTGCGCCTGTTTTGGCGAAAAGCGCTTTTTAGCATTCTTTACATATTGCAACTGTCTATTTAACTTGAGAGTCCCTTGGAATTTGTACAATGCAGCTGTGACGTGGATCTTTTCGAGGTTGAGCGTTTAACAATAATTCATGAGCATTTCGACTTCTGTGCTGAGTGATCTGCTAAAGTCCCTATCCTACTTGCGTCCCCAGCTATATTTTAAGGCTTCACTAACGGCGCTCTCCCACGCGATGGAAGATCAAGTTTTGGCTGCGACTTTAGCCCAACCCCTTGTAATTGCTAGTTTTCAGCGAGAGCGATTCTACCGCCAAGAAGCTCATCGCTACCAGCGACTTGCCTTGCGAAGTAATCAAGTATACGTATTATCTGCTCCAGAAACGGATTTCACCAACAGTTCGGAACACTACGAAAAGGTGGCTTTTGAGCCAAAGGATGGCTTGAGTCAAGAGTGGCATTTGGTAGTGATTGCTGATAATTATGCGACTTGTCTGGTTTGCCGGGAAAACCTTAGTTCTATTGCCAAAAACAAGCAACTACCGGAACTAAGCCCTAATCTGGATATCGACACAGCGCGAAGATTTGAGGGAATTTGGACATCGGAAAGGGGAGTTAGCCTGAAAGCCGCCGAATTGCTGTTAGACAGGATTTTGGTTTACAGACCAGAACTGGCAAGTAAAATTGAGGAGGCACGTCAGAGGTTTGGCATCGGGGAGCCGCGAAACCACTCTGGAGCCGAACCCGTTAACGAATATGCTTGTGACATCGATACAGATCCCTTTGTGCAGCGCTTAGTAACTTATTTGCAAGCTAGTCAGTACAAATTGCACAAAGCCTATCGTTCCATTGCTGCCCAAGCACGAAAAGAACGATTAGTCAACTCCATTAGCACTGCCATTCGGCGATCGCTCGATCCTCACGAAGTTCTCCAGGTGGCGGCGCAAGAATTAGGACAACATCTAGAAGCTTGTCGCTGTTTAATTTACCGCGCTCAAGCCTCAGATAGCCAAGCCATAATTGAACACGAGTTTTTGACTCCCGGTATTTTATCTGTTTGTGGGCAAACCTGGGAGTTAGAGAAAAATTCCCTATTTCGGGACATAGTGGAACAAGGCGAAGGGGTTTGTGTAAGCGATACGCTCAGTGACCCTCGCGTTACCAATTCGCCAGGACTTTCCTTAATTGCCAAAAAGTTTGCCATTCGTTCTTGGCTGATGGAACCAGTGTTTTATCAGGGGCGATTATTGGGCATTGTGGAGTTGCACTATTGCCGGATGCCGCCGCACGAGTGCCAAGTTGGGGAATTGGATTTGGTAAAAGCGATCGCTACCCAAGTGGGAGCAGCTCTCATCCAAGCGGAAGCTTACGCCAACCTAGAAGAACTTAACCAGCAGCTAGAAGCCCTAGACCGCACCCGCAGCAACCTCATAGCCATTACCGGACACGAACTGCGTACCCCCCTATCGACCATTCAAGTCTGCCTAGAAAGTCTCGCTAGTGAGCCGGATATGCCTTTAGAGTTGCAGCAGATCATGCTCAACACTGCTCTTTCCGACTCAGAGCGGATGCGAAAACTAGTACAAGATTTCCTGACGCTTTCTAATTTGGAAAGCGGTCGGGTGCAATGGCATCCAGAATCCCTCACCTTCCAAGAGTGTGTGGATTTAGCACTCAGCCGAAATCGCACGCGCTCCTCAACGGAAAAGCCGCCCCAAATCAAAACTCAAATTGCCCAAAACCTACCTTTGGTCAGAGCTGACGGTGATTGGCTAGTAGAGGTACTGGCAAAACTCATGGACAATGCTTATAAATTTACGCCACCCGAAGGAGAAATCACCATTAAAGCGATTCACAACAGCCGTCAAATGGTCGAGGTGACTGTGGCTGACACTGGACGCGGCATTGAACCGAATCGTTTAGAAGTAGTTTTTGACCGCTTCTATCAAGAAGAGGGAGCGCTACGCCGCACTACTGGCGGGACTGGACTTGGTTTAGCAATTTGCCGTCAAATTGTTAATGGCTGGGGTGGGGAAATTTGGGCAGAGTCAACTGGCAAAGACCAGGGTAGTCAGTTTCACTTTACCATCCCAATTGTTAAGAGTAGCTATGAGGAAAAGCGGACAAAAGTCAAGAGTAAATAGGTATTGGGCATGGGGCATTGGGCATGGGGCATTGGGCATGGGGCATGGGGCATGGGGCATGGGGCATGGGGCATTGGGCATGGGGCATTGGGCATGGGGCATCGGGCATGGGGCATGGGGCATCGGGCATTGGGTATGGGGGGTATTAGTTTTTAACAAATGACAAAGGACAAAGCGCAAAGTCTGAGCGCCGGCTTCCGGCGATCAGAACTTTGTAAGAGAGGATAAATGACTAAAAACTGTTACAGTCTATGACGCGATCGCAATATGATTGTGGTTGCGGTGTTAGGATTCCCTAAAAACGTTGAGAGAAAATCACTTATGGCAGAAACACTCTCTGGACAAATCCCGCTATTTGCTGGCAGCACTGGTGGCTTGCTAAACAAAGCAGAAGTGGAAGAAAAGTACGCTATCACTTGGACTAGCCCGAAAGAGCAAGTATTTGAATTGCCTACAGGTGGTGCTGCTACTATGCGGAAAGGTGAAAACCTGCTGTATATAGCTCGTAAAGAATATGGCATCGCTTTGGGCGGTCAACAACTCCGGAAACTCAAAATTACAGATTACAAAGTTTACCGGATTTTACCCAACGGAGAAACTACTTTACTTCACCCAGCTGATGGTGTCTTCCCTGAGAAGGTGAATGAAGGTCGTGGAAAAGTCGGTTATGTCCCACGCGGCATTGGGCAAAACCCCAATCCATCACAACTGAAGTTCAGTGGTAAAGCTACCAACGAGCCATAGCGATTAGGGTCTGGGGACTGGGGAGTAAGAATTTTAGATTTTGCGAAAAGTTGCGTGCGGGGGTTCCCCCCGTTGAGCAAACTTTTCAAGACAGATTTTGAATTTTAGATTGAAGTTTAATCCAAAATCGTCAATCCAAAATCCAAAATTCAATTGCCCCATGCCCCATGCCCAATGCCCCATGCCCAATCCCTAAGCAATTTATGGTATTCCCCGATTTCTCAGAATTTTCTCAGCTAGCTCTACAAGGCAACTTTGTCCCGGTATATCAAGAATGGGTAGCGGACTTAGATACGCCCGTATCTGCTTGGTATAAAGTTTGTGCGGGTCAGCCTTATAGCTTTTTGTTGGAATCGATAGAAGGTGGGGAAAAGCTGGGACGCTATAGTTTAGTGGGGTGTGATCCGGTGTGGGTTTTGGAAGCAAGGGGCGATCGCACGACCCAGTTAAACCGCGATGGATCGCAAGTCGTTTTCGCAGGCGACCCTTTTACAGCTTTAGCCGAATGTTTAGCACCTTATCACCCAGTCAAGTTACCACAGCTACCGCCAGGAATTGGCGGTTTGTTTGGGTTTTGGGGCTATGAATTGATTCGCTGGATTGAGCCGCGTGTGCCAATTTATCCACCAGATGAACGTAATATCCCTGATGGATTGTGGATGCAGGTAGACCATCTATTGATTTTTGACCAGGTGAAGCGGAAAATTTGGGCGATCGCTTATGCTGATTTACGTGAAGAGAAAGTAGATTTGAAAGCAGCATATCAACAAGCGTGCGATCGCGTCACCGAAATGCTCGAAAAGCTATCTCTGCCAGTATCTCCAGAAAAAACCAGATTGGAATGGAAACCTCCTGGAAGTCGCGTATCTGGAGAAACAGACGAATACACCAGCAACTTCACCCGCCCTGATTTTTGTGCCAGCGTCCAAAAAGCAAAAGCTCACATCAAAGCAGGCGATATTTTTCAAGTAGTAATTTCCCAGCGACTATCAACAACATACACAGGCGACCCCTTTGCTCTTTACCGCTCCCTACGTCAGATAAATCCTTCGCCTTACATGGCTTACTTTAACTTCCAAGATTGGCAAATCATCGGTTCCAGTCCCGAAGTGATGGTGAAAGCTGAAACAGATGCCGATGGTGGAGTAATAGCAACGGTACGCCCAATTGCTGGGACGCGTCCACGGGGTAAAACCACCCAGGAAGATGCAGCCTTCGCTCAAGATTTACTCCAAGACCCCAAAGAAATTGCCGAACACGTCATGCTTGTCGATTTAGGGCGGAATGATTTAGGGCGTGTTTGTGAAAATGGTAGCGTCAAAGTTGATGAATTAATGGTAGTTGAGCGCTATTCCCATGTGATGCACATTGTCAGCAATGTTGTGGGTAAATTAGCAGTTGGTAAAACAGCATGGGATTTATTGAAAGCTTGCTTCCCAGCAGGTACGGTAAGCGGCGCACCCAAGATTAGGGCGATGGAAATTATCCACGAGTTAGAGTCTAGTCGTCGGGGAGTTTATTCCGGTGTGTATGGATATTACGATTTTGAAGGACAATTAAATACTGCGATCGCAATTCGCACAATGGTAGTGCATGATCAGACAGTCAGCGTACAAGCCGGTGCCGGTTTGGTGGCTGATTCTGAGCCAGAGAAAGAATACGAAGAGACGCTGAATAAAGCTAGAGGTCTATTAGAGGCGATTCGTTGTTTGCGTTGAACAAAAATTCAAAATTTAAAATTAACCCCTAAGTTTTAACTTAGCACTTATAGCATTTCCTAATCATATAAAGTACATCATACTCCCCTCTCGAAGAGCGGGGAGGGGTTGGGGGTGGGGTTCTTATACCTCAATCAACCGAGAGCTGCTATACCACTCTTTAAAGGCAGGTCTAATATCGTTATCAATGCCTGTTGTATAGTTACTTTAGCCTATAATTGATTGCACACTGGTTTTTGTTGGTTAATTCTAAAATCGGGCTTGATATAAGCATAGTAACAGTTCGATTTGCTGTATGAGAATCCAGACCAGACTTTAAAAGTTGATGTACTAATAACCTTCTATTTTGAACTACATAGGTTTTATTTTGAACTGCAAGATGTTTATAAACAATTTCTGCTACTTCTAAGCCCATGTATCCACAATACCGTGACAAATTGGGAAGCTTTATAAATCCAATCAACATCAAACTTTTTCCACAGCTAAACAGAGTTTTTTAGACAAGAGTGAAAACTGAAAAAAAGTCCTGGTATCCAAATCCAAGACCTCCATTGAAGTTAATACACACTAGAAATGAAAACTTGTTCATCCTAATTGGCTGAAGTAAATCGCCCAAAGAATTCCAGTTACTCCAATAGCAATTAAAAGGTTATTGAAAAATCTGCCGAATTCAATTTCTTGTCCTAGTCCCTTGTCGTCTTGACCAGCTGTGAAAAACAATGACCAGGCTTGATTTGCATTAATAGTCTCAAAGTTGTTGAAATCAGGTCTAAAAACAACAGTCCCAATTAAGTCTTTTTTGGGGTAATCAAAATCAGTTTTCATAGTTTCTCTCTAAATTGTTTTATTTGTCAAGTAAGGAAAATTCGTAAATCTGGAAGTGTTTTCTCTAAAGGCTGGTTAGCCATCCAATCAAACCGTGTCCGGTGAGAACTTCCAAAGCGATGAGTGAGACAAAACCAATCATTGCCAAACGGCCATTGAGTTTTTCGGCATATTCGGTAAAGCCTGTGCGTGAGGTTTCATCAACATAAACCTTGGGTTCGATCGCAAATCTGTTGAGTTGACCATGTTCGTTAATGGTAAAGCCTCTATTTGTCATTTTTTACTCCTTATTTTTGTTATCTGTAAATCAATATAAACTATTGTAAATATTCTTTGCAAGTGCTTGACATAAAGATAAAGGTAGTATAATCCGTACTAAGCAAGTAGGGTATTTTGGATTTGTGCGAGGAAGTAGGCATTGCAATATAGCGATTCTTACCTGAATTCTGGCTTCAGACTTCCAATAAGCGGGCGTATTGCACCCAACCGAGAACCGCTATAGGTTGAATTAAGGTAGGACTTACGCAAAATATCTCTCAAACTCTGATTTCTCCGTGTCGCGCCAGTTGCTACAACGGGGGGAACCCCCGCAACGCACTGGCTTCTCTGCGCCTCTGCGGTTCGTTATTCCGTAACTCGTGCGAAAGTCCTATAAGGATTATTTACGGAAATTTGATGCGTGTAGAGATGTGCGATGTCTACGCTCTTAGAAGTGAATATGCACAAAGGCATCAATTGCGTTTAATGTGACTTCAGGAAAACTTATAAGTCTTATAAACAGAAATTATCAGTGTATAACTGAGAGGGTATTGCTTATTTGTAACGAACTTGTTATGTTTCTTTACATAAAGATATAAAGCAAGATAAATGCGTTAAACCACTGTTGATTAAGGCTTTCTAAATAACTATGCAGTTAAGCCTGCAATGTGCTTTGCCGAGTATCCAAACTCAACGGCAACAAATCGCTATGCCCTTTGGTAAGGCAATCGTAAAAACTGCTGAGTGCCTTTGCTAACAGCTAAACGCATTTCCCCTCCGTCTTTGCACATTTGATTTTTCACATTCGATAGAACTGTAATTTTCTTTTGGGAATTTCTGCTATGTCTTTTACCATCCAGTCGGCTCAAAGTATTTTTCCCGGCACCCTAGTTGCTGACGTTGTTCCAACTGTTGTCGAATCATTCTCTCAGCTCAATGCTGAAGATCAACTAGCATTACTCTGGTTTGCCTATACCGAGATGGGTAGAAGTATTACGGTTGCTGCTCCTGGGGCAGCCAACATGATCCTGGCACAAGGCTTACTCGAACAAATTAAGCAGATGCCTTTTGAAGCTCAAACGCAAGTCATGTACGATTTGGCTAACCGTGCTGACACTCCCCTCTGCCGTTCCTATGCATCCTTCACTGTGAACATCAAATTAGGCTTCTGGTATCAGTTAGGAGAATGGATGGCTCAGGGAATTGTTGCTCCCATCCCAGAAGGTTACAAACTTTCTCCGAAAGCTGCCGATGTGTTGCAAGCCATCCGCAATGCAGATTCCGGTCAACAAATTACCATCCTACGTAATACCGTAATTAGCATGGGATTTGACCCGAATGCTCCCGGTAGTTACAAAAAAGTCTCAGAGCCGGTGTCTCCTCCCACTGCACAAGCATTTCGGACTAAAGTCACCATCGAGGGCATCAACAATCCTACGGTGCTGGGCTATATCAACAACATGAATGCCAATGACTTTGATGCAGCTGTTACTTTGTTTACCTCTGAAGCTGCTTTGCAACCTCCCTTTGAAAGACCAATTGTTGGTCAAGAGGCAATCCGCGCTTACATGCGTGAAGAATGCCAGGGGCTGAAGATGATCCCAGAGCGCGGTATATCTGAGCCAGTGGAAGATGGCTATACACAAGTTAAAGTCACAGGTAAAGTTCAAAGCCCTTGGTTCGGTGCCAGCGTGGGGATGAATATTGCATGGCGGTTTTTGCTCGATCCTCAAGGCAAAATCTTCTTTGTAGCGATTGACTTGCTGGCTTCTCCTAAAGAACTGCTCAACCTAGCACGTAAATAGAGGGCTAGATTAGTTGCCGCTTAAGCGTGGATGAGTGAACGAGCAGCAGCTACGCCCGTCGTAGACATCGCCACTCTACCACGCTTATTTGGTATCTTCGTGCTGCGATCGCTAAAAGGTAGTTGAAAAATCTAGCTAAAAGCCTTGAAAAGTATATCTGTCATTTAGGCTTTTCTATCAATGCATAAGTCTTATTTACTTGTTAATATTTAAATAACAATATCTCTTTAGATAGAGTAACAATTTTTTTCATCTACCTATAGTAATATATCTCAATGATTTTTTTCAATTCTTCTGAGCCGCTCCTGCGTGAAAAACAGCCAGAACTAGATTTTCAAGATATTCAAGGTCTAGTGTGTCTAAACTACCAAATTGGAAATTTCACCCTCTTTTCAAAGTTTTATACTCAGGTAGATCAAGTATTTATTCTCTGGGGACTAATTTCATCTGGGATTTTCGTAACCGCCCAGTTTCTACCCATTAGCTGGAATGACCAAGCAATTTTGTGGACAGTGCTTACCTTATTCGGTGCAGTCGGCATGGTAAGTTTAACTTGGTTTTGGGCAACTGTAGAACAGCTACGCTGGGTTGTTTGTAGCTGGACGATTTTAATCCTAGCGGGTTTAATCCTGACTGATCTGAGCATTTTTTTGGGATGGGGAGAGGTCTTGATGCGTCTGTGTCCACTGTGGTTAGGATTAAGTGCCATCGGCTACCTTTGCACCGGAGTAGGAATGCGTTCACGCACATTTCTTCTGATGGGATTTATTCATTTGCTAGGAATCTTAGTTTTACCGTACTGCGGTGTCATGCAGTTTCTCTCAACGGGACTAATTATGACTGTTAGTTTACTGTTACTAGCGGAATTACAGTGGGATATGCAATCTTCAAGTGATTACAACCAATTAACACCAGAACAAAAGCAGTTTAACCAAGCACAGTCCCAACGGCGTCAAATGAGCAGCTAATATTAGTCATTAGTCATTAGTCATTTGTCTGAGCAGTTCGGCAAAGCTCACTGTAAGACTTGTCCAAGTACTGAAACTCATTCTGAATTCTGACGACTGGCGCCAATATTGCTGTTTGTTAAAATCTTACTTTAGATAGGCCTGTATAACGAATATAGCTCTCTCCGTTGGCTACTTAGTATTACTACCCGAGAGTGAGGGTTTTTCACCCAACTGTTAGCTATTCTTGTAAATGAAAACAAAGAACACTGTATGGGTGTTATGCCGCTGTGACCCATTATCAGACATCGAAGGAGAGCGATCGCAGATGTTTGAACAGTGTTAATCAATCAAAGGCATTGACGGTGTGGAGTTTTTATCGCTTCCTCCACTTTCTTATCACCAAGGGAAGGTTAAACCCTTCATCAGAGCGGTCTGAGGTGGTAAACGTGCTGTGTGTTTTAGATTACAACTTAGTTCTGATACTCCAATCTCCTTAATTCATTTTGAACTAAGGAGATTGGAGTATCACGGCTAGTGCAACTATCTGTTAGCTGGCGTTTTTGTGTCAAAATATTCACGCCAACGACTAATTTGACCATCCCTGAAATCTACGACAATTACATCATCAGCTTTATTACGACGACCTGTAGCCTTTTCCGTATCTTCGTAGTACCATTCTACTGCTGCCTGATTTGCTCCAACGATAATCCGCCGGATGTCAATTTTGACATTTGAATACTGTTGTTTAAAATGGGTAACTTCTTCTCGAATTCTTTCTTGCCCCCGCCAGCATTGACCAGGTACGATTAGTTCCCCATCAACCGTAAACAACTGTGCAAGAGCATCGACATCTTGAGCAACCCACGCATCTTTAGCTTTTTCTATTAATATCTGGATATCTTTTTGGTTCATAGACTCACTGGCAAAGAAAGGTGTGCTAAAAGTTAAGCTAACAAATATAGTTCCTAATACTAGCCATCGAGACAAGCAAAACATCTAGATTTTTCTACTCTCTGTTGATCAATGCTGACATTAATCGGTCATTAAACATCCTAAGAAAGGCAATCCCTGAAGCTTTTGCCAAAGGAATAGAGCGGATTGTAGTTTCTCCAGTGAAGGTTAAACTTCTAAACTAATAGTGTTGAACATTTGTCCATATTATTAGCAACTATAAGTACACATCAGTCGATAACCCGCAACTTAGATTATTAACTTTCTAGATTTGGGCGTACTTTTGCTCGAATAAGTATAGCAGTAATGTTGTCGTGACCATTGTGTTGATTCCCCAAATCAATTAAGTCTGTAACACCCCGTTCTAAGTTAACGGCAGAACTAAGTAAGGGTTCTAAGTGAGTCTGCCAATAGGTTTCTAGTAAATCATTATCTGATAGACCGTCCGATGCTAACAGCAGAAGAGTATCTTCATTGATCTCGAAAAAGCCGACATCAGGATTAATCGAGTTTTCGTCACGAGGCCCCAAGGCTTGAGTAAGTTGGTAGGCATCCGGGCGGGCATAAGCTATGCTTGCTTCCACTCCGCGCGTAATTTCCCGTTGCCCAACTTCGTGATCTACTGTGACTTGTTCTAGCCCCCGCTTGCGCGTCAAGCGATAGAGACGGCTATCTCCCACATGAGCAACTGCTACTTGAGTATCTTGAATTAAGAGCATTACCAAAGTTGTACCCATGCGCCCCACTCCAGAACGGGCTTCTTGTTGATTGAGCTTGTAAATCGCGTCATTAGCTAAATACACTGCCTCACGAATGCTATCTTCTGTTGGTAGTTGGTTGGCAATCCAATGTTCTTGAAAGTATTGCCGTAGGGTGTTGACTGCTAACTCACTGGCTATCTCGCCACCAGCGTGTCCACCCATACCATCACAGAGAATATACAAACCATGCCCTTGCAGAACTTGACTTTTAGGCAACTCCAGTTTACTGATTTTGGTTTCAATACCAAAGTAGTCTTCGTTATGATTACGTTGACGCCCCACATCTGTGCGTCCTACATCTTCCAAGCTACTTAACTGCATCGCCAGCACAACAGTTGGCATATCATCAATTTTGCTAATGATATCTTCCGGCTCATCTGATTGCGGGATAGTGGGCACAGCAGTATTTTTCTCCTTTATTGGGGGTAAAGTTGCGCTTGGTACTGCTTCCAGTTCAATAGAGATTTCCTCCAAACGCGATCGCAACTGTGCGATCGTCTGAATCTTGCCTACATCTAAATCCCCCAACAGCTGGACTACAGAGCCAAATTGAGTGCGTTGAGACTGTTTAAAAAGCGCTTGCCAAACCCGCCCTAAAGCTTGGATAGTTAACGGTTGCTCTAGAATAGCAAATGTTTGGGCTTGGGTATCTTCTGACGACTCGGTGGTGGGCTGAGAATTCGATGATTCCACATACAACCTTTGCAGCGCCAGTGTTTGGTCTTCATCCAATCGCAAATTCGACAAATCTAAAAGGCTTTGACGACAATTTACTGGTTCCAATATTGCCCAAAGTTGGGTCATTTGATAACACCAGTGTAAAATTTCTAACGAACTTGTTGTTTCTTCTTGCCAGAGGTCGAGTAAAAGCTGCCAATGCGAGCGGTCTTCGATTATTACTATCTGTATATCCCCCTGCTGCCATGCATCGTGAATCGGCGGTATCCCTGGCTGATCTTCGGATTGTAAGGCAATATAAAGTTTAGCAAGGCGAGGAATTTCACTGGCTTCCACTGATGGCGTTACTAAATCTGATTGCTGACTTGCTAGTATTGCCCCAATGGGTGATATTTGATACGGTTGGCAGTCTAGAACTCTCACACCTACATCAGTAATGGTGGCAGTTTCCGTTTGGGCAGGTAGCGGATCTAACAATTGATAGCGCTCTTGGGAGTCTAAATAGGAGCCTAATGCAATCTGAGAACTAGGGGATAGAGGAGATGAGGAAGATATTGCTCCCTCATCCCCCTCATCTCCCTCATCTCCCTCATCTCCCTCATCTTTCTCTACTCGCACATCTCCCTTATCCGTCTCTACTCCCAAAGCTTCCCCAGTTGTTTCCTTAGCAATAATTGCCCAAAACACTGTTCCACACTCCGTGCCACAGTTATGACAACGTAGTGCATTTATAGGTACATCATCGGTACTGCATTCAGGACAGACCTTGTGAGTCAGAGACGTGCCACAGTTTTGACAGAATTTGTTACTATTGGGGTTTTCAAATTTACACTGAGGGCAAATCAGCATAGTGGAAGTTCCTTAATTCCCGTTCCAAGGTGCTTATAGCCACTAAGATCCAAGGTGCCACAATTGGCTGCCCTTGACTACAGTAGACCTACAAGAGATTGTAGTTTATCAATGAATTTTGGTGGCAGTATTAATTGTGACGCATATTAGATAAATATTTAATATATTGTGGGGAATGGGGCATGGGGCATGGGGCATGGGGCATGGGGCATGGGACATGGGGCATGGGGCATGAGGAAGAAGCAGGGAACAGGGAAGTAGGGGGAGATAAGGGAGATAAGGGAGATAAGGGAGACAAGGGGGACAAGGGGGATAAGGGGGACAAGGGAGAATTATTGAACAAGTTTCTTCCTTGTCTTTTCCCAATGCCCAATGCCCAATGCCCAATGCCCAATGCCCAATGCCCAATGCCCAATGCCCAATGCCCTATGCCCTATGCCCTATGCCCTATGCCCTTGCCCAATGCCCAATGCCCTATGCTCTATGCCCTATGGCCAAGAGTCTGGCAATTGCGGGGGTTCAGCGTTAAACCATTTTTGATAAATTTGATTGTAAGTGCCATTGGATAACAAAGTCCCTATACCTTTGTTAATTGGATCTAAATGGGGGGAGTTTTTAGGCGTAGCAATCCCGTAGTATTCTTGGGTGAGCAGATCGGCAACAACTTTGATGCCTTTGAGTTTGCCATTTTTAATCGTATATAAAGTAGCGAAAGCATCGCTAACCACGGCATCAACGTTGCCATTGAGCAAATCTTGGAAAAATTCTGGCCCAGAATTAAAAGTACTAATTTTGGCGTTGGGGATGGTTTTGGCAAAATCTGCCCCAGTTGAACCAATTTGTACAGCAATTTTTTTCCCCTGGAGACTTTTGAAGTCTTTAATATTTTGGTTGTCCTCGCGTACAGCGATCGCTAGTCCGGCTTTAAAATAAGGTCGTGAAAAAGCAATTGTTTTCAGGCGTTCGGCGGTAATCGTAATCCCACTGATTGCGGCATCGACTCTTTTCGCTTGTAAAGTCGAGATCATGCCATCAAAGGGTAGACTTTCAAACTGGACTGCAAAACCTGCTACTTTAGCGAGCGCATTCATCAAATCAATATCAAAACCTTCCAAGTTCCCGCTAGCCCTTTCGATTTCAAAAGGGACAAAGGTGGGGTCTGTCGCCACCTTGAGAGGTTTTGCATCTGAGTTAGTAGTGGGATAGAAACTTTTACAGGCAATCATTAGTAACAGACAGCCTAAGACTAGAATTAGCTGCTGCCACTTGAAGTTAATTAATTTCACGAAGAGTAATTCCGTTCTATCAGTCAATATTCACGATACTTGTCATGATGTTTTGACGTTTAGTAGTGTGCAACCTCCAACCTGATGTCTTATATTCAGCACTCCTACAGTCTTTTTGGAATTGAGGATATCCTTTCTTTCCAGGCTTCTTCGATTTACAATTCTCGTAAAACCTTGATATAGCAAACTATCCGCGTTCTGCGGCTGCCTGTCCAGCCATTGAGTTTAAATCAGCAACAAATTTAAATTCTTTCCGTAGTTCCGTAGAATATTTGTTAAGTGCAAACTTATCAACTTTTGATTCTCGCGGCGTATCTATCCAATATCTAATCACTTTATTGCGAATAAACTGAGTAGTACGAATCGCTTCATCAATAGAATTGTGGCTCTCCCAGACTAAATATGTTAAATTAACAACAGAAATGCCAGTTTAGTAAAATCCTTCTCCTAAAACTATTAAAGTTAGTTAAGCCATAAG
>NZ_JBALFC010000081.1:0-13166 GCF_036917755.1 Nostoc sp.
TTTCGGCGAACCCATTTGTTATTTCGGCGAACCCATTTGTTATTTCGGCGAACCCATTTGTTATTTCGGCGAACCCATTTGTTATTTCGGCGAACTCATTTGTTATTTCGGCGAACCCATTTGTTATTTCGGCGAACCCATTTGTTATTTCGGCGAACGGTTTATCGAATAGCCCAAAGAAACCTCACCCTGGTTCTGCTACGCAAAACCTGTCCCTCTCCTTAGTAAGGAGAGGGACTAATTAGTAAGGAGAGGGACTAAAGTCAAGACTGTTTGAGGTTTTGTTTTGGCTAATTCCATGACTTGTGTATACACGGTCGCTTTCTATCGGGGGGATTAAGGGGGGTAATTTGACTTGTGTATACACGGCCTGCGGGGAGGGGTTCTTTTTTTAGGGGTAATTATGCGGACATGATATCACTGGTGCTGAAACTATACCTTTTGCCTCTAACGCAGCCGCAACCCGTAAAATTAACGCTTCATTATATGGTGCTGCGATCAATTGTACACCTAAAGGTAAGGCATTTTGACGCTGAATTGGTACTGATAATACGGGTAAACCTATAAAAGATAATGGTTGAGTAAATAGCCCTAAATGAGGACGGACAAGAATTTCTTCGCCATCCAAAATCATCGTTTGTTGACCAATTAGCGGTGCGGAAATTGGTGTTGTTGGCGCAAGAATTACATCGACATTTTGAAAAACTTCCCGAATGCGATCGCGGTACCATCTTCTAAACCGTTGTGCTTGAAGATACCAGCTACTAGGAATTAACGCCCCAGCCAAAAAGCGATCGCGTGTCGCTGTGTCAAAATCTTGAGGATGACTTTGCAATTTATCCAAATGCAGATTTGCACCCTCGCTAGCTGTAATCACAAAAGCTGCTGCACGGGCGCGGTGTGCTTCTGGTATGGTTACGTATTCAGTGACTTCTATTGCATCAGCTACTTTTTGGACTGCTGCTAAAGCTTCCAGTTCTGCGCCTTTGGTGAAATAATCAGCTGCAATAACAATTCTGATATCAGAAATATCTTGTTTAAGTTGTGATAAAACCAATTCAGGTGGACGCTTTGTGCAAATTGGATCGCGATCGTCTTCTCCTTGAAGCACATCAAACACTGTGGCGATATCCTGTACCGAACGCGCAAAAGGGCCAATATGGTCAAAACTGCTAGAAAATAAAGCTACCCCAGCACGAGATAAGCGTCCATAAGTCGGCTTGAAACCAAAAACACCACACAACGCCGCCGGAACGCGAATAGAACCATTAGTATCAGAACCCAGCGTCAGGGGTACTAACCCAGCAGCAACAGCCGCCGCCGAACCACCTGACGAACCACCAGCAGATCGTTGTAAATCATGGGGGTTGTGAGTAGCACCGTAATGGCAGTTTTCCGTCACAAACCCATAGGCGTATTCATCCATATTCAAAGCGCCAACCAGCACAGCACCCGCTTGTTTCAGCTTCGCCACTGCTGTTGCATCAAGGCTTGCTGCTGGATTTTCTGCATTGATTTTCGACCCCGCCAGAGTTGTTAAACCAGCGATATCGAAGAGATTTTTCACCGCAAAAGGCACACCAGCCAGCATTCTGGGATGATTACCTTGGGAAATTTCCCTGTCAATGCGGGCTGCATCTGTTAAAGCTGTTTCAGCAGTCACAGCCGTAAAACAGTTGAGTTGATTATCCCACGCGGCGATTCGGGCGATCGCAGCCTGAGTAACTTCCACCGCGCTAACTTTACCTTCACGCACAGCCGCAGCGATTGATACAGCATCATTCATGGTTCAAAAACTGGTGCAACTTCAATATCCTCTGGTAGGGGAAACTCATTTACAAGATTAGCGATCGCTCTAATTCTCTCAAAATTTGCCACCACACCATCACGATACTCATCTCTTAACTCCAAATCCAACAACAACGCCATTTGATCAACATACTCACCCAGATTAAAATCTTCTCTTCTCATCTCTCTGCGTCCTCTGCGTCTCTGCGGTTCGTTATTCTAAACTTAACGTGAGTTCGACAAGTTTTATTTGACCTCTCCCGCAGCCCCTCTCCGACGCGGAGAGGGGAGCAAAAAGCTGAATTTTTCGTTGCTCCTCCCTTTCCGTTTCGGAGAGGGAGGCTGGGAGGGAGAGGTTCATCGAACTCACGTTAAACTTATACTTCTTGCCACAACTGAAATAAACAATGCAATTAATTTTATACAGTAAACCCGGCTGTCATTTATGTGAAGGCTTGCAAGAAAAGCTAGAACAAATCCAAAATCTTAGTTTCGAGTTGGAAATTAGGGATATTACGACTCGTGAAGATTGGTTTGCTGCATATGAGTATGAGGTGCCGGTAATTTATTTATCGAACCGCAGAGGCGCAGAGGACACAGAGGAAGGGAGTGAGAAATTATTGCCGCGTCCTTCTCCTCGTGCTAGTGTGCAGCAGTTAGAGCAAATGTTAAGTAAGTATTTAGCCAATTAGAAAAAAATAATGCAGAATAAGCGCAAGATTAAGATGGTGACGAGGTTCACAAGATGAAATTGCGGGAATTACTAACGGCGGTAGATAGTGTTGAACAATTGCCTAGTCATCCGATTTTTGAGGATGTGGAAGTTAGGGGTTTAAAGACGAATTCCCATGCTTGTATTGTGGGAGATTTGTTTATTGGGATGCCAGGAACGCGGGTTGATGGTGGGGAATTTTGGCAAAGTGCGATCGCATCAGGTGCCGTAGCTGCGATCATCTCTCCCGAAGCTGCACAGAAAAATCCTGCCACAAATCAGGCTGTGGTGATCAGTGCAAGTAACATAACTCAAGCTTGCGCCCAGATAGCCAGTGCTTTTTACGGTTATCCGGGACAAAAACTCAAGCTGGTAGGTGTGACTGGTACAAATGGCAAAACTACAACTACTCATCTAATTGAATTTCTACTGATTAAAGCTAATCTAGCTACAGCTTTGATGGGAACTCTCTACACTCGTTGGGCAGGTTTTGAGCAAACTGCTGCCCATACTACGCCCTTTGCGGTAGAACTGCAACAGCAGCTAGCAGAGGCGGTAAATGCTGGTAGTGAGTTCGGGGTGATGGAAGTAAGTTCTCACGCTTTGGCGCAAGGTAGAGTGTTGGGTTGTCAATTTGAGGTGGCGGTGTTCAGTAATCTTACCCAAGACCATCTCGACTATCACCGTGACATGGAAGATTATTTTGCTGCCAAAGCGTTGTTATTTAGCCCTGATTATCTCAAGGGACGGGCGATAATTAATGCTGATGATTCCTATGGAAAGCGGTTAATTGCTTCGTTGGATTCCGAACGGGTTTGGAGTTATAGTGTCAACGATAACAGCGCTGATTTATGGATGAGTGATTTAAATTACGAGCCGAATGGTGTCAGTGGTATATTACATACACCTCATAGTGAGGTAGCTTTTCGATCGCCACTAGTTGGACAATATAATTTAGAAAATCTTCTCGCAGCCATAGGAGCAGTTTTACACTTAGGGCTAGATTTGCAGTTACTCGTATCTGTGATACCGGAGTTTCCCGGAGTCCCCGGACGGATGGAACGGGTACAGATTAGTGCTGACCAAGATATTAGCGTGATTGTGGATTATGCCCACACACCTGATAGTTTAGAAAATTTGCTGAAAGCTGCACGTCCGTTTATACCTGGGAAGGTGATTTGTGTGTTTGGTTGTGGAGGCGATCGCGATCGCACTAAGCGCCCAATAATGGGTAAAATTGCCGCCGAATTAGCTGATGTGGCAGTGGTGACATCGGATAACCCCCGCACTGAAGACCCAGAACGGATTTTAGCAGATATTTTGGCGGGAATTGATGATACAGTGCAGACAACTGTAATTTGCGATCGCGCGATCGCAATTCGTACCGCAATTTTACAAGCACAACCCGGTGATGGAGTCTTGCTTGCTGGTAAAGGTCACGAAGACTATCAAATTCTTGGTACTGAAAAAATTCATTTTGACGACCGAGAACACGCACGCGACGCTTTACACCAAAGACTGAACATACAAGCCTAATTTCAAGGGTAGCAGAGCTGTGCTACCCTAAGATGTGGATTCCACACAATTAAAATTGCCCATAATTCATAGTTCATGTTTCTTTCCTTGGGGATTTTGTAAAAAATGCACACATAAAGGTGAGAATCGAAAACAGAATTATTTCTTGGTTCATCCTTGTTGTGCTTGACTCATGAATGTATCTCTGACTAAGGAACTGTCTGTTTATCAACTGGTTATGGGAGTGCAAGTGCCTCCTAAACCATTGTCCCTCAGTCCTGCTACTCTGCTATCACTAGTGAGAGCGCAAATTGACTTACTAATTGAGCAGCAAATTGCAGCAACTTTATGGGTGAAGCTACCACCAGATAAAATTTGGCAATCAGAATTAGCGCGTTATAAATCCTCAGTAGGTGCGTCTAGTCTCATTTATACTTGCCAGATTGACGAGAGAGGGAAAGGGGGAGATGAGGGAGAGGGAAGAGTAAATGCCTCCTCATCCCCCTCATCCCCCTCATCCTCTCATCATGTCTCTATTCACCTCCCACCAGATAGCCAACTGCGACGGGAAAACTTTCTGATGGTATTATCGCCCCAATTTTGCAGTTTAATTTTGGCTCATCGACCACTTAAAAAACACAAAAATCAGACATCGGGGAAGGTAAATACTAATAAAAACCAGCCGTTGCTGATTATAACTACTGTTGAGGGGAGAGTAATTCAGCAAGTATTAAATGGTATCCAAAAAGCGATGTCTAACGACAAGCCCTTCGGGTTCGGGGGGTCGCAATCGACGCCAAGCGCCAAGACTGCGACCCCCTCACCGCCAGGCGTCTACGCGGCAGAATCATCCCCAATTTTACCTGCTAGTTTTATTTGTCCAAGTGCGCCCCAAGCTGCACTGATGAATCAACTATTGGCAAAACAACTCCTGCGACAAGATGAAATTAATCGTCAAATCATTGCAGTACGCAGCACCAAGTTGCAGCAGCAAAATCAAGAACTGCACAACAAAGAGCAACTCAAAGATGAATACCTGAAAAATATGTGTCAGGAATTGCGTACACCCTTAACGCACATGAAGACAGCACTTTCGTTATTGAATTCCCCTAATCTTAAACCCCCCCAGCGACAACGTTATTTACAGATGTTAAATACCCAGTGCGATCAACAAAATTCCCTGATTAGTGGTTTGTTGGAACTGGTGCAGCTAGAACGCAATTTGGAGGGGAGGGCTTTGGAGTCGGTGCGTCTCTCAGATATTGTGCCTGGAGTAGTCAGTACGTATCAAACTGTAGCCCAAGAAAAAGGGATTATCTTAACCTATACCGTACCGACTGAACTCCCATCTGTTTGGTGCGTGAGTGGTGGTCTGAGGCAAATTGTGATCAATATGCTGCACAACAGCATTAAGTTTACCCCGATTGGTGGTCAAGTATGGGTGCGTGCCCGTATTCAAGGCGATTATGTCCAATTAGAATTCCGCGACACAGGTATCGGTATTGCCGAAAATGAGATTCCCAAAATCTTTGATCGGTTTTATCGTGTGCGTACAGCTGCAACTGAAGATTATGGTGGTGCTGGGTTGGGCTTAACAATTGTACAGCAATTGCTGCTACGCTCTGGCGGATCTATTTCTGTAAAAAGTAAATTATCTGAAGGTTCCACATTTACACTAGAATTGGCAAGTGTTGGCGATACCCCAAGAGCGATCGCTACAGAAAATGATTGACCAGTTGTGATACCATTTCACACAAACCCTGATACATATAGATTTCTCGTAGGGGCACAGAAAAAGCTCATGCGTGTCAACTTAAAGTGAAAGCCTTTTAAAACCTCGTTTCCAGCCTCTGGCTGGAAATGCACCTCATCGCGGCTCTGCCGCAAGTCTTGAGGCGGCAGCCCCCTCGGAATGCATTCCCAGTCTCCGACTGAGAACGAGATAATACAATTGGCAAGTGTTGGCGATATCCCAAGAGCGATCGCTACAGAAAATGAGTGATCATTTGTGAGTAATGAGTCATGAATTTTTAACTCCTGACTCCTGTACAGACGCGATTAATCGCGTCTCTCCTAACTCCTAACTCCTAACTCCCGGCTTATGCTTATTGGTAACTTCTAAAGGCAGGAAAATCGTCAAAACTTCCCCATAGTGTGGACGCTGGCGCACAATCAGTTTTCCACCGATCGCCTGAAATAAATGCTTGGTTGCGGCGATATTCAAACTAATCGTACCCGTTTCTGGTTGGAACATCAGCAGTTGACCTAGAGCTTTCCGAATTGGTGGCCTTGCAGGTGTGGCGGCTTTATTGGAATCTTTGCACCCGAATTGGGGCGATAATTGTAACTTCAGTTGATCTCCAGCCGGAATAACTTGTACTTGAATATGGCTGCCAGGGGGTAAGCTGCGAGTGAAATTCTCGATCAAACCAGTGAGTACCTGATCGAGCATCGTGGGATTACTCACCACCGTTGGTAGTTGCTGAGGTAAAACAACATTTAAAGTTAAGTTCCGCCGATGCGCTGCTTGTTCCCAACGAGGAATGCTCTGCTGCAACACTTGATCTAAAGACATCGGCGTGAGTTGAGTTTTTGAGGATTTTGCTGAAGCAGTAGTTTCTAATTCTGCTGCCTTAAACAACAACTCCATGCGGTCAATTTGCTCGGTACACTCATGATCGATAATCTTTAAGCGATTAATCACGCTAGCATCTAAGTCTCGCCGCTTCAACAGGAGACGAGTCATGGTGCGAATAGTTGTTAAAGGTGTGCGGACTTCGTGAGCGAAAGCTTGGAGCAATTCCACATCGGGATTTGGGGATTTGGGGATTGGGGATTGGGCATTGGGCATTGGGGATGGGTTATTCTCCTTGTCCTCCTTGTCACCAGTCCCTAGTAAAGTGTCCCTAGTCTCTTCTGGTTCTGTTAATTCCTGAAGCAACAACTGACTAAACTCAATCATGATGCGGTAATCTGGTGTTACCGGGGAATACTGTTCTACTAATGCGTCTAGGCGGGCGAAAAATTCTGGATTAGCCAGCATTACCCTGGCTCCTAGCGATCGCCAAGCCTGCTGCACTACTTCTGGTTCAAAAGAAAATGAAAAGGTTTTTTTACCGTTCTTGTGGGTTGCTAAAACCAGCACTAATCTAAATTTATCTGTAAAAACTAAGCAAAACTGCTCTGCCCCTAACGGATCGGCAGGTAATAAGGGAAGTACCGATTCATGGGGAGCGATTTCTTCATTTACAGATGCATTGGCGTAGCCCAACTCTGGGATCGCATCTGGCATCTGAAATGGCATCAGCGCCAAGGGATTAAATGGTTTTGCTGAAAAAGTTACTGTTTGTAAGCTTTGAGTCAGTTTTGGCTGACTAAATAAGGGTGCTGGTGCAGCTAAAACTAATCCTTGCGTTATAGCAGGTGAAAGATTTGCTAAAGTATTTAATAGCAAATGTTCTGTCGCTGCGAGGCTGACACGCCACTGCCGTTCTGCTTTAGCAGGCGAACATTCAGCGACACTTGATTGATTTTCAGCCAAGATTTCGCTCAAGCTTGGCAATATCCATTTATACACAGGTTTTCACCCCCTTAACTCAAGAGTGACTAACAGCGTCTAGGGTAGACATTTCACTACTACTTAAAAGGTTATAGCTATTTGCGTACTGTTGATAGTGGTAGAACCGAACAATTCGGGCGCAATTTCCCCTCTAAGTGCTATTCACCAAACAGTGAGGAATACCGATCGCAGATTAGACATAGGAGTGAAAAAGAATGTAGAGACATAGCACTGCTACATCTCTCTACAAGGATTCTGGATAAGGCATCTTTAATTTCTGGAGATGTCTATTGATAATTATGCTGATTTCACTGGTCGAATCGGGATTGTAATTACAAACTCTGCACCCTGTTCCGGTGATGAAATGCATTGCAAAGATCCACCATGCTTTTCAGTAACTATCTGGTAGCTAATCGATAATCCCATACCAGTCCCCTGACCGACTGGTTTCGTGGTGAAAAAAGGGTCAAATAGACGCGACTGGATTTCTTCTGGAATTCCTGCTCCATTATCAGCAATCCGAATCACGAGATTTTCATTTACCTGTTGACAAGAAATGCGAATCAAGAGATTTGGACAAAGTTCTTTTTGGAAACCCTCTTCTAAAGAATCGATTGCATTTGCCAAGAGGTTCATAAATACCTGATTCATTTGCCCTGCAAAACACTGAATTTTAGGCATTTCACCATATTCTTTGACCACTTTAATTTCAGGGCGATTATTTTGTGCCTTAAGACGGTGTTGCAAAATTAACAGAGTACTGTCAATTCCTTCATGTAGATCAACCGTTTTGAACTCAGCTTCATCCAAACGAGAGAAAATTCGTAGACTGAGAACAATTTCACGGATGCGTTTAGCCCCCATCTTCATTGAAGACAATATCTTAGGCAAATCTTCTATTAGGTACTCAATATCTGCTTCTTTGTTAGCATTTTGAATTTCTGCCTCTGGGTAGGGATAATAATTTTGATAAAGCTTAATTAACAGCAGCAGCTGTTGAGTGTAATCATCAGTGTGTTGGAGGTTGCCGTAGATGAAATTAACCGGATTGTTGATTTCATGGGCAACTCCCGCCACTAGTTGACCCAAACTCGACATTTTTTCAGATTGAATTAATTGCATTTGGGTTTTTTGCAGGTCTTTCAGAACTTGCTGAAGTTCGGTTTCTGCCTGTTGGCGCTCAAGAATCTCGTCTCGTAATTGTTCGTTGGCATTGACCAACTCAACTCTGGAATGTTGCAGATCGTCCGCCATTTTGTTGAACGAGGTGGCTAACTCGCCAATCTCATCCTGGGAGCGAATACTAACTCTGGTATCCAGTTTACCTTCAGCCAGATATACCACAGCTTGCTGGAGTTGTTTAATCGGTTTTGAGATACTTCTAGAGAGCAGATAACCTACTGCTAATGCAAATATGCCACATCCCAAACTGATGACCGAGGTGACAACAATATTTTTATCAGCTATTGCTAGCGCTGCTTCATAAAGCGGTGTATATTCCAAAATTACTGCACCAAAGGTTTCACCGTTGCTAGTCTTAAAAGCAACAGCAATCAATTGAATCCCCTTTGGGTACTCAGAACTGGTTTCAACATAGGTTCTTGGTATACCATCGTGAATAGTTTTACCAACTTCATTATTGCGATCGTGATCTAATCGCGTACCGATGTCTTCAGTAACTACATCTGCCAGAATGATTTTATTGCGGTCTACAATCTCTAGATCACGCTGACGTTGCTTATGTAGTGCTTGAACATGCTCTTGCAAATGGGCTAGCAACTCCTCTCGCGATCGCATTTCGTGGTATTGCAACTCATGACTTACGAAATATCCCAGTAGTCCCGCAACTTCTTCAGCCTCTTGTATAGCAAGATACCTAGCCATCTTCAATTGCTGATTGGCACTAATCGCACCAATAGTTGCTGAGAGAGTAACCATTCCTAGAATACCCGAAATTAATTTTTGACTAATTTTCATTCCTGGCTCGAAACCTCAAGTGCTGGCTACTGTGCTGATTTAGATTTAGGGAGTTTGCCCTGATCTTAAAATTCCCAGTTTTCAGCCTATATGCTACAGAGTCAACAATCATTAGCAAAATCTTTAATCTGGGTCTATTTTAGCGATGTGCTGCATCTACGCCCGTCGTAGACATCGCATTTTTTAGTAGATTAGCAATATAGCAGTTCTTGTTGGGATGCAACAGATGGTAGGGGCACAGCATTGCTCATTGGTGTCAACTTAACGTGAAAGCCAGTCTCTAAGCAGCTTTTAAGATTGTCTCGTTCCCAGTCTCCGACTGGGAATGCCCGTCGTTGAGGCTCCGCCTCAAGACTTGCGGCAGAGCCGCTTTTGATCTGCATTTCCAGCCTCTGGCTGGAAACGAGGTTTGAAAAGAGTTTTGGCTTAAGTTGACACCAATGAGCATTGCTGTGCCCCTACGCCAGCTCGCCCACGCGACTGGCTCCTGTATTCCATACAATTGAGAACTGCAATAGACTATCTCACAGGTACTTTATGACTTCTTTTGAAACGTCAGTTGAAAATTTGGTACTAGTTGTTGGTGCTACTGGTGGAGTGGGGCAACTGGTGGTAGGCAAGCTGCTAGAGAAAGGCTTGAAAGTTCGTGTCCTGACACGCAATGCTGCAAAAGCTGAAGAGATGTTTAACCAGAGAGTAGAAATTGCCGTCGGTGACATCCGCCAGCCAGCTACACTGCCAGCCGCAACGCAAGGTGTGAGCCACATCATAAGTTGTACTGGAACCACTGCTTTTCCCTCTGCGCGATGGGAGTTTGACAAACCTCCAAACTTGATTGAATGGGGAATAACTTTCCTTAACCCCAAATCTAGTGAAGCAAAAGCAAAGAATAGTCCGGCGAAGGTCGATGCCCAAGGTATCAGCAACCTAGTGGCAGCAGCACCCCGGAATTTGCAGCGATTCGTTTTCGTCTCTTCCTGTGGAATTCTCCGTAAAAATCAGTTTCCTTTTAGTATTCTTAATGCGTTCGGCGTGTTGGATGCCAAACAAAAGGGCGAGGAGTCCATTATTAATTCAGGATTACCTTACACTATTATCCGCCCAGGACGCCTTATTGACGGCCCATATACCTCATACGACCTCAACACGCTCTTAAAGGCAAAAACAGGGGGTAAATACGGTGTGGTGGTAGGCACTGGGGATACACTTTCGGGTGATGCCAGCCGGATTGATGTCGCCAGCGCTTGTGTAGAATGCCTTTTTCAGCCAAATAGTTCGAGACAAATTTTTGAAATAGTTAACCAGGGACAAAGACCGCCTGTGATTGACTGGGAAACTCTTTTTTCCTCGCGTTATTAAAAATTGCCCAATTATTTTTTTAGATTACCTATACTGCAAACTCTTGCGGATCTCGCTTTTGACGTCATGTGAAAAAGCCCAGGAAAAACCTAACCCCCTAACCTCCTTCCCGACGCGGGAAGGGGGAAAATTCAAAGTCTCTTTCCAGCGATTTTCTTGATACATCGAATTTTCTCCAGATTGCTTCGGCGATCGCATATCCAATTGCAAAGGATTTTTACCCTATTTAAGCAACTCTAGATTATGCCGATACAGCAACCAACGACCTGATTCTACCAGAGTTTTCTGGTGATTCATCCCTGTGGTTATGTTAATAAAGGATTTAGTTTCAAGATTCCAAGCTTGGAACTCGATGTTTTAAGCAAACTACGCTTGCAGGACAAAATCAGATGCCGTGAGAGTTGGCGTACCAGTTAGAGTCGCAAATAAACCGCCACTGCCGAAACCCGCCGCGCGACCATTTTGGTTGTAGAACAACTTCCCACTCACAGAATCGTAGATAATTATTGCAGTGCTAGTCTCTGCTGAAGAAGTGATTTGAAAATCACTGGCATTACTGAAACCATTTCCCGCAGCAGAAGCGATCGCATTAAAGGTAGTCTTATCTAAGATAATCTTGTCACCTTCGCAGTGTTTGAAGTCACTAATGGCATCTACACCAACAGCAGTCGCTGCAAAAGCAGCATCGGTGTTGTAAAGGAATCTGTCAGCACCTACACCACCGATGAGAATATTATTGCCTACACCACCCACAAGAGTATCATTACCTTCTCCACCGATGAGAATATCATCGCCTGACCCACCCCGCAACAGGTCATTGCCACTGTTGCCATTGATAATATCGTTACCTCCTTGACCATTAATCACATCATTGGAGTTATCAAAACCCGCGATGTTATTGTTTAATTCATTAAGGAAGGTGACAGTGTTTTTGTTGAAAATGCTAGTTTGAGTAGAGTTAGCATCAATCACATCAAAGCTGTCGGCGATGCTGGTTTGTCCATCAAACAGGATATTGCCTATCGCTGGTCTGGCTCCAGAAGTTGGTAAATTATCCAGGTTTTCTAACTTAAAGTTTTGTAGAGTGACTTTAGTATTAGCCACATTTTCAAAGGTGACTTCTAAATTGTTAGCATTGGGAGTTAATTGCAGATTTTGGGCAGTTAAGCCCGATCCTGTAAAATGCAACGTGTCCACTTGAGCAATCACGGCTGCTGATGGATTTGAACCTTTACCTACGCCGTCAAAGTCGGTAATGGTGTCGATACCATCGCCAGGGCGAAATACAAACTTGTCTTGACCACCGTTACCGGTGAGCTTGTCATTACCAGCCAAACCCTTGATGATGTTATTACCGGATGTGCCTGTGAGGATATCTGCACCACTGGTTCCGGTGAGTTTCAAGTTAAAACTTAAGGTAGTATTTGCCACTGTACTGGTGTTACTGAAAGGTTGCCCATCATTGACGACAAATTGAATGAAGCGATCGCTAGTGTTAACAGAAGCAGCTGTATTGTTGTAGGTAAGGCTGCTGAGGACTTGTCGGTAATTGGCAATGGTATCTGTGCCGCTCAGGGTGAGAGTGCCTGTGGTGGCATTGTAGGTAGTAGTGATGTTACCGATGGCAGTGGCACTTAGACTTTCGGCTGCGCCATTTAAGGGATTGGCAATGGTGATAGTGGCACCAGCTAGGGTAGTGTTGTTATCGCTGAGGGTGAAGTTGTGATCGACGATGGAGACGGGAGTACCGCTAAAGGTGGTGCTAAAATAAATTCCAGAAGAATTGCCGTTAAGGTCGAGAACGGGAGCGCGGTTGCCAAACAGCACGTAGCTCTGCCCGTGAAATTCTGCGCCATTTGGTGCCCCGATAATCAGGTCAGCGATGCCGTCGCCGTTGATGTCTCCCGCACTGCTGACAGACCAGCCTGAGTTGTCATATTTTTTATTGATGCCGTTGATGGCAAAGCCATTAGTGCCATTGAGGGTGGAGAGGTTGAGTTGGGCATCAAAACCCCCCTTCCTGCCAAACACCACGTAGCTCTGCCCTGAATCGGAGCCGTTGGGGTTGGCGCCTGGTGCCCCGATAATCAGGTCAGCGATGCCGTCGCCGTTGATGTCTTCCGCACTGCTGATAGAGGAGGCTGAGTTGTCAAGTGCATTAATGCCGTTGATGGCAAAGCCATTAGTGCCATTGAGGGTGGAGAGGTTGAGTTGGGCATCAAAACCCCCCTTCCTGCCAAACACCACGTAGCTCTG
>NZ_JBALFC010000082.1:0-10485 GCF_036917755.1 Nostoc sp.
TGAGATACGTCCCTGCATATTCTGGTTTCTCCTGCCACCCTACAAAAAATATTTTCCTCTATTTCCGACCCCTTTTTGCGGTGACGTGTACTAAGGAAAAGTTATGTCAAAGAAGATTCTCATTATCGTATCGAACGCGTGCGTTATTGGTCCGAACAACCGAAGGACGGGAAATTTTCTGCCAGAGGTTGCACATCCTTATGCTGAATTTGACAGAGCAAAATACCAAATTGATTTCGCAAGTCTCACCGGAGATACGCCGTTTCTGGATGCGCTCAATCTTGCTGACGACCCTGACAACCTAGCCTTCTTAGTAGGAAAAGGGTGGGCCTCAATGCAGAAAGCGAAGAAGCTCTCAGACGTGGAGGTTAGCCAGTACGATGCCATCTTTATGCCTGGCGGTTTGGCACCAATGGTCGATATGCCTGAACATCCACTTCTCAAAAAGGTTGTGAAAGAGACATACGAGCGAGGCGCTGTTGTTGGGGCCGTTTGCCACGGTCCAGCCTCGTTACTGAACGTCAAGTTGAGCAACGACACTCTCCTGCTCGCCGAGAAGAATATCAGTTCATTTACGAACGAGGAGGAAGAAAACTACGCAAAAGCTGATGTGCCTTTCGAGTTGGAAACGGCGCTCACCAAACAAGGCGCACTCTTCCACAAGACGGCACCCTGGCAGGCATTCAGCATCGCCGATGGAAATCTCGTCACCGGACAGAATCCTGCTTCTGCCAAAGGTGTCGCAGAGAAGATGATCGCGCTATTGGAGTCTGCTTGAGGCAGCATCCTTAAGACGGTGCTGGGTCGCTGCATAACAGACAGCTTATGGTTGAAAATGCTGTCACTTGAAGGAAAAGATGCCCGGAATTAAAGGATAAAGTGGCCGCCCTTAAAACCTGGATTACTTATTTTTGCGTTGCCCTATTTTCACCATACTTTACAAGCACTTGGGAACGATATGGGAATTCCCATATCGTCTCTAATAATTGAAATTGAAGGGTATGGCAAGGAACAAGGTACTTGGGTTCATCCAGAAATCGCCATTGATTTAGCCCGATGGGTATCTGTTTCATTTCGCATTTGGGCAAACAGAACCTTAATGACGGTAATGCTTGCAAGTGAAATAGAGGTAGTACAAGAGCAAACACCTCAAAATTTAGCCCCATCCCATGAAGCCGCATAGTTAGCCCTGCTGCTAGGTGAATTCGCATTCCTTAGAAAAATCTCTCACCGCGCAGTTAGCCATTAACGCCGCCACAAAAGTCAACCCGGCACTGAAGCCAGCAGCTGATGAATTAAAAAGTGCGATCGCAATTACTAATGTCAGCGATGATGCATACCTTAAGCCTACAGATATTGGTGAGGTAGTTGGAATGAGTGCAGTTTCCGTGAACAACTGGCTAGTTCATGCTGGTTTGCAATACAGAACACTGGACAGGAAAATCCCGTATCGCCCAACCGAATCAGGTAAACAATGGGGGCGGATGGTTGCAGCGATCGCTGCCAAAACTTTTGATATGCGATCGCTGTCTATATAGATGTATATTAGGCGGTATCTATTCTTACACTCCCGATGCTGAGAGTCGAATAGCGAGGAAATTGCCATGCTGAGTGATGATGAATTTAACCAATGGTGCTGCTGTCTAAAGTTATCAGAGAAAGCACAACAGGAAATCCAACACGTCCGCTCATCTGCTCCCTCCCGTCGTATCAGAGGCGCTCATAACAATGTTACAGGACGTTACCCTAGTCGAAAGATGGGATTGAGCATTCAATTTGAGTTTCATAAAGTAGAACTCCCTTTTATCTACCAACTCGAACATGATGAAGATGTTCTAGAGTATTACGACCAACCTCCGTCTTTTAAACTCAGTTATACACGCCTGCAAAGATTACATAGCCCTATACCAGGATTTACATTATCGCTATGGGTTACTCTCCAGCAGTCAACACCGCATTTTGGTGGGATGCTCCGGTTGAGCGACGCGCACGGCAAGAGTTGGAGTTAAGCCTTATTCTAAAATGGCGAAGTCCATTTAATAAGGAGAACTGGGAACGGTGGGGCCAGCCTTTTGGGTAGGGTGGCTTACTTATGAGGGACTATTTTGCGTCTTTGCTCTCGGTGCAAACGCCCACTGTCGTCGAGCGCATGAATTACTGATAGAGAGAATCGTACTCCTTTTTCACTCTCCCACCTCCCTGAATAATTTGAGTTAATTCATTGCGGCTATGATTTGCTTCTGACCAAAAAGTATTGGTTTTCCCGAAAAAAACCATCAATTCCTCTCGATAGCGTTATACAACATCAAGTTAATGGGAATACTAATGTCAGTAAGGAAAACAAAATTCTGTCATAAGGTATGTAGAGATGGCGACTGTGAACTATATCCCCATCATTCCAGGATATCAAATTAACTCTCAACTGTACGCTGGCTCCAGAACCAACGTGTATCGAGCTATTCGCCAATCAGATCAATTTCCAGTCGTTATTAAACTTCTGACCTTAGAGTACCCCAGCTTTAACGAATTACTACAATTTCGCCATCAGTATACAATCAGTAAAAATCTTAACATTGCTGGAATTATTCATCCCTTATCGTTAGAAACCTATGGCAATAGCTATATTTTGGTGATGGCAGATATCGGAGAAATTTCTTTAAGAGAATACATTAAAAACTCAAGTTTATCCTTAATAGAAGTTTTAAACATTGCTATTCAACTAGTCCGTATTATCCACGAGTTACACGAAAATCGCATTATTCATAAAGATATTAAACCAGCAAACATTCTGATTCATCCCCATACAAGACAAATTCAACTCATTGACTTTAGTATTGCTTCATTACTACCTAAAGAAACCCAAGAAATTAAAAATCCAAATGTTTTAGAAGGAACTCTCGCCTATATTTCCCCAGAACAAACAGGCAGAATGAACCGTGGTATCGACTACCGCAGCGATTATTATTCTCTGGGTGTAACATTTTATGAAATATTAACTGGAAAGTTACCATTTAATTGTGATGATCCGATGGAATTGGTACATTGTCATCTGGCGAAAATGCCATCGCAGCTAGAAGCCAGAAGCAAAGAAATACCAAAGGTTTTATGGAATATTGTCATGAAGTTAATGGCAAAAAACGCCGAAGATAGATATCAAAGTGCCTTGGGATTAAAGCATGATTTAGAACTTTGTTTAGCGCAAATCCAAGATACAGGAAAAATTAGAGATTTTGAAATCGGTCAGTCGGATGTCTGCGCTCGCTTCCTCATCCCGGAAAAGTTATATGGCAGAAAAGCAGAAGTAGCTAGCTTATTACAAGCATTTGAGCGTGTGGCTCACGGCACATCAGAAATCGTGCTAGTAGCGGGATTTTCCGGGATTGGGAAAACTGCTGTCGTGAATGAAGTCCACAAACCAATTACCCGTCAGCAGGGTTATTTTATCAAAGGTAAGTTTGACCAATTCAATCGTAATATTCCCTTATCCGCCTTTGTGCAAGCTTTACGGGACTTAATGGCGCAATTGTTGTCAGAATCAGATGCACAATTGGTACACTGGCGCCATCAAATTCTTCAAGTTCTTGGAGAGAATGGGCAAGTTTTGATTGAAGTAATTCCAGAATTAGAACAGGTAATTGGTAAACAAATGCTTGCACCAGAACTATCGGGAACGGCGGTACAAAATCGGTTTAATTTACTCTTTCAAAAGTTTATTGGTGTCTTCACCACAAGGGAACATCCACTAATAATGTTTCTGGATGATTTACAGTGGGCAGATTTGGCTTCGCTACAGTTAATTAAGCTGCTAATGGAAAATCAAAAACATCTTCTTTTGTTAGGCGCTTATCGAGATAATGAAGTGTCAGCCGTACATCCATTTATGTTGAAGGTGGAAGAACTCAAGAAGGCTGGCAAGACTGTTAATACTATTACTCTTGCCCCCCTTGACTTGAATAATACTAATCAGTTAGTGGCTGATACTTTACATTGTACGACACAGATATCGCGCCCTCTAACAGAATTAATCAATCGCAAAACTAAAGGCAATCCCTTTTTTACCACGCAGTTTCTCAAGGCTTTATACGAAGATAAACAAATTAAATTTAATCACGAGCAAGGTTACTGGGAATGTGATTTTGCTCAAGTCAATGCACTATGTGTGACTGATGATGTGGTGGAATTTATGGCTACTCAGTTACAAAAATTGCCCCAGCAAACGCAAAATATCCTGAAGTTAGCTGCTTGTATTGGTAACTCTTTTGATTTAACTACTTTGGCAATTGTTTCACAACAGTCGTCACAGGTGGTGGCAGATGCTTTGTGGAAAGCTTTGCAAGAAGGATTGATTTTACCGCAAAATCAAGTTTATAAATTTTATCTCAGCCATCAGCAAGAAGTTAATACTAACAATATCGAAAATGTTGCTTATCGCTTTCTGCACGATCGCGTCCAACAAGCTGCTTATTATTTAATTCCCGAAGACCAAAAACAAGCTACTCATTTGGCGATCGGTCAATTATTGCACGTTAACACGCCTGCAACTCAACTAGACAATATCTTTGAAATTGTCAATCACTTAAATATAGGCATTGATTTGATAACTCAGCTTGACAAAAAACTAGAGTTGGCACAACTGAATTTGCTAGCGGCGTGTAAAGCCAAAGCAGCGATCGCTTATAATGCTGCTGTCAAATATTGTACCCAAGGTATTGACTTACTGCCCTTTGATGGCTGGGCAGAACATTACAGATTAACACTGAATCTGCATCATGAGCGTTTAGAAGCTGCCTGCCTCAATACAGACTTTGACAAGCTGGCAGGATGGGGTGACATTGTGTTGCAATCTGTTAGTTATTTGCTTGATACTATTAAAGTCTATGAAACCCGAATGACGGCATTTCGGTCTCAAGGTCAATTTGCTAAAGTAATTGAGACTGGATTGCAAGTGTTGAAATTACTCGGTGTGGAATTTCCCGAACAGCCAATGATGGCAGATATTAGCGCAGCAGTCCAACAGACAAGGCAACTATGGATGGGGCGTGCACCCTTAAGTTTGCTGGATTTACCTGCGATGAGCGATCCGCATCAACTTGCAGCCATGCAAATAATGACTACACTGGTTTCCTCTGCGTACATTGCTAAACCGACACTATTACCACTACTCACATCCAAGCAAGTGGAGATGGCTATCCAGTTTGGCAATTCATCTATTGCCATTTTTTCCTATGCAGACTATGGAGTAACTCTTTGTGGTTTTATCGGAGACATTGATGCTGGGTATGAGTTTGGACAACTTTCATTAAAGTTACTAGAACAATACCAGATTAACGCTTTTAAAAGCAGAGCTTACTTTATTGTCAACAGCTTTATTCGGCACTGGAAAGAACCATTAAATCACAGTATACCATCTTTGTTAGAGGCTTATCAGAGCGGCTTAGAAACCGGAGATTGGGTATGCATGGCGTTGAACTTAGTGTCATATAGTCAGTGTAGCTATTGGAGTGGTCGAGAATTAAATGATTTGGCACAGGAAATGGAGACTTATCGGCAAGTCATCAGCCAAGGCAAACAAGAAGCAACGTTAAAATATCAAGAGTGCTACCAGCAAGCGATTCTCAATTTATTAGGACAAGCGGAAGTTCCCTATTGTTTAGATGGCAAAGTCTTCAATGCCGCCCAAATCTTACCCAGCTTCCAAGCTGCCAGCAATCGCACCGGGTTATTCTATCTTCATTTCAATCAAGCTGTTCTCTGTTATTTGTTCGGAGAATACGAAGCAGCCTCACAACAAGCAACCTTAGCAGAACAGTATAGTAATGCTGTAACTGGCTATTTCGTCGTAGTTGTCCGAGTTTTTTATGATGCTTTAATTCATCTAGCACGCTACACCGATGTTAATGCCCAAGAACAATCAGCCATTTTAGAGCGAATCAATGCCCATCAGGAAAAACTACAAATTTGGGCTACTCATGCCCCATTCAATCATCAACATCGTTGGCAACTTGTAGCAGCAGAACGCTATCGAGTGCTTGGTCAATTTACTGAGGCGATGGAACATTACGATTTAGCTATTGCCCAAGCCAAAACACATGGTTATGTGCAAGATGAAGCACTCAGCAATGAACTGGCCGCTAAATTTTATCTAAGTTGGGGCAAACAGAAGGTGGCAGCAGGCTATATGCAGGAGGCATACTACTGTTACGCTCGTTGGGGCGCAAAAGCCAAAACCGAGGATTTGGAAAACCGCTATCCCGATTTAGTACGCGTTATTCTCCAGCAGAGAGTACAATCACTGCATATGCTGGAAACCATATCGAGCAGCGTTAGTCGCCCGCTCTCGGTTCATAATTCCACTCTTTTGGGTCGTTCTTCTAGCACTGACATTAGTAGCTTTGATTTTGCTGCTATCCTCAAAGCCTCCCAAGCCATTTCCGGCACAATTCAACTGGACGAACTACTGCACAGATTAACACAGATTATTCTGCAACATTCTGGGGGCGAGCGTTGTGCCTTAATCCTACCTAATACTCAAGGAAAATGGTTGGTAAGAGCCATTGCTACACCCGAAACTACAGAACTTTGTGCCGAACCCTTAGAGGGCAACCCTAACTTACCAGTTAAGTTGATACAGTACGTCAAAAACACCGAAGAAATTGTGATGATTGACGAACTCAAAACCAATTTACCTGTAATTGATGAATATTTAAGTCAACGACAACCAAAAAGTTTGTTGTGCTTGCCAATTCTCAACCAAGGACGCTTAATTGGAATTTTGTATTTAAAGAATCGTTCTACTAGTAGTGTGTTTACAAGCGATCGCATCCTCATTCTCAACTTTCTTTGTACCCAAGCGGCCATTTCTCTAGAAAATGCGCGTCTTTATGAAGATGCACAAATTTATACTCAACAGTTGGAACAATCTCTAGAAAAATTACGGCTCAGTGAAGCCCGCTTTCAGAAACTAGCAGATAATGTTCCTGGCATGATTTATCAGATCCGAATTAAAGCCGATGGTTCAGCTTCTGTACCCTACGTCAGTTCTGGATGTCAAACTCTTTACGAAGTCCCAGCAGAAGATTTCCTGTCAGGGAAATCTAGCCTGCGTGATTTTGAACATCCCGACGATGGAGCAGAGGCTTTTCGGGCAGTTGTTGAGTCAGCACAAAATCTTAGCCCATTTCAGCATGAGTGGCGCATTGTTACACCCAATGGGAATATCAAGTGGGTAAAAGCTGCTTCTCAGCCAGAACGCGGCGAGGATGGTGAAATGGTATGGGATGGAATTTTAATTGATATTAGCGATCGCAAACTTGGTGAAGCTGCTGTTAAGCAAAAATCTCAAGAACTGGAAAATGCTCTGCAAGAACTGCAACAAGCTCAACTGCAAATGATACAACATGAAAAAATGTCTGCACTTGGTAACTTAGTTGCTGGAGTAGCTCACGAAATGAACAATCCCCTCGGCTTTATTTCGACTAGCCTCCAACAAGCTAAACCTATCTTGGCTGATATCACTGAACACCTAAAATTATATCAAAAAGCTCTACCAAATCCGAAAGTAGAAATTCTCGACCATGCTGAAGAAATTGACTTAGACTATAGCTTAGAAGACATACCAAACATGGTTGACGCAATGCTTATCGCTTCTGAGCGATTAAAAAATATCAGCACCAGCTTAAGAACTTTTTCCCGGGGCGATAAAGATTATAAAGTGCCATTTAACATCAATGAAGGCATTGATAGTACAATTTTAATTCTCAAACATCGCCTGAAAGCGAATGAGCAACGTCCAGAAATTATAGTTGTAACTGAATACGATAATTTACAGCAGATCGAGTGTTTCCCTGGACAATTAAATCAGGTATTTATGAATATTTTAGCTAATGCTATTGATGCTTTAGATGAGTCAAGTAGAGGTCGGAGCTTTGAGCATTTTAAGCTAAATCCACATAAAATTAGAGTGAGAGCTATCATTGAAAATCATACCTTAAAAATATCAATTGCTGATAACGGCACAGGAATAAACGAAGATGTAAAAGCACGCATATTTGACCATTTATTTACTACAAAAGAAGTGGGAAAAGGCACAGGACTAGGACTAGCGATCGCACAACAAATTGTGGAAGAAATACATGGGGGTAGAATTGAAGTGAATTCTGTTTTAGGAAAAGGAACAGAATTTATAATTTATATTCCCATTACTGAGAAGCTATTTATAAAAGAAATTTAAAAGAGATCCTTTAGATAAAAAAAGCAGCAATAAGATACTGTTTGTGCAGTATACTTACACCAAAAGTGTTTAATTGCAGTAACGTTACTCGCCAAGAAGCAGTCAAGAGCGATCGCAACTTAGGCAGGAATAATTAAAGCAATTAATGAACGCTTATCAAGTGATTGAACTTTACCTACAGACTTCAGATCACTTACAACCCGGTCTAGTAGTTCTCCAGCTTGGTCATGATATTGATGTTCTCGACCTCGTAAACGAACAGCAAACTTCACCGAATCACCTTTACTCAACCACCCAACTGCTTGTTCAATGCGTAACTTATAATCAGCCACACCTATATTCAAACCAAACCGAACTTCTTTTACTACTGGTCTAGCACTTTGTGACTGACGCTTTTTCTTTTGATACTGTAAGCTTGCCATAATTCAGAATCTTTACAACTGGAGCCTCTTTTCCTTCAGACACTAATACTAGGTCTAACTCTAGGCTTTCGGCTAGCTGTAATGCTTCATTGGTATCGGTCAAACCACGATTATTATTCTCATGGTCAATCAAGAAAACTTGGGGTGACTTGATTTGCGAGTTTATTAGTTGTTTTGGAATTGCGATAACGTTTGACTCCCATGTATTACAAATCTATAGAGTGTTAGCCATGCCGACTATTAATATAACAGCCTTGTTGTATAAATTTATCGTAACCTAATCCTTTGCTCCTCTTTTTTACAGAACCTGCATAATATGGGCGCTTCTATTAGGAATTTTCTGTATGCTTTGGCATTGATTCATCCTATTGTCACCTTTTAAGAGGAACTTGTGTGAAGCTGTAAGAGAATGAAGAATTAAACTTTCTTCTACTAATCAGTTCTAACTTACATAATGTAAATATGCCTTCAATTTCCTACAACCGCACCGATAGCCAGCAACCACAAAGCATTACCATTCAAGGTTATGTTGTCCGTCCCGGATTACATATTCTCACTTACGAGCAACTCAAGTTGCTACGGGAGCAAACACAGCATCATTCTCAGCTTGAACATTTAGTCAGCCAAGGTGTGATTAAGTTGACTGGTTAATAGTCGCCAGCACAAAAATCCTAACTTGCTACATCTAATTTCACAGTTGCTGGCTGTTGTTCTTCCTTTACAGCACCCAGTTCCTCAATAAAAGCGTCAATTGCCTTGGCTGCTGACTGCTTACCTGTTTTCAATTTAGAAAGGATATTTTCGCGTATTGCTGAATAATCTGGTAAGACTTGCTGCTCAACGGAAACAGCCTCTTGTGTTTGTAGGGCAACTCCACCATTACGCTCATCTATTAAACCGTTAATCTGAGCGATCGCTTGGGCTAATTCCTGCCTAATCACCTGTTTTATCTCTTCCCCATCAGGTGTAGACGCAGCTAAAGCATTTACTTCTTGCTTAACTATTTCCTTAATCTCATCACCATTAGATAACGCCAGTCCAGCTTTTGTCTGACCCAGGATTCCCTGGAGCAATCTTGTCGCTGTATGATTCAATGACTCATTTTCGGAAATCTGCATTGCCGATAAAGCTTTGACTTCTGTATCAGTTAGCCCAATTGAAATTGTTACCTTAGCCATACTTTTAAAGCCTGTAAATATTAATCTTGTACATCGCTAGTTCTGGGTTATACCGTTTGCATACAGTTTCTTTGACAGTAGTTTTATTGCGTACCACGAATGCTGTATAAAAAACTTATCAATGACCCAATTATTAAACTTTGCCCTGTGAGCAACTTTTACCCTCGATTCTTTAATCTAACTTCAAGTCAATCAAGTTGCTACTCATTCAATTCTAACGCACACTTAGCTGATATCCATCTTAAAAATGATTGTTTGATTCATTGGAAAATCTCGACTCAAATCTGCAAAAGTTAGGTAGTCGGCTGTACCTATTTGAAGGCAATTCTACAGAAATTTTGCAAGGTTTAACAAAGGAGTTAATCGAGCAGGGATATAGCCCCAAACTTTTCTTTAACCGTGATGTACGGCTAATTTGGGATTATGAATTTCTAAGATTTCAACCTGATAACGTATCTGGTTTAATAAGCTGTGATTTAAATGGTCTTGCTTAGGTAAATTCATATATCAACTCTCTTTCCCGAAATCTGTTCCTCTAAAATGACAGTTATCTTCAGACATGGCTCCCTTTGCTTTAATCCTCCCAACGTTGGTTTGGCAGCAATTAGCAACACTTGCTGAAAAACTGACATCTGAAGCAAATACTGCTGAATTG
>NZ_JBALFC010000083.1:0-54308 GCF_036917755.1 Nostoc sp.
GTCATTGGTGATTTTTTCGTCTCCTTACCTCCTGCATAATCTCTTACTTTTGTCAATGTTCATGTTAAGAAAGATGTGGGTAATGGATAGCTTTTCAAGGGGGACTAAGGGGGATCTCAAATGACTATGCACCAAAACCCGATCAGTATTGGATCGCAGCACTACGATTTCTGAACCCTGCGGGATCTTGCTACACCATGACATTTGACACAGTTCAGCTTCTATGAGCCGACAGTGACGGGGTAAGATAACTCAAAGGGCTTGAAACTAGCTCCAGATTTGGGAGTACCACTTAACTCCAATTCATAAGCTCCTACTTTGGGAAATACGATCTCGGCTCCGGGAATGCTTTTATATTGCTTGGTTGATACATTATGTAAAGTGGGCTTCAGCAATGGGGCATCAGTTTCTTTGTGAGGTTCAGGGTAGACAGCTAACTGACAGTTACATTGTGTCAGGGGGATTAGTCGCCCACCTCTATGGGTGAGGACAATCCAAACATGAGCGGTTTTGCCAGCTTGAGGATTGTCATGGGGTTCAATATGCAGCATCCCGCCGACGTCAGCTGATACCTTTTCGGTGTGGGCATTAACTGGTGTAGCAATCAGAACCGAAATTAATAATAGCCATCCCAAATTCTTCTCTAGGGTAAAGTTGAACATAGAGTTTCTAAAGAGTAAGCGAAGTAGGCCGGACTGACTGGGGAAAGGCAATTAAAGGAAAATTCCCAGATTTTTGATGCTATTTTTCCACCAGTATTTAGGAACGATAATTTTAAAAGAATACTTGAGTCAAAAGACAACCTGTCAAACTTTCGCTATGGGGTTTTTCCCTTATCCTGTTGGTTGACTCCTGAACTTCTATCTAAATATCTAAATTGGCTTATTACTTATGATAGTTACTAAAACTCATCTGGATGAGCGAGAGTAGTGAGAGTGATGAGTCAAAGCAAATATACTTAGTAGCTGAGGTTCAAAGCATGGACTCAACAGGAAAAGTTCAAGTTGTGGACTCGTCCTGGTACGTTCCACTGCCGTTGAAAGAGTATGCAATGAGCCGAGTGACTGTCTACTTTTATAGCGACGGATGGGTTCCAATTAAATATTGCTCTTTGGGAAAGGCAATTTTGCTTTACCAAAAGGCAAACTTAGAAGGCAAGGAAATTTTATTATTTCCTGTTAATTTAGACCCGAATCAATTCTCAAACTCTTTTAACTCTAATGCATTGAGGTAGACTATTTTTCCTAAATCTTGGCAGCAAATGCATCGGCTATAGAGGCGTACACTATGTACGCCTCTACTTGTAAATGGGATTAAACCAACCCAGAACGCAGTGCTACAACTGCTGCTTGCACGCGATCGTCTACTGCTAATTTATTCATAATCCCCCGGACGTGAGTTTTGATGGTGTTGGGACTCAGATAAAGTTTTTCGGCAATCTCCGGGTTACTCAACCCGTCTACCATCAGTTTCAAAACTTCTAACTCGCGCCCAGATAAGTTGGCGTTATTACTGGTGGGTGAGGGCGGTTTGAGATTGTCAATTACTCGCCGCGCAATTTGGGGATCGAGATAGGCTGCACCATCAACTGCGGCTGCGATCGCACTTAACAATCGTTCCACACTTGCACCTTTAATACAATAGGCATCTGCACCGCTAGATAGTGCCGCAATAATTTCTGTCTCCGTTTGATGAGATGTCAGCATCACCACATGAGTTGCTGGCAATGCCGCCTTAATTTGCTGTGTTGCGGCAATGCCATCCAATCGTGGCAATCCAATATCCATAACCACCAAATCAGGTTTCAGTTGCAGTGCGGCTTGAACTCCCAAATAACCATCTTCTGCTTGTCCAACAATCTCCAACTGAGGATGAGCCATTAACGATTGCTCTAATCCCAATTGCATCATCGGATCATCTTCGACAATTAACACCCGCAACGGCGAAGCATTGTCCGGTAAATTTAATGGATACCGAGTATCTAAAGACATTTTTATTAATTAAGAGTCATTTGTTCTTTGCTAATGCCCCATGCCCCATGCCCAATGCCCAATGCCCAATGCCCAATACCCAATTTCTATTCTTCCACCCGATAGCCTAACTCTGCTAAACTAACCCGCGACTGTCGCCATTTTGGTTGGACTTTGACAAACAATTCTAGGTAAACTTTACCAGCGATTAACTTTTGGATTTGTTCGCGGGCTTCACTACCAATTGCTTTGAGCATTGCTCCGCCTTTGCCGATGAGTATGCCTTTTTGGGAATCGCGCTCGACGTTGATGGTAGCAAGTATACGGGTAATGCTGGGAGTTTCTTCTACTAAGTCAATGGCGATCGCTACTGAATGGGGTACTTCTTCACGAGTCAATAATAAAATTTGTTCTCGGATCAATTCACCCATAATAAAGCGCTCTGGCTGGTCAGTTACCAAGTCTGGGGGATAATATAATGGCCCAATTTCTAAATGTTCAATTAATAATTCTTGAAGTTGGGGTAATCCGGCACTAGTTTTGGCAGAAAATTTCACGATTTCCCATTCATGGGACTTACCCATCTGGGCGTAACTATCATCTATAAACTGGGAATCGGGCGGTTGCTGGTCGGTTTTGTTCACACCCAGAATTATCGGTGTTTTGCTGCGACTAAGCAAATCGGCAATATAGCGATCGCCTGCACCACAAGCCACTGCTCCATCTACCACAAACAGCAATACATCTACCGATTCAATGGCAATTTTGGCATTTCGTACCAACACTTCGCCCAATTGATGATGGGGCTTATGAATTCCTGGTGTATCTACAAATATTAACTGCGCCTCTGGTGTCGTTAATATACCGCGCAAACGGTTACGTGTTGTTTGTGCGATCGGTGATGTAATGGCAATTTTTTCTCCTACCAATTGATTCATCAAAGTAGATTTACCGACATTAGGACGGCCAATAATGCCGATAAAACCTGATTTAAATTCAGGAGGAGCCTGTGGGATTGTGGCTTCTCCTGAAAAAGAGAAGTTGTAATTATCAATACTAGTCACCTTTGGCTCCACCCTCATATTTTACAGCTGGGATAACTTGATTTTTTCTTAAACACAAAACAAACATAAAATCCCCCTGGCATTTTTAGCGATTATTTTTGCCGAGGTTTAATCTACTACTGGCTCTACACTTATATTTTACAGCTGAGATAACTTTGTTTCGTTTTTAGACACAAAACAAACATAAAATCACCCTGACATTTTTAGGGATTATTTTTGCCGAGGTTTAATCTGCTACTAACTTGAGCTTAAGTATGGTACTTTAGTTAAGACAGCTCGTATATTATTGAGTGCTGAGTTAAAAAACTCCTAACTCCTGTACAGATGCGATTAATCACGTCTCTCCTGTACAGACGCGATTAATCGCGTCTCTCCTAACTCCTAACTAATAACTCCCAATACAAACTCGCCTTCATTCACAGCTTGATTGGTTGCGACATCATAAACCAAACCATCTTCTTGAGCGCAGACATCAATTAGACTCGGTAATTTACCTTCTTTATTAAAACTGAGAATTTGATAGAGTTTTTCTCCAGCTTTTACATAACTACCTAATTCTATTCTGGATTGAATCATCCCACCTGCGATCGCATAATATTTTTTCCGGTTGCTGCTAGATGCAAAAGTCATTTCATGGGTTTTTGTGTCATCCGATAAATTAGGAATTTGCAGTACACCTTTTTGCGCTAAATAGTTTTTCACACCGCGTATACCTTTAGCGACTGAATCAGGGTTTATTTGCATTCCTGTTCCTAATTCCAATGTCCAAGCTTCCACATCAAACTTGATTTCTCTACCAAACTCTTTAAAACAAGCTTCTAGTGCTAACCAAGGTTTGATAAAAGCTTCATCAAAAGCATCACCATCATATTTATCAAGTAAGATTCCAAAATCAAGCCCGAAGTATTTTGCACTGTCTTCTCGATTTTGGAAGTAATAAAGGTAGTCTAATCCTTGATTTGTAGAAGTATGTAAGTCAATTAAGTAGTCGGCATCTAAACTCAGATTTTGTAGTTTATAGCTAAAAAGCTCAGTGTAAGGCACACTACTGGGAGAATTAATTTTTTCTAAGTTTTTTGCAAATTGTTGCTTAATTATAGTTAGATAATTTTGTCGAACAACTTCTAAATCAGTATTAAGTTGAGATTTAGTAAAGGCTACTAAATCATCAGCTTCTTTCTCGTAATCCCAAAATATGCGATTCCAATCTTTAGCTTCATAAACGCAATATCGACCAGGCGAAAAATGGTGCGATCGCTCATTCGTCCCCATTGGATTACAAACAGGAACTAGCCAAATCTCTCCAGCTAAATCTGAATCATTTATTGTTAACAAAAACTCAATTAACTGATGAATAACGGCATTGCCAGCAATTTCTGCACCGTGCAGATTAGATTGAATGTAAACCTTTTTACCAGCTTTGGCACCGATAAATTTGTAAACTTGTAAAGACAAGCGATCGCCCGAAGCCATTTGACGTAAAGCAATAGTTTCAATAACTGGCAGCATAAAACAACTTGGTGATAATTTGGGGGATCTAAAAGTGCCTAAAGTCACAGCGAAACACTTTTCAAACAACCTCTTAATCTTATTTTAAGATTTAGCTAAAATCGCTAATCTTACCGTTGAGGGGCAAAGTCTTTTAGAAAACCAAGCAAAGCCTCGTTGACTTTTTGGGGATACTCTGCGGGAACCCAGTGACCAGCGCCAGGGACGATAATCTGTCCTTTCAAATTCGGAATCAACTCCGTCATTGCATTAAGATTCATCCCTGGAAACTTCAATACAACATCTTTCTCACCAGCAATAAACAATGCTGGTTGCGATATCTTTTTACCTGACAAATGGGGAGTAATTTCTATATTGCGATCCATGTTGCGATACCAGTTCAGGTTGCCACGGAAGCCGCTCTGTTTGTACTGTTCAACATAATAGTCTAGATCCTCTTCTGTCATGCCTTTTGGTAGCTGCTGGGGATCGATCAGTCCGTCAAGAAAACCAGAAGTTGATGGTTTCGGATTCAGCATGATTCCTTCAGGAGCAGAAGCGCTAATACTATAGTGAATTATACGTATGGAACGACGGATATCTCTTTCAAATTCCGCTTCGGCGATTCCGGGCTTTTGGAAGTACACCATATACCAGAAGTTGTCCCCAAAATTCTCTTGCTTTGTTAATGCTCCAATCGGGTAACGGGAGTAGGGAACACTCATTCCCACAACAGCATTAACTCGTTCCTCATATAGCAGTGCTGTATTCCAAGCTACAGGTGCGCCCCAATCATGTCCCACAACAATGAAAGTTTCCTGACCGAGAGCGTCAGCGATTCCGACAACATCCCCCGTTAAATTAAGTATGTCGTAAGCCTCGATCTCTTCTGGAGCATCACTACCGTCGTATCCCCGTTGGTTGGGAACGGCCACTTGGAAGCCTGCTTCGACAAGCGGATCGATCTGATGACGCCATAGATACCAGCACTGAGGCCATCCATGAAGTAGGATAACCAAAGGCCCCTGACCCTCAACGACTGTGTTCAGACGAACCCCATTCGTCTCAATCGTGCGAAAGTTGCGCTTTTTCATAATTGAAACTCCCTATCGACATACCGACCAGCTATAAAATAATTTACACCGAGAACGACAATAATCTTCAAAGGTTGAATGCGTGGAGCAATCTAATCTGCGATTATCGATAAATAATCAGACTCACACTGCCCTTTAGAGAAATGGAAGATAAAGCAATGGTGCAATATCTGATCAGTCAACAACATTATTATTTCGCATTAAAGCTTTTCTCAGCACTAGGCTGCGGGCTGATAGCCGGAGTCTTCTTTGCCTTCTCAACCTTCGTAATGAACGCCCTTGCCCGACTCCAGCCAGCACAGGGCATTACCGCCATGCAATCCATCAATATTACGGTGATTAATCCGTTATTTATGGCAGTGTTCTTGGGAACGGCTGCGGCTTGCATCCTTCTGGGTATCTCTTCGCTATTAAGGTGGCATCAACCCGGTGCCGCCTATTTGCTCCTCGGCAGCTTGCTCTATCTCGTTGGCAGCTTCGGCGTGACAATCGTTTTCAATGTGCCGCTCAACGAAGCGCTGGCGAGAGTCGAGCCGGACAGCACCATCGGTGCGAACCTATGGTCTAGCTACCTTGCCAACTGGACAATCTGGAACCACATTCGGGCAGCAGCAGCGCTAGCAGCCGCAGCATCGCTCACGATCGCACTCTCTGATCGAGGGGCGTAATCGTAATGTTATGCGATCGCTTGTCTTCATGATCTGCAAGGCGGAAAGAAAAAAGTCAGAAGCGGGTTTATCACTGGCTGTTCCCTTGTTGTCGTAGCAGGTAGTCTAAAATCCGGTCGATACGCTCTAATGCGGCGTTGTTAGTACGCTGATTTTCCTCAAGTCGCTCTAAAACCGTTGCCTGTTGGTTAAAAAGACGTTGTGTTTGATTTACAAATTCGTTTAGGCGCTCAGAAAGTTGGTCAACCCGCACCCCTAATTGGTCAAGCTGAGATTGGGTACGGTCTTGTTTTATAGTCAACTCATCAAGCCGCCTGTTTGCTGATTCGGCGTAGCTAGCAGTAGACACTAGCAATCGTTTAACAGTTTCAAGTTCATCTTCTACATGGTCTAGTCGCTGTGCGTTGGTCATTCTAGCGATCGCCTCTTTATCTGTCTGCTAATTTCCATTACTTCAGTTATGCGTATCTCGGCTCAATGCCATATTTAGAAACTTTAAGGATTACTATACTAAACACGTATGTAATTATTTTCTCACATATTTTCCTTAACTAGTAAACTACAACCGATTTCGTCTTCTTAAAAGAACCGCACCGAATTTAATTCGCTACGAATTAATGAAATGCTGTACTAAGAAAACCTTTGCGTGAGGTTTTTATAAAAATCATTACATACAGATAATATTTAGAGGCAATATTCATGCAGCACTTGCATCAGCTACTAGAAATAAAAAACTCGGAGTTAGCCCAGTTACTACGGTTTAGCCTGTATGGACTAGAGGCTACTTTAAATCAGGCTCGCACAGAATTTCCACTAGATCCAGGTGCCAAGATATGCGATGATGTCCTGCAAGAACTTCATCGCCTGTTGCAACCTGCACCCCCACAGCAGAATACTGGTTGGGAAGATGCGCCAGATGATTTAAAATTAAGTCGCCTCCGGGAAGCTTTCGATTCTGACTTAGAACTTAGTTATTATCTGGGTAATTCCCAACTGCAAAGCCAAACAGATTCGGATTTGTGGAATGAGATTCAACGCAAACTGCTGCGGATACCAGAGGATTTGGCTGCATCTTGGCGATCGCACACCTTGGATCTGGCCCAAGAAGTTGGTGCGATCGCAGATAATTCTAATCTCTTTCAACTTCCCTTTATCCGCGATGAAATTATCTACCCCGGTCTGAGTGGTACTATTCAGACTCAGGGATTGAGCTTATCTCAACAAGCACTTTTAAACTCTCAAATTACCCAAGATAATACATCTGATTTACCAGCAGGTTTCCTATATTTATATATAAACTTTATTGAAATAGACCCGGATTTACATCATGCTTTAAAAAGTGTTTTTAGCTTTGATGTTATCTCTTTAGACTCCAAACCAGAACAGCGACATCAATATATTGATGCTTTAAGCGATCGCTTCCAACGCACCCAAAAAGCTGAGGGAAATGCTGATCCTCTGTCAATTCTCCGTGCTTGGATTGACATGGACGAAGCAATACACTCTTTAGTATTCGTACCACCGGCTGAACGCTATTCTTGGTGGGGAAAGCTGCAACACGAATCACGACGCATCCTGAAGAAAGTCACTAATCAAGCGATTAATGCTGGTAATGAAGTGCGAATTCGCCAATTATCGGGACTTTATGCCGATATCTGTGCTTTATCGAAGGATGACTTACAACTAGACTGTGGTGGTATTCCTGGCGAAGTCTTAACTTGTCTTCGGGTATATGCGCGAATTAATCAAGAAGAATCTCCAGGTCGTGTAATATTTCGCTCATCACGCTAGTTGCTGGCGAGTTTTCTAATTCTTGAGATTATCAAGCAAGGCAGACGATTTTGCGATCGCCCCCTTGCCTCATAATCTAATGAAGGTAAAAACCTTTAAATCTAGAGGATGCCCCAGAAGTGTAAAATCCCTTGACCAGAAAACACTTCAAGTGCAACGGCAGATAAAAAACCAATCATTGCAAAACGACCGTTCCAGTTTTCGCTCTGAGGAGTGAAGCCCCAGCGCAAAGCATTAGGATCTTCTGAAACCGAAGGCGTAGTCTTCTTAACGTCTGCCATAAATAATACTCCGAGCTTTTATGTTCTAACAGTTATGACTGCATGTAAAGTAATGTAACAGATTTTTACAAAAATGCAACATTTAATTTGATCAAAAATGAAATTTAGTTAGCTAGCATATATTAAGTATACGTAATTTTATGTTAGCAGGTTTGCCTAATTATTGCTTGGTCATTTATATGGTTTAATAGCCAAAGTTGAGCTAAACTCTGGCAAAGACAAATATTAAGAAAAGTTTTAAGACATGGCAGCAGTTCTGCATTTTACAGGATTTATCAAGGGAGTGACCTATAAAACTTGCTTAGGTGAAAATTTAAGTACGATTAATTTAGATGTATTTGATGTCAATAAAGAAAGGGGTTATGGATTAATAAAGTCACCGACAACTGAGATTGCTTATTCAAAATGGGTATCACCTAAGAGAACCAGAAGTTATCCATTTGCCAGAATTTATAATACATATAATTCATCGAAAGTTATAACTATTATCCCGGTAATTAAAGATGAGGGAAAAGATGGTGATATAGATAAAATCCAATACTCTACAATTTCTTGGATGAATTTGCTTAATATCTATATAGTACTTGCTTATTACGAAACAGCAAAAAAAAGTACTAAAAAGGGGCAAATTAATAAGAATAAGTTGAGTAATCAAAAATTTGCTAATGAATTTGTTACATTTCAAATCAGTGAAATATTAGCATATCGCCAAAGCGCACTCCATTGGAACAAGAATTTATTTGAAGAAAGATTTACACAAACTTTTGAAAAAGCTCTAGATTCTTATGATTCTATTTTTAATCAAACTGGAGTAATACTTCACTCACGAGAAGGATTAGATAAATATTTACATAAAATCAAAGACGAGTTTGAAGAATTTAAGAATATTTCGCTTAAAGGATCTGAGAGTGCTAGTAAGAGAGAAGTGCTGACTTCTCACAATAAAAGCAACTTTTAGTATTGAAAACTATCTTGGGGGAATTTACTATTTGACTCCCGATGAGATAATATTTGAGAACAATACAGCAGATTTCAGGTTGGTGAAGTACACAAGCTAAGTCTCAAAGTCAGGTATAAAGCCTGTTTTACTTCTGAATTCTGACTCCTTAATTCTGAATTCTGCTGTATGTATATTATACAAGAGTCAAAAAATACTTCAAAAGCATCTTTGCCAAAGCTCCCTGATATTCAAGATGGTTTATTCAAGCTAATTTTATTTTCTAATTTAGACTAAACGGTCAAAAAGTATTATTTGTTACCAAGTTAAAACTTACAGGTAACAATGTTGTTGGTTCTATTGTTTTTCCAGATGCATCACTAGAAGAACTAGAATATTTTTTAGCAGTTAATATTAAAATTTTTAATCCAAATCAAAAAGTAATTATCAAAAAATTGGCTTTAGAAGCTCAAAATAATCATAAACTTAAAATAGAAGTATCCAGTAATTTTTAAACATTATAATTTTTGGTTATGATTAAAAGTCCTCTGCGATATCCTGGTGGTAAGTCGAAAGCAATAAATCAAATAGTTGAATATTTACCAGAGAGCTTTTCTGAATTTCGAGAGCCTTTTGTCGGCGGTGGTTCTGTATTCATTTATTTAAGACAAAAGTTTCCTAATCTAAAAATTTGGATTAATGATTTAAACCGCGAACTCTTCTTATTCTGGAAGCTTGCTCAATCTGATCTAGCTCAGTTAGTTAAAGAAGTTCGACATATTAAAGTTAAATATACAGATGGCAAATTACTCTTTGCAGAATTGACTAATGTAGATGTCAATAATTTATCTGATTTAGAAAGAGCGGTTCGTTTTTTTGTCCTGAATAGAATTACTTTTTCAGGAACTGTAGAATCAGGTGGCTTTTCTGAAGAAGCTTTTCATAAAAGATTTACTGATTCTTCAATAGAACGACTGGAAAAGTTAGAAGGTATTCTATCAGAAAATGTCCAAATCACTAATTTAGATTACAGTCACCTATTAAAAGAAGGAGAAGATGTATTTTTATTTTTAGATCCACCATATTTTAGCGTTACTAAATCAAGGCTATATGGTAAAAGGGGTGACTTGCACACCTCATTTGAACATCAGAGATTTGCTGAACTTTTGCAACAATGCCATCATCGCTGGCTAATTACCTACGACAACTCAGCGCAAATTAGAGAAAGTTTTCAATGGGCTAATATTTCAGAGTGGGAATTGCAGTATGGGATGAATAACTATAAGCAGAGTGGTGCTGCTAAAGGAAAAGAGTTATTCATTACAAACTATGAAGTTCAACGGAATTTAGACAAAATCGCATCTTCTATTGCATAGTCCAGCAACCACGGTGTCGCAAACTGCTGCGGTTCTTGAGGTGAATGAGTCCTCTGCCAATCAATGGTTTGCCGCAACGCTTCATCTAACGACACAATTTCCTTGTATCCCAACTCTTGACGGATACGAGTTGAGTCTACAAACCAATCTTGCTCTGCATTGACAGGTAATTTCCACTCTGATGGTAACTGGCTTTTGGGTACGGTAACAACTTTGCCCTGCCATCCGATTATTTTCCCGACTCTGGTGATGCGTTGAGCTTCGGTAAGTGCTTCTACATCAGCGACATGATAAATACGACCAGTTGCGCGTTCGTTTGTTGCTGCTAGTGCGATCGCATATGCTACATTCTCTACATAGCCGTAAGAGCCACGCCATCGAGCCGTACTATCTTCCAAAACAATCGCAGGACGGTTATCATCCATCCTCTGAAGATAGCAATACAGGCGATGCCGGAAATCTCTGGAACCATATACCATTGGCAGGCGTATAATCGTTCCGGGTAAGTTGGATGCCATCACCACCCGCTCCACCAGAATCTTTTCATAATCAATTGGGACGGTGATCGGTCTAGAGGGCATTTCCCGGTATGGACAGAGTTGTTGGCGCAGGGACGAATCTTCGGTAAGTGGTACAGGCACAACATCAGATTCCTTACGCCAAAGCACATCGTATGCACGATACACATCTATACTGCTGATCACAACAACACGCTGGGCAATACCCTCAAATGTGTTCGTGAGAGTTAGTGCATCTTGTTCGTTATAGGCAATCATATCTACCACGACTTGAGGCGAAAGCTGCCTAAACTTGCTTTTCATCTCAAAAATATGGGAGCGATCGCCCAAAATTTCATGCACATCTGGTGGTAAGTTAGTTGTAGTTCTTCCCCGATGAAATACGCTCACTTCGTGACCCATCGCAATCAGTTGACGGACTACAGGAGGGCCAATAAAATTTGTCCCACCAATGATGAGTATTTTCATTTTTGGTTTCCATTCCATTGCTGTTTATCGATATTAGACTTATTTGCAGATTGAATAGATGCAGATGTTTTCAAGATGATACTGTCAATTAAACCGTAAGCTTTTGCTTCTTCGGCACTCATGAAAAAGTCACGTTCAGAGTCCAGTTCAATCTGCTCTGGCGATTTCCCAGTATTGGCAGCGAGTATTTTGTTAATTAATTGGCGGAAATACAACATTTCTTTGGCTGCAATTTCAATATCAGATGCTTTTCCCTGAGTGCCTCCTGATGGTTGATGAATCATAATTCGAGCATTTGGTAAAGCATATCTTTTGCCATTAGTTCCAGCAGCAAGCAAGAATGCTCCCATTGAAGCAGCAAGACCGATGCATACAGTACATACTTCTGAACGAATTTGATTCATAGCATCGTAAATAGCCATTCCTGCTGTCACCGAACCTCCAGGACTGTTAATATACAATGTGATATCTTGCTCTGGATCTTCAGCATCAAGAAATAGCATTTGTGCAACGATGAGGTTAGCTGTCTCATCTGTAACTTCGTTTCGCAAAAAGATAATTCGCTCTGTAAGTAAGCGTGAATAAATATCTAATGCTCGCTCCCCTCTTTCTGATTGTTGAATAATCATTGGAATGCTGATTTGAGTCTGATAATTCATATTTTATATCTCCAAAAAAGATAAAATAACTCCTCAAATATTCAAATTTTACAAAGAAAAATTGGAATAATAAAGTCTGTTTAGTCATATTTAATTTCCCCAAAGCTCAATTTAATTTGCCTTGGCTAATACCAGGGCTATTTCATTCTAAAATGTCACGTTTTATGCTTAGGAGTTAATTGTCACAAAATGGTCGTTTTTGAGGGGTACATTCGTTGCTAAATTATTGTTTTTCTCAAAAAGATTCGTAAAAACTGCCCTAAAAATAGAATGAAATAGCCCTAGGCTAATACTTATCTGAGTACAGATGATAATGTTGCCAATCTTTGAATTTAAATGTAGATATTGGCGTGCAATATGTGAATTCCCGCTTTAACTAAGTTTAGGGGTTTAAGTTTCATAGCTTCTATCAAGCAGCGCGAATTGAAGCCTAAGCTAAATCCCCGTCACAAAACTTACCCTGAGCGAAGCCGAAGGGCACCGCTTGCGACTGCGTTCATAGCGACTTGTTTTAACTGGTGCAATGTGTGACTAAGATTTGCGGTAGCTTTTTATGCAAACTGTAGTTCCATCCACTATTGAGAAAATAACTAAGAACGATACTATCTAATGCCTCATATCTACCGACGGGTATTGACGAAAATACAGTGCTGCAATTACTTGGTACTAGTGTCTGCGTCCCTGCCTTGGACTCAGGCATAAATTTGCCTTGCCAGGGTTGGGAAAGTTGCATCGGTTCATTTAACTTGATGGCTTTTTGAATCAAACCTTTATGTTCGAGTAGAAGTTTCGTACCCCCAACTACGGGTTGGATTGTCCAGGTAACAATTGAAGGCTGGCACATCATACTGTCTTGCCAAGTGAACGCCAGCCGTCTTGGCTCATCGAGTTCAATTACCTCACAGTCTATGTTTCCCTCCAGCCCTGGTAGTGTCGAATGCAAAAATCGGAATTTGTGTCCCAAACGCGGCTCAAAGTCGTTTTCCATTAACCATACTGCCAATGCCTGACGGTTGGTTAGTACCTGCCAAACCCGTTGGGGAGGATAGGGATAGAACACTTCCATATTCAAATTTCGGAGCATCAATTTTCCTCCAAATAATTGCCAAGGGCATCGAGTTTTTCTTGCCAAAACTGCTCGTAATGAGCAATCCATTCAGATATCTGTTTCAATGGCTCCGGGTTTAGCCGATAGAAGCGCTGTCGCCCTGCTTTCCGCATTTGTACTAAGCCTGCTTCGCAAAGAATCTGTAAGTGCTGAGAAATCGCTGGCAAGCTCATCGCAAATGGCTGGGCTAGTTCTTTGACTGGTTGCTCACCACTACGTAACAGATCCAGTAGCGCCCTGCGTGTGGGATCTGCGATCGCCACAAAAACATCGGCACTGGCAGCAGGTCTACTCATTCCAATTAACCATATATTTAAGCAAACGCTTAACTATTTATAGAATACATAAGTAATTGCTTAAATGTCAATCCCTAAGAACAGCAAAAGGTATGGTTGGTCTACTTCGGCTAATCTCCGTTTTGATCCGGCACAAAGCCAATCAGTTGGATTTTAGTTTCCCAAGCTTGGCTGCTACTTTCTCATTTTTCGGTAGGATAGCTCCCATACCCACAAAAACCTTAGCTATGATAACTTCCCCGATCGCTGCTCAAGAATCTTCTGTTAGCTGGTATGTTCTGCTGCAACAATTAATAGATGGCCAATCATTGTCTCGTACTCAGTCTGCTGAATTGATGCAAGGATGGCTCAGTGAAGCGGTTCCCCCAGAGTTATCAGGGGCTATTTTAACAGCGCTGAACTTTAGAGGCATTTCTGCTGACGAGTTAACCGGCATGGCTGAAGTATTACAATCTCAATGTTCCCCACTCACCACTCACCAGTCAGCACTCACTACTGTAATAGATACCTGTGGCACTGGCGGAGATGGGTCATCAACCTTTAATATTTCCACAGCAGTTGCATTTGTCGCCGCAGCCTATGGTATACCCGTCGCCAAACACGGCAATCGTTCAGCGTCAAGTCTAACGGGAAGTGCCGATGTCTTGGAAGCCTTGGGTGTAAACTTGAGTGCCTCTAGCGAAAAAGTGCAAGCAGCACTACAAGAGGTGGGGATCACTTTCTTGTTTGCCCCTGGTTGGCATCCAGCACTCAAGGCGGTTGCCCAATTACGGCGGACTTTAAAGGTGCGAACAGTTTTTAATTTGCTTGGGCCTTTAGTAAATCCCTTGCGTCCAACTGGGCAAGTGGTAGGCTTATTTACTCCCAAACTTTTGGCAACTGTTGCCCAAGCTTTACAGAATTTGGGCAAGGAAAAGGCGATTGTGCTGCACGGGCGAGAAAAACTCGATGAGGCTGGGTTAGGAGATGAAACTGACTTAGCGGTGTTATCAGATGGAGAAGTGCAGGTAACTACCATTAATCCCCTAGATTTGGATTTAACGCCTGCTCCCATAGGTATGCTTCGGGGTGGGGATGTCCAAGAGAATGCGGTAATTCTCAAGGCGGTACTCCAAGGTAAGGGAACTCAGGCGCAACAGGATGCAGTAGCGTTGAATGCGTCGTTGGCGCTGCAAGTAGCAGGTGCGATCGCATTCCTCGATCACGCCGAGGGTATTAAAATCGCTAAGGATATCCTACAAAGTGGGGCGGCTTGGGCAAAGTTGGAGCAGTTAGTTGAGTTTCTGGGGGATTGATTTGCGATCGCAATTGCGGGCGGAATTCTACCACATTACGTTTGATGGTGACATCGTAGTTGCCAAAAAAGTCATGTCCTAAAAGTCCAGTTTCAAGTTCCGCACCGGCGATCGCTACTGGGACTTTATTCACTATTACCCCGCCAACTGCCATCGAATTAACATAGCCCACAGGAAATTCTACAGCTCTAGAACTAGCCGTGTTTGCCTTCGCTTTCCCCACTGGCACGATTCCCAAAGCATCAGCCATCTCTTGGGTGATGACAGTGCCACTCGCTCCGGTATCCACAATCATCTCAAATTTTTGCTGGCCATTGAAAGTGACTTCAACAATTGGCGTGCCACCAATCCGCCTTTTAATCGGGGCTGTAAATACTGCTTCATCAGGAATCACCACTGCTGACGAGGGCAAACCTGGCTCTGGTGATAACGGTTTTGTTACTACAGGAGGTAATGAACGTAAGGTAAACTTTGGTGTGGTTGCTGCGTGGGGAACAACAACTACTATCCTCTGACGTTCGGCAACGCGCACAGGGCGAGGATTCGCTTGCTGTTGGGCATATTTGATTTGCCGCCGATATTCACTAATCTTGGTTTGAGCGATCGCAAATTCTACGCTTTGTCGCCGCACTTTTCGCATCAGCGCGATCGCATCCTGATACTGCCTCACCACCAAATTCCAATCCTCTGGAGATTGAGCAGATTGGCTGATACTCCAAGCGCCAACAGCTTTGTCTCGCCCCATCTCAAAAAGACTTGGTTCACTTTCAGACGGCTCTAGCGGCTGCGCTTCTGGGATAGCTGCTGGTTTTACTGGTTTGACAGTCGGCTGTACTGATGCCAGATCGCCAATTGGCGTGGGTTGCTCATTGCCACCAGTCGCAGTGTTCCGTTTGTCTTCACTACAGGCAACACATAAAACAGCTAGAGCGCTTGATAGAAAAATTAGGGTTGCACGGGATAAAAAAGACTGAAGCATAATTAATTCTAACTGCCCAAGCTTTGCCAAATCCATTCCCGCTACTTTATTTAATTCCCTTTTAATTTTAATTAACTATCCTCAAAATTTCCAATTGCTCAACTCATGGGATAATTAACAATCGTAGTATTGGGGAATAGGGAGTAGGGAATAGGGAAGAGTTTTCCCAATGCCCAATCCCCACTCCCCACTCCCCACTCCCCACTCCCCAATCTACTATGACTGACACAATACCAGCTTTACTTGTCCTAGCAGATGGAACCACTTATCGCGGTTGGTCTTTCGGTGCTACCGGAACCGCGATCGGAGAAGTGGTGTTCAACACTGGTATGACCGGCTACCAAGAAGTATTAACCGACCCTAGTTACTCCGGTCAAATTGTGATTTTTACCTATCCTGAATTGGGGAATACTGGCGTCAATCCTGAAGATGAAGAATCATCTCATCCTCAAGTGCAAGGTGCGATCGCGCGTAATATTTGTCAACGACCAAGTAACTGGCGATCGACACAATCCTTGCCTGACTACCTGAAACAAAACCAAGTACCAGGGATCTACGGCATCGATACCCGCGCCCTCACCCGCAAAATTCGGATGTTCGGAGCGATGAACGGTGGCATTTCCACAGCCATTCTCGATGAGGCAGAATTGCTAGAGCAGGTACTAGCGGCTCCCAACATGGCAGGATTGAATCTGGTTGGTGAAGTCACCACCTCAACGGCTTATGAATGGTCAGATGCCACAATTCCAGCTTGGGAATTCAACTTTGAGGCTGCGGAAAATCTTGGGGAACCTTTTACCGTTGTTGCCCTTGACTTTGGCGTAAAACGTAATATTTTGCGTCGCCTCGCAAGTTACGGTTGTCGGGTGATTGTTGTGCCTGCTGATACATCACCAGAAGAAATTCTCAACTACAATCCAGATGGTGTGTTTCTTTCTAATGGCCCTGGCGACCCTGCTGCCGTCACCGAAGGGATTGCAACTGCAAAAGCGCTCCTGTTAAGTCAAAAACCCATCTTTGGTATTTGTATGGGACACCAAATTTTAGGTCATGCACTAGGGGCAGAAACCTATAAACTCAAATTTGGTCATCGTGGTTTGAATCAGCCTGCTGGCTCACAACAACGGGTAGAAATTACCAGCCAAAACCATAGTTTTGCGATTAACCCAGATTCTTTACCTACGGCAGTTGTGGAAATCAGCCACCTAAACTTAAACGATCGCACCATTGCCGGGATACGTCACAAATCTCTACCTGTATTCTCCGTACAGTATCACCCAGAAGCCAGTCCTGGCCCCCACGATGCTGATTATTTGTTTGAGCAATTTGTTCAAGCCATGCGAACAGCACGTCAACCCCTTCGGGGAATTCCAAATTAAAAATTAAAAATTCAAAATGAAAGATTTATTTTTGAACTATGCATTTTTAATTTGGAATTAGAGGCAAGCAAGAGTCAAGTTGTCGCATCTGGGATTAAATAAAAATAGCAAAATGCAAATGGGGGACTAGGGACAATACCCAATGCCCAATGCCCAATGCCCAATACCCAATGCCCTATTCCAGTAGATTGTAGACAACTTGCTCAAAAACCATCTATACTTGAGCGTTCACTTTAACTCATGAGGAGGGAATTATTGCTGAGCCACTAAATCTAACCGTTAGCCTGAGGGGCACTCGTGAAGTCCGGGATAACTGTCAGCTATTCCGCCTCACAGGTTTGTTAGATGCTTTTTCTGAGCCGACATTTCGCAAGACACTTGGCAGCAAGATTGTCGAAGGCCCTAAGCACATTATTTTGGATCTCTCACAAATCGATTTTGTTGATAGCTCTGGTTTGGGTGCTTTGGTGCAGCTAGCCAAGCAGGCTCAAACTGCTGAGGGTACTTTGCAAATTGTCACAAATGCCCGCGTCACTCAAACGGTCAAGCTTGTTCGCCTAGAGAAGTTTCTCTCCCTGCAAAAATCAGTTGAAGACGCTCTAGAAAACGTCAAGTAATCTTGATTGCTTGAACCCAGAGACAAATTCAGCTATCCAAATTCAACATCGGATAGCTTAATTTTAAAACTTCTGGCAGAAAACCTCTCTCCTTGTGGGAGAGGCACAAAGCCAGTTGAGTTATTATGTTTAAAGTTGAGCAATAACCAAGATATAGATGCCCAGTTCTGGGGTATGTAATTATTGGCTGGAATATTTGGATCAACAACCAACTCTGAAAAAGTTGTCAGAAATACAAAGCCAGCAGATTTATCTCTAGTTTAACTTGACTTAATACTGTATAGTTAAAAATTGTGGCTTACTAAGTAAGTATGGCAATGGGATCAAGTAACAGGGTGAGTTTGATGTCAAAATTTTACACCATCTTAGGCACAGAACACAAGAAGCAGGCGAAATTTGGTTTATAGGCGTTGACATCAGGGTGATCTAAAATGCCAACTCTCAATCAAAAAGATGAAATTAGTAAGTAATTTTGATAGTATTGATTATGCTAAGTATACTATCATGGCATACTTCAGAAAAATCAGTCTTTGCGAAGAATGCCTGCCAAATTTAGCCCGTCAAGGAATGATTTATTTGTGAAGTCAGAGGAGGAAGAGCTATTAGATGGACAAGATGAAACTCCTAAACAGAGCTTATCTTGGACTCAAGCACTCTTGGCAACCACAGCGCCATTCCAACAGATTTCCCTCTCACAAGTGCAAAAAATTTCTCCTGCTGCTTTAGCATTTTTGGGGGATGCAATTTATGAGTTATATGTTAGAATCTTCTATCTGCTGCCATTGCAGCGTTCAGGAATTTACCATCGTCTGGTAGTCGAGCAGGTAAGAGCGGAAACCCAAGCGCTACATTTGCGATCGCTGATTCCTCATCTCAGGGACACCGAATTAGAAATTGTCCGACGGGGTAGAAACGCCGCGACAGGACGCCCTAAGCGACTTAATCCCGAAATTTATCAACAGGCAACTAGTCTAGAAACCTTAATTGGCTACTTATATCTCACCGATTATCAGCGTCTAACCGAATTGTTGCAAATACTTCATATAGAAAAAGAGTGAGAACTCAATTTCACAATGGCCACAACATTAGATTAGGCTCAATAAATTGAGGTAATCGGGATATCAACCATACGCTATATACATAACTCAAATGCAGAATAAACCGAGAAAAGTCAAGACTTCTAGCGAACCCAATCGTGGACAACCCGTAAAAATTCAAGGTAAACGTGTTGTTGCCAATCCGACTCGCAATCCCAGGAAAATAGATAGCAATCCGATTTCTGTTGCTAATCCGACTCGCAATCCCAGGAAAATAGATAGCAATCCGATTTCTGTTGCTAATCCGACTCGCAATCCCAGGAAAATAGATAGCAATCCGATTTCTGTTGCTAATCCGACTCGCAATCCCAGGAAAATAGATAGCAACCCGATTTCTGGCAACTCCCGCCAACGATATAGCAACTTATCCCAGCCGTCGGCATCTACACAACCGATAGAAGAAGATAGCGATCTCATCTACGGTCGTCATCCAGTATTGAGTGCGTTGCAAAATCAGCGCAATCTCAACCGTCTCTGGATTACTACCCGTCTGCGCTACGATCCCAGCTTTCACCATTTTCTCCTACAAGCGAAGGAGAATGGCACAGTTATTGATGAGGTTGAACCCAAGCGCTTAGACTATCTCACCAACGGGGCTAATCATCAAGGTGTGGCAGCACAAATTGCTCCCTACGGTTATATCGAATTGCCAGATTTAATTGAGCAGTCCAAATCTGTAAGCGATGCCGTAATTGTCGTGGCTGACGGAATTACTGATCCCCACAACTTGGGAGCAATTATTCGCACCGCCGAAGCAATTGGCGCTCAAGGATTGGTGATTCCCCAAAGAAGAGCGTCTGGGATCACTTCTACTGTCATGAAAGTGGCAGCAGGCGCTTTAGAAAATTTTGCGGTAGCGAGAGTTGTCAACCTCAGCCGCGCTTTAGAAGACTTAAAAGAAGCTGGCTTTTGGATTTACGGCGCGGCTGCAAGTGGGAGCGAACCCGTGCATACAATCAATTTCACTGGCCCAATCGTTTTGGTCATCGGCTCAGAAGGTGAAGGTCTGGGTATGTTGACTCAACGCTCCTGTGATTTCTTAGTATCGATTCCTCTACAAGGTAAGACTCCCAGCCTGAATGCTTCGGTAGCGGCGGGTATGGCGCTTTATGAAATTTATCGTCAGCGATCGCTAAGTACACTGTACTTAGATAAATTACAAAAAATTTCTTTGAAAAAATAACAGTAACAGAGTATAAAGAAATGTAAAAGATAATAAAGTAGCACGTCGTTTAACACCCTCTAGCACGTTTATAAATCAGCGAAAACCATGAAAACTATTTGGCATAACCTGAAGGAAGTGTTAATTAACACATTCGACTATATTGGCTTGGCTTGGTGGGTAGAGATTGTAACGCAGAATCCCCGATGCACGTACTACTTCGGGCCATTTCTGAGTTCTTCTGATGCCAGATTGTCAAGCATTGGATATATAGAAGATTTGGAACTCGAAGGAGCTACGGGAATTGCTGTGCATATCAAGCGCTGCAAACCCAATACCTTAACAATCGCTGAAGACTTGGGGGAAAGATTTGACCGCAAAGTACAGCCTGTCTTTGGCGGTCAAATTTAAATTAGGGCAGAGTCAAGATAATTCGTAATTCGTAATTACGAATTATTTGTTCAAGAGTCAAAAACTCTTGGACTGTTGACTACCAATTACCTGCGGATGTTCTTCCAGCCAATGATCAATATCATTTAGTACCAGCTGGGGGACTTCCCACGGGAAAAGATGGGCGGTGTTGGGATAGCACTCCCACTGAGAATTTTGGAGGTGTTGAGCAGTTTCTAAGCTGGAATCAGATGTGATGTGGCGGTCTTGTTCACCAGCAAGTACTAAACTAGGACATTGTATTTGTTGCAAATCTGGAAGTCGGTTGTATCCCGATTCAATTGCACTATAGAGGGCGCGAGTAGCAGCAGGAGAGGTTTGCAAATAAGCTGGTACTGCAACGGTTGCGATGTAATTGTAAGTAGTGAGTGTGTGTTGTTGGATTAGGTAGCGGAAAAGCGATCGCTTGCCAAAAGTTTCAATATTCCATTGCCAACCCGGTTTTAGATAGTTTAGTAAGGCAGCAACGCCAGTATATAAATTATCTTGCCAAGTGATAGGAGGATGACTGCCACGGGGTTTTGCGGCTGTCGCCACCAAAATCAGCCCGGTAACGCGCTCTGGCAAACGTAATGCCAGTTCCATTGCTAGAATGCCCCCAAGTGACCATCCCAATACTAGGCACTTTTGAATCTCAAAACGGTCTAGCAGCGCTTCTAAATCAGTCAAATGGTCATTCATATCAAAATTGCTGTTGTAGCGACTTTTGCCGTATCCACGTAAATCAGGCGCAAAAGTTTGATAACGTTTTGATAAATGATTCGTAAAGACAGAAAGACTACGACCAGTACCCGGATGACCGTGTAAGCCCAGAATGGGAAATCCTTGACCTTGGATGTAGACATTGAGACGTCTAGCAGTAGTATGATTATGGCGATCGCTCATGACTCGCCGTTCTCCTGTCTGCCGAACAAGTATTCTAAAATGCGTTGACTTTCAGTTCTCAACCCTCTAATTTCAGTTCTAATTTCTCTGAGTTCGGTTACAATCCCTTCAAAGTTACGCTGAGTTGCTTCATGGTTTAGCTGATGTATCTCAACTACTTGCACCAAGGAATTTACGGTTGAGCGTAGTTCAGCCATCGCAACTCTATCAGCTTCTCTAGCGACTCTATCAGCTTCTATGGTGGCTGCGATCGCGACTCTATTAGCTTCTATGGCGACTCTATCAGCTTCTATGGTGGCTGCGATCGCGACTCTATCAGCTTCTCTAGCTGTTGCGTTCGCTTCTATGGTGGCTGCGATCGCAACTCTATCAGCTTCTCTAGCTGCTGCGTTCGCTTCTATAGCTGCCGCGTTCGCTTCTATAGCTACCGTATTCGCTTCAGCCCTTTGTGCTGTCCGCTCTAAGATTGCTTCAATTCGGTCTAACCTTTCTGTCATAGTAGTTCGTCATCTTATTCCTCTAATTGTGTCATACAGCTAATTCTGCTTTGAGGGTTTTAAGAAATCGGTTCATAAACCATTTGGGGAATCAACACTTCGTCTTGTAATTGCCCAATACCTAAAAAGCGAGTCTCTTCATCATAAACTCGCACTATTTCAGAAACATCGAAAGTTAGAGAAATTCGCTGACCTTGACACCATTTTTGAGCAGATGTTGCTGGTAAAGTCACGGATGACAAATGTTTCAATGCTGCATCAGATACAAGAGGTTGAAATGTCTCGGCTTGGAGTTTAGTTTCTAAGTCTGTCAAAGTGAGACTATCTGTTAAATCGAAACCACTGCTTTTAGTGCGGATCAAAGCCGCAAGAGTGCCACCAGTTTCTAAGATTGCACCTAAGTCACGAGCGATCGCTCTAATATATGTACCAGAACCACAGGCGATCGCCACATCCAATTCCGGAAAATCTCCTTCTCTCCAGTCCAAAATATCTATCTGAAAAACTTCCACTGTTCGCACTGGAACTTCCACCGTTTTCCCTTGGCGTGCTAAGTCGTAGAGACGTTGACCATTCACTTGGATTGCAGAGTAACTCGGTGGTATTTGCTCAATTTTGCCTTCAAATTGTGCCAGTGCAGTTTTCACTTCTGCTAAACTCAATCCAGCACAAGATCCAGAAGTAATGATTTCGCCTTCTAAATCATCGGTTGTAGTACGCACACCCAGCCGAATGGTAGCTTTGTAAGCTTTGTTTTCTGGGAGATATTGCAATAATCTTGTGGCTTTACCAAGTGCGATCGGTAACACCCCAGTAGCTGCTGGATCTAAGGTTCCCGCATGTCCGACACGTTTGAGGCGCAACAGTTTTCGCACTCGCGCTACGCAGTCGTGGGAAGTCCAGCCAAATGGTTTGTTTAAGTTGAGAAAACCTTGAAATAACACAAAATCAATAGTTACAGCTTCTAAATTCTATTAAATACTTATTTAATGCGACTTGATTGTGAATTCTGAATTCTGAATTCTTCTTCCTCCGTGTCCTCCGCGCCTCTGCGGTTTGTTTCTCCAAAAATGCTCAATCAAAACCAAACACCTCTATTAGATGCCTTAAAAGCCAATGCAGCAAGACCCCATGCGCCTTTTTACACCCCAGGACATAAACAAGGTGAGGGAATTCCTCAACCCTTAACTGATTTACTTGGCAAAGCCGTCTTTCGCGCTGATTTAACAGAATTAGCAGATTTAGATAATCTCTTTGCACCCCAAGGCGTTATTCAAGAAGCACAACAGCTAGCGGCTGAGGCTTTTGGTGCTTCGCAAACATGGTTCCTTGTCAATGGTTCAACCTGTGGTGTTGAAGCAGCAATTCTCGCTACTTGTGGCACGGGTGATAAAATCATTTTGCCTCGGAATGTGCATTCTTCTGCGATCGCTGGTTTAATTCTCTCCGGTGCAATACCGATTTTTCTTAATCCTGAATATGATCCAGTTTTAGATATTGCCCACAGCATCACGCCCCATGCTGTAGAATCTGCACTCCAACAGCATCCCGACGCGAAAGCCGTGTTGACAGTTTACCCCACATATTACGGCGTTTGTGGAAATTTGAATGCGATCGCTAGCATTACACATCAATATAATATCCCTCTACTCGTAGATGAAGCACACGGCGCACACTTTGCCTTTCATCCAGAATTACCCACCCCAGCTTTAACCGCAGGTGCCGATTTAACTGTACAATCCATCCACAAAGTACTCGGTGCAATGACACAAGCATCAATGCTGCATATCCAAGGTAATAGGATAGATAGCGATCGCATCAGTAAAGCTTTGCAACTTCTACAATCTACCAGTCCTAGTTATTTACTTTTAGCTTCTTTAGATGCAGCGCGTCAGCAAATGGCACTCCAGGGAAAAATACTGATGTCTCGCACTTTGCAACTTGCTGAGGAAGCTAGAACCCGAATCAGTGAAATTCCGGGATTATCAGTTTTGAAAATGCCTCGGTTGGGTGCATCTCTCGGCTTTCTGGCTTTAGATAAAACGCGGCTAACTGTCACAGTTTCTGGTTTAGGCTTAACCGGATTTGAGGCAGATGAAATTCTGGATGAGAAATTTGCTGTCACTGCGGAATTCGCCTCACTGCAACATCTCACCTTGATTATTAGTTTGGGCAACACCCCAGCCGATATTGAGCAATTAGTCCAAGGTTTTACCACCCTTGCCAAAGAATATCGCCGAACCAACTTGACTGTTAAAAGCCATCTTTGGCAGGATCTTTTCACTACACAGTGTCATGCTTTATGTTGTTCTCCCCGTGAAGCTTTTTTTGCTGTCAGTGAAATACTACCTTTGATAGAGACTAATAAACACATCTGTGCCGAAATCGTCTGTCCCTATCCTCCAGGAATTCCCGTGTTAATGCCGGGAGAAGTCATCACCAAATCTGTCCTTGATTACCTGCAACAAATTCAGGCAAAGGGGGGATTTATCAGTGGTTGCAATGACACTACCCTGAAAACTTTGAAAGTTGTGAAATAACGTACTAACTCATAACTCCTGAATTGTTGTTGATAGACATTTAATTAATGCAGTCAACAGTAAATCTGCGGCTCAATGGAGAATGTAAGTAAAAAAACACACTAATTGTGCCAGTTATGAAACTTCAATGAAAATAGGTAGCAGACTCATGTCATCTTTGATTTATACCCGTAGGATGATGTTGATGATTCATTCATAAATCAAAAGATGAAATCAAAAACCTATGATGTTTGGGGAGTAGTAGTAGCTCCAATTGTAGTCACTCTAGCGCTGGGTTTCTCAGCAAGAGCGAATGCCGTTGAGTTAGGCGCTGCCTCTGATTACAATGTATTTGTTTTAGGAGATATCTCTCAACAATATACAGATATTGAAGGAAAACTTGCTGCTGGCGGTAACGTGAATTTCATGGGCGGACTCGGAAGTAAACTTTCTAACAATAGCGGCAACGTAGTAGTAGCTGGAAAAAACTTAACTCTGAGTAACGGTCAAGTCAACCACGGTAATGCTGTCTACGGAGGTAGTGCCAATGTGTCCAGCAATGAGGGATTTCCACAGGGAACTCTCAGCAAGAGTAATCCCATCGACTTCAATGAAGCAGGGAAAGAATTGCGAGGGCTATCTCAATATTTGGCAACCTTAACTCCTACTGGTAAAACAACAGTTCAATCTTGGGGTGCTATTAACCTTACTGGCAGTGGTACTGCTTTGAATGTTTTTAATCTTGCAGGCTCATCTGTCTCCAAGACAAACGATTTTCAAATCAAAGGGGACGCAAATTCGACTATTGTTGTCAATATCAGTGGTAAGGATGTGTCGCTGCAAAACTTTCAGTTCAATATCCAGGGCACAGATAAACAAAAGGTGATCTACAACTTCTATGAAGCGACAAACATAACTGCCAGTGGGATCAGTATACTAGGTAGTATTCTTGCGCCTTTAGCTAATTTCAATTTCAATAACGGTCAAGTTAATGGCAACGTGGTGGTAGCTTCTTTGACAGGAAATGGCGAGTCTCACAATTATCTGTTTAATGGTGATCTGCCGGATCTGCCAACTAAGTACTACACTAAGCCTCCCACTCATACTCAGGTTCCAGAGCCTGCAAATCTTCCAGGTTTAGGATTAATGGCTGTAGTATTTGGTTTATTTCGCCACAAACGCAATCAAGCAACTTGCTTAAAATAATCAGAAATTTTTGCCAGCATAGCGTATGACGCGAACTTGTTTACAGATTTTCGCTCATGCGCTCTTTCCTTGCTTTCTACCTTCTACAATAAAGATAGACTTTATTGAGATTTGTATAGTAAGGGATCAGCTGTCATGGCTCCCGCCGTTTTAATTCAAAATCTGCAAAAACGCTATGGCACGGTAGTCGCCGTCCAAGATGTTTCCTTTCAGGTAGAATCAGGAGAAATCTTTGGCTTATTAGGCCCCAATGGTGCTGGTAAAACCACTACCTTGCGTGCCTTGTGTACACTGACCACACCAGATGCTGGCAAAATCGAAGTATCTGGGATCTCTGTGTTGGATAATCCGAGAGTAGCAAGACAACGACTAGGTTATGTAGCTCAGGAAGTCGCTATAGATAAGGTGTTGACTGGAAAAGAACTACTGCAATTACAAGCAGCACTTTATCACCTCCCAGGCGCGATCGCTAAACAGCGCATTGAGACAGTATTAGATTTACTCGGTTTGCAAGAATACGCTAATAAAAAGACCGGAACCTACTCTGGCGGTTTACGCAAGCGCCTAGACTTGGCTGCTGGATTGCTCCATTCACCAGATGTTTTGGTATTGGATGAGCCAACTGTGGGACTTGACATAGAAACCCGTTTTGTGGTATGGGAATTCCTGAGAAAATTACGCGCCTCTGGGACGACGGTAGTAATTACCAGCCATTACTTAGAAGAGATTGACGCTCTAGCCGATCGCGTGGCAATTATAGATCGGGGCGTTGTGATTGCTAGTGGCACACCTTCACAATTAAAAGATCAAGTCGGGGGCGATCGCATCACCTTGCGAATCCGCGAGTTTTCCCCCATTGAAGAAGCTGAAAAAGCGAAAAACCTGTTGCAACCTTTGCCATTTGTGCAAGAAGTGATCATCAACAGCGCTCAAGGTAATTCCCTCAACTTGGTGGTAACACCTCAGAATGACAGTCTGATTAACATACAGCAAGCGCTGAATACTGCTGGCTTGCCTATATTTGGCATCGCCCAATCTCGCCCCAGCCTCGATGACGTTTATCTCGCCGCTACAGGACGCACACTGATGGATGCAGAACTCGCAGCAGTTGCCATCCGCGATCCCAAGGCTGAGAAAAAGCAGAATATGAGATAGGGGATAGGGAGTAGGGAGTAGGGAGTAGGGAGTAGGGAGTAGGGAATAGTAAAAAACAACAGGTAATCAGCAACGCCCAATTCTCCAGTCCCAATTCTCCAGTCCCAATTCTCCAGTCCCAATTCTCCACTCCCAATTCTCCACTCCCCACTCCCCACTCCCCACTCCCCACTCCCCAATTAATTATGAGCGTTACTCCTAAATCTGATATCAATTGGCAGCCAGCGACATTACCACAAGTTGACGCTAATGCTGCACCTAACTTTTTCGGTGAATTGGTACAAGAGACGTTGGCATTAACTCGTCGCTTGTTTATTCAGTTGCAACGTCGTCCCTCATCTTTGGTTGCCGGAATTATTCAGCCAGTGATGTGGTTAGTGCTATTTGGGGCTTTGTTCCAAAATGCACCTAAAGGTATATTTGGCAATACAACAAATTATGGGCAATTTTTGGCTGCTGGCATAATTGTGTTTACAGCCTTTGCTGGGGCGCTAAATGCTGGTTTGCCCATAATGTTTGACCGCGAGTTCGGCTTTTTGAATCGTTTACTCGTAGCACCCTTAGCATCACGGTTTTCCATTGTTTTTGCTTCGGCAATTTTCATCATCAGCCAAAGTTTGCTGCAAGCAGTAGTGATTGTAGCGGCGGCGGCGTTTTTGGGGGCTGGACTACCAGATGCAGCTGGCTTGGGTGCGATCGCTCTAATTGTCTTCCTCTTAGCTTTGGGTGTAACAGCCATCTCTCTTGGTTTAGCTTTTACCCTACCCGGACATATTGAATTGATTGCAGTGATTTTTGTCACTAACCTGCCATTATTGTTTGCTAGTACTGCTTTGGCGCCTCTATCCTTCATGCCTCAGTGGTTGCAGGTTGTGGCTACCCTGAATCCTCTCAGCTATGCGATCGAACCAATTCGCTATCTTTATCTTCATAACAGTTGGGGATTAGGTAGTGTAGTCATGCAGGCTCCTTGGGGTAATGTTACCTTTGGGGGAGCGTTGCTGGTGTTGTTTAGCTTTGCCCTTGTTGCCTTGCTGAGTATTCAACCCCAACTGCGTCGGACTCTTGCTTAGGATAAAATAGAGCAATTTTAGGGTCAAAAAACCATGAAAAAACCATTTTTACAAATTAGTAGATTCTTTGTAGCTACCGTGGCCGGAATTAGCTTTGCTTCCTTGCTGATGGCTCAACCCAGTTCGGCTCAAATCAGCAGCCCAGCAGATGCTTTTCCCAGTACTAGTACAACAGACCAAAATACCGATCCGTTCTCTCGTTCAAACTCAGACAATTTCAACATGTTTGATCTGATTCATCGGGCGAATTTCGGAACTCTCAACTGGGATTCTAACCAACAGAACCAAGAATTAGACTCAGCAGCAGCAGCCTTTAAAGCAAGGCAACAAAAACTAATTCCAGGTCAACAACGAACAACTCCCGGTTCCCCATCGGTCATCATACAACCATCACTTACCCCACGATTAGTTACACCACCATCAGGTAACTGAATTCAAATAAAGAACCCCAAGCCTCTAGGGTTTGGGGTTGAGACTATTTCAAAAATCTTTAGTTATCAGGTAAAAAACTAGAGGCCAAGTGCAGCTAAAAGATCGCTAGCATGGGTGGTGGTATTTACAGCACTATCAACATGGGTAATTTTACCGTTGGGATCAATTACGTAGGTAACGCGCTTGGCATAACCACCGCCATCCACATCAAAAGCTTTGATCAGGGATTTGTCGCTGTCAGCCAGTAGGGGAAAGTTCAAATTATATTTTTGGGTGAATGCCTGATGGGAGACTTCATCATCTGCACTGACTCCCAAAATTACAATATCTTTACCTTGATATTGAGACTGGGCATCCCGAAAACTACAGGCTTGTTTGGTGCAGCCTGGCGTGTCATCTTTGGGGTAAAAATACAAAACGACCGTCTTACCAGCAAAATCAGATAACGAGACTGTGTTGCCCTTTGTATCTTTGGCGGTAAATGCAGGTGCATTCGTACCAACTGCTAGAGACATAATTAACCTTTCCTGTTTCAGATTGTTGATGCACTTGAAATTTTACATTATTACATTAATTTATTAATTTATAAAAATAGCCTAACTATACTTGAGGTAACTAATTTTGGTTAAATCAGGTAGCTGGTACAAGAAAAAATATATCCTTAAATAAATCTTTATCAGAAGAAAACTTTCTACTCATACACAATGGCTGCTGTTGATTCCCAAAACCCAAATATTTTTGTCTATCCTCAAAGCACAGTAGAAAGAGCCGAGCGATCGCTAGTGTGTTCACCGTTTAATCTATCTTTATTTGAAGTCATGGGACACCAGAGTGTGTCATTGAGTGCGATCGCTCTGGAAAATGGACTCAAGCAGGGCTATACTAAACGTCCTTTATCAGAATTAGCCTGTGACAACGCCTTGGGCTGGCTGATCCAAGTGGGTGTATTGCGGCGAGAAGTCGATGGGCAGGGAATTACAGATAGTTTTCGCCTCACTCCCTTGGGACGGCAGTTGGTAGAACAATATCAGGGAAAAAATTGGCGGACTCCTTCATGGCGCGATCGTTTCTATGATGCTGTGATTCGTTGGTTACGGATACCTTTTTAGAAAAAAAAACCAAAGAGTTAGGATTAGGCAATCAAAGGGAACAATATATACGGAAACATCACATCTATTCATGAAGTCTTTACCATAATCATTTGACTGAAATTTGTGATACTGGGCATTGGGCATTGGGCATTGGGCATTGGGCATTGGGCATTGGGCATTGGGCATCGTGTATAGTTCATCTCCCCCATCTCCCTCATCTCCCTCATCTCTCTCATCTCCCTCATCTCCCCCTGCTCCCCTATTGTTTGCTCCTAAAAATTCACCCTGTATCTGGAAAAACTAACTAATAGCGACTATGAAATCAATTATGGTGGTGGGGACAACATCTCATGCAGGGAAATCACTTTTAACTACAGCTATTTGTCGCATTTTGTCGCGGCGTGGCTGGCGAGTGGCTCCCTTTAAAGGTCAAAACATGGCTTTAAATGCTTATGTCACTGCCAGTGGTGGAGAAATTGGCTATGCCCAAGCAGTACAAGCTTGGGCTGCGGGAGTCGTGCCTTGGGTAGAAATGAACCCAATTTTACTTAAACCCCAAGGGGATATGACTTCCCAAGTAATTATCAAAGGTAGGTCTGTAGGAAAGGTGAGTGCCTCAGATTACTACGAGCAATATTTTGATCTGGGGTGGCGGACAATTGAAGAATCGCTACAGCATTTAGGAACAGAATTTGACTTGGTAGTTTGTGAAGGTGCCGGTAGTCCAGCAGAGATTAACCTCAAACACCGCGACTTAACTAATATGCGGGTGGCAAAATATTTAAATGCGCCAACCATGTTAGTAGTTGATATTGATCGGGGTGGAGCTTTTGCCCATGTCGTTGGCACCTTAGAGTTATTAGAACCAGAGGAACGCGCCTTAATTAAGGGTGTAGTAATTAACAAATTTCGAGGACAGCGATCGCTCCTAGATCCGGGAATAAAATGGTTAGAAGAACGTACAGGTATCCCCGTTATCGGTGTTATACCTTACTTACAACATGTTTTTCCAGCAGAGGACTCCCTTGATCTGCTAGAACGTCAATCGTCATCGAATAAAGCCCAAACTGACCTCAACATTGCCGTCATCCGCTTACCCAGAATTGCCAACTTCACCGACTTTGACCCACTGGAATCAGAAAGTACAGTTTCAGTAAAATACCTCAGTCCTAAGCAAGATTTGGGGCATCCTGATGCCGTGATTATCCCAGGAACAAAAACCACAATTGCTGATTTGCTACTGCTGCAAAAAAGCGGTATGGCAGAAGCGATCCAAAACTATGCTGCTTCTGGTGGAACGGTTTTAGGTATCTGTGGCGGCTATCAAATGCTCGGTCAAATTATTGCTGATCCAGAAGGGATAGAGGGACAAGCTGGTAGATTTCAAGGGTTAAATCTTTTACCAATTAGAACTGTAATTACAGGACAAAAAATTGCTCGTCAACGCCAAGTTACCTCAAATTATCCGCAACAGGGCTTGCCAGTGAATGGCTTTGAAATCCACCAAGGGCGATCGCGCATCGAACAGCAAGGCATAGATCCCCAATCCTACCATGCCCTATTTGACGATATTAATTTAGGGTTAGTAGATAGTTGTCAATCGGTGTGGGGAAGTTATCTCCACGGGCTTTTTGACAATGGGCCTTGGCGACGGGCTTGGTTAAATCGCCTTCGTCAACAGAGGGGTTTAAAATCTTTGCCCACAGGTGTTGCTAACTACCGGGAACAGCGAGAGCAGATTTTGGACTCTCTAGCCACTGAAGTTGAAAGCCATTTAGACTTAACTCTGTTTTTGTCTTAAGCTAAAGTGCATAAAAATCGCACATTTTTTCGTTCAAACTGTCATTTGTCTTTGTTCATTAGTAATTTGCAATTGGACTTTGGACAAATGACAACACTAAATTAAATGCGTAATATTGATGATTGTTCGTGTCTACTTTTTACCAGATGATGTCACAGTAGATGCCGAAGTGGGAGAAGCCCTGTTAGATGTAGCAGACCGGGCTGGGGTATTTATTCCCACAGGTTGTCTTATGGGGTCTTGTCACGCTTGTACTGTCGAATTAGAGGATGGAGAGATCATCCGCGCTTGTATCACGGCAGTACCGCCACGCGAGGAATTGACGATTAATTTGTTTAGCGACCCAACTTGGTAATGTCCCTCCTGTTATTGAAAAGGACTGGTATGCTATGCGGATATTACAGCAGTTTTGATGTATTTGAATCACAGAAGCTACGGGTGATCCACTTCCAGAACCAACAGTAAGTAGGATGCGTTAACGCAATTTACTAGGTTGTAACTAATGCTTAACAATTTGCGCGAGCGCGGGTTATTTTGGTTAGTTTAAATAGTATTTTCACGTATTATTACTGATTTTTTACATTTAGAGAATTTTTATAGTTAAGGACTAGGAATCTTATCGTCACAACAGGCAATAGTTAATATGTCAAATCAAATAGTTGCAAGGATCATACGTAGATTTACCAAAACTATTTTATGCATTTTTGGGGTTATTTTGTATTTAAAAAATTTGTCTAGTTTAGTGAATAAGAAGCTTGTTATAAATACATATTTAAATGAGGTAATGAAAGTGCCATTAGGATTTTTTGAAGAAGATTTTCGCTTAAGTCAAAAAGGAATAGATTGGCTGGAAGAATGGAATACTGAAGCAGAAATAGCTACCAGTATTTCTCAAATCGCTCAAAAAGTTGTTGAAATATTAGTCAATGTCCCAGGTATGACTCAAGCCCACAGTAGAGATTTCAGAAGAGCAAGACCTATTTTTACTCTTAAAGATGGTACTGTAATTAAAGTTTTTATTAATCCAGCCAACGTCAAGCATATCTTTTTAGCTGACAGCAATAACAAAATGCTTTTTGGTGGTTATGTAGGTTGGATTGACACAAAAGGATTGAATCAAGCTATAGAAAAGATAAAGCACTCTCTAACTTCTACTTCGTAATAAAGACACGCAATTAAAAAATCCATATTTTCCCTTCAGGCAGTAAGAAACTTTTATAGTTTGTTTCCTACTGCCTATTTTTATCTATATCAATTAGCTTTAACATTCAGCGCGTATTCTTTAAACCTTTCCAAATCAGCTTGAATCGTCGATTCGACTACCCGTCCCAAAAAGGGTATTTATTCCCACAGGTTGTCTCATGGGATCTTGTGACGCTTGCACCGTCGAATTAGAGGATGGAGAGATCATCCGCGCTTGTATCACCGCAGTACCGCCACGCGAAGAATTGACGATTAATTTGTTTAGGGACTTCCAAATAAAAAAATATCCCAAAACTGACGCAAAAATCCTCTCTATTTCTCCTCTCTGTGTTCTCTGCGTCTCTGTGGTTCGTTTATTTGGATAATTTATTTCTTGGAAATCCCTTAGTGACCCAACTTGGTAAAGTTACTGAGCCTCTTGTACTGAGCGCAGTCGAAGTATTGATTCTGAATTCTGACTTCTGAATTCTTCTTCAAAAATCAAAGGTTGTGCGAATCACACCCACATACTGCGGATCATTTCTGCTGTCGTTTTCCGGGTTGAGAATCACCCAAAAACCAGGAGTCACTGAGATGTTGTCGTTCAGGCGGTAGCGATAGAATGCTTCGATATGGTAAGCGTTGTCTCGCTCTTGACGGACATTACTGTTAGAGACATGCGGCGGTATACCAAAGAGAATTCCTGGCAAGTTACCCCTACCCCCCACATCTGGAAACGACATCCCAATCGCCCCAAACCAGACATTGGCATTGTCACCACTGTTCACAAATAGAGAATCTGTTCCACCCCTGCCATTGGAAATATCACTCAAACCAGAGTTCTTGGCATTTGCCCAGATATATCCACCCCAAGCGTGGATTTGGAAATTCGGGGAGAAGCGATAAAATCCCTGTGCGCCGACAATATCGTTGGAAGTAGCAATGTTGTTGCCAAAGGGAGCGTTTGACAGGACACTACCCGTCCCAGCCGCGATATCGACTACTCCAGCAGGGCTATAGCCATGAGAATAGGCAACACCAATAGCTCCTTGCTTACCATAATAGGCTAAGTGCGCTAGGGCGTTGTAGCCGCCATCAAACAAGCCGTTGCTAGCCGATGGGACATTAGGACTGCTTGCTAAATAGCCCAAGGTGAGAATCAAGTCTTTGCTAATGTTCCAGTTAGCGGCTGCACCGCCGCCTCCTCGCCGGAATAAGGGACTGTATGACCCAAAAAGTGAGAGAACCCCATTGCCATCGTCAGCGATTGTGGCGGGAGTGACGGTGGTTGAAATATCGGTGTAACCAATGCCTGTGGGTCCAACAACGAAGTTAAGAGAATCACTGACTGGGAAGTAGTAACGGATGTGGGGAACAAAAAGTGTATCGTTGCTGTCATAATCGAAGTTCAGGCGTGTCATCCCTGTGCCTGTGGCTGCGGCAATTTGGCTTGTACCATTGGAATTCGTAAAGTTGCCAAACTCCAGCCGGACTCGCAACAAATCTTTGCCGGTGAAACTGCTCTCAAAGTTTAGACGACCCCGGTTTGCAAAGTAGACACCAGATTCATCGCGATTTCCACCTACTCTATTACCAAAGGTATCACTAATGGCGGTAATAATTTGAGCATTAAGTCTGGTAGTGGTGGAAAATTGCTGCCCTTCTAGCGTTGCTGTGTGTGCTTCTAGCGTATCCACCCGCCCACGCAGAGTTGTCAATTCTGCTGCAAACTCTGTTTGCAAATTTTGCAGCACTGCCAAATCTTCTTTCTTGACTAAATCGCTAGTACCCGCAGCAATTAATTCATTCACCCGGTCTAAACAGGCATTTAAACCAGCTGCAAATTCGTAACGACTCAAAGCACGATTGCCGCGATAGGTTGCGTTAGGATAACCTGCAATACAGCCATAACGTTCCACTAGCGATTGCAGTGCTTGAAATGCCCAATCGCTCGGTTTGATATCAGAAAACTGGGAAACAGAATTGACTTGTCCCTCCAAATTTCTATTAGTATCTGCTGCATTAGAATCATCTTCTGGAGGTGCTGCCCAAACTGCTGGAATTGCCAAAAATAAGAGAAAAAAACTATGGAAAAGAATTTTTATCATTGATTTATTACTTGAAAATGGTTGAATTTTGACTTTGTAACTAAAGAGATTAGACTCGAACCAAAGTTTCTAGGTGATGAGCTAATACGGTTGAGTTAAGGCTTAACTCTTTGTGAAAGTATTTTTTTAACGAACCGCTAAGGACGCAAAGAACGCAAAGGAAGAGAAGGAAGAGAAGGAAGAGAAGGAAGAGAAGGAAGAGAAGGAAGAGAAGGAAGAGAAGGAAGAAACGCTTAACTTAACTGTATTTGGTTATGAGCTAATCAGCGTTAAAGTTACATATTTTGAGTTGAGGTTTTAGCTCAATACAGTTAAGTTAAGGCTCAAACTCTTTGTCAAATTCAATTTTTTAACGAACCGCAGAGACGCAGAGGAAACAGAGAGAAGAAAAAAACTGCTTAACTGAACTTTATTGCGTTTTAACTTACTTAAAGTAACGCTATGACTTTTTGCTCATTGCTGCTTTTAATAGCCGCTTCTATAATCCGCATTACATTAATTCCGTCTTCGGCGGTAACAGCAATTGGCTGATTATCAACAATTGATTTGTACACTGCATCGTAATAACCTAAATAACTGCCTTGTGAACTTTTTACTTTTTCCCGAATTACTTTTGTGTCTTTTTCTGTATGAAGTAAGCCATATTCACTTTCCGGCTCTGTATACCAATCAAGTGTGTTAGGTTTCATACCCGCCACTAAATACTCTTCTTGTTTATCAGCCCTGCTTTTGAGAAAAGAACCCTTAGTACCATGTATGATATAGGCAGGCGTAGGCTCACGCACAAGGAAACTTGCTTTTAATTTGACGCGCAATGTGTCGTAGTATAGTATCAACTCAAAATAATCATCTACCTGCGATCGCAGTCTAGTTATGCGGATGTCTGCAAAAATAGCATCAGGCATCCCAAATAAATGCAAAGCTTGGTCTATTAAGTGCGGGCCTAAATTGTTTAATGTTCCTGCCCCCGAACCGGGAACTTCTACGTGTTGTTTATGGCTGAGGACTGGTTTATATTTTTGAATTTGGAATTCTGCTTCAACAATATCACCTAACAAGCCTTCCTGTACAATTTTTTTAACTGTTTTAAAATCACTATCCCATCTGCGGTTTTGATATACAGATAATTTCTTTCCCTGTTTTTGTGCCAATTCTTTCAGTTTTTGGGCTTCTGCTACCGTTGTGGTAAATGCTTTTTCTACCAGGACGTGTTTATCTGCAAGCAAAGCCTGTTTCGTATAATCGTAATGGGTATAAGTGGGTGTATTTATTACCACTAATATCACTTGCTCATCTGCTAGTAATGCTTCCAAAGAAGGATAGCTTTTTACTCCAGGATAATGTTGCTGTATCAGTTTTTTGGTTCTTTCCCAAGAACCGGCTAATTTAAATCCGGGATGCAAATCAATGAACGGCGCATGAAATACCATGCCGGACGAACCATAAGAACAAAGAGCCGTATTGATAGTTTCCATCTTTTTACTGATTGACTGAAGCGAGAGTTTGTATTTAGTTCACAAAATTAATTTTGATAAGTTCGTAGTGGGTAGCTCTAACCCTTATCTAAGAGGATGTTTGAAAAGTCCTCTTCACGGTAGCAAAACGTTTTAGATCCCCCTAAATCCCCCTTTTTAAGGGGGACTTTGATTCCGGTTCCCCCCTTTTTAAGGGGAGCCAGTGCGTTGGGCGGCTCCGCCGACTTGAAGCACCTGGCGTGGGTTAGGGGGGATCAATAAGTGCAAAGATACAGCAAATCACTTTTCAAACAACCTCTAAGCACTAAAGTCCTGACTACGAACTCCCTTAACCTGTGATAATACTTGTGGCAAAATCAGGACTATGAATTACGAATTACGAACTTGTACTGAGCGCAGCCAAAGTATTACGAATTACATATCTTCTAACTCAATTCCTTTGGTTTCTTTAATGAAAAAGAGAATGAAAAAGAATGAGGTAGCCGCCGCAATTGTATAGAGTCCATAGGCAGAACCTAGACCGAAATATTGCAGTATGGGAGGAAATGTTGTGGAAATTACGAAGTTGGCAACCCATTGCATGGCAGCAGCAACTGAAAGTGCAGCTGCTCGAATTTTGTTATTAAACATTTCTCCCAACAGCACCCAAACTACTGGCCCCCAGGAGAAACCGAAGCAAAACACATAGAGGTTGGCTGCAATCAGAGCCACGGTACCTGCGCTTCCGGTGAGATTGGGGTTCCCAGTAGCATCGAGGGGAGCATTGCCAAAAAGATAAGCCATCGTCCCCAAGGTCAAGGTCATGCCAATCGACCCTAGTATAAGCAAGGGTTTGCGACCAAATTTATCTACGAAGGCGATCGCAATCAATGTTGTAATAATATTTACGGCTCCTGTAATCACCGTGATTGTTAGGGAATCTTTTTCGGAAAACCCGACTGCCCGCCACAAAACACTGCTGTAGTAGAAGATTACATTAATACCAACAAATTGCTGTAATACAGATAAGCCTATTCCTATCCAAACAATGGGGAGGAGTCCGCCACTTCTGCCTAAGAGGTCAGAAAACTTGGGTTCGCGCTCTTGAAGCACTGTTTGCCGAATTTCTTCGATTTTTGCCAGGACATCACCCCCCAAAATCTTGGTCAGAACGTTAGTAGCTTCTGGCTCCCGTCCTTTGGCAACTAAGTAACGGGGGGATTCAGGAATTGTAAAAGCCACCATCCCGTAGAATACTGCTGGCGGGACTGCTGTCCAAAACATCCAGCGCCAGGCTGCAATCCCAAACAAAAACGGCGAGTCTGCTGAACCTGCTGACACAGCAATAAAGTAGTCGGTCAATAAGGCGATGAAAATTCCCACTACGATCGCTAATTGTTGCAGAGATCCTAACCTTCCCCGCAAATAGGTGGGAGAACATTCGGCAATGTAAGCTGGGGCGATGACGCTAGCAACGCCGATTCCAATCCCACCCAATACTCGCCAAAAGATAAAATCCCAGATAGTGAAGGCCATCCCAGAGCCAATGGCACTGATAGTAAACAACGCTGAAGCGACCACCATTGCCTTGACTCGACCATAACGGTCTGCAATCTGTCCGGCAAAGAAGGCTCCTACCGCAGAACCCAGCAACGCTAGGGACACTGCTAGCCCTGTTAGCCAACTACTGATGTTAAAAGCTTTTGCTATAGATAAAACCGCGCCGTTGATAACTGCGGTGTCAAAACCGAATAGAAACCCGCCGAGTGCCGCAGCACCAGCAATCAAAATCACATAAAACGTGTTGGATTTACGACGAACAGTAGTGGAAGACATAGTTTATATATTGGGTATTGGGTATTGGGCATTGGGCATTGGGGAGTGGGGAGTGGGGGGTAGGAAAGTAGAAACCAAAGGTTCATTAATGGAGTTCCAAGGTTCATTAATGGAGTTCAAAGACTCATTAATGGAGTTCCAAGACTCATTAATGGAGTTCCAAGGCTCATTAATGGAGTTCAAAGGCTCATTAATGGAGTTCCAAGACTCATTAATGGAGTTCAAAGGCTCATTAATGGAGTTCAAAGGCTCATTAATGGAGTTCAAAGACTCATTAATGGAGTTCAAAGACTCATTAATGGAGTTCAAAGACTCATCCTCTATTCTCAATGCCCAATACTTTGACAACGCTCAGTACAAGTGCCCAATGCCCAATTCCCAAAGAAATTAATTCTTTACCGTCTGGAACGTCTGCGTAACCGATCAATCATTACTGCCAAAATAATTACTAGTCCTTTAACGACTAGTTGCCAGAAGTAAGATAGGTTCAACAAGGTTAAACCGTTGTTGAGAATAGCAATGATTAATGCACCTAAAAGGGTGCCGCCAATGGTACCAATACCACCTGTGAAGCTGGTTCCACCAAGAATAACAGCTGCGATCGCATCTAATTCATAACCCTGACCTAATACGCCACTAGCACTATAAAGACGGCTAGCACTCATGATTCCGGCTAAACCTGCTAGTAATCCACTAATACCATAGACGAATAGCAAGACACGATTAACTTTAATTCCAGTTAATCTCGCTGCCCGCTCGTTACCACCAACAGCATATATCTGCACTCCTAAAACAGTTTGTCGCAACACAAACCAGCTAGCGATTATGGTCAGTAGCGCAATTATCACTAGCCACGGCAGGGGACCCACATAATTATTACCCACCCAAGCAAAATTGATGTCCCGGTTAATCAGCGTTGTCCCCTTGGCAACCAAAAAGGCCACACCTCGCAAGGCAGTCAGTGAACCCAAGGTGACAATAAAAGGTGGCACATCCAAGAAGGTGATGAGAGCGCCGTTGACTAAGCCCAAAAGCAATCCTGCAAGCAAAGCAGCAGGCACGGCCGCCCAACTTAAAGCCGGTAGTAGCGATACCAGCAACGCAACTACGGCAGAAACAGCTAAGATTGACCCAACTGAAAGGTCAATACCTCCGGTGAGAATCACAAACGTCATTCCGGTCGCCAGCACAATATTGATTGATGCCTGACGCAAGATGTTAACGATGTTACCACCGGTGAGGAAGTTGGGAGAAAGAAATGCAAATAAGATGCAAATAATTACTAGTATTGGCAGAATACCCGCAACTTCCAACAAACTGCTAATTGATTTCTGGTTGCGGGATACGGGATTGTTGGCTAATTTATTGGGCGGTCTGACTGTTTGACTCATGATGCTAATACCTCCGATGCTCCAGTTGCATAGTGCATAATCTTTTCTTGGGTGATTTCTTTACCAAGACTGCCATCCAGTTCGCCTACCAGCTGTCCTTCTCGCATCACTAAGACGCGATCGCTCATGCCGACAATCTCCGATAGTTCGCTGGAAACCATTAAAATAGCAACACCTTGCGCTGCCAATTCGCTCATAATTCGGTAAATTTCGCTTTTGGCACCGATATCTACGCCGCGTGTCGGCTCATCTAACATTAATACTCTCGGCTTAATCGCTAACCAACGCGCTAGCAGTAACTTCTGCTGATTACCACCAGAAAGATCCAGCGCTCTAATTTCCAAATTGGCCAGGCGGATATTAAAGTTTTCCACCGCGTCTGTTGATAGCCGATTAACTGAACCCCAGTTAACAATTCCAACCTTTGCATCATGCTTGAGTGTGTTGATAGCAATATTCTTGCGGGCGCTCATCTCCAGAAATAAACCTTGATCTTTGCGGTCTTCTGGGACGTAGCCAATTCCCGCAGCAATGGCATCACTGGGCGTATTAATTTCCAGTTTTTTACCATTCAAAAACACTTCACCACTGGCCTTGCGGTCTGCACCAAAAATCAGCCGGGATAACTCTGTGCGTCCTGCACCAACCAGCCCCGCTAAACCGACAATTTCTCCAGCATGAACCTTAAAACTAGCCGGCTCAATCTTCTTGCGGGCGTCGCTCATATTTCTGACTTCCAGCACGACTGGGCCAGGATTCATTTGCCGTTGATGTTCATAAAAGTCTTGCATGGAGCGACCGACCATCATCTGCACCAATCGCTGTGGAGAAATTTCACTGCGTGTCAGACTGCCAATATATTGACCATCACGCAGCACGCTAATCCGGTCAGCTAGGGCATAGATTTCTTCCATCCGATGGCTGATGTAAATAATGGCAATGCCATCACTCCGCAGTTTGCGAATTACCTCAAATAAATGCTCGGTTTCGCGGTCAGACAGTGCTGCTGTTGGTTCATCCATCACCAAAACGCGGCTTTTATCTTTCAGCGCCCGCGCAATTTCTACTTGCTGCTGTTCTGCGATCGACAAGGTACCAACCACAGTCTGCGCTGTAAAATTGGCTCCAAGGCTTTCCAGCACTTCCTCTGCTTCCAGTTGCATCCCTTTGCGGTCTAAAAACTGACCTCGCTGCAACTCGCTACCCATAAACATATTTTCGGTAACGGTTAAATTCGGTGCAACATTCAGTTCTTGATAAATGAGATTAATACCTGACTTGCGTGCTGTCGCCGGATCGGTAATTTTCAAGGGTTGACCATTAATGCGAATTTCTCCTTCATCGGCAATGTAAGCCCCAGCCAGGATTTTCATCAATGTGCTTTTGCCTGCTCCGTTTTCACCCATGAGGGCGTGAACTTCGCCCGGATAAATCGTCAGATTAACATTTTGGAGCGCAGATACACCATGAAATCGTTTTGTAATTCCTTGCATTTCTAACACTGGAGTGCTAGTTGGTGCATCAGGAAATGAGGTTTCAATACTTGTTGTCATGAGCATAACCTGTAAAAACAATTTAAAATTCGCATTTGTGAGTTAGGAATTAATCAACTCATATCTGATCAGAAAATCATGTTTTAAAAGCTGACTACTGTCTTGAAAATAGGGAGTGGGGAAGAGATATTTTCATACTTCATTGTTAACGTTAGTTGATGGAGACTATTTGGGAAAGTCTGAGTACTAGAAATGGGCACTCAGACTTTCCACTAATGCACATACATAGCGGCTCTCGGTTGCAGTACATAGAGTTTTGACCTCACTTCCATTCCTCTCCCCTAAAAGGGCAGAGGCTTTGAGTCTTACTCCCCAACGCTAGTACGGAAGGGGCTGGAGGTTAGGTTTTGTATTTAACTTAAGCGAAAACCGCCGGAGATTATAGGTATGTGCGAAAACTTTACAAATGCATCAAAGGATTCACAATTTTTATTATTTACCAGCCTTTTTCTGTGCTGACATTATCTTTTGTGATCAACTTAACTGGAATCAAAATGGTAGAACTACTTGGTTTTTTCCCATTTAAGATGTCGTTGCCAACTTGAACTGCTTTTTGGGCCATCCCTCGCGGATTTTGAGTAGCAGTCGCCGCATATAAACCATCTTTATTTGCGATCGCAGTTATTGCTTCTGGCGCACCATCAACCCCAACAATAAAGAAATCTTTACGTTGTGCTTGGTTAGCTGCTAATTCTGCGCCAACTCCACTCGGATCATTGATGGCAAAAACAGCATCAATTTTCGGAAAGGTTGTGAGCAAATCAGTCATAACTCTGAGTCCTCCATCCCGGCTACCCTCTGCATTCTGATTTTTGGAGAGTATTTTGATATCGGGATATTTAGATAATACATTCTCGCAGCCAGTAACTCGCTGAATCACTGAGTCCACTGGCGGCCCATTAACTATTACAACATTGCCTTTACCTTTGAGTCGGTCAGCAATATATTTGCAACTAACTTCTCCAGCTTGGACATTATTAGTAGTAATGGTGGCATCCACACCTCCTTCAGCACCTGTATCTACCGCAATCACAATTCTACCTGCTTGTTTTGCTTTTTCAATTGCTGGCTTAATGCCACTTTTATCAGCAGCATTTACGATAATAACGTCAGTATTGGAAGCAGTGAAATTTTCAATTTGATTGGCTTGTTGGTTGAGGTCATAGGCACTGGAAACGACGCTAACGTTGACATCCTTGCCGCCTATTTTCTTCGCTTCTGCCTCAGTTGCTTGTCCCATGAGGACGAAGAAAGGATTACTTAAATCACCAACGGTAAAGGCAACTGATCGTAATTTTGGATTCCCAGTGGCAGTTTTATTCTCTGCACTTATATTGGTAGCAGGTTTGGTATCAGTGTTAGTAGCAGTGTTGCGATCGGGAGGAGTATTTGTACAGCCGACAAGACTACCACTAATGATGCCTAGTAAGCTAGCTGCGATTACGCGAACTGCAACACCAGAGGTGAACGCTATCTTTTTCACATTCATATATCTCCTAAAACTCATTCTTACTTACACGAAATTTGGAACCGATGTATTGTTTAAAAAACAGGCTCAAGTATTATAAATCTCCTGTATCAAGCCTTTTTCCGTATGTTGTAATTACGAATTACAAATTACCAGCCTTTATAGCTGCTGAGGTTTTCTCTAGTAACCAAGTTGACTGGAATCAGAATGTTAGGTGACTCAGGTTTTTTACCCTGGATGATATCGTTGCCAATCTGAACCGCTTTTTCGGCCATCCCTGCGGGATTTTGAGCAGCAGTTGCAGCAAATACACCATCTTTATCTTCCATTGCTTTGGTTGCATCTGGTGAACCGTCAACCCCAACAATAAAAAATTCTTTACGTCTTGCTTGTCTAGCTGCTAAATCTGCGCCGACACCGCTTTGATCGTTAGTGGCAAAAACGGCATCAATTTTGGGAAAGGTTGTAAGCAAATCGCTCATCACTCTCAGTCCTCCATCCCTAGTCCCTTCGGCGTTTTGCTCTTTAGAGATGAGTTTGATATTCGGATATTTGGACAATGACTTCTCGCAGCCACTCACGCGCTGATTGATTGAGTCCATCGGAGTACCGTTGAGAATGACTACACTACCTTGACCTTTGATGCGATCGGCTATATATTGGCAACCAATCTCTCCCGCTTGGATATTGTTAGAGCTAATCATCGCATCCACATCTGCATCAACGGCTGAATCTACTGCAATGACAATTTTACCTGCAAGCCTTGCTTGGTCAATAACTGGTTTAACTCCTTTTTTGTCAACAGCGCTGAGGATAATTAGGTCAGTATTTGCAGCCGTAAAATTTTCGATTTGGTTGCTTTGTTGGTTCAGGTCAAAGGCACTGGAAACCACACTAACTCTGATATCATCCCCAATTTTCTTGGCTTCTGTCTCAGCCCCCTTCTGCACTGCATTATAGAAGGGATTGCCCAAGTCACCCAAAGCAACGCCGATTGTTTGCAATTTTTTATTTGGAGTACTAAGACTATCTGCACTTATATTAGTAGCAGTGTTAGTAGTATTAGTCGCAGTGTTGTGATTTTGAGCGCCATTTGTGCAACCAACAACCGCGAAACCTAATATGCCAACGATGAGCGCAATTCTCTTCATATTCATCTATTTCTAACAACGGATTTAAATTGCATTGAAAAAGGTTAGTAGAATATAAATTTGCCAAGTTATCACAATATTAGCTAGGTCTGAAAACTTCAGATATAACCTAGCAGTACTACTGGTTTTGGCAATTCCAACTCCTCTCAAAGGTCTTATATTGTTACCTGATTGGAGTTAGCGCTATTAATTGCCCTAAATTAGATGTTTTGTTTTTTAAAGCAAAACTATAAGCACTACACTACGTCAAAAATTCACATTTTCTTTGTGAAACTACATTTGGAAGTGCGTGGGCGAAAAACAGCTTTTAACTAAAATTACTAGAGCCTAATCTTATCAAAGTTGTGAATTTGTTTGTATTTTGTTTTACATTGATTTTAGTTTAACCTGCATTATTCCAAATCTGATCCCGCTTTATCGAACTTTACAAAGTCAAGGAAACTATTCCATCTCGATGTAGTTTAAACTTTTCCTACTGGAGCATTTACGAAAATTAAGTACTTTTCCGCTTCGGTATAGTTTAAAAAACTTAACATATTACACTCAAGTTGAATTGAGAAAAGTTAATACTGTAGGAGGGAAGTGTTTGCTTTTAAATTTATCTTTTAGGGGTAGAAAGTTGTAGCCCATTACCATATATAAAAATCCTCTTGCCTTCTTTTAAAATTCTTTGGCTTTGCTAATAGCGGAAATTTATAATTTTAAGGTTCTGGGTAAATATTTCGCCACTAAATCTTCATAGTAAGGCTTTAATTTTTGCCAATCTGGAGGATTAGGATTCTTTGAATATAAATCGTAGGGATTGAATAGCTTCACCCATTTAAACATTTCTTGATCCTGTTTATCCATCAAATGTTCGTAAGCATTTTCACGATGTTGAGGATAAAATGAGTGGTAGCGGAGGATATACAATGCAGGTTCAGGCAAATAATTTTTCATCATGTAATATACATACTCATCATGTCCCCATGACATATGTACATTACTCAAGCCACAATTCGGCTCGTAAACACCATATGTAGTGTTATATATAGGGTTATTGTAATCAGGGTTTTCTTTAAAAAATTCCGAGAAAACAATTTTATCAGAAAATGCACAACCCACAGGATAGGTATCGCCTACTGTCGCCCATTGGGGTTCACCAAATAAGCAAAGTACCTTCCCCATATCGTGAAACAAGCCAGTAAGTACCATCCAGTCTGGGTGATTATCAGCGCGAATCGCTTCTGATGTTTGCAATAGATGCTGTAACTGATCTAAGTCTGTATCAGGATCGGAATCATCAACCAATTGATTCAAAAATTCCAATGCATCCCAGACAGACATTTCTTTCTTATCCAACTTCAGAAAGTGTTCTTTTTTCTCTAATACAAAATCATAGGTTTGATTAATATGATTTAACCGATAGAACTCTTTCACCGTGTCTCTAGTCGGCGCTTCGTAATTCCTATACTCTTGGGTGGTTTTACCTTCTTTAACTATGCTGTCTGGATCTGGATAGCGATTAAGTAAGTCTTTTTCCCATTCTTCTAGCGAATGTAAGGGATTGTTTTGAGCATGAGTAATGGCATTATTTAGAGTTTGAGACATATCTTTTTACTTGTCGATATTGATTTGTTAAATGGTACTTTCGCAGTCTATGCACAGGTGTGCATAGACTGTATTGAACTTATCTTTGCACACCTGTGCATAAGTGTGTGTTAAGTTTCATTTCGTCTTTGATGTTTTCGTAGAGACGTGATTAATCTTACGGTTGTTACCAATAAGCTAAATTCCCAAAGCCGTTCTAATGTTTTGGACAATTAGCTGGGGTGGCTGTGCAATATCCATAGATATGCTATCTAATGGCTCTTCAAGAGTATAAAACTGGCTGTTGAGCAGTTTTTTGCTCATGTAATGATTATGACGCTCTTGCAACCGCATTTGAATCAACTCATAAGACCCTTTGAGGTAAACTAGCTTGATGCGATCGCTATTGGCGTTGGCGGTGCGATCGCTATCCAACATCAGAAATTGCCGATAGCTATCTTTTAAAGCCGAACACGCCAGCACCACATTTTTATTTTCTTCCAGCCAGTGTTTAATAGCTGTTTGCAAATCTTGCAACCAAGGCATCCTGTCAGCTTCACTCAGAGGGATACCGCGCCGCATTTTCTCAACATTCTCTGGCGAGTGGAAAGCATCAGCGTCGCTAAACTCCCATTCTAAGGAGTCTGCTAGCAGTTTTCCGATGGTGCTTTTGCCAGAACCAGATACACCCATTACGATAATAATCATTGACTGCCTGCTCATATTTTTATTAAGAAAAGTTAAGTTATTGAAACGGAGGCAGAATTCAGGACTCCTGACTCGTTTCCCTAAAAAAGTGAGTTGTATTAAAATCTCTTGACAAATAACGATTATTTTCTATAATACATATTAATGCACACCTGTGCATTAATATAAAAACATTAAAATAAAAAATGAATAAACGAAGAATTTCAATTGAAGATATTGCTCAAAGAGCAGGCGTTTCTCATTCTACAGTTTCACGCGCTTTGCGAGATAACGCTCTAATTAGCCCGAAAGTGCGAGAAGAAATTAAGCGACTGGCGCAGGAGATGAGCTATGTGCCGAATGCTATTGCTCAAAGCTTGCAAAATAAACGTACTAATACTATTGGTGTAGTAGTAACTTCGATCGCAGATCCCTTTTTCGCTGAGGTAGTAGAGGGAATTGAGAAGATAGCCAGACCCGCAGGCTTGAGTGTTTTGTTAAGTGCTTCCCACCGAGATTTTCAGCAGGAAATAGCAGCTATTGATACTTTTCATCGCCGGAGAGTAGATGGGATCTTAGTAGCCGACTCACGAATTAGTAAACAGCATATCAAACAACTAACGCAAATTGCTGTGCCAACAGTTCTGATTAATAGCCAGACTGAAGATCAATCCGAAATCTTTCACTCAGTAGCAATAAACGATCGCTTAGGTGCTAAATTAGCCGTAGAGCATTTAATAAGTCTGGGACACAGCGCTATTGGTTATCTGGGTGTAGGCGATCGCAGCAGGTCAAATCAGCAACGCCTAGAAGGATATCGAATGGCTCTGGCTGAAGCTGGTCTACCACAAAATACTGATTGGGTTGCAATTAGTGATGAAGATGATACCAGAACCAGCGATGTTACTACCGGACAAAATATGCTTTCTAAACTATTAACAGCTGAAGTGACAGGCATCTTTTGTTACAACGATATGGTGGCGGTTGGCGCTTTGTTAGCCTGCAAAGAACTAGGTATTTTAGTACCGCGAAGTTTAAGCCTCGTGGGATTTGATGGTATTGCTTTGGGTTGTTATGTTACCCCGCCACTCACGACAGTCAGTCAGCCAATGTTAGAAATTGGTGGCTATGCCATGCAAATGTTACTCGATTTATTAGAAGAAAAAACTGTAGAAAACCGCGTTTTATCTCCTTTTCTAGTACAGCGTGGTAGTAGCGCAGCATTACAGCAATTTTCAGATATTTAAACCACTACTGAGACGAAAATATCTCTCAAACTCTGATTTCTCTGTGTCCTCTGTGCCTCTGCGGTTCGTTATTCCGAAACTTGTGCGTAAGTCCTAAATTTGAAAAAATTTTAATCAAACAAAAATTATGTTAACCAAAAAACCGAGTTTATCTCCCGATCGCTGTTTTTCTCCAGAACCAGTTCAAAGACGACTAGCCCATGAATTTTTTGACAGCATATCTGCGCTACCCTTGGTCTGCCCACACGGCCACGTAGATCCAGCTTTATTAGCTAATCCAGCAGCCACTTTTGGTTCACCGACCGAATTACTGATTATTCCTGATCACTACCTTTTGCGTATGCTCTATAGTCGGGGTGTACCTCTGCAAGCTTTGGGCATACCTACCAGTGATGGTTCACCAGTAGAAACTGATCACCGCAAAATCTGGCAATTGTTCGCCGAACATTTTTATCTATTTCAGGGTACTCCGTCTGGGTTGTGGCTGAAAGAGGAACTAACTAACGTCTTTGGTGTAGATGAACCTTTAAACTCTCGCAATGCCGGACATATCTATGATTACCTGGAAGGTTTGTTAGCTTTGCCTGAGTTCTCCCCTCGTGCTTTATTCAAACGCTTTAACATCGAAGTGCTTTGTACTACCGATGCAGCCAGTGATAACCTAGAGAATCAGCGATCGCTCCACGAAGAAGGTTTTACTCAAATCAGACCAACTTTTCGACCAGATGCAGTAGTTAACCTGGATGCTCCCGGTTGGCGCGAAAATCTGACCAAATTGGAAAGCACTGTTGGTAGAGAAATTAATACTTACGCTGCTTTTGTGCAAGCTTTAGAAGCACGTCGAGCTTTCTTTAAAAAAATGGGCGCCACAGCTACTGATCAAGGTGCAGCTACACCTTATACCACACGCCTTTCCGACCAAGAAGCAGAAGCTATCTTTGCTAGAGCATTAACTGGCAAGCTGAATCCAGGCGATATAGAACATTTTACCGGTCATATGTTCATGGAAATGGCGCGGATGAGTGTGGAAGATGGCTTGGTGATGCAAATGCATTGTGGTGTTATGCGTAACCATAACCCGGCTTTATTTAAGCTGTTTGGATCTGATAAAGGTGCTGATATTCCCCTAAAAATAGAATGGACTCAAAATTTGCGCCCGTTATTGTCAGCTTACGGTAACGATCAGCGCTTCCACTTAATCATTTTTGGCATGGATGAAAGTACCCTGAGCCGGGAAATGGCTCCGTTAGCTGGTCATTATCCTACTATATTGCTCGGGCCGCCTTGGTGGTTTCACGACAGCGTAAATGGGATGGAGCGCTATTTCAATCAGGTAATGGAAACTGCTGGACTTTATAATACTGCTGGGTTTAATGATGATACCCGCGCTTTCGTTTCTATTCCCGCTCGTCACAATGTTTGGCGGCGAGTAGCTTGTAATTGGTTAGCTGGATTGGTAACGCGTGGATTGGTTGAGGAAGAGGAAGGGTATGATATGGCTCGCGCTTTGGCTTATGACCTTGCTAAGGTTGCTTACAAATTGGACTAATACAAATCAAGCTACTAGGATTAGCCCTCTCAACGTGACTCGTAAAATAAGATTGTTTTTTCTCGGCGCTCTCTGTGTCTCTGCGGTTTCAAAGAAATTTATTTAACCACAGAGGCGCAGAGGACACAGAGTAAAGAGCTTAAACAGGAATAAACTTTTTACCCACCTTGAAAGGGCTAGGGACTGTTTTCAAACTCGAAGATCCCCCCTAACCCACGCCAGTCGCTCCACTTGGGGAGACCCCAAGACCGCGCTGGCTCCCCTTAAAAAGGGGGGAAAAGAAACTCTAAAAGCCCCCCAATTTATCGGGGGGTTGGGGGGATCTCCAAAGACTCAGGTGCTTCAAGAAAGGTTTGAAAACACGCCCTAGTCCTGATATTGATTTCTTTAATTACGAATTGAAATAAGATGTCAGACTGGATTTTAAATAAACTTTTTAGCTTGAAAGAGCAGGTAGCAGTAGTCACAGGCGGTTCTGGTGTGCTTGGTGCGGCTATGGCAAAGGGTTTGTCCCTTGCTGGAGCGCGAGTCGCCGTTTTGGGTCGTAATGAAGCACGGGCGGGTGCGGTAGTGGCTGAGATTACTGCTAACGGTGGAGAAAGTATAGCTGTGCTGGCAGATGTTAGCGATCGCTCCCAATTAGAAATAGCCAGGGCTATTATTATACAGCGTTGGGGTCAGATAGATATCCTGGTAAATATGGCTGGTGGTAATATTCCTGCTGCCACAATTACTGCTGATGCTACTATTTTTGATATGCCACACGCAGCCTTTGAGGAAGTAGTTAGCCTCAACTTACTCGGTACTCTACTGCCTAGCCAAGTTTTTGGTCAAGCAATGGTCGAAAGAAATCAGCCCCACGGTTGTATTGTGAATATTTCTTCCATGTCTGCCATTCGCGTGATCAGCCGCGTGGTTGGCTACTCTGCTGCTAAAGCGGGGATAGATAACTTTACTCGCTGGCTAGCGGTAGAACTCGCCCAAAAGTATGGTGATGGACTACGAGTAAATGCGATCGCGCCAGGTTTTTTTATTGGAGAGCAAAATCGAGATTTACTGTTAAATCCAGATGGAAGCTTGACTATACGCGGACAAAAAATTATTGACCATACTCCCGCCGGACGTTTCGGAAAACTGGAGGAATTACTCAGCACCTTAATTTGGTTATGTAGTTCTGGTTCTAGTTTCGTCAACGGGGTAGTTGTGCCGGTAGACGGTGGATTTAGTATTTACAGTGGAGTTTAATCATGTATTCCCTGGCTGTAACTAACGAAACACTTTCAGATGAGCAAGTTTCCGATCTAGTTCATCAAGCTTTAGCAGACCCTAAGTTGGATGGACAGCGTATCTTAATATTAATTCCAGATGGTACCCGCACTGCTCCCATACCTCAAATGTTTCGATTGCTTCATCAGGAGTTGGGTAAGAGGGTTGTGGCTCTGGATTTTTTGATCGCTCTGGGTACACATAATCCCATGAGTGAGGAACAAATCAATCACTTGGTAGGAGTGACACCAGAGGAGCGAGAGACAACCTTTAAAAAAGTTCGCATCTTTAACCACCTTTGGAATCAGCCGGATACCTTTATTTCTTGTGGCGTAATTTCAGCAGATGAAATAGCAGACATCAGCCGGGGAATGCTACATCAAGCAGTTGAAGTACGTGTTAACAAACTTGTAACAGAGTACGATCTAATAATGATTTGCGGCCCGGTCTTTCCCCACGAAGTTGTCGGTTTTTCTGGTGGAAATAAATACTTTTTTCCTGGTATTGGTGGTCAGGAAGTAATTGATCTATCACATTGGTTAGGTGCTTTAATCACCTGTTATGAAATTATTGGTACACCGGGAATAACACCAGTTCGGCGCTTGATTAACCGAGCCGCTAGCCTGATTTCTACCCCGAAGCTTTGTTTAGCGATGGTAGTTGCACCAAAAACGAATCAGCTAGCTGGACTATATATAGATAAACCAGAGTCAGCCTGGGAAAGTGCTGCAAAATTATCAGCTAAACTGCATATTAAATATGTAGATCAGCCCTTTAAACAAGTGCTTTCAATAATGCCCCAAATGTATGACGACATTTGGACAGCAGCTAAAGGAATGTACAAGCTAGAGCCAGTAGTGGCCGACGGAGGTGAAGTAATTATATATGCTCCTCACATTACCGAGTTTAGCTATACACACGGCGAAATCCTAGCCCAAATTGGCTATCATGTGCGCGATTACTTCCTCAAACAGTGGGATAAATTCCAAGCATATCCCGGTGGAGTGCTGGCTCATAGTACTCACTTAAAAGGTATGGGTACTTTTGATCCTATACAAGGGGAACAAGCGCGGATTCGCGTCACTTTAGCTACTGGTATTTCTGCTGAACGCTGTGCTGCTCATAACTTGAACTATCGTGACCCGGCTACGATTCGACCCACTGAATGGGCTAACCGTGAAGATGAAAGTATCTTGCTTGTACCCAAGGCTGGCGAGATACTATACCGTATCAAAGCCAGTTACCAACTAAAACATAAGGTGCCCAGTAACCAGGACGACTGTAATTAGGATAATCTTTTAACAACTTTACTTGGGCGCGACGCAAAGCTTCAGCCTTTGTCACCTTAGTTTTAACTAACTCACGATAAAATTCACCAATTAAGATCGCCGTAGATTTATCACTGATATACCACAGTGAAGCCAAGGTACTACGGGCACCAGCTTTCACGGATGCCCCTGCTAGCCCTAGCGTGGCACGATTGTCACCATTAGCCGTTTCGCAAGCACTCAAAACCAGCATTTCCAAGGCTTCTGAGCGAGTTTCATCCCGACGGCGCAGCAAGCTATCAAATTGTGTGACGTTGATGGGACCATCAGCAGCAAGTATAAAAGTATTCTCAGCATTGGAGCTAAATTGACCGTGGGTTGCCAGATGTAACACATTAAATGGCACACTATTCACCTTACTCTCTAGGTTTTTGCTGTTGAAGTCCCCATTTAGTAACTCGGTGGTAGAGGCGATCGCTTGAGAAATGGAGTTGAATTCTGATTTAATTTCTGGTAACGGTGGAAATTGCTGTTGAAAGTTTTGTGGTGGTTGCACTAACCCGGCAGCTAGAACATTAAGTTTTGTTTGTGTCAAGGGTTTGGGTGCGAGTAACTGGAGTCCTAAGCTGAGTCCTACAGCATATTTTTCTACCAGATATTGCTGACCGTCATACAGTATAGCCATTGGCACATTTCGCAATATTCCATCCAGTACAAATACAAGGGTTTTGACTCCACTTTCTTTTAAATCTGACTCAATTTCTTTGATTAACCACCCATAGACTTCCTGTGACAGCGCCTGCACATCCTCAGTCCTATCAGGTTCTAAAAGATACTCTCTGAGTTGTCTTAGAGTACCTTCTACTTCTTTCTGTGACTTGTTTACTGTATAATTACGCAGTGGATGGTTAGGAATTTTGACAATCACTTGGAGTTGAGAAGGCAGAATAATTGGATAAATGATTGCGGCTGTAGGATTATCTTTATCTACCACTGTATCAAGCAAAACAGTTTTGGCATTAATGCAAGCTTCCCGGAAAAAGTCGTCTAATTCCGCCAGTTGTAGCGCTTCAATCCTCTGTCTAGCTTTGTCTAGGGTTGCTTCGCTCGGATGAGTTTTCTGAGACTGCAACAGTAATTCTACGGACTCTCGATATACAGGCTCTACACTTTCTTTAAAGGAAAACTGGACATCTCGATTCACCACAACTAAGTCACTACGCAGAGTCTGCAACTCACTGACCGCAGTATCATAGGCGGCAATAGCGCCTATAATCTGTCCTTGCTGTTTTAACAAGCGTCCTAACTGCCAATACCAACGATAAGCGATATCTGGGGCGTTGATTGTTTGGGCTACGATTAGTGCCCGTTGGGTGAGATTCTGGGCAATTGACCATTGTTTAGTTTGCTCGTATACACTGCCCAGAGTCCCAAGGGCAAAGCTCTCGGCTCGCTTATCTGCCAAATCTTCAGCTTGTTTCAAGGCGATCGCACAGATTTGAGCGATCACTTCGGGTGTAGTCCCGAATTTCATCAAGCTTTGAGCCAGATTAATCCGGGCATAGATCGTTGTCACAGAAGGACGTAATTGTGCCAGTTGAGTTTGGATTTGCGGCAATAGTGTCTGCGCGGCTGGTGTTTGTCCCGTGTTCACTAGCAAGCTCAACTGATTTATTTCAGCTTGGACTTTGGTAATCGGGTTAGGAGCGATCGCAGCAGCTTGCTGATAGAATTCTATTGCCCCTTTAAAATCTTGCTGTACTTGTGCTGTGTTGCCTAAACTGAATAAAGCAGCGCTCACATTTTGGGGAGAATCCAATTGTTGGGCAATTTCCAAACTTTGCTGTAATACCTGACGGGATTGTTTCAAATCTCCCGCCAATTGCAGAGCATCACCGAAAGACCGTAATTCTACTGCTTTAGTGACTGACTTAGGTTTTAATTGGAACTGCTGCTGCAATTGAGTCAAGATTGTCAAACCCCGACGGTAAAATCCTAAAACTTGCCATGCTTGTGCTTGGTTGATGCGATCGCGGGTAATGCCATTTTGATCACCTAATTGCTTATAGCTGACTTCCGCACGTTGCCAGGTGTTTAGTGCTTGTTCAGCTTGTCCCAAGTCTAGTTGAATACTACCTTGAATATCCAGAATTGGAGCCAGAACCTGAAGATTTTGGGAATTAGAGGATTTTTCGAGCAACTTCAAGCTATCTGTAATTGCCTGTTGCGCTGGTGTCAAATTACCCAGTTTTTGATATGCCAATGCCAAATTACTTAATGCTACAGCTTGCCGCAATTCATTGCCTTGGCTGCCATAACTTTCAACTGCTTGTTGCAAAACTTTAACCGCTTCTGCAAACTGTCCTGCCTCATATAGCACTTTACCCTGTTGCAGCAAGTCTTGTGTTGGTGCAGTCGGATTTTGGATTGACACTCCTAAAGAAGCGATATGTTGTGGAGAGCATCTCAGTTTTGCAAACATACCAGATGAGAAACAAGATTCCTGCTCCCTCTCCTTACCAAGGAGAGGGTTGGGGTGAGGTTTGACAAGGCTTTTTACGAAAGTGAAATGCTCTCTATGTTGTGTCTCTACAGTTGCAGCAACAGGAAAAGTAATAACGCACAAAAAAGCTGTCACTAGAACCAAGAGAATGAAAACAGGCAAGTCACGGATTTTAAAAAGACGAATGAACCATCTGTTACCCATGCGTTGCCACTGATTGTTTTTATGACTCTTGGGTTTCATGGGAATTCCTCCCCATACTCTTGGGGTAACAAATTATTGATTACAGGAAATGGCAGAGGGAATGCCCAAAAAGCGATCGCAATTCCCATCCCCACAGAAACAGCAATTGTTGGATCAAGGTTAGTTTGTATAGTAATTGTAGTGATGGGTATTTTAGGCTGTGTCATCGCTTTGGCAATCACTTCAATACTTTGGCCTAATTTTATTCTGCTAAGAGTAGTGAAAATTAATAACTTTTCTTAACAAATACTTAGATAAGCGACTTCCAAATAAAAAAATATCCCAAAACTGACGCAAAAATCCTCTCTATTTCTCTTCTCTCTGTGTTCTCTGCGTCTCTGTGGTTCGTTTTTTTGGATAATTTATTTCTTGGAAGCCGAAATAACCTAGCGTGGCAAAACTTACTAGAGAAGAGTGAAAATCCTGTAATCTTGACCTTGTAGCGAAATAATGGTGCAAAAACTTGGCAAGAAAAAG
>NZ_JBALFC010000084.1:0-2407 GCF_036917755.1 Nostoc sp.
TGAGAATTATTGTATAGTTTGAGGTATGCCAGATTATACTCTCCAAAGAAGCTTTATGATTGCTTTACCTGGTATTACCATCTCAAACAAGATATACGAAAGTTCTAATTCTCTAGTCTATCGAGGCATCAGAGACGACGGAGTAGCGCTCGTCGTCAAAATGCTAAAGCTTGATTATCCCTCACCTCAAGAACTAACCCGCTACAGACAAGAATATAAAATTACCCGTTCCCTAAAATTAGAAGGAGTTATCAAGGCATACAGCCAGCAGGACTATCAACGCACTCTGGTGATTCTCTTGGAAGATTTTGGGGGAGAGTCCCTAGAGCAATGGATACACAAGCGCCCAGATATCTTCTGCCCCATGCCTTTATCCACTTTTCTAGGTATTGCGATCGCTATGAGCGACATTCTGGGCAGAATCCATGCAGCCAATGTCATTCATAAAGATATCAACCCTGGAAACATCGTTCTCAATTTGGATACTGGCGTTGTCAAAATTATTGACTTTGGAATTGCCACCCAATTTAACCGCACGAATCCGACTTTCAAGAACCCTGATGTTTTAGAAGGAACACTCGCATACTTATCTCCAGAGCAAACCGGGCGGATGAACCGTTTACTCGATTACCGCAGCGATTTTTACTCACTCGGTGTAACGTTCTACGAACTGCTAACCGGACATCTGCCGTTTTCAACAAGGGACATACTTGAGCTAGTCCATTGTCATATTGCCAAACAGCCACCTCTGCCTAATGAAATAAATACAACGATTCCCAAGCCAGTTGCAGATATCATTCTCAAACTGATGGCGAAAAATGCCGAAGATCGTTATCAGAGTGCCTGGGGAATCAAAGCAGATTTAGAAATCTGTGCTGATCAATTAGCAGAAATCGGTCAAATTAATTGCATTCAACTGGGGCTTCAAGACGTTTGCGATCAATTTCAAATTCCCCAAAAACTCTATGGACGGGATAAGGAAGTTGCAATGTTACTGGCGGCATTTGCTCGCGTAGCGTGTCCAGAGTCAAATCGCGTCGCTGCTTTAGCAAACAATTCAGAAACGCCTTCAGATCGGCAACAAACGGGCAATCCCAAATTCCAAGTCGAAATGATGTTGGTTTCTGGCTATGCTGGCATTGGGAAATCTGCGTTAGTGCAGGAAATCTATAAACCAATTACCCAAAAGCGCGGCTATTTTATCTCTGGTAAATTTGATCAATTTGGGCGGAATATTCCTTACAGTGCGATCGCGGATGCCCTGCAAAAATTGGTGCAGCAATTGCTCGGTGAATCAGATAATCGGGTGCAACAGTGGCGATCGCACTTGCTAACAGCTTTGGGAAGCAACGGACAAATCATCATTGATCTGATCCCGGAAGTTGAATTAATTATCGGCAAACAGCTATCCGTACCAGAAGTAGGAGCAACTGAAGCTCAAAATCGCTTTCATCGAGTATTCCAGCAATTTATTCGGGTGTTTTGTTCAGAGTCACATCCCCTTGTGATCTTCTTAGATGATTTGCAGTGGATAGACTCAGCAACGCTGAAGTTAATCGAGTTGATGCTGCTGGATGAGCAAAGCCAATTCCTATTTTTAATTGGAGCTTATCGAGACAATGAAGTAAATCCAACGCATCTACTGGTATTAACATTAGAGAGATTGCGAAAACAAGGGGCAGTGCTTCAAGAGATTATTCTGGCACCTTTAACACTTGAGCCATTGAGTCAGTTGATTGCTGAAACACTACATCGGGATGTACATAGCGTTCGTCCCTTAGCTGAGTTAGTGTTGCGTAAAACTGAAGGCAATCCCTTCTTTGTCAGTGAATTTTTGAGAATGCTGTATAGCGAAAATTTATTGACCTTTGATGCTGAACACTTAAGCTGGCAGTGGAATATTGCTCAGATTAAAGCCCAAAATATTACCGATAATGTTGTGGAGTTAATGCTTCATAAGTTAAAGAAACTACCAGAAGTCACACAGCAAATTCTCCGTTTAGCCGCTTGTGTGGGGGCTGAATTTAATTTAGATACTTTATCGATTGCTTATGAGAAAACTCCTAAAGCGGTTTTCCTGAATTTACTGGCAGCCATCCAAGGTGAATTCATTCAACCCCTATCTGAATTAGATGAAAACTTGTTAATTCAAGAGTATAAGTTTTTGCACGATCGCGTGCAGCAAGCAGCATATATCTTAATCGATGAGTCGCAGAAACAAATTGTTCATTTACAAATCGGTCGCAATCTACTAGAAAAAACTTTACCAGAGCAAATATCAGACCGACTGTTTGAAATTGTCGATCATCTGAATCATGGGATTGAGCTTGTTGCAGATCAATCAGAACGCAATGAAATTGCGAGATTAAATTTAATCGCAGGACAGAAAGCAAAAGCTGCGATCGCC
>NZ_JBALFC010000085.1:0-6910 GCF_036917755.1 Nostoc sp.
CCAGCAACTAAACTGTAGGTGAAAGTATTGCCTGTATCTGGGTCGGTGCTGCTGAATGTGCCGATGACAGTGCTGGCGGCGACATTTTCGTTGACATCAGTTTTATCTAATGCTAAACCTGTGGGTGCTTCATTGACATCGTTGATGGTGATGATTAATGGCTTCTCAAAAGTCAATTCACCATTATCTTGAGTCTGAACCCGGATGTTGTAACTAGGTTTATTTTCAAAGTCTGGGGAAGCATTGATTTGTAGTTTATCGTCCTTAATGGTGAAGGCACTATTATCAGTATCACCAGCGCCAGCAACTAAACTGTAGGTGAAAGTATTGCCTGTATCTGGGTCGGTGCTGCTGAATGTGCCGATGACAGTGCTGGCGGCGACATTTTCGTTGACTGTGGTGTCGCTAAGGCTCAGGTCGGTCGGTGCGTTGTGGTAGTCAAAGGCAGCAGAGTTAAGGTCTAACCCAGTGGTATTTTGAAAGATTGCAATGAGTTCATCGGTTTCGCTATCGCGTTTAATGCTGAGGTATGTGTCGCCATTGCTCTCTTCTAAGCGGTACTTATCAGACGAACCGAGAAGTTGAACTTTATCTTTATCTTCTTTGGCATCGAACCCGACAATCAGGGCGTAGTCCTTATCTCCGGTAGTGGTGGTGTTGCCATCGTCATAGTAAATACTGGTATTGCTGGCCAGAATGTAGATATCTGGGCCGATACCTCCCATCAGGGTGTCGATCTCTCCCTTTCCATTATTACTGTTACCAGCCACCCCATCTAGGATATCGGCTCCAGCACCACCAATCAGAAGGTCATTTCCTGCTCCACCAGTTAGGGTGTCATCCCCGGCACCGCCATCGATAGTGTAGTTACCCGAAGCCGTAGGTAAAATGGTAACGCTATCGTTGCCATCCCCTGTATCAATGGTGTTAATGACGCTGCTTGTAGATGCCCTGACGATATCTGCACCAGAACCAGTTGTAATAATTTGGTTGCCCGCAGTAGAGGTTGCGTCCACTACAACTGCACTTGTGCTGGTACTGGTTATGGTTTGTGCGCCTTCAGCAGATGTGGCATTCACTACGACAAGATTTTCACCATTACCACTACCGTCACCAATCGTCTGCACCCCCGCTCCGGTGGTAGTTGCAAAAACTGAGTTAAGACCTACACCTTTTATATTCAGTGCCCCGGCGTCAGAGTTTGCTGTCACCGTGGTAGTATTTGAACCCGTTACAATCGTCTGTGCACCGACTCTGGATATTGTTTTGAGGGTTGCTATACCGGTGAATGTGGTCATGGCGATGTTAATCGCACCGGCCCCAGATGTTGCTGTTGTTAGGTTTACGCCTAATGCAAATGCCGTTCCAAAATTAGTACCTGTAGTAATGGTTTGTGCACCATCACCTGTCGTATTGATTTCAATATTCTCGATATTGCTTAGATTAGTCCAGAGATCATCAGGCGGTGTGATAGCACCGGCCAGAAGATGGTCAATATGCAGCGTATCTGTATCTATACCTGATCCACCATTGAGGGAATCGCCAGAACTAAAAGTATCCGTTACCGCACCATCATCATAAGTCCCATTAAATGTGTCATTGTCTGTGGTGCCACCAATTGTATCGTTGCTGGTAGTTAAAGTGTAAGTAGTCATAGTTATTTCTCCAATTCAGTAATGTCAATACCTTTGCCAAAATAAGAGCCTAGAAAAATTTTGGTAAAACTGGCAAAATTACTCATAAATAAGCGTTTCGCTTAAAAGGTAGTTTGTCATCTCAAACCCTTATACTGCGGTCAATACGTTAAAAAAACCTTGTGGGAAACCTTATGGGAAACCTTAAAGAACTTATTGTTTTTGTCAAACCTCAGAGAACAGCGAGTTAATAGTGAAAGCGTCATTAAGTTAACCTTGTAAATTTACGAAGGTATTGTAAACCGTAAATATACGTAATTCTTAACTTAAGTAAGTCTTAGAGGATGTTTATTCTGAGCGGCTTCAGTAATACCTGAACATCAGTCAAAACTGGAGTTTAGACTAAGCCATGCAAAAAGACCCAGCAGGGCTGAGTTAATAAGAGACTTAGCAAAAGTATGAATAATCTTAGGTATTAAACAGCAACAGACGGTTCTTTACGTGGTCGTGCTACGTTTTTTTTTAACAATGGGGCATCGGTTTTTACGGTGACGCTTTTTTCCTGGCTCCCAACCAGGGGACTTTCCGCGAGGTTTGGGTGCTCTTGTTGGAGTACCAATGGTCGCGAAAACTCCACCCATAGCTTGAGCAACTCAACGAGCGAGTCAAATTACCCAGAGACTTATGCCAAGGTAGAGGATTGTCAGTTACGATATCACGGGCTAACCACAATTCCCAAGTCATCAGAGGCATGAGGTCACTCCATCTTTCACAATGCTATTGGAGTACTGAACTGTGGCACTGTCCAATGTAGACGAAGATTAAAAAGCGATACCAATGGTCAATGGTAAAGCGACGCAAGTAAAGACACCAAACTTCCTCTAGTGGTGGCATTTCTTCTCCTACCCAAGCTAACCACAAAGGTTTAGACACTCGTTCATTGCCTTGCGCGTAGGAGAGAAACGAGCGACGCTCGTTTCTCTCCTACCATTTCCATGATTATCATTATTGTATTATTTTCTCAGCAAGCATACTACACAATAATTGTTCAAGGTCGCGGATGCTTTGAGGCTGACAAGATAATATTTTTAACCTCTAATTCCATTTGGTTTGCGTTCTCTTATATCGCTTTTAGTCTAAACTCCAGGTTGCAATTATTAATTGAAATGGTATCTGTCGCGCCGGGAGCGGTCTAAGTCGTGACGGGAGCGGTATCTGTCGCGCCGGGAGCGGTATTTCTCGTGATGGGAGCGGTATCTGTCGTGACGGGAGTGGTATTTCTCGTGATGGGAGCGGTATCTGTCGCGCCGGGAGCGGTATTTCTCGTGATGGGAGCGGTATCTGTCGCGCCGGGAGCGGTATTTCTCGTGACGGGAGCGGTCTAACTCGTGACGGGAGCGGTATCTGTCGTGACGCCTCCTGCACCCTAGTTGCATAATGTAACCATACAAACAGCTAGTATAAACGCGATGTGCAACTTATTCTTAAAACCCCTCTCCAAACCTCTCCCCGTTGGTGTCAGCCTGTCGTCAGATAAGGGTCGAGAGGCTTTGATTCTTGCTCCCCAACGCTAGTAGGGAAGGGGTTGGGGGTTAGGTTTGAGAGAAAGTTACACACGGCGTTAGTATAAGGTAAATTATTTATGTTATGAGTAATCAGCAAGAGCCAGAAAATTTAGCCCCTGACAATGAGCGGTCATTGCAAACTCTGGTGCGAGCAATTACCCTTTCTCAGGGAGAATTTTCACTGATTTTGTTGCGTTGTAACTATGCTGATTTACGTCAGCGCATGGTAGAACGCCTGCGCCAATTATCTCCTGTACAAATCCGCGAAATTACCTTACCGGCATCGGTCAAAACGCTTTACACAAAAATACGCGAACAACTCTTAGATGAACAGCCACCAGCATTAATGGTTTTTGGTTTGGAGTCGGTTAAAGATATTGATACAGTTCTGACTTCAGCTAACCAAGTGCGGGAGGAGTTTAGAAAAAACTTTCCCTTTCCGATATTGTTGTGGCTTAATGACCAAGTTCTGCAAAAATTTATTCGATTAGCAACTGATTTAGAGAATTGGGCAACTATCATTGAGTTTGAAAACCCTACCGATGAGTTAGTCAACTTCCTTCAGGAAAAAACTGATGAAATCTTTGCTGGTGATGTAACGCCTAATTCCCAAATATGCCGGGAACTAGAAACCGCTCGTCAAGATTTGCACAGTCGTCAAGAAGTATTTGAACCAGCACTTCAGGCAAGTTTAGAATTTGTGCTTGGTTTCAATGATTATCTACATGACCAGATAGATGCTGCTTTAGCACATTATCAACAGAGTTTGAGTTTTTGGCAACAAATTAACTATTTAGAACGACAAGGTATATTACTCGTTAATATTGCTTTAGCATACGAGCGGCAAGCTGAAAAAAATCAAGTAGATAATATCAAGTATTGGCAAGAGGCTAGGAATTATCTTCAGCAAGCTATTGAGATTTTTGAGCAAGCACAACGTTCAGATTTAGTTGCGAAACATATTACTAAACTGGGTGAAGTGCTGCGACATTTACAAGCATGGTCAGAGTTACAAAGCCTTGTGGATAAATCTCTGCCGCTACATCAAAATTATGGCACGCCGTTGCAGTTGGCTAAAGATTATGGTTTTTTGGCAGAAGTAGCCTTGGAGCAGTCACGCTGGGAAGAAGCTAATCAACTCGCAAGGCAAACATTGCAAATATTAGCTGATATACCTAATCTCCAATCAAATGAATTTGGATTGTATCGGTTTATTTTAGCCAAATCGGAACAGGGTTTAGGTCAAGTTCAAGCAGCAATTAGCAATTTAGAAACTGCAAAAGTTGAAAGTAATCATCAGTATAACCCACAATTATATATATCTATATTAGAGAGGTTGCGATCGCTCTATTTTGAACAAGGTGAATATCTCAAAGCTTTTCAGATTAAGCAGGAGCAATTACAAATTGAACAGCAGTATGGTTTCCGCGCTTTTGTTGGTGCATCTTATCTCAACCCGCAGCGACAAGCAATTAATTCTGCACAGTTGCAAGTAGAAAATCCTGAAACCATTGCTCAAGAAATTGCCGCTTCTGGTCGCGGACAAGATGTTAAGCGGTTGCGAGAAAGAATTGGCGGGACTGAGCATAAATTGACTGTAATTCATGGTCAGTCAGGAGTGGGGAAAAGTTCAATTTTGCAAGGTGGGTTAATCCCGGCGTTGCAACAGGAAGCAATTGGTGAGCGAGATGCTTTACCGATTTTGTTGCGAGTTTATACAGATTGGGTGGGAATGTTGGGGCGGTGTTTGGCTAAGGCTTTTGAGGAAGCTAGAGGTAGTCCATTATCTGTTAATCTGGATTCCTCATCAGCTATTTTAGAACAATTGCGGAAAAATGCTGATAGAAATTTGTTGACGGTTTTAATGTTTGACCAGTTTGAGGAGTTTTTCTTCGTTTATCCAGACCAAAGTGAACGACGAGCATTTTATGAGTTTTTGCGAGTTTGTCTAGATATTCCTTTTGTCAAGATAATTCTGTCTTTGCGGGAAGATTATTTACATTATTTATTAGAATTAGACCGTCTGTTTAATTTGACTGCAATTAATAATAATATTCTCGATAAAAATATTCGCTATTATTTGGGTAACTTTTCGCCAGCCCATGCTAAAGCTGTGGTGGAGAGTTTAACAGAACGCTCTCACTTTTATTTAGAGCCTGCACTGATTGAAAAACTAGTGGAGGATTTAGCAGGCGAATTGGGGGAGGTACGCCCAATTGAGTTACAAATTGTGGGGACGCAATTGCAAACTGAGAAAATTACAACTTTAGATAAGTATCTTACGTTTGGCACTAAAGAAAAACTGGTTGAGCGATTTTTAGAAGAAGTAATTCAAGACTGTGGCGCGGAGAATGAACAGGTTGCTCGACTGGTTTTATATTTACTCACAGATGAAAATGGTACTCGTCCCCTGAAGACTCGTGCTGAGTTAGCAGCAGATTTGCCAGCAGAAGCCGATAAACTAGATTTGGTCTTAGAGATTTTTGTGGCATCAAGGTTAGTATTGCTGTTACCAGAATCGCCGGCTGACCGTTATCAACTGGTGCATGATTACCTTGTGTCGTTCATTCGCCAACAACAGGGCAATGAAATATTAGCAGAATTAGCAAAAGAGCGAGAACAACGCTTGCAAGCAGAAGAGAAGCTGAAGCTTGAACAAGATGCAAGGCAGATATTAGTTGATGCTCAACAAGAAGCCAAGCGACAAATTCGCCAAGGGCGGATGCAGTTGATGGTGAGTTCTGGTTTGGCGGTATGTCTATTATTATTCGCAGGTATATCATCTTTATATGCATTGAGTCAAATTAAAGTGGCTAAAGATGCTGATGGTAAAAAGCAACGGGCAGAAAATACAGTTAAAACGGCTCAAGCTGAATTGCAAGCTACGCAAAAAACACAGGTAGAATTAAAGAAGAAAGCCCAAGAATTAGAAACTAAAAAGAAAGATGCAGAGCAAAAGTTTCAAGCAGCGCAGAAGAATCAGCAAGCCGCAGATGCGAAATTTAAGGCAGCACAAGCAGATTTAGGGAATGTAAAGCAGCAAGCAGCAGAATTACAAGATAAAAATTCTCACGCAGAGGAAAAAATTAAAACAGCTAACGAACAAGTCAAAACTGCTGAAGAGAAAGCACAACAGGCAAATAGACAACAAGAGGAAGCAAAATCTAAAACTAAACAGGCTCAAACTATTTTGAATCAAGCACAAGCAGCCCTGACAAAAGCATATAGAGATACACGCGCAGCAGAGACAGCACAAAAAGAAGCACAAAAGGGAACGGAATTAGAACGGGCAGGAGTTAATGCCTTAAAACAGTTTGAATATGCTGAGTTAGAATCATTGGTATCAGCAGTGCAGAGTGGGAAAGAGTTAAAATCTTTGGTAAAAGACGGTCGCCCTCTAGAAAAATATCCAGCTATCAGCCCTATTTTTGCTTTGGATAGTATTCTCAATAAAATTAAAGAACGTAACCAGTTCCAAAGGCATCAAAGCAGTGTCTTAAGTGTGAGTTTCAGTCCGGACGGCAAAACCATCGCCACGGCATCAGATGACAACACAGCGAGGTTATGGACGCTCAACGGGCAACTGCTACAAGAATTCAAAGGGCATCAAGGCATTGTCTCAAGTGTGAGTTTCAGCCCGGACGGCAAAACCATCGCCACGGCATCAGATGACGGTACAGCGCGGTTGTGGACGCTCAACGGGCAACTGCT
>NZ_JBALFC010000086.1:0-40811 GCF_036917755.1 Nostoc sp.
CTGAGGGTGGACGTTGACCTTCTGAGGGTGGACGTTGACCTTCTGAGGGTGGACGTTGACCTTCTGAGGGTGGACGTTGACCTTCTGAGGGTGGAAGTTGAGCTTCTGAGGGTGGACGTTGAGCTTCTGAGGGTGGAAGTTGAGCTTCTGAACCTCAAATTTCGAGTTTGGAACTCAAAATAGCTACGCGATGTTTACGACGGGCTACGGCTATGCAGTATTATTTACGTTAGTATTGGGTGTGTAGAGTGCGATCGCTGCTAAAATTTAAACTACAACTGTTGTGTAGCATCAATTTGGTGTGATTTTGGGAGAAAGGGTGCGATCGTTATTCCCCTGCTTGTTGTTTTAGCAAATCGACCAAACTATTGGATAACCATAAACCAGCGTCACGCAAAGCTTGAATCCCAGGAGATATGCTTGGGATTAGTCCACGTCTTTTTGCTAATATCAGCAAGCCTCCTGTTCCGATAGTAGTAATACCTAAAGCTTGACCACAACGCCGTGCTGCCCTATCGTCAACAATAGCGGCACAGTCTGAAGTTTTTAGTGCCAAACTCAATACTTGTGATTCTCCCTTCCCTAAATCCCAAGCTGCTACAACAGGAGCAATAGTATTAACTTCTACTATTTGTGTCCAAGAAATACTGGGTAATTGTGTTGATGCAACATCATCTTTTGTTGTGACTTCTTCAAAAACACCTAATGGAACTAAAACTTCTGTGAATAGTTGTGGAATTAATTTTGCTTGTTGACTTTTCAACAGAACAATCAAAGGTGAAGAGTTAATAATTACACGATTAATCGACATTTGCCTGTTCCTGGGCTAACTCTTGAGCAGTATATTGCATAAAATCTACTTGGTAGCGTGATAAGGCATTAATAAATTCAGCACGAGTTAGTCCAGCAATCTCTGCTGCTTTGGCTTGTGAAATGTCACCTAATTCATACCATTTAACTGCTGCTGCAATTCGCATTTCTTGGATAAATTCTTCAGGATTTTTACGAAGTGCTGAAAATACTGTTTCTGGTAATTGGATTGGTACTGTTCGCATAAATTTATCCTCTGTTTATAAAAACACTCGTTGAAAACCCTTGAGTAACAGCCGCTACGCGCCGTATTACGTACTTGATTGCTGGAGATGAAAACGGTTTGAGGTGTTTACGCCTCAATCACGTTCTGGTAAGATTAGGTTCAACAGGAACGGTAATCAACCTGTATAAAAACCTAAATACCTAACGGTAATCTGTACCTTGACAATTGAAGATATGGGGTTCTATTCCATAGTTCTAGTTCCTGCCCAGGAATAGGTAAAATCTTCATGGGGACTAGGCGATCAGAATTTCAATCAAACAAATTTTGGAATCATCCAACTACCGAGGGGCACTCGGAAAGTTAACGCTTGAGGAGAGAACCACCTCTGGGTTAGATACCGCAAGGGGTCTAATCTAAGTGGACTCGTTGAATCAAGAATCCCCGTCCGCGACGGTCGGGGAGTGTCAATAGAGAGCATTCCTCAGCTTATAGTCAAAAGCGCTAATATTCATGGGCGATCGCTGCTAAAATTTAAACAATTTGGTGTGATTTGTTGGAAAGATGCGATCGTTAGCGATATGCTTTTCTTAAAAATCTTGCATAATTTCCCCGAACCCTCATTGTATCGGTATGACCTACACCTAAAGACTGCTCACAAATTGCCAAAGCTTGCTGATACAGGGGTTCGGCTTCAGTGTAGCGTCCTGTAGAACTGTAGAGTGCTGCGAGATTGTTCAGGATAGTGGCGACATTGGGATGATTGTCTCCCAGTGAGCGTTTTTTCAGTTCCAAAGCTTGCTGATACAGGGGTTCGGCTTCGCTGTAGCGTCCTGTAGAACTGTAGAGTTCTCCAAGATTGTTCAAGCTAGTGGCGACATGGGGATGGTTGTCTCCTAGTAAGCATTTTTTCAGTTCCAAAGCGTGCTGATACAGGGGTTCGGCTTCGCTGTAGCGTCCTGTAGAACGGTAGAGTCCTGCAATATTGTCCAGGGTATTGGCGACATAGAGATGGTTGTCTCCCAGTAAGCGTTTAGTCAGTTCCAAAGCTTGCTGATACAGGGATTCGGCTTCGCTGTAACGTTCTGTAGACTCGTAGAGTAATGCGAGATTGTTCAGGGTATTGGCGACATGGGGATGTTCTTCTCCCAGTAAGCGTTTAGTCAGTTCTAAAGCTTGCTGATACGGGAGTTCAGCTTCGCTGTAACGTGCTATAGAGTTGTAGAGCAATGCGAGATTGTTCAGGATATTGGCGACATGGGGATGTTCTTCTCCCAGTAAGCGTTTAGTCAGTTCCAAAGCTTGCTGATACAGGGGTTCAGCTTCGCTGTAACGTGCTATAGAGTCGTAGAGTAACGCGAGATTGTTCAGGCTAGCCGCGACATCAGGATGTTCTAAACCAAGACGATTTTCAGCTATATCTTTACATAGTTTGTACCAAGGTTCTGCTTGCTGATAAAGTCCTTGACCCTCATAAAACCACCCTAAACCTGTGAAAGGCCAAATTAAATCCTCGTCGCTTAGATATTGGGATAGGTGGATTGCAACTTCTGCAAGATGGGGGATATGTGGAGTGAAGTTGAGAATATCTTCACGGTTAGGCTGTTGAGGAATTTGCTTTGCCACCTCTGACATCATTGCTGCAAAGGCAGTTTTCACCTTATCCGCTTCACTTAACTCATTCAACTTCATTTGGAAAAATTGTCGAATCAATGGATGTAGACGATAAATTCCTTTACTTTGTCGTTGTAGTAAATGCAGTTTCAGTAAATCAGCTATAGCTTTCTCCCAGAGTTCTTGTTGATTGTCATCTTCTACCGCCTTAGCAGAAAAAGGAATATCAGCCAAAGCATACAAACTCAGGCAATAGCCTAAGCCTTGTGCATTTTCATCCAACTGTTCCCAACTCAATGCAAAAGCTTCAGCAATGCCGTGTTTATAATGCATCAATTGGTTAGCCTCGGCTATTGCTTCGTGTTCCAGTCGCTTTTTCTCTAGCCGCTTCAGCAGTTTTTCCAGAGACAAATCCGGCATTGTATCCAGATATCGCCCCACTAACTCTAACGCCAAAGGCAAATATCCCAAGAATTTACAAATTCTTCTCGCAACCCAAGGTTCGCTTTTAAGTCGTTCTCTATCAACCAGCGATTTTAATAATTTCATCGCCGCCAATGGTTTGAGAACACCCAAAGGTAATTGCAGCAAAGTTCTGTCAAATTCCTGGCGCGTTGTCAGCAATACTTTAAACCGGGGTGATTCTGGGGGGAGATAAGGGTGAACCTGTTTTTTGTAGTCAGTGACATCATCAAACACCAGCAGCACTTCACCTTGTTGCCAATTTTGCCAGCAGTATCTCAGCCTATCTGCAAATCCCCAATCGTCCGGTGCAATGAGTTTAAATTTCAGTTCCGCAAATCTGAGAATCTGAATTCCGACATCTATTCCCTGTGCAGATAACCAGCAAACCCCGCCTTGATAATTCTGCAAGTGCTGTTTGGCGTATTGGGTAGCGAGTTCAGTTTTGCCTACTCCACCCATACCCGCCACAGCGACAATTGCAACTTGCCGAGATGTTTGTAATAGCTGGTGCAGTTCTTCTAGTTCCGCCTCACGTCCCACAAATTTTTCAAATAGAACAGCAGGGGGAATATTTTGATGAATTTCTTTAATTGTGGGGCGAACATCTTGCCCGCCATTATATTTTGCTGTGAGGTAAGCGCGTAACTTTTCTAGCTTACCCCGGCTTTCAGAATTGGCTAACTCAGGATAACTCTGGGCGAACTTGTCATACACCTCAGTCATCCGCTTTTTGAAAGCAGCCGCACCGATGTTCAACTCGCTGGCAAGTTTTGCCTCACTCTTCCCTGAGTTTTCAGCCTTCAAACGCTCTACAAAAGCTGCCGTTTGTTCTGGGGATAAGCCACGAATAGCAGCTTCGTTGGCTAGAAAATCAGCCGATAGCATAGACAGCTTGTGAGATTTCTTCTCGATTCTACTTAAATTCTACCTTCTCTCTACTTTGTCTCCATTTCTAGGGAATCTCCTCTTCTTGTGGCAGAAATACCATTTGCATAGAAACATTTAAAAGAGGTTCTGCCGTGAAAACTGCCTTAACAACTCCAGTCAACTCCAATCAAGCCGCCCAAACTTCGCAATTAATCCCCGCCTCGCCAACATTGGTAGAGAATCCATCTACTTGGATGCGAGATGGATACAGCCCTACTGAAATTATTCTTGCGGCGGCAATTTTAACTTCATTGTCGATTGGGGGAATTGCTTCTGTGATTGTGGCAATTACAGGTTTAGTTAAAACTTTAGTACGCCCGACAAGCAAAAAAAACTAAGTAGGGGCACTGGCAAAGGCAAATTCTTCGCTTCGTTGCTATCCCGCCTCGGAATCAATTCCGAGACTAATAGCCTAAGTCCGTTGAAACGGACTAAGTTTAATTAATTTGAGTCAGTTTTAACTGACTTATGCTGTTAGCCTGCGATTTGAATCGCAGGCGGACTGAAAATATCGCCCGTCACTTGAGCCACTTGAGCCTCTGAACTTGAGCCACTTGAGCCTCTGAACCTGAACGTTGAGCCTCTGAACTTGAACGTTGAGCCTCTGAACTTGAACGTTGAGCCTTTGAACTTGAACGTTGAGCCTTTTTACTCGAACGTTGAGCTTTTTTACTCGAACGTTGAGCTTTTTTACTCGAACGTTGAGCCTTTGAACTTGAACGTTGAGCCTTTTTACTCGAACGTTGCACCTTTTTACTCGAACGTTGCACCTTTGAGCCTCGAAGTTGCACCTTTTTACTCGAACGTTGCACCTTTTAACCTCAAATTTCGAGTTTGGTACTCAAAACAGCGAGATAAATACTGTATTCCTCCTGTCTTCTGCCTCCTAATACTAAGGTGACTGATTTAACACCCATTTCAACCATTGCCCAAAGGAACTCACAACATTTAACCTTTGAACTCCAGCCGCACGGGTGGCAGCGAGTCCATCAACGGCGACTAATGCGGCATACTGCAAGCCCAAAAAACTATCAACTGCTGCATAAGGGCCACCTAATGTAATAGCCCCAGCAGCATACATTTGACCTCTATCACTACGCATTTCTACCAATTCAAAATTGTTCGCTACAGCCAATCGCCCCAGATGATTCACTGGGAGGTTGTAATGTTTCACCAAATCTGCTAACAGGGGATTGGTATCTACCTTGGCATCCAATCCAGTAGCATCAACAATAAAGTCAGCTAGCAATTTCATTTCCCCAAAACTTTGCTCTCGAATACGGGTAATAGTCCGGTTTTGGGCATCTCGTTCTACATCCAGCACCTCACCAAAGGTAATTTGATACCAGCCTTCGCTTAACCCTTGGGCAGTAATTTGCTGCCAGTCGTGGCGGTCGGCGGTGGTAGTTCCACCCCAATCTGCTAGTAAGCCTTTGCGTTCGTCGGGACTCGCTTTTTCTAATATTGCCCGGAGTTCGCCGCCCCAACAGGCTTTAGGCCAGTTAAAGGGTTGAAATTCGTAATGATTTTTGACTTGGCGCTGGGCATTTTGAAATTTGTTGCCTTGGGGTTTAGGCGATCGCATTAAATGCAAAACTGAAATATTCTGATTTCGTTTTCTGGCTTCATAAATACGCTGAAAAATCCGCGAAGCGACAATTCCCCGCCCCCGAATCAACACAATACCACCTTGTTGCTCTAGTTGCTGATAAACATGATCGTGAGCTTCATAAGCATTGACTACAGATTTAAAATCTTGATATTTTTCCCTATAAGCTTGCAAATCTGGGAGAAACTGAATCGCTGGATACCCAGTAGCTAAATGTAAATAACGACTAACTAAAAAAGCATAATTTCCTGGGGCGCGAGAATAGGCTACGCAATATCTGCCATCATCAGTTTTGCGAATTCCCCTAACTCGCCCATAGCGATAAATTTGATTCCAGCCAATGCGCTTCGCCTCCCTATCTATGGAATCAAAGACATTACCCGCACGGGGAGTATAAGTTTCTGCAAATGTTGGTTCAGCAAACACTTGCCACAAATATTTAAATGCTGATATAATCTTTCCTTTAGTGAAATCGTGCCAAGCCTCACGCAACGCATAACTAGGCCAGCCCCAAATATTATCAGGACAAGAGTCAGAATTAGAACGCAGTCTTTCATGTAAGGGAATTTGCGAATTCAAACACAGGCGCTTGTAACGAGCATAAGGTTCCGCCTCTAATCCCAAAGCCACAATCTTCTCAGCACGCACACCACTAATTCGCAGCAAATCAGCCCAGAAAAAGCTACCCAGTCCCGCCCCGATCGCGAGATAATCAGATTCATCTACTGGTAATCCTGTAGCATGAAGTGCTTGCACAGCAACCTTTTCCGCCTGAAACGCCAATGGCGGGAAATTACTTGCCAAGGGTGTTAGCGGCTGGACTACAGCCAACCTGGGGTCTGGAAGATTGGTATTTGCATTGAAATGAATCGTTGAAGGGGGGCTGGTATTTGGTGCAGAAGCGATCGCAGCAAATGTCACCATTATCACATAGGGGCCAATTTGCAACGTATCGCCATTAGCCAGAACACTGCGCGTTTGTGGTTGACCGTTGACATACACACCGTTAACGCTATTTTGGTCAATCACCACCAAATGGTCTTGTTCCCAGTCAATTAGGGCATGGTAGCGAGAAACTTCATTACTGTTAAGCAGCATCCTAGAAACCCGCACTCCCCTAAGTTCAGCAGGTAAGCGAGCGAATTCTCGACCAAAAGCGATCGGCATATTCAACCTTGGTTCTCGCCGTTCACCCGTCGCTGGTTCTTCCCAACTCAATTGGATTTGTTCATTTGTCATTTGTCATTAGTCATTTGTCATTTGTCATTTGTCATTTGTCATTTGTCATTGGTCATTTGTCATTGCTTATTCTCCTCATCTCCCTCATCTCCCTCATTCCCCACTCCCCACTCCCCACTCCCTAACTCCCTACTACAATCACACTCACCGCCGCAGCTAAAGATGTTCCACACCAACGACAGCCTATGTATAGATTCTCTCCTGGGGAAACTTTATGACATTTGGGGCATTCTAAGCCATAAACTCCTGGCTGTGGATGCGGTGGCAGCAAAATTGTTGCTGGAATGCTACCCGTGGAAATGCTAGTAACATTGAGTTTTATTTGTCCCAAAGAGATACTACTGCCTTCCGTTAAAGGCATTTCACCTTGAACTAAGGGACTTCCATCGACAACGGGGGGATTTTGCGATCGCAAATTCCTAATATAAAAGCGCTGTTGCTGGCAATCAAAAAATATTTCAACGTGCAGACCAGAGACAGTGGGGTGACTCAGAACAATATCGCACTGGACTGGATCGCGACCGATGCGGACAGTTCCAGGATTTTGACTTGGCTGTTGTTCGTAAATGTTCTGAGTTTTATCTTGACCTGCATCGTGCCACTGTAAAGTTAGTGCGTTCATTGTTCTAACTTCATAACTCATATTTAGCTATTTCAACTTCTTTATGTGCTATTCGTAACACTATTGAGTCGGTGCAAGCAAGTATTTAGAAAAAACTTTATCTCCCCTCTCCTTAGTAAGGAGAAAGGTTGAGGGTGAGGTTTCGCTTTATTTCGCCGAGGCTAATTTATCAGCAATGCGTGTAGTTTCTGGCAGCCGATATTTTGGTGTGCAGCGTAATACATAGTCAATCGCTGTCGGTAAACTAATTCGATGACCACTGGAGATGTAGAGAGGTTTTACTCCTGTGCGCGATCGCAAAACTGCCCCAACCGTTTCACCTTTATATATCAGTGGTTGCCAGTTACCTTTAGTTTCTGCCAATTCCTCATGCTTACCTACCAACTTGGATTTGGCTACACCAATTGTCGGTATATCCACAAGTAACCCTAAATGGCAAGCTATACCTAATCTGCGCGGATGCGCAATTCCCTGACCATCACATAGGATGATATCTGGTATTGTTTTAATCTTTTCCAGGGCATCGAGGACAGCTGGAATTTCCCGAAATGAGAGGAACCCAGGAATATAAGGAAAGGTTGTAGGACGGTGTGCTAGGCTTGTCTCGATTACTTGCAAATCAGGAAAACTCAGTACTGCGACAGCTGCACGGCTAATTGTTCCATCAGCTTCAAAACCCATATCTACACCAGCAACGTACTGGATAGGTTCTTGAAATTGATCCTCTGTAATTACTTGATATCGCAGCTTTTCTTGGATAACTATGGCTTCTTCCAGCGTCGAAGGCCAAGCATGATCTCGATAAAACTTCATATTTAAATTTGTAATTAAACTGATTAATATTAATCCTGTTAATTTTGCAATCACAAAACAAGGGTTTCTGATGTTGAGACAGGGAAAAGATATTTATTGCAAAAGTCTGTGAACGGCTATCTTGATAATATACATTTTAGCCCAGGTTAGCTGATATCTTGCATCAGAATGTTACTTAAGGCTGTGAAGAGGGAATCCTGAGAATATAAGTTTATTTTCCTAGATTTTCTCTTTTATTGGTTATGACACAGCCGAATATTCTAAAACTTGCAAAACAGGGAGATACGAAGGCGATCGCATCTCTGATGAACCGCCACCTACACCCCAAAGGAATCGCTGCAAAAGTTGCCTTTAAAGATGCTTGCTTAGAGGTAATGCTAGAATCTGCCCAAGTACCAAATCAGCAAATTTTAGTTGCATTTGTCCGCAGAGGGTTAAGGGCTTTAGGCGCTGCATCTGTTGAAATAGTGAAAGTTTCTGGACGACAAACGGGTAGCGAGTTTCCAGCTTGGAGTAAAGAGTTTGATTTAGACATAGCAGAAGCTGAACTAAAAGCAGTAGATAATGAACAATCTTCCAAGAATCCTCAAATCCTAACTATTTGTATTAACTTAAGTGGCGATACTGCACGCGGATTAACAAACCAAGATTTTGAAATTATTGCTAATCAAATAAGCACTGATATTTTATCATCTTGTACTGACGTTTTTATTCAAAAAGTAAGTATTAGTAATGGTAGCTCTGTGATTACAAAAGAACGCTAGTGTTTAATTTGGTTCGCGCAGAGAAAAAGCCTAAAATCGGCTTTTTTGTAATAAGTTTAATAAATCTATGTAAATTTTAAATATAGGGCTGTAAATATTCTGAAAATGTTGCTTTTACCTGTAAATGGGGAATCCTGAGATAGGAGATATTATTTCAGGTTTTTGGATTTATTGGTTATGACACAGCCGAATACTCCGGAAGTTACTAAGCAAAAGCTACAAACGTTTTACTGGCCTTTATGGTTTCCTTATCCTAGTTCTTGGTTAAAAGCATTAATTTTGACTCTATTTTTGAGAGTTATTATATTTCTAGTCACTAATACTGGAAAATTAGGCTACCGCCTCGCATATTTTGTAAACAGTCCTGACTTATTTGCTATATTTACAATACTGTTAATCTTATCTCCAATTCCTATAATTTCTTGGACTCATCACTGCTTACACATGCTTATTAGTCGGTTTGTATCAGAAATTCAGGCACCCGAAATAGGTAGAACACAAGGATTATTACCAGGAATAATGAGTTGGTGGGAAGGATTGTATGCTTGGCTTGTAATTGCAATTTCTACACTGATAGCAGCTTTGTTTTCTACAATCCTCCTACCGTTCTTTAATCTTAGCTACGCCAGACAAATTGAATACTACACACAAATACAAAATGTTAATAATAATATAATATTGATATTTGGGGTGTTCTATATTTCTGCTGGGGCACTAACTTATCAAATTGAACATTTGGTAAGATGCCGAATAATATCTGCTTATTCTGGCAATAAAAAGCCTGATACAAGTAAACAAAATGCTGATTTAAATACAGACAAAGAACTGAATAAATTGCGTGGAGAAATGGGCATAAATAAAATAAAATCAAATATTTTATCCAATAATGAAGAAACTAAAATCATCAATATTCGACGTAAATATAGCAATTTAAATAAAAAATTCCTGCTCATTTTTTTGATATTTTCAATTGCTGTAGGAATATATTTTTCTTCCAAATTCGTAGAAATCCTTCCCATAACCTCTAAAATTCCAACACAAATACCATCAAAGTCTGTATTAGTTATACCCTCACCAGTGACATCAGAATCGCCGACTGTATTCCTTAAAACTGATACATTCCGAGAGGCAGTAAATAAAGCAATCAATGCAGCTAACCTGACTCAATCAGCAAAATCTCCAGATGATTGGAAAACAGTTGTGAGTCAGTGGGAAGCTGCGATCGTACTTATGAAAACTGTGCCATCTTCTAGCCCCAATTATGTAGTAGCTCAACAAAAAATCAAAGAATATCAGAGAAATCTAAACTATGCTGAGAAAAATTCTGTCGGTAATAAGGAAAGCGATATTCTCGACACTAATGAGGATAAATTATCGTGCTTAATGGACTCAGGCAACAGGCGATTGTCAAACCTGGTGGTGTAGTAGAAATCTGTTCTCCAGAACTTCCAGCAGGTGCAACTGTCGAGGTGATAGTACTTCTGGAGTCACCCCCAAAGCATTCAGAAAAGCCTCTAACTAGCTTTATCGGATCTGCTAGAGGCAGTTTTGCCACACCCGAAGAAGTGGATAAGTTTATTCGCCAACAACGAGATGCATAAAAATTTTGGCGTTGCTGAATTTGAATATCAATTATTCTAAAAGCTTAGTTGATAAAAGCTAAATATGCTCTTTCTCTCTGCGTGAGCTTTTCATATTTTTAATCAGCAACGCTGGAATTATAAATGCTATTCAAGGCATAGGGTTCTACCTCGATACCAACATCTGGATCTATGCTTTAGAAGGATATCCAGTTAATTCTCCCTAGCTAGAATTTATAATAAAAGTAATTTCGCCCCCGAAGCTAATCATGACAGAAGGAAAGACGCGGCGTAATTTCCTAATTACCAGCATTGCTGTGACTGGAGGTATTGTGGCAACTAATGCTTTTCAGGAAAATACTACCAACATCGCAACACCGCCAGCAAGTATGCCAGAACGCCTGCTAGGACGCACAAAAGTAAAACTTCCTATCTTCGGGTTAGGAGGAGCAGGACAAACGCCACTATCCTGGGAAGGAAAAGAGGATGATGCTACGGCAATTATTCAAAGAGCGCTGGAACTTGGCATTCGCTACTTTGATACAGCAACTAGTTATGGGCCCAGTGAAGATTATTTAGGTAAAGTGTTACCACCCCATCGCTCAAAGCTGTTTCTAGCAAGCAAGACTGATAAAAGAGATCGGGATGGTGCATGGCGAGAATTGGAGCGATCGCTTAAACGTCTGAATACAGATTATCTCGATTTGTGGCAGTTGCATCACGTTTCTTTTTCTGAAGAACTCGACACCATCTTTAGTCCATCTGGCGCAATTAAAGCTTTGGAAGAAGCCATACAACAAAAATTGGTGCGGTTCGCAGGTATTACTGGACATCACGACCCTCAAGTGATTGCCGAAGGGTTACGCCGCTATCCTTTCCACACTACACTGATTCCTGTGAATGCTGCCGACAAACACCATCCACGTCCATTTATCCCGGTAGTTCTACCAGTTGCTCAACAAAAAAATGTCGGTGTGATTGCGATGAAAGTCCCGGCTTATGGTCGGCTGTTTAAATCAGGTGGGTTGACAGGTATGGAGCAAGCTTTAGGTTACACAATGTCTCAGCCTGGAGTTCATTGTTGCGTGATTGCGGCAGAAAATATTGCACAATTAGAGAAAAATGTCAAGATAGCGCGGGCTTTTGTGCCTCTTAAGGAGCAAGAATTGACAGCGATCGCAGGGCGGACTGCTAATATCTGGGAAGATAGTACATTCTTCCGTGCTTGGACTTAGGCCAACCCGCCATAAAAGAGGAGTCAGAATTCAGAATTCAGAATACTCTACCCATAAAGAAATAGAGTTTTAAGGCGAGAATATTTTAATTTTTTTCGCCCACAATTCGGCTTGGTTTTAAACCTATATTCATTACCCAGTCGTACAGAATTCAATTCTGAATTCTGACTCCTGAGTTCTGAATTCTTCTTATAAAAAATGCCCAAATTAGGGACTTCCAAATAAAAAAATATCCCAAAACTGACGCTAAAATCCTCTCTATTTCTCCTCTCTGTGTTCTCTGCGTCTCTGTGGTTCGTTTATTTGGATAATTTATTTCTTGGAAATCCCTTAAGCCGCAAACTATCAATTTTTTCGGATGGTCGATGGGAGTTTAACGATGACGAAGCCCGACTTTAGCAAAATGTCTCGTCAAGAACTTAGATCATATATTTTAGCTCATCGTGAAGATGATGAAGCGATTGAGGCATTAATCAAACGGAGAAGTCCTAATAGTCCGACATATCCATTCCCTCAAACTAACGAGGATTTGAGGGAAATGGAAGAGATACTCAAGAAAAAACTGGGTAGTGGTGGAGAGGCTGTCTAATTAGTTGAAAGGTTTGACGAAGGGTTCAGATAGTGAAATCTTGCAGATATTACAACTTACCAGTCACACTGATAATATTGTGCCGCTTGCGACATATTAAATTGTAATAGCTTCTCATCTCCCAACTTGTATCGCAAACTCGGCTTAAAAGGCAATAAATTCAAACTGCGAATAATTTCCGCCGCCACAGCCTTTGCTAGTAGCGGTGGTACAGAGTTACCAACTTGGCGAAAACCGTGCCATTTGGTTACATGAAATCTAAACCAATCTGGGTAAGAATGCAATCTCGCCGCTTCTCTGACTGTAATACAACGGGGTGTAAATGGGTGAATTGGTCTAGGAGATGTAAAAGAACCTCTATACTTGTCCGTTCCGGCTCTTAAAGTATTGCAGACACCAGCAGGATGCAGCTTATAAAAACGACTAATTTTTTCTCTCTCGCCTTGTTGAGTCTCCTGAAAACGTTTAATAGTTTCCGCAGAATGTTTTGTTCTTAAACTTGAAGAAAGTATTCGCAAATCATATTCACGTTTGTAAGAATAATCATCGTCTAGGTATTTGATACCGCGAAGTACAAGAGCATAGTTACTAGGCTTTCCGTATTCTGCTACAACCCAATTTCTTATTAGTAACTCAGGATATTTTTCTATTTCAGGTAAATCTCCAATTGCATCCCCTACTGTAGGACTCAATGGAATCTCAGATATTTTTTTAGAAGTTAAATTATTTGGTAATGCTTGTTTAGTAATCGGCTCAGGGTATTTCGGTAACTCGACATCCTCCCTTGCACCGATGAGAAATAATCTCTCACGCGATTGTGGTACTCCATAATTTGCAGCGTTGAGAATTTGGTAATTTTCTTCTACTTTATAGCCGTAAATTTTAAACTCGCTAATTAAAGTTTGGAGGATTTGTTTATGTTCGCCAATTGTGATCCCTCGGACATTTTCCATCACAAAAAATTTCGGTTTTAGCTCAAAAACCAGCCGATGAAAGTGAAACACCAAAGAGTTTCGGGGATCATCAACAGCCCGTTTACCAATTAGGGAAAATCCTTGACATGGTGAGCCACAAATTACCACATCAATTTCACGATCGCCAATCTTAGACCGATTCCTGATTTCTTCCCCGGTTGTATCCACAACACTTTTACATAACACTGAGCAATAAGGGAAGTTAAACTCATGTGTTGCACAGTGGATCGGGTCGATTTCCACAGACGCCAGCACATCAAAACCAGCTTGTTCAAAGCCAAGAGTCATACCGCCTGCGCCAGCGAATAAGTCAACTGCGATCGCTCGTTGTTTTCTCATCTCATAAGCCATGACACCCCAATCTAATTCGTAATTTATAATTCGTAATTCGTAATTAACGCACGGAGAAATGCGGGTTCTAGAAAAAACAGGTGCTTCACACTTATTTTATTCATAAATAAACTGATTGATTCTCTATTTTCAATTACGAATTACGAACTACGAATTATTTGGTAGCATTTGCAAAATTTCTTGAGCAGCGCGATCGCACACCCCAATTTCTCCTAAACACCGCCGCATTTCCTGATAATCTAGCAAAGTTTGCTCTCTGCGACTGGGATTGAGTAGTAGTTCCATCGCCGCTTGGATAATATTCTCTGGTGTGGCTTGCTCTTGTAAAAATTCTGGCACAATCTGCTTCATCACTACTATATTGGGTGGCGATGCAAAGGTTAAAGAACCTTTGAGGATTTTACGAGCTATCCAAGCAGTCAGGGAACTTAGACGGTAAACTACAACTTGCGGCACATTTAACAGAGCAAGTTCCAGATTGACAGTACCAGATTTGCTAATGGCTAAATCAGCCGCAGCAAAAACTTCCTTTTGTTGACCTAATAGAACTGTAGTCCGCAAACCGTAACGCTTAACTGCTTCCTCAATTGGCTGTCTATAGGCTTCCAGAGATAGGGGAATCCAAAAATGAACTTCAGGTAATTTAGCTTGAATAGTTTGGGCAGCTTGAAAAATAATTGGTAAAAGATATTTTAGCTCTTGGTGGCGAGAGGCGGGGAGGAGTGCGATCGCAATTTGTTCTGGTGCAATCCCCAATGTTGCACGAGCGACTTGGCGACTAGGAGCGTCTTGCATTCGGTCAACCAAAGGATGCCCTACCCAAATAACTTTTGCGCCTTGCTCCCGAAAGTAACGGGCTTCTTGGGGAAAGATTGCTAACAGCTTGTCTGTAAAGCCAACAATCCGGTTAGTTCTACGCAAATTCACTGACCAAGCCCACTCTTGGGGAGCGATATAATATACCACAGGCACATCTGGCAGATGCTGTTTCATGTAAGTCCCAATTCCGATATTTGGACTCATGTAATCGATCAGCACCACCAAATCCGGTGGATTTTGCTTTAGGGAAGCGATCGCCTGACGTTGCACCTGGAGAGTCGGTAAAATATAAGGCAGCCCTTCTAGAATACCCATTGAGCCAATACTACTGGTATTTCCCAGCAGAGTTGCCCCAGCCTCTACCATTTTTTCGCCACCCAGCGCCACAATCTCTAATTCCAGCCCAATCGCCCCAGCTTGACGCTTTAGTGCCGCAATTAGCAGCGATCCTTGCAAATCGCCAGATACTTCGCCAGTGCTGATAAATATCCGCATTTGATAATTAAAGTTAGGAGTTAGCAGTTAGGAACGTGGATTAAATAAAATGCAAAACTTCATCTTACCTCACCCTCAATCCCTCTCCTTTATAAGGAGAGGGATTGAGGGTGAGGTAAGCCAGGGCATAAATTGTATGTTATTCAATTCTTATTCCTTAGGAGTTAGCAGTTAGGAATGAATAGTTAGGAGTGAGTAGTTAAGAGTTAGGAATTAAAAATTCAATTCATCAACTCCTAACTCCTAACTCCTAACTCCTAACTCACGATTCATCACTCACGCCTTTTTTCCCCTTACCAGGAATCAAACCACGTCTTCCCGGCATCTGAGAAAGTAGCAGGAAGCGGCGCAGATGCTGCAATTCTTCGCTATCCCCTAACAATTCCAACTGTTCCAAAGCATCTTTAAAGGACAAATCAGAACGGTAGAGAATGCGGAAGGCTTTTTTCAGCATTTGCAAATCTGCTGAGTCCATACCAGACCGTTTAAGTCCGACAAGGTTGAGGGTTCGTACCCGCGCCGGATTTCCCTCCACTAGCATATATGGGGCTACATCCCGGTCAATACGTGCCATGCCTCCCACCATTGCCTGTCTACCAATACGCACAAATTGATGGACACCTAAAACCCCACTCAGTCTAGCGCGTGACTCTATATGAACATGACCTGCCAACGCCACAGAGTTAGCAATCACTACTTGGTCTTCAATCACGCAGTTATGAGCCACATGGACATAAGCCATCAGCAAGTTACCATCACCAATTACCGTCGCTTCACCGGCACCGGTAGCGCGGTTAATGGTAACGTACTCACGAATCAAGTTATTATCACCAATTTTGACCCAGGTTGGTTCTCCCACAAACTTCAGATCCTGGGGTTCCATGCCGATGGCTGCACCTGTAAAAATCTGATTTTGCGCCCCAATTTCACAAGGTCCCTCTAGCACTGCATGAGCGCCGATTATTGTTTCAGGGCCCACTTTGACATGCGCTCCAATCACAGCATAGGCACCGACTTGCACTGTATGGTGGAGTTCCGATTTCGGATCAATTACAGCAGTTGGATGAATTAGCGTTTTCAAGGGTGAATCTCCAGAACTGTCTTGATAAGCCAGCGCCGGGCGAGGTTTCTCAGGCAGGTGTTACTCTGGTTAAGAGAGTTGTACCGACTGCTGTCCCATCGAGGCAACTGACATTGTTGAGCGGGAAGTATTTCAGTGAACGAAAGTGTCGGGCAAAGCAAGTTAAGTGTGAATGTGAGTGCGTCTCGTAAAGAGGGCGTTGAAAATCAAGAAATTATCAGATGCTGTTGTGGATTTTTTTAACTGTTATCCTTTTTCAGGATTCAGTAGGGGCATTTCACGGCTATGCCCACACCACGAAAGCAAACTTTTAGTTAACTAGAGAAAACATTAATTCCCCTTCACAAGCAAGTTGACCATCAACTTCGGCACGACCTTGCATCTTACCGAAACGACGTTGTTTTACCCATAACAGTTCCAACGTCATTACTAGTTGATCCCCCGGTACGACCTGGCGGCGAAAGCGGACTTTATCGATACCAGCGAACACGAACAGCCCACCTTCTCCCGGAGACATTTGAGTTAGGACAATGCCCCCAACTTGTGCCATTGCTTCGACAATTAGCACCCCTGGCATCAGTGAACGTCCAGGGAAATGTCCTTGGAAATAGGGTTCGTTGATAGTAACATTTTTAACGCCAACAGCTTTTTGACCTGGAACGTAGTCAATAATTTTGTCTACAAGTAAAAATGGGTAGCGGTGTGGTAGCAATTTCTGAATTTCTTCAGATGTGAAAGTTGTTTTAATCTCAGAGATGATTTTAGTCTCATTTATAGCTTGTGGTTCGGTAGATGTCGGTGTAGTCGTATCGATGGTATTCACTTCAGTGAGGATTGACATTGGCCGTTTGGTTAATTTTTCATTTGAAAGTTGAGTAGGCAGGCGTATATCGAAAGCCTTAATAATCCTCGATTTTAGGCTTTAGCTCCAATCCAAAATCTAAAATCCAAAATCTAAAATTCTTTGAGCCAATTGAATGTGTAAATTGTGACTGGCTTTATACGCTAAGAAATGAGCAATAGGAAAAGTTCCTAGTAAACTTAAATCTCCTACTAAATCCAATATCTTATGACGCACTGGCTCATTTGCAAATCTCAATGGTGGATTTAGCCAGCCTTCTGGTCCACAAACGAGTGCATTATCCAAACTGCCACCCTTAATTAACCCTGTTTTTTGTAAGTGTTCAATTTGATGCAGTAACCCAAAAGTCCGGGCAGGAGCGATTTGGGCAGCAAAGCTAGCAGCAGCTTTTCCTAGTTCAGCAGTTAGTGACCAACTATGCCATTGATTACCAATGGTAGGCAGGTCAAAATCAATACCGTAACTAAAGCGGGTTTCTGATGCTGGGAGGGCACATACAAAGGCGTCTCCTTGATAGACCCATATTGGTTCTGTAATAGCCTTGGGAACTTGGTTGTTAACGGGTTGTGATACTAAGCCAACTTCGGCAATATTGGCTGTCCACACACTTGCCGAACCATCCAAAAGTGGAACCTCTGGGCCATCAATTTCAATACGGGCATTATCCACACCCATACCCGAAAGTGCTGCCAACAAATGCTCTACCGTGCGAACATATAACTCACCCTTGCCCAACTGAGTTGAGAGAACAGTGTGACTAACTGCCGCAACTTGGGCTGGAATGATCGGCAAATCCGGTAAATCCACCCGCACAAAGTAGCGTCCACTTCCCGCCTCAGCTGGTAGTATCCGCACCTGGGTATTCACACCGCTATGCAGTCCCACTCCAGTTTGAGTGATTTGAGCTGCTAGAGTGTGTTGTTGCATAACCGAAAAGTCAATATATTTCCTTTAGTATTGTTCATCGTCTGTTTTGGTAAAATCCCTGATATTCCCCTAAAAATGTGATTAATCCCTTTATCGGAACAGTATTGAGGCAAATGTAAAAATTAGCAAGCTAATTAGGAAAAGAGAATTGTCATTAGTCCTCTCTTACAAAGTTCTGATCGCCGGAAACCGGCGCTCAGACTTTGCGCTTTGTCCTTTGTTATTCACCAATGACCAATGACTAATGACTAATGACAAATTAAAACCTTTCGCCAATACCAAAATTAATCCGGCTATCACCGTCATCGTTGATACCGTAGTCAATCCGAATTGGCCCTAGTGGAGACTGGACGCGAACGCCGAGACCATAGCCGAAGCCACTCCCGTTCTTATTGAGTACATTAGCTGCTAGGGTACTAGTACCCAGGTCACTGCCGATATCAAAAAATAGTGCGCCACTGACTACTGAAAAAACTGGGAACCGATACTCAACTGATGCTTGCACATAACTACGTCCACTACCTAATGCTCCTTCTTCATAACCCCGGACGGAGTTGCTACCCCCAAGGGTAAAAGCTTCGTAGGGAGGCAAGTCACCAAAAACTGTTCCGGCTTGGAAGTTAAATGCTAGAGTTTGCGCTCCTTTTTTGGAGAGGCTAATCAACTTGACGGGGATATATTGGCTGTAGCTACCCCGTAATCTGGTGAGAAAAATGTTGCCTAGTCCCAGAGGAACTGACTGATCGATTCCCAAGCGGAGATAAGAACCACTTGTCGGTTGCAAGGGGTTATTACGGAGATCGCGCTGTACCCCTAGTTGTAATAACACCAAGTCGTCTTCACCTCCACCAGAGAAGGTAAGTGGAACTTCTTGGCTGATGCGGTTCCCATTATTATCATCAAATATCGCTCCTGTTTTTCTGAGATTGCCATCGGCATCACGGGCGGAAACTCGTTGATACTGTAAACCGGCTGAGGCTGTCCATACGGAAGTTTTGTAGGGATTAGAGGACAGAGGACGGGTAAAGGTGACACCACCACCGAGACGGAGAATGCGGGGGCTATCCTGAGAATTTGTATTAGTGGGATTCTTTGGGTCAAATGTTCTAATATCCTGATCTTTGCCATCAAAAATCAACGAAATGGAACTGCGGCGAAAAAGATTGACCGTGTAGGAAGTCCGGTGGGGATCTCCGGCGATCCAGGGGTCTGTATACCGCAGGTCAAACAGCAGTTCCCGCTCTCCCACCTGTACTTCTGCACCCAGCTTTTGGTTCCTACCGTTCAGGTTTTGCTGTTGATAGCTAACCGTGCCAAACAGTCCGCTAGCAGAACTAATCCCTGCCCCAGCCGCCACCGAACCGCTACCGCGTTCAGCTACATTCACTACTACATCTACCTTGCTAGGGTCACTACCAGGGTCAAGGGAGACATTTACATCTTCAAACAGTCCCAGTCCATACACGCGCTGTAGGTCTTTTTGCACCGTGTTGCGGTTGAATACCTGTCCTGGCTTTAATTCCAATTCTCGTGTAATGATGTAATCTTGCGTCCGTCCCCGAATCGGTTGTCCCTTCTCGTCTGTCTCCTGACCATCTTTATTGCGGAACCGGACTCTAATATTTTCTACTACCCCTTCTGCTATTTGTAAGGTAACAACACCGTTTTCAGAGACTTGTGGCGCTCCAATCACGTTGGCTAGCACGTAACCTTGGTCTTGATACCGCTTGTTTAACTGCTTGATGGCTTCCTGCAAGTCACGCAAGTTGAGGATTTTGCCATACTGCTGGCGAAAGACTTCATCTACAGTGTTAGGTGGTAGTACGGAAGCAACACCAGTGCCAGGATTGGCTTGTACTTGTACCTTGGTGAGGACGGGGTTAGGCTGTACAACAAAGCTGACTCGCACTCCCAAGGGGGTATCTTCTGGCGCTGCTTGAACGTTGGAGAAGAAGCCAGTACCAAAGATGGCGTTAATATCTTCTTGCAGTTGGCTGCGAGTTGTCGTTCGTCCTGGCTGGGTACGAATTACTTTATAAACTTGATCTTCCAGTTCTGGTGATAGTTGCCCAGCCTGTGATCTAACTACTACTTCCGACACCAGTACGCGGGGGTCATTGGCTTCTGGGGCTGTGTTGGGTTGAGTATTTCCCGGAGTTGTCGGCGGGTTAACATTCTGCGGATTTGGAGTCGCGCCTGGGCTTGGGGTAGGTGTTCTTTGTTGACTACCTGGAAGTGGAATGTCTGGAGCGGTTGATGGTTCTGGAGTTGTGGGTAATAAAGGTTCGGTTGTCGGTGGATTGGCATTTTCTGGGGCTGGAGTAGTCTCAGGAGTTTGGGAAGGTGTTTGTTGTTGACTACCTGGGGGGGAAATTACTGGAGCGGTAGATGGTTCTGGAGTTGTGGGTAATAAAGGTTCGGTTGTCGGTGGATTGACATTTTCTGGGGCTGGAGCAGTCTCAAGAGTTGGGGAAGGTGTTTGTTGTTGACTAGCTGGCGGTGGAATGACTGGAGCGGGAGATAGCTGTTGAGTAGGGTTGGGATTTATTTGAGAGGTTTGTCCAGTTGTTGGCGTTGTCGAGGTTGGTACTATTACCTCTGATGTTGCTGCATCTACGCCCGCCGCAGGCATCGCTGCTGGTTTGCCAGTAGAAACTGGGACAACGCCAGATTGGAGATGTTCCGCCTCTGTAAGCCCTGTGGGATTAGGTCGAGATTTTAGACTCTCACTAGTGTAAGCCTGACCAGTGTCCTTTTCTGGCTGCTGATTTGTTTCTAGTGTCAAAACTTCTGTTGTCTGTTTTGAACCTTTGGCGGCTTCTGCATTTGCACTCATTGAGCCGCCCAAAGGGACTGCAATTGCTACTGCTGCCAGCAATACGGGAGATAAACGCATTTTACTTATGATTCCTATTCACGACCACACACACACCATTACAAATTAGTCATTGGGCATTGGGCATTGGACATTGGGCATTGGGCATTATTTACAAAGGACAAATGACAAATGACAAATGACAATCCACACGAGTTTAATTGATTTTTACCCACTTAACTATTACTCTCTACTGCTTTTAGCACTCTTTGTAAAACTTCCTGATAGGCATCCTCTACATTTCCTAAGTCCCGGCGAAAGCGGTCTTTGTCCATTATCCGGCGGTTTGAGTCCTCTTCTGCGGTATCCCACAAACGGCAGGTGTCGGGGCTAATTTCGTCTGCCAAGAGCAACTGCTGTTGTGAGTCCAAACCAAACTCTAGTTTGAAGTCTACTAGGATAATGCCGCACCGTTGCCAAAAGTTAGTCAGAAATTCGTTGATTTGCAATGCTAGATGTGTAATTGCGTCTACTTGTTCCGCAGTAGCTAGTTCTAGGAGGTATAGGCGATCGCTTGTCAACAAAGGATCTCCTAACTGATCGTTTTTGTAATAAAACTCAACCAAAGGCTGTTTCAGAATTGTACCCACTGGTAAACCTGTTTGCTGACACAGACTGCCAGCAGCAATATTTCTGATCACTACTTCTAAAGGTAAAATCTTTACTGCTCTCACCCGCATCTGATTTGGCGCAGGGCTGTCGATAAAGTGAGTTTTTATACCATTTGCCTCCAACTGTTTAAAAAGCTGGCTGGAAATGCTACAATTAATTTTTCCTTTCTCTTGGATGCTGCCACGTTTTTGGGCGTTAAACGCCGTGGCGTCGTCCTTAAAATCTGCCAACAAGACTTCGGGATCGTCCGTTGTATAGAGAATTTTCGCTTTGCCTTCGTATAACTTGGAATTAACAGACATGGTGGCAGGTAAAGTTTTAGGCGATGGACAAAAGTTGTCCTTTGAGGCTTCACCATTTTATCTTTAGTTATTAACTATTAGCCATTGGTGATTATTTAAGAGGACACGGGGCTGCCGATAATTGGCCAAAGGGGCTGGGGAGGATGAGGTCTTAACTCGGAACTCGGACTGTTTTGCCCCAGTCGCCAAAGACTCAGAACTAAATGTCTAACTTTGAACAGAGGACAATTGGCTTTGGTACATGGTATTTTTGCCTAAATAGTTTACTTATAGATTTGCAATTATTTTTGCTCGGAAAATTCTAATAGGGCATACGCCTATACTTTGTATAGTTTGTAACTCAGGGTTTCCATCGAAGTTAATTACAATCCGAACTTCATAAACTAACATGAGATAAATTGACAACTGGGAGGAAAATCAAATATTCTCTCTAGTTACTTTTGCAGTAAATTTTTTGTAACATTTACAACAAAAATATTTCAAGCTTGATCTTCTAGTCTCAAAATCTGAATTAACCAATTCCTGCACCATCGGTTGGAAAAGGAATTGAATGATTTGATTTCCCTCAGTCTGACAAAAGTAAAGATTAGGGTAGCTAGTGATTCAGCTTTAGAGATTCAAACAGAAGGGGAGTTGAATAAATTGGAGAACAAAATGGTGAACAAGGATGATTTTCTCTACCCTCGTGGTCGCTACTACGGTCAGGTAAAGCCAGAGAACTTGGTTTTTAATGCGAATCTACAGGAATTTGCCCAACGCGTAAGCTACATTTGCAGCTTAGAAACAGGTGGAAAACTGCCTCCGGGTGCAGCTTACGACCAAATAAAGGATCTATGGAAACAGTTGAAACGCTCAAAAAAAGAGCTAAGAATTGGCGAAGATCCGTTTCAGGATGATCAGGGGGAGGCTCAAGGTTGAAGGAGAGAGGCGGGGATGAGGGAGATGAGGAGAATAACCAATGCCCAATACTTCGGCTTCGCTCAGTACAAGTGCCCAATGCCCAATGCCCAATGCCCAATGACCAATGCCCAATGACTATTTAGTAAGCATTGTCCAGACACCATCCCAGCACTCTGGTGGCGGCGTTTGCTGATAATTATGAGCGCGTTCTAGGTGGATATCAACAGCTTGGTCTTGGGGTTGGATGTATTTGGCGGCTTGAAAACAGGCGATCGCTTGTGAGAAGTTGCGCGATAAATAAGCCGAGCGTCCAGTATGATAGTGAAACAAAAACTCTTGAGTGTTGGCATCTAGGGGAGTAGTGCGATCGCTAATTAATTCGTAGATATTCACCGCTTGGTGTTTCCCTTTGACGCGAATTTTATCTAACTGGCGCACCCAAATGCGATCGCTGCATAGCTGGTAAGTAAATTCACTCAAAAGTATATCACAACCATAATCCTTAGTTGCCGCTTCCAAGCGCGAACTCAAATTTACGCCATCTCCAATTACGGTGTAATCCATCCGTTTGCGGGAACCAATATTACCCGAAACTACATCCCCAGAACTAATCCCAATGCCAATACGAATTTGTGGCTGCGCCTGGATAATTCGCCGTTGGTTAAATTCCTCTAGGCGGCGTCTCATATCTAACGCTGACTGCACAGCCCTCCAAGCATGATTTTCTGTAAGTGGTAGCGGCGCACCAAATACCGCCATTAAAGCATCACCAATAAATTTATCAAGAGTGCCTTCGTAGTTAAAAACCGCCTCCACCATCGTTTCAAAATACTGATTGAGCAGCAATACCACCTCAGCTGCACCAAGATTTTCCGTAAGTGTTGTGTAACCCCGGATATCAGAAAACAAAATGGTTACTTCCTTGCGCTCACCTACCATTAAAGCATCTTCCCCCAGAGCCATAACTTGTTCGGCTACATGAGGCGTTAGGTAGCGGGACATGGTAGTTTTCATCCGTTTTTCCTGACTGATGTCTTCTAACACGACTAAACCACCGCGTACACCACCTTCTGGGTTAGTTAGGGGATTAACAGTAAGATTTATACTGCGTTCTAATTGTTGCACCTGATTGGAAGTGAGAAACTCAGATTGGGGAGTCAGGGGTAGATTCCAGGGAATGAAAATATCGGGATTAGTGCGATCGCGCACTGCTAAAATTGAATGCTGATTCGTAAGTCCTGAGTATTGAGTCTCACTTTTAACTCCTAACTCCTCACTCATAACTTGGTATAGTCCCACCATCAAACTTTGCTCTGGCACATAATGTTTAGCTCCAGTTTTTAAACTATCTTCTAGCCGCATTTGGAGATTTTCAATTGGCACAACTTCCCAAACTAGGCGACCAATCAAATTTTGTTCCCACAAAAGCTTGTTGTTCTTAGTATTAGCCTCTCCTATAGGAGAACCCAATAACTCCAGTGCCGCATCATTAATCGTGACAATCCGTCCTACCATATCTGTAGAAATCACAGCATCTGACAGACTTTGCAAAATGTCTTTTTGATACTGTTTTTCTAACAGCACATTTTCAAACAGGCGAGCATTTTCTAAAGCAATTCCTGCCTGAATATTAAAAGCCCGCATAAACTCTTCATCAGAAGCAGTAAAACTATTTTGTTGCTTATTAATTAATTGTGTTACGCCAATTAATTCATTTGCAGAATTAAATACTGGCAAACACAGAATATTGCGAGTTACATACCCAGTTTTTCTATCTGTAGTCGGGTCAAAGCGGGGATCTTTATAGGCATCGGAAATATTTAAGGCTTCACCAGTAGAGGCCACATAGCCAGCAATGCCACGGTTAACGGGAATGCGGATTTCTATCAAGTTTGTGCCATCTGCCGCCGCTGCAACTTTTGTCCAGAGTTCGCTCATCTCTTTACGATATAAAAACAGTGTGCTGCGGTCTGCTTGCATTAAAATTCGAGCTTGCTCCATAACTATCTGCAAAGTTGCTTCTAAATCCAAACTTTGCCCCAGTGTCTGAGTTGCCCGCAACAAAGCCGTTGCGCCTCGTTGATTGCGAGCTGCTACATAAAAAGATTGGCAGCTTTCCAGAATAATCCCAATAGAAGCGGCGAAGTCTCGAAAACGTTCTTCATCATCAGAATTAAACGGAACATTCCCGGTTTTATTAGCAAGTTGAACTACCGCTACAGTCTGGTTTTTGCTACTGATAACCGGCATACATAAAAGATTATGAATTTTGTAGCCCATTTGCTTTTCAAGTTCTGGGCTAAATAGGGGATGAGTATAAGTTTCAGATATATTTAGATATTCACCTGTACTGGCAACATGACCGGGGATACCCACTGTGATGGGAGTACGAATTTCTAAGAATTTTTGGGTATTATCTTGGGGAACTTTTGACCACAGTTGACCTTTGTCATAGTCAACTAAAAAAATAGCTGTGTGTTCTGCTTGGAGGATTTGACCAATTTTGAGTGTGATAGCTTCTAGCACCTTCTCCAACATAGTTTCTAGAGCTTCATTATTAATCAGTTCAATGGCTCTAAGAAATTGTTGGAACTCAGCAGTTATGAAGTCGAGTAAACAAACAAATTCATTAACAGATAAGTCTTTAACACGATGCAGTAGAGTGTGAGTACGATTAACTTGAGTAAGTTCAGTTAATGTAGCCAAGACGCTACCAGGGTTGGGGAGTGTCATGGGAATTTTAGATTTTAGATTTTTGGCATTGGGCATTGGGCATTGGGCATGGGGCATGGGGCATGGGGCATGGGGCATTGGGCATTGGTTATTAATTCTTCTCCCTCATCCCCCTCATCCCCCTCATCCCCCTCATCCTCCACTCCCCACTCCCCACTCCCTACTCCCCTATTTTGCTAACTGTTCAGAAAATATCACCTTTTGATAGTAATCTTGTAGCTGCCTAGTAGCAGCCGCCCAACCCCACCTTTCTGCTTCCTGGCGAGCATTTTGACGGATGATGTCTCGTTGTTGTTTTTGTTCTAAGAGGCGAATAGTAGCAGCGATGGCTCCGCCCGCCGCAGGTATCGCTGCTTGAACATCTGCTGTTGGCTCAAAAAGATATCCATTTACGCCATCTGTGACAATATCGGGAATTCCCCCCGAACGGGCTGCTACTACTGGACAGCCAGCAGCCATCGCTTCTAGTAGTACCAAGCCTAGTGTTTCTGTACGGGAAGGAAAAATAAAGGCATCAGCACTCGCAAAGGCAGAACCTAACTCTTTCCCCATGAGATACCCAACAAAATAAGTGTTTGTGCCAGCAAAGTGTTTTTGCAATGCTTGACGGTGGGGACCATCCCCAACCAATGCCAACCGCGCTGCCGGAATTGCCTCTAAAATTGGTTTGATGCGCTCAATTTCTTTTTCAGCCGAAAGCCGCCCAACGTAAAGTAGCAATGGACTTTCTGGATGATTTTGCGATAAGCGCGATCGCATCTCTACACTAGCTAAATCGGGGTGAAATAATTCCGTATCCACCCCGCGTTGCCACAAATCTACACGTTCAATACCGTGTGCTGTCAGTTCCTCCACCATCGCTGTTGAGGTACACAGGTTCAAAGCTGCTTGATTATGAGCGCCTTTCAGCAATTCCCAAAGAAAACCTTCCAGCATCCCTAAGCCGTAATGCTGGAGATATTGGGGTAAATGGGTATGGTAAGAGGCCACTAAGGGTATTTTGAGAATTTTGCTATAAAATATCCCAGCTAAACCCAAAACTGCTGGATTCACGACATGAATAACATCTGGCTTAAACTCTTCTAAAAGATAACCAATGGCTGGGCGGGGAAGTGCCATTTTCAATTCTGGATACAATGGCAGAGGAAAGCCCGTAACGCCGTAAACTTTAGCGCCTTTGTGTTCAGTAATGCCTCCATCAGGGGCAATTACCAGCACTTGATTACCACTGCGTTGTAGATGGTCAACAGTATGGCGCAGGCGCGTTACAATGCCGTCAACCTTGGGCAAAAAGGTTTCGGTGAATAGAGCAATTCTCATATAAAACTATTCAGTACAGGCAGATAATCTCAGCTTCAGAGTGCATTTTGCTATTAAACACAGAGTAAACTGTCGCGCGTGCTGTAATCAATTCTGCACAGTCAGAATAACTGTGGTAAACGGCAAATTTAATAATAGCTAGACGATACGCCTGATAAATAATAACTGATTGGTCGTCATATTGTGCTAAAATATAACGACCATTTTTAGACCCACGATTTACTGGGGTTTACCCTAATTTCTGTGCCAAGAGACTTTAGGCAGGATTTGTTTGTGATCAACTCGTTTCTGATACTTGATGGCAAAGTTTAACAGAGAATCGAGTAGAGAATCAGAGAGCAAGTGTGGCTGTAACCCTAAATCGAGCAATTTAGTGTTTTTAGCGTTGAAATAATGTTCTTCTTTCTCGACTCTGGGATTATCTAGGTGATTGATTTCTACGTTCAATCCCATAGCGTTACCAGCTTTTTTGACCATTAATGCCAATTCGCCGACGCTGAATTGTTCGGTAAATTGGTTAAATACGCGGAATTCACCAGCCTCGGCAGGGTTAGCGATCGCTAATTCTACACATCGGACTGTATCCCGAATATCCAAAAATCCGCGAGTTTGCCCACCTTTACCATAGACGGTTAGAGGGTGTGCGATCACTGCTTGAATACAAAAGCGGTTTAGTGCTGTACCAAACACACCATCATAATCCAGCCGATTGATCAATAGTTCGTCCATCCCCGTTTCTTCGGTTAAGACGCCGTAAACTACACCCTGATTTAAATCCGTTGCCCGCAATCCCCAAATCCGGCAAGCAAAGTGGATGTTATGACTATCATGGACTTTGCTTAAATGGTACATTGAACCAGGCTGCTTGGGATAAGGTAGGGTATCCTTGCGTCCATTGTGTTCAATGGTGATATACCCTTCCTCGATATCGATGTTGGGTGTACCGTATTCACCCATCGTTCCCAGCTTCACCAAATGACAGTCGGGGAAATCTTCCCGCATGGCATACAGTAAGTTCAACGTACCAACTACATTATTGACCTGGGTGAGAACTGCATGCTCGCGGTCAATCATGGAAAATGGAGCCGAACGCTGTTCACCAAAATGCACTAGGGCGTTTGGCTGAAATTGATGTAATGTTTTCTGGAGAAACTCGTAATTAGTAATATCGCCGATGAACAAGTCGATAGATTTACCCGTCAAATCTTGCCAGCGCTGGAGGCGTTGCTGAATTAGTGCGATCGGAGTGAGAGTTTCAACACCAAGTTCATTATCCCAGTGCCGCCGCACCAAACTATCTAAAATTCCAACTTCATAACCTCGATTGGAAAGGTAAAGAGCAGTTGCCCAACCGCAATATCCATCACCACCAATAACCAGGACTTTCATCTTCACCAGTTTTTACTTGCTGATAGCTAAATCTATCAGGTTTCTGTCCCCTCTCAATCATCATTCTGGTGGAGATGTGGATTTTGGGGGAGTGGGGAGTGGGGGAGATGAGGGAGATGGGGGAGATGGGGGAGATGAGGAGAATAACCAATGCCCAATGCCCCATGCCCAATGCCCAATGCCCAATGCCCAATGCCCAATGCCCAATGCCCAATGCCCAATGCCCAATGCCCAATGCCCAATGCCCAATGCCCAATATTTCAAGACTTGGAAATCCGATACTGTTGGGCAATGTAATAAAACAAACGATAGTAATCTGGAAATTTTTGGCTTTTGCTTTGTCCCCGCCAACAGTATTTCACTTGACCCTGAGTTAATGTTAGTGTCATCGAACCTACTCGTTGATCAACTTCTACAACCATTACCCCAGATACTCCTTGGGCGGTTTGAAAGTTGGGTTTTATCTTTTTCACAGACTCTTGGTTTGTAACAATCGAATTTGCTAGCTGCTGACTTGCCCACCCCCGAATTTCCACTGAGTTATCCTGTCGTGAAATAAACGCGATTCCATCATCATTTGCTGGGGCTGCTAAAGAAGTCCAGTTACTCGGATATGGAAATTCAAAGCCATAACGGGAGTTGCTATAAGTTTTCCAGGCGATCGCTCCGGCGTTAAAATCAGATCCAGTACAACCCCACAGAATTATAAACAGGGCAATGGCTCCGCTAAGGCTGGCGGCAAACCGATAAATTCTTCGCCCCAAACTACAGATTTTATTAGCAGTAGCCATTTACATTACACATTTTGCCAAAGTCACTGATTTTATAGAAATACCAGAAACTCAGATCAATACCTTCCCCAATTTACGATTTATTCCCGAATCGGGAAACTGCATCAAAAGAGCGCTCATTAAAAATTCAATATTCTTTTCAGCATATTTACCATTCTCTTTTGAGTTCCCAGTAGAGGAAGCCGAGAATAAGTGCTTTATTACACAACTTATGTACAGTCCATCTCAGACAGCCGAGCTAACTTTGGAGCTTTTTCACTTCCAAACCAACACATCTTTACAATTTCCACCGAATCTTTCTGTAATTTGCATCGGTAAGCCAAACGACCAAAAACCACCAGATATTGATGTTTCTGGCTTACCAGATTCGGATGTGGCATCTCGCATCCACGCGCTTTCTTTGGGTAAATGGGGATGAATACCATATCACCGATTTGGGCAGTTCTAATGGCACATATATTAACGGTGTAAAACTTCAACCTCAAGTTTTTTCTCCCCTGCAACCGGGAGACAGAGTTTCCCTTGGGCAGGGAGACAAAATAAGTTTCATATTTAGGGTGCAGCAGCACTCTGCATCTGCCACAAAAAATCCTACACCAAACTCCGCGCCAACAAAAATTACAGCACCTGCGATCGCTAAAGAAGAGGAAGATCAAGTAGTCCTTGCCAGTAAGCTTATTGGCTTAGGACTAATCCTAGCAGGGATTACATTTTTAAGTACAAGCATTTATATCAGTGTTTATTTACGTAGCACACCTGGAATTTTGCTCTGTATGGGAGGTGTAGTAGCTCTGAATTGGGGTGGGGGCAATAATCGGAAACTGGGATGGGTGTTGATTGGCATCGGAATTGCTCTGTTTATTGCCAGTGGTGTTGTAATCGGCTCAGTTTCCCTTTTTTCTATGCTAGTGTCATTCGCTGGCATCTCCTGTGGATATCAGTTGTTTACAACCGGAAAGGTGTTCAACTTTAATCCGCTTACGCTCCAAATAATGAAAAAATAAGCCAAGTCAGGCAATTATTGCTTCATCGTTAATTCGCGATCGCTAATTCCCATTCAGGTTTCAGGTTTTGAGTTGACAGGTTTGTAGTCAGCGATTTATCGCTCAATTAAACTGCTTTTTAGCCCCACTGTAAACAAATGTAACGAAATTGCCGTTAAAACGTTTTAACGTCTTGACAAGCAAGAAAAGAACCGATAACTTGATATACATACCCGGGTAAGACCGTTAAAGAGTTATATGCAAACGCAAACTAAGCAAAAGGTCACTTTGTATTTATCGCCAGAGTTGCACAGAAAACTGAAGATTCGTTCAGCAGTCGATTCTGAACCAATGTCAGAGCTTGCCGAACGTGCCCTCGTGTTTTACCTGTCTAATGCAGAATTGGTTGACGAGGTAGAAGATTCTTCTTACGGGCGGACTCATAGAGTTTATTCATGTCCAACTTGTGATAGCTCACTAGTCTTACGTGATAGGGAACTGGTTGCTCTGGGCAATCAACCAGGAGTAGTTGGTCAAAAGCATCTTTCCATTGATATGGATGGAGATGAAACCAATCCCAAGGGTGAGGAAGAGTTAGTTCCTTGCTAAATAAGATAAGGAATTATTGATGATTCGGTTGTCTTTACCAGAAGCAATGTCTCTACTGTCTTTATAAGGTCTCAAGTAGGTCGAAGTATGAAAGAAGAGCTCAATATCCTAATTCAAGCTCAATACCCTTTAATCTACCTTGTTACCTCCGAGGAAGAGCGGGCTGAGCAAGCAATTTCCACGATCGCCCAGTTGTTAAAGCCCCAGCGCCGAGTATTTATTTGGACAGTAACACACGGGATTGTGGAGTATGGTCAACCCCGGAATGTCACCCAACATAATACCGTGTCTCCAGAGGCGGCGATTGAGTGGATAATTCGGCAGAAAGAACCTAGTATATTTATTCTTAAAGATTTACATCCATTTATAGATGCGCCTGCAACTAATAGATCGTTGCGTGATGCGATCGCCAGCTTTAAAGGTACGCAAAAGAATATCATTTTGATGTCGCCGATGCAGCAAGTACCTATAGAGCTGGAAAAAGAAGTTGTCGTTCTCGATTTTACATTGCCAGATATGGCTGAGTTGAATAAGGTATTAACCCTCCATATAGAGCAAAATCGTGGTCGGCGGGTGACAACAGAAGCCAGAGAAAAGCTTCTCAGAGCCGCTTTGGGTCTAACTAAAGATGAAGCTGAGAAAGTCTATCGGAAGGCACAGGTAACTACAGGGCGTTTGACGGAAGATGAAGTAGATATCGTTTTATCTGAGAAAAAGCAACTAATTCGGCGCAATGGGATCTTAGAATACATTGAAGAAGATGAAACCATTGATGCTGTAGGTGGCTTAGAAGAGTTAAAAAGATGGCTCAAGCAACGCTCTAACGCTTTTACAGAAAGAGCGAGAGAGTATGGTTTGCCTCAACCAAAGGGGATGTTAATTCTCGGAGTTCCCGGTTGTGGTAAATCGTTAATTGCCAAAACTACTTCCCGGCTGTGGGGTTTACCACTGTTGCGGTTAGATATGGGGCGAGTCTACGACGGCTCAATGGTGGGACGAAGTGAGGCAAATCTGCGAAACGCCCTGAAAACAGCAGAATCTATTTCCCCAGCGATTTTGTTTATCGATGAATTGGATAAATCCTTTGCTGGTAGTGGAGGTTCGTCTGATTCTGATGGGGGGACTTCCAGTAGAATCTTCGGTTCTTTCCTCACATGGATGCAAGATAAGAAATCACCAGTGTTTGTGATGGCAACTGCCAACCGAGTAGAACGCTTACCTGGGGAGTTCTTGAGGAAAGGACGCTTTGATGAAATATTCTTTGTCGATCTGCCAACACCGGAAGAACGGCAGCAGATTTTCAATATTCATCTGACCAAGCGCCGTGAAGACATCTCTCGATTTGATCTTGAGCAATTAGCCAAGATGTCTGACGGCTTTTCTGGGGCAGAAGTTGAGCAAGCGATCGTTGCGGCAATGTATGAAGCTTTTGCCCAAGATCGGGAGTTCACCCAACTAGATATTATTGCTGCACTGAAGGCAACATTGCCGCTGTCTCGAACGATGCAAGAACAAGTAACGGCTCTGAGAGATTGGGCCAGACAGCGCGCACGCCCCGCAGCATCCTCCGTAGCTGAATATCAGCGAATGGAGTTTTAAAAGCTTTCCTCTGCCATCCCAGGGGGAAAGGCTAGCTCCCAATGCTAGCAGTTATAAGAAAAGCCGCATCCTGATAAGCGCGGCTTCGCCGAAAACAAACCGTTGTCGTTTTTCTCAATCTTCTCATTGGAGGAAACCCAAATGTCTCACTTTAGCACCCTGCGTACCAAGATCACCGATGCCGAAATCCTCAAGGCTTCCTTGCGCGACTTAGGTATCAGCGTAAAGACTGAAGCTGATGTCCGTGGTTATAACGGTCAGCGTGTCCGTTCTGACATCGTTGCTATGTTGGATGGCGAATATGACCTCGGCTGGTCTCGCAACAGCGATGGTTCTTTTGACCTAATCGCTGACTTGTGGGGAGTTGCTAAGAAGCACAACCAAACCGAGTTGATCAACTCCATCAACCAAAAGTATGCAGTTAACAAAACTTTGGCTGAAGTAAAACAACGCGGTCTGCAAAACGCCAATGTGAAGTTGGTATTGCAATAGCAATTTCTCTGCGCGTTCCCAAAGCTGCACGGGTTAACTATATAAATAGCGGTTAACCCGCTTTTTTATCGGGACTGAGATGTATTTCTCAGTCCCGATTTTTAGCTAGAACTTTTAATTTGACTATTATTTTTGGTTATTATTACCCCTCTTTTGTTACTCTCGGAAAACAATAATTGAAGCTTGATTCTGAAACTTCGATTTGATAAAGCTTTAAGCCTTTATTTTCTAATAGTAATTAAGTTTGTAGCCAAAATCTGAAGATTAAAGCTGCCAAAGGCTTTCAGCGATTGGGTTCTCCCAAAGTCACAAAAGAGGGATAAGGTGAAGCGAGATCAGAGCTATAGCTTCAGCGTCCAGAGGCGCGATGGATCGCTGTCGCAGTCAAATTGAAGGGCTGTTACGTTGTTTTCGGTACTTCTTCCCCCAGCAATAGTGAGACACTTGTTGGTTTGCACATTCCTGATTTGATAAACACCGGCGCCGGTCACATCGGTTATCGTCCAACGGCGCGACGGATCGCTGTCGCAGTCGAATTGAAGGGCTGTTACGTTGTTTTCGGTACTTCTTCCCCCGGCAATAGTGAGACACTTGTTAGTTTGCACATTCCTAATCTGATAGACACCCGTACCGGTCACGTCGATTATCCTCCAACGGCGCGACGGGTCGCTGTCGCAGTTGAATTGAAGGGCTGTCACATTGTTTTCGGTACTTCTTCCCCCAGCGATAGTAAGGCACTTGTTGGTTTGCACATTAATCAGCATCAGATCGTTGGCGAGGGTCGCAGCAAGTGAGACAGAGAAAGGAACGGCAGCTAGCAGCCCTGCCGCAAATAAGCCGGCCAGGCCAAATCGTCGGGATCGCAACAAAATATCCATTATGATGTCTCTCCTTTTGGTGGCGTGTCTCGAATACAGTAACACTCGTTCTAGTGGCATTCCTTATCTTTATCACGGCACGAACCTGCATTTTCGAAATTTAGCTAAAAAACTTTACAACCATATAATAAATTGCAGTTTCAAACTACTTTCGTCGTATTGGGAGCAATGCGATTTTGTTAGACGACCCAAAAAAAGTGCGATGCCTTCGGGGGGCGTAGCCATCGCTAAAAATCAAATCTAAGTAGTAACTGATTTTATTTAGAGAAAATATATTGTTTGACACAAAAATTCATCTTGATGAGATATCTCAAAAAGATTACTAGCAAGTCATTTGACGATTATTCCGGGGTATTAGTAGGATCGGAACAGAAAACCGAGTTAAGTCGTATTACATAAATATTACCAAAGTGTTTAGGCGCTGAAACCCTTGATTTCTGGTTAAGAGATTACTTGGCGATTTCAAAAATGAGCTACTACAACCATCAATAGAATCCTTATCCAATAAGACTTTTAAGCTTAACCCGGTTTTCTGTTCCAATGATACTTGTACCCCTTACTGAAGGCGATCGCTCAGAGTTACAAACCCTGATGCAGGTCTATCAAGAAGGACTTTTAAGAAAAGCCACTGTTTTGAGCGAAGCTGTCAAACGTGGATTGATTGAACCCTTAAGCTAGTGAGCCAGATTCCTGAAGAAGTCCGGGCGCAGATATGGATACAGGCGAATCAAACCGCAGTATTGGACGGAAGCGAATTGGTAAAATAAAAAGAAGCAGTACGACGGGGAACTAGGTAAATTAAAAAAGGCTGTTTTGCAGCATTACCTAATGCTAAAACTTCGCGTAAGTTTTCGCTGATTTTTTCTGAATCTAGTCAATACTAATTTAAAATGAGTAAGCCCTATTAACTTCAGCTTTTAAATTTGATGCCTGAACTTCGCAATGATTTTCAATCAAGAGCTATTACAGAAAGAACAGGCACATTTACTGACAATATGAAATTACCTATTCATAGATGGTTTAGGTATTCTGCTGGATTTTCAGCAACTTGGGTTGAAGGAGTAATCGCAGAACTGGAACCTAAAATTGTTCTCGATCCATTTGCAGGTTCTGGCACTGTTTGTATTGCTGCTGATAAACTTGGTGTGAATTCCTACGGCATTGAAGCGCACCCTTTTGTTTATCGGCTTGCACAAGGGAAGCTCTCATGGAATATACATACCTATGAGTTTTTGTCAGCGATCGCTGAGATTAAAAATCTTGCTGCTAATCTTCAGCCAAAGTTTCCAGACAAAATGCCAGTGTTATTAAGCAAATGCTACACCGAGGATGTATTAATATATCTCTTCAAAATCAGGCAAGCCTATTTAGAACTAGCTCCAACCCTATCTGAAGAGTTACAGTCTCTCACTTTTCTAGCAATCTCTGCTACTTTACGATTGTCAAGCTATGTAGGCACGGCGCAGTGGCAATATATTCTTCCAAACAAACGAAAAGCCAAGATTTCTAAACCACTTGATGCACTAGATACCCAAGTCGCTTTGATGTTAGAAGATATGCGTTATATGCAGTGTCTTAGAACAGCAAGCCAAGCTACCCTTCTTAAAGAAGATGCAAGGATTTTAGAAGGTATTCCCGATAAGTCAATAGATTTAGTAATAACCTCTCCACCGTATGCAAACAACTATGACTATGCTGATGCAACGCGTCTCGAAATGACCTTTTGGGGCGAGGTTAACTCTTGGGGGGATTTACATGATACAGTTCGCAAGTTTCTGATTCGTTCAAGTTCGCAACATGTGTCAAAGGATCGATTGAAATTGGATACTTTGATCGCTGATCCTATCCTTGAGCCAATTCGAGATGAGCTAATTCCTGTTTGTAAAGAGCTAGAAAAAGTCCGAGAGACTAAAGCTGGCAACAAGGCTTATCACACAATGATAGCCGCATACTTTATTGATATGGGGTCTGTATTCCATGCCCTTCGTCGAGTTACAACATCTGATTGTAAGATTTGCTTTGTAATAGGAGATTCGGCTCCTTATGGGGTGTATGTTCCAGTTGAGCAGTGGTTTGGAAAATTAGCAAATGAGGCAGGCTTTTGCTTATGGTCTTTTGAGAAAATTAGAGAGCGTAATGTCAAGTGGAAAAACAGAAAACATAATATTCCTTTACATGAAGGAAGGCTTTGGCTAGAAAGTTAGATTATGGCACAGTCACCATCACACAAGTTTGGTCAGCAACTAGGCAAACTTCTTGAAGATATTGTACTTTATGATATTCTTAAACCTCGACTACAGCAATTTGCCCAAGTCAAAAACTACTATCTTGACTGGCAGCGATCGCGTGCAGCTAGAAGTGGTAAAAAGGTTACTTGGGAAGATAAATATGGAAATAAGCATGATCTAGATTTTGTGATTGAAGTCGATGGCACGGATAATAAGCTTGGCAGACCTGTTGCATTTATTGAATCTGCGTGGCGTAGATATACAAAGCACTCAAAGAATAAAGCTCAGGAAATCCAAGGGGCGATATTACCTATTATTGAGCTTCATCATCTATCTGCACCCTTTTATGGGGTAGTATTAGCTGGAGATTTCACAAAGCCAGCGCTAGAACAACTCAAAAATAATGGCTTTGCAGTTATTTATATTCCCTATAAGGGTGTAGTGTCAGCATTTGAAGTAATTTATTTTGATGTTGCTTTTGATGAAGATACTCCTGATGAAAGCTATACTACAGCCTTTAGACAACTTGATAGTCTTACTAGTTCAGATAAAGAAAAACTGCGACAGGCTTTAATGCGAGTTTCTCAAGAAGAAGTAGATCGGTTTATGGAAACGCTTAGAAATTGTCTTGAGCGTTACATTAGTAATATAGTTGTAATTCCGCTTTTCGGAAAGAGATACGAATTTGATAGTATTGATGATGCAATTAGTGGGCTGGATACACTTAAGATTGACAGTCCAGTTGGGAAATTTGAAAAATTTGAAGTTATCGTTGATTATAATAATAGCGATACGATTCGAGCTACTTTTCAAAACAAGAATTTGTTGACAGAGTTTTTAAGAAAATTGGAGCATTGAGCGAAGCTGTCAAACGTGGGTTGATTGAACCATAAATAAAAACTTGGCGTTGTTTTTTATCAATTAACCAACCAAGTTGTGTCCCATTATCAATATACTCTTGCATCTTATGTTGTAAAACTTGTAAGCGATGCCTACGGTGGTCACTGAGCCTTGTCGAAGTGCGGTAAACTACGCTCTCAGAACGCAATTCAATCACAAACTCAGGACAAATCGGCGCAAATTTTTTTCGCAGTTCTGGTGGTATGGCTTTCTAGCGATCGCGTTTTATCCACGCTGCATCAGGCGATCGCACCGCACCATTTAGCAAAGTAAACCCACCACTGGAACCAAACCCTACACCTGTACCATCTTGCTTTGTCTAAATACCCAACTGACCAATAATTTCAAAGTTACGTTGGCTAGTTTCTGCATCTTTCGGAGAGATAATCACTAATTCTCCAGCAGGATTACGTTCGATGCGAAAATCGCGGTTTAGCTGACAAAACTCGTAAAACTGGTCTTCGGTTAGTGCCGCAGCTACGCCCGTCGTAGACATCGCAGGTTGCAGCTGCAAGACCATTGGTACAATTTCTGTAATGACTGGTAAGTTGGTGGTCATAATTACTTTTTGGAGACTTCACCTGTCTTCACGATATCTCTTAGTGGAAATTTTAAGTGAGGAGTCGTCAGGCAATTAATTTGCTTAATTTATCGCACCTCAGTACAGTAAAATCAAAAGCAGTTTCCAGGTCATAAAAATGACGACTGAAAAAAGAATTGCTGTGGTAACAGGCAGTAATCGAGGGCTAGGATATGCAATTTCCCGTCAATTATCCCAAATTGGCAACCGCGTAATTCTGACGAGTCGTAATCAAACAGATGGTCTTGCTGCTAAACAGCAGCTTACCAATGAAGGGTTTGATGTTGACTATCACACGCTGGATGTCACCAATGATGGAAGTGTGCAGCAGTTTACTGAGTGGCTGCATGAAACTTACGGCAAAGTAGATATTCTGGTCAATAATGCCGGCGTAAATCCCACAACGAAGCCGGAGGAGTCCAGCTTACTAACTGTGCAACTGGAAACGATGCGATCGACCTTTGAAACCAATGTTCTTGCAGTACTCAGAATTTCTCAAGCATTAATTCCGTTGATGAAGCTGCAAAACTACGGTCGCATTGTCAACATCTCAACAGAAATGGCATCTCTGGTGTCAATTCCCACTGACTACTACCCTTTAGCGCCCTCCTATCGACTCTCGAAGGTCGGAGTAAATGGACTAACCGTGATTCTCGCCAAGGAACTCCAAGATACTAATATTCTCGTGAATGCCTATTCTCCTGGTTGGATGAAGACTGATATGGGGGGAGATAATGCCCCGTTCACGGCAGAAGAAGGAGCGCAAACTGCTGTCTATTTGGCAACACTTCCCGATGAAGGAGCGCAAGGACAGTTTTTTGCAGAGATGCGAAAGTTTGGTGGCCCCATTCAATTACAGTGGTAGGTTAATATGGGAAATTCCGCAGGTTTACCGCCTATTTACGCAGATACACAGATTGAATTAGCACCTGCTAAAATTATAGCCTCGTTTCCGGTCAATACTTTTTTGGAAAATCTAGCAATTTCACCAGATGGCATAATCTTTGTAACTAATCACGAAGTTGGCGAGATTGTTCGCATTACTCCGGATGGCAATCAGCAGATTCATGCCACTGTTGAGGGCAAAGTAAGTGGTCTTGCTTTCACTAACAACGGGGGTTTGGTGGCAACAGGCTGGAATGCTGATTCTATACCAGTGGTTTCTCTAGTTACCAGTGATGGCACGGTGGAAACTTTGCTAACTCTGCCAGATGCAATATTTCTAAATGGCATCACTCCGCTTTCTGGCACTCAGTATTTAACAGCAGATTCTTATCGGGGTGCAATTTGGCTGATTGATATCGCTCAACGTCGTGGATCTATTTGGCTAGAACATCCAATGCTTGCTCGTAGCAATTCGGAAAATGTGACTCCGGCGGCAAATGGTTTGAAGCGTTTTGGTGATTTCCTCTACGTTTCAAATACGGAAAAAATGTTGCTGTTGCGGATTCCCATTGATACCGGAGATAAACCAGGCGAACCGGAAATCTTTGTTGAGCAGACTAATATTGATGACTTTGCCTTTGATGTGGAAGGCAACCTTTACGGAGCAACGCACATATACAACAGTGTGGTGCGAATTGCAAGCGATCGCACTACAACGATCATTGCTCAAGCCGAATCAGGTGTAATTGGTAGCACAGCCGTGGCTTTTGGTCAAGGTGAGAGCGATGTCTACGACGGGCGTAGCTGCGGCACTGCGATTTATGTTGTTACCAATGGTGGAATGTTTTTACCTCCTCCTACAGGTGTCGTTCCTGCTAATGTTGTGCGGCTTGAGGTTGGAAAAGCTGGATATCCCTTAAATAATTCGTAATTCGTAATTAAGTGTTATTGAACCGGGGAATTTAAACCCACGTACTCGGTTAACTTGAGAATGACCGAATTTTAGATTTTAAATTTGGGATTTTAAATTTAAAATCCCAAATTTAAAAATGTTTCACAGCAAGTAAATTGATACTCGCTCTGCGATAAGCAAGCTACGCGAAAAAATCCAAAATCTAAAATTGATTGGTATAACTAATGCAGATGGAACAGGACGATAAATCTGTAACTGTAGTCATTACACAAGTTGTCAAACCAGGATGTGAAACCGCTTACGAAGCTTGGTTGAAAGAGATTACCAGGGTTTCCAGAACCTATGTAGGTCATTTAGGAACAAATGTAATTCGTCCTCAACTTGGGGTGCGAAATGAATATGTGATCATCTTCCGGTTTGACGATTATAAAAATTTAAAGGTGTGGATGACATCGCGCGATCGCGAATATTGGCTGAATCTAGGTAAACACTTGGTTGAATCTGACCCTAATGTTCAACAAATCTGTGGATTAGAAGCTTGGTTTTCTGTTCCCGGTCAACCACTGAAAACTCCACCACGCTATAAAATAGCATTGCTAACTTGCGCAGCTGTATATGTGTTGATTAATATTTTGAGTAGGTTTATAGTCCCTCTGCTTCGTGGTTTACCACCCTTGATTATTTCGTTGATCATTACCATTACAATGGTTTTGCTGTTGACTTATATTGTCATGCCTAGAGTTAGCCGTTTGTTTAGCTTCTGGTTATATCCTAAATCACGAAAAGTTTAGCGATTGAAATTACTCTAACTCAACTCTCTTAATCAGAAGCAATCCCAACCCTTGCGATTCTAACTGGTGCGCCAACTCTCACCGCATCAGATTTTGTGTTGTAAGCGTAGTTCGCCCAAAATACGGAGTTCCAACCCGGAAGCAGCAAACGTCAACCCGGAAGCAGCAAACGCCAACCCGGAAGCAGCAAACGTCAACCCGGAAGTAGCAAACGCCAACCCGGAAGCTGCTAACGCCAACCCGGAAGCAGCAAACGTCAACCCGGAAGCAGCAAATGTCAACCCGGAAGCAGCAAACGCCAACCCGAAAGCAGCAAACGCCAACCCGAAAGCAGCTAACGCCAACCCGAAAGCAGCTAACGTCAACCCGGAAGCAGCAAATGTCAACCCGGAAGCAGCAAATGTTAACCCATATCTTGCACCAGGCGGCTGGAAGTCGCGGCTACACAGGCGAAACCCACCTTTCCTGCGGAACGCCAAGGGCGAACGTGGGTTAAAAACCTTTGATTTTCTCTTAGTCCACGGAGGTGGACTTCGTTTGTATAGCCTCGATTTCTAATCGCCAGGGCTAGGTGCAAGATGTGAGTCTCCACCTAGCGCGGCGAAGCACTAGCAAAATATGAAACAAGCACATTTTGATCGTATTTCTAAAAGCCTTACTGTATAAGGGTTATAAAATGTGCAAGTTAAGAGTCAACCCTGAAGCTGCTAACTTCAACCCGATGTTATTTGGGACTATTTCCTTTCAAACCTCAGCAATCTTAACCAACAGCAAACTCGGTAAATTGTCGTTTAAAGGGGGAATGAAAAGCCAAAACGATGTCTTTTTTGGGTATACCTCGACTAATAAGTTCATTGGCGATACCTCCTTCAGTACCATCGTGTTGAATCCAAATTTTTTCGTTTTTAATATCTAGATGTAAAACACAGCCATATACACCAGTAAACCAAAAAGTTTTCCCAAAAGGGCGAACCACTAGGGATACAGGAGATATCACCAATAAATGAATACAGAGAAGCAAGTATTATAAAA
>NZ_JBALFC010000087.1:0-17783 GCF_036917755.1 Nostoc sp.
TTTGCTGAATGAAGGAGGTCTTATTATTAAATGGGAGCGTAAAATTAAAAATAAAGGTAATGCTGTTTATTAGATTTAGCTGCGTAACAGCTTATAAGCATAAGCGCTTTTTGCTTGAGAGGTGCTGCATAATATTTTAAAGGCTTTTGAGGTCGAGACAAGATCACAGCCAAGCGATCGGGCAAAATAATCGAATAGATCACCGCAGCATGCAGGGCAAACGCATCTTATTTCCTAATAAAAACTAAGCAAGATTTTAAAATGACATAGATAATTGTAAAAATTGAGATGATGATAAATTTTAAAAATTGATTCTGTCTATAGCAGAAAATTTGCTTATCTCCATTTGAATTAGCAATCGTCATGATCTCAATTAAATTGTGTCGTTTGGTACGATCTATGCGTGGATCTTCTATGACATTAAAGTGGTCAGCAATCGTGATTTTCGGTTTGAGCTTCATAAACAGGAAAATCAGATTGGGATTGGAATTACGCTGACGTAATTTTTCATGAAACCATATTGCCTAATGGAGATATTGAGGATGACCACGGGGGTTATTTTGCTGGTGCAATCTTTTGTAGAACTATCATGCCAGATGGAAGTACTCGAAATAACGGATGTTAAGAGTTGTAAGCTCTATGTCTAAAGGAGAAAAAAGGGAGGAAAAGGCAAATTAAAGCAGCCTTTTCCTCCCTTTGTATAATTATCATTTAACTAAGTAGACTTCCGGTGAATAGGACACGAAACAAAAAGAAAAGCTAAATGTAAATTATTTTTTGATTTTTAGTGTCTGTTCAATCCATTCAATTACCTGATAACCAAGACGAGTACCATCTAGACGATCAATCTCACGAATTCCGGTGGGACTGGTGACGTTAACCTCAGTTAGGTAGCCACCGATAACGTCAATACCCACAAAAATTAACCCGTCTTGGCGTAAGCGTTCGGCTAACTGGGTACAGATTTCATACTCTCTTGGGGTAATTCCAGTTTGAGCGACTGTGCCACCAGTTGCCATATTATTGCGAAAATCAGTTCCGCTAGAGAGGCGATTGAGCGCGCCAATCGGTTCGCCATTGAGCAGGATAATTCGCTTATCTCCCTCTTTTGCCTCCGGTAAATAGGTTTGCACCATTACAGGCACTCGACCTTGGAGGGTACTGAGTTCGACAATAGAGTTAAAATTGCGATCGCCTGATTGCAAAAACAAAATTCCTTCCCCAGCTTTGTTACCCAGTGGTTTGAGAACTGCTGCCCCTTTTGCTTCGACAAATTGTCGGATAAACTGCTTATCAGCACTGACAATCGTTTCTGGAATCGCTTTGGTAAACTGGAGGGCATACATTTTTTCATTTGCCCCTCGGATGCCACTAGGACTGTTAATCACCAGGGTTTTATTTTGGTCAATGTAATCCAGAATGTAGGTGGCATAGAGGTAGGAATCATTGACAGGTGGATCTGTCCGCATAAATACGGCATCCATTGTCTCTAAAGAAGTTAAGGAGGAATCGATCAAATTATACCAAGGATTCACCGCTACCCAGCGTCCCTCCACCAACTGCACTGGTACAACTTCGACTCGCTGTAGGACAGCCCAAGCTTTGCCCTCCACCACACTCAGCAGATTTGCCTGAGTTATCCAAACTTCGTGTCCCAGGATTTGCGCTGCTTCGATCAGAGCAATGCTGGTATCATGACACGGGTCAAGCTGATGGATGGGATCAATGATAAAAGCTAGTTTCACCCTTTATACCTCAATCACCAAGAAATTAAATAGTTATTCAATTATTATCTCTTGATGCTCTCATCAATTGACATCCCTTCTAGAGTTGTAGCGGTTGCCGTGTAATTTGCAGCGGCTTCTTGTCGTTAGCGCAAAACCTTCTAAATCTAAACGCTATTGCTAGAAGTTAGTAGCTCATCCAGCTTGCCTTGACTGTCTAAAGCGTGGATGTCATCACAACCACCAATGTGATCGTCATTGATGAAAATTTGCGGTAAAGAGCGCCGTCCATTTGCCCTTTGAGCCATTTTATTTCTGGCTGCCTCGTCTCCATCAATGGTGTATTCGAGAAATTCAACTCCCTTGTTCTTCAGCAAACTTTTGGCACGAATGCAAAACGGGCAAGTCCTCCAAGTGTAAATTTCTACTTTTGCAGCCATAATGTCCTCAACTTGATTTAATACTTCTTAATTTTAGAACTTTGCCACTGGCTGTAGCTGCTTTATCCTGGTTTATCTTCATCCTCAGAAGCCGCTAACTAGGTTTATATCAAAAAAATTAGCCAAGAGATAAAGTCTTGACTCTTGACTAAGATATTATTAGGACTTACGCATTCACAGAAATACCAAATATGGAGAAGTTTAAAAACCATATCTTTCGTAGGGGCACAGCAATGCTCATTGGTGTCAACTTAAAGTGAAAGCCAGTCTATAAGCAGCTTTTAAGATTGTCTCGTTCCCAGTCTCCGACTGGGAATGCCTATTAGGGGGCTGCCGCCTCAAGACTACCGGCAGAGTCGCAATTGAAGAGCATTTCCAGCCTCTGGCTGGAAACGAGGTTTGAAAAGGGTTTTGGCTTAAGTTGACACGCATAAGCATTGCTGTGTCCCTACAGCATGGTCTATTTACTATCAAAGGATAATTAATCAAAGCCTGAAACAACCTATGCATAGTTAATTCATATCACGATGAATTTGTACAGTGCGTAAGTCCTAATTATATCTGTATCAATTTTCTTAAAAAACAGGGTGGCTTTTTTCTCATTTAGGACTTACACATCAACTACGAAATGTAGGGGCAATTCATGAATTGCCCCTACGTTAAATCAAGGCTTTCACTGCCTTTTTGTGTAAGCCGTGTCATTGTGAGAATTGCTTATAAGGCGTAACTCAGTTATCAGTTAGTACTCAAGTTCTCATTTAAGCTAAGACTAGAGGCTTTTTCTTGGCAACCCTCAGCGCACCTACAGCAAATAAACCAAGGGCAACTGTTGCACTAGGCTCAGGTACTTTTTTCGGTGGAGGTGGCGGAGCAATATAATAAGTACTAGGCTCATCTAAACCAGTACCATACTGAAAACGAACATTCTGAATCTTTGTTGAATCAAAGCCGGTAGGTAGCCCTGAGAAAACGAATGTAGCAGAATTCTTCACAAAAGTCCCCCCACTTACTGGTGAATTTGGACTATCGTAACCAGTAATAATGCCGTAATCGAATTGCTGTCCACCCGAAAGACCAAAACCAGGCGAGATGCCAAAACCAGCTGTACCAAGACCGTAGTGTTGAGTTACTGGGTTAGCTACGCCACTATCACCGCCAAGTCCACTGCTAGCAGTAGTTTTTGCAAAGCCCCATTCAACATCAACAGTTTTATTTACTACCACCTTGGTAAGATCGACATTAGTTACGGTAGTTACATTATTATTGATTACGATTGGAGCTTTGGCTGAAGACAACGTTAAGCTTGTTAAGGCAGATCCAGCATAATCCCAAAAGATTCCTGTGAGAACATCAGAAGGGGCTGATGCACCTGGGCCTGTATTAGTAAGGGTCAGTGTCAACTTACCTGCAATTGAGTCATCAAAGACAGCTTTCGCGGCAAGGGCTGTACTGTTTCCACCTGATAGTGGATTAGTACCTGTGGCTGAGAAAGTCATGGAGGCTGCATCTGCTTTCGGCATCAGCGAAACTGTCAGTACAGCTAATGCTGATATACAGCAGGCTGCATAACCTACTATCTTCTTGGAATATAGTTGAGACACTCGCTTGAAACTCCTTTACTTTCTATTGAAGACATTTAAAACGTCTTAAAATAACTTTTTTATGAAAATTACTCATGTATAAATTGGCATAAAAAACTATTACTTGCCTACGTTATGCATTAAGATTAACCAGAACTTTAAATTGGGGATAAACAACATAGTTTTAACCAATTCATTAAGTATTTTCAGCATTTCCACTTAGGAAATTTTTTTGAGCTTAAATGATGCAGAATCAACTTGATTAATTAAGCTTCTATTTTTAACCCACATTCTGCACTTCAAAATTCAATATATTAACGTGAGTTCGATGAACTAAAAAACGGCAAGAGGAAGGGACTGTAAGTCTTTAGGATAAATATCAAGTGAGGGTTTTTTAGGCAAATAAGTGTAAGCAGCTAAACCAGCCATCAAGTTGACCAAAAAATGGAAACCACTTCGATGCCTAGAATGTTCAATTTGACACATATTTTTCAGTTGGTCATTAACCGACTCAATGACAGCACGCTTGCGTAAAAGAATTTTATAAATTAATTTTACCAAGCGATTTTTCATATTTTTCTTAGAACGAGTAACTAACTGTAACCCCCGTTCATATAACTCCTCAAATAACTTTTGTGAGATATATCCTCTGTCACCAAATAGTTGAGCCAGTGCGTTGGGCGGCGAGCCAAAGATTGTTGCAACTGGCGTTACTTTCTTAATCCTTCGTCATATCTGGTACTGGCTTACGGTCATCGACATTTGCACTGGTTAGTTTAAATGCCAGCAATTCTCCCCGGTCATTAATAATCAAATGAAGTTTAAAACCTGCATTGCCAACGAAGGTGAATTTTTACCCCATTTGACTAATCCTTTAAATACGTTATGCGCGTGTGCACGACATCGATGACAAACTTTTATTGGGGTGAGGTTTTACAAGGCTTTTTACACTCATTGAGATGCTCCCTGTAGAAAGTCAGAAAGTATCACAGACGACAAAACTTTTCTCAATCATCGCACCCAAGAAAACTTTTCGAGTTATTCAACACTGATAGAATTGATTCAAAGACTTGTGGAATCTGCTCTTCCTAAACAGACTAGACTTGCATAAATTACTATCAACAGCTTGCGACTCACATCATGAACCGCTTTACCTCAATTTTTCTGGCCGGCTTGATAGCATCTGCTTCAGCTTTGGCTATTTCTCCAAAAGCTGATGCGAAAGCACCAGTGTCTTATCTTGCTGAGTTAGATAACTACAGCTATCATCGCAACGATGATGGTAACTACGAACGTGAGAGTCGTCACCACAGAGATGGTGATTATGAGCGCGAGAATAATCTTCGCAACATTCGTGACAATAACTATCGCTATGACCGCGAGAATAACCGTCGCTATGACCGCGAGAATAATCGCCGCTATGACCGCGAGAATAATCGCCGCTATGACCGCGAGAATAACCGTCGCTATGACCGCGAGAATAACCGTCGCTATGACCGCGAGAATAATCGCCGCTATGACCGCGAGAATAACCTTCGCAATATTCGTGAAAATAACCTTCGTTATGAGCGCGAGCGCGACTGGGGTCGTGGTTAATCCATCCGCGTTCATTATCAAAGACTCATTAATGGCGTTCTGAGCTTCATTAATGAGTATCAAAGCCTCATTAATGGAGTTCTAAGCTTCATTAATGAGTATCAAAGACTCATTAATGGAGTTACAAGCTTCATTAATGAGTATCAAAGACTCGTCAACGAAGTTCTGAGCCTCATTAATGAGACGTGAGTTGGACGGGCTGAATTGACTATAGTTACTGGTTAGGGCTTCAATAGATATTAACCCTAAAGGTTTACCTGCTTTGCCTGTTGCGACTTTTTAGGTTCGTCGAACTCACGTTAAAAATAAATACAGGGTAAGCGTTTCATTGGTTTGAAATGGGTGGTTTATTTCCGCCGAACTGTACTAGGAAGCTCTGAGGCTCTGCCGCGATGAGGTGCATTTCCAGCCTCTGGCTGGAAACGAGGTTTTAAAAGTTTATCCTAGACTAGTAGTTTGTCAAGAAATAATTGACGAATAAATTTTCTGTTGAGACGGCGATTTATCGCGTCTCTCCAACCGTCAAAATGGGTTTGACAGACCACTAGGGTTTGGCAGAAACAATGGACGCTTTGACTTTTCGCTTGTTTTCTAAGGATGAGGCGATGGAGGTTTATGAATATCTCGACTACAGTGTTCAAGAACGGTTAATCGAGAAACTTAAAAGCCAGGAAGTCCGCGATATTGTCGATCAAATGTCGTCTAGAGTATTGGAGGTAATCGACCAGGAGGCGATATCTGACGACAAACCGAAGAAGCGTCTACGCTAGAGCATTATTGGGAGGAATGTTAGGTGCGATCGCTACTGTCTGGGCTTATTTTCTGTAACGATGATTAGAAGTAGCGATCGCTATAGGCACTAATCTGCTATAACAAATGACAAATGACTAACTTCTACAATTCTGATTCCGTTTTTGGAGCAACGATTTCGCCAGTACCCAATTGTAGTATCAAGTCCTGATCAGTAATCAATCCGCTAAGTTCCTTCACTTGTAAATTCATTTCTTCACAAGCTTGTCTGAGTTGTTGTGCAAATTTGTTGAGGTCTTGACCATAGCCACATTGATAAGCAGCAGTTTCAATTCCTTCCTTGGCATTTGCTCTAGCACAATCTACTAGTTCCGTGCCATGCAGTGGTGTAGGAGATGCCATAGCCGTAGTTATTATTTCTTAAATGTTTGCTGCTACATAGATTATCAATATTTCAACATTTACTCATCCCTCCAATGGAAGACAATGAGGGTAGAGTTAGGACTTAGGAGTGAAGAATGAAGAAGTAAAAATTTCTCACTCCCAAATCTAGCAATTTTAGATTTTAGATTTTGGATTTAAAGAAAAATCTAAAATCCAAAATTGAATGACTCCTAACTATTTTACTTACCCATTGACAACTTCTCCACCATTGACATGTAACACTTGTCCAGACATATAAGAAGCATCATCAGAGGCTAAAAATACGTAGCTAGGAGCAACTTCTTCTGGTTGTCCGGCTCGTTCCATTGGTACTTGTTTGCCAAAAGTTTCAACCTTCTCTTTGGGAAAAGTTGAGGGTATTAAAGGTGTCCAAATTGGCCCTGGTGCGACAGCATTAACGCGAATTCCTTTTGATACCAAATTTTGTGATAAGGAGCGAGTAAAGGCAACGATCGCACCTTTTGTAGAGGAGTAATCTAGTAGTTGTGGGTTGCCTTTATAAGCTGTTACCGATGTGGTATTGATGATAGAACTGCCTGCTTGTAAATGCTTAAGTGCAGCTTTAGTCATGAAAAACATCGAGAATATATTAGTGCGAAAAGTACGCTCTAGTTGTTCTTTGGTGATTTCCTCGATACTTTCTTTGGGATGTTGTTCGGCGGCGTTGTTGACGAGAATATCGAGTTTGCCAAGCTCATCAATTGTTTGTTGTATAGCTTGCTGACAAAAAGTTTCATCGCCAATATCGCCTGCAATGGTTACTGCGCGACGCCCTTGTTTTTTTACCAAATTTTTTGTTTCTTTGGCATCGTCGTGTTCATTGAGGTAAAGGATGGCTACATTTGCACCTTCTTTAGCAAATGCGATCGCTACAGCACGACCAATACCACTATCTGCACCCGTAATCAATGCTACTTTATCTTGTAACTTGCCACTACCCCGATACTGGGCATCATCTGCTTTGGGTTTTGGTGTCATTTCTGATTCAACACCTGGTGTTTCTTGTTGCTGTGGCGGCTGTAATTTTTTTTCTTTTTGCTCTTTTTGCTCTTTTGATTTAGCCATAGGTTTTGTCTTGGTAATTGTATATTGAATTGGGCATTGGTTATTTCCCCCCACTCCTCATTGCAATAGTAAACCTTGGATCGAAAATTCAACCCAAGGTTTATTTTTCGCTTTGGCTCCCACTAGCCATTGGCAATTTCAGATATTTATACTTAAAATCGCTATTCACCTAACCACGAAAAGCAAGTACACCACTCGCATCTGATGAAGAATTTATCCTTTTCATCTGCTTTCAAGTTAACTATTATGTTGTTGTACTTTATCGCTCCTTAGAGGTAAAGTAAGCTGGAATTTGCTCACCCTTAAGACTGAAAATAAATTAAGCAAATCAGAGTTACTAAATTAGGTTTATAATTATCTCTTGTCGCTGACTACGAGCAAATCTCAATATTTAACATGACAAAATATATATAGCAATACTCCCAACTAATTGTCCAAAAGCCTGCGTGGTGCGCTACATTGGGATTATTAGAGAGCAGGGGTTATGGCAACACTAAATATTTCCGAGTTAGAGCAGGCTGAAAAGTTTCGCCACTTACAATTAACCCTGCGCGATCGCTGGAAAACGAGCGAGCTATTTGACAATACTGAAGCGGATATTTTAATTATTCCCTCTCTGAGTCTCGACCAGCGCGAACTCCAAAAGATCGAAGGCTGCGAACATTATGAAGAAAGATTACTATTTTCCTTAATTCGGTTGCAAAATCCCCGGACTAGACTAGTTTATGTAACATCAGTACCGCTACATCCTAGTATCATTGATTATTATCTGCAACTGTTGCCAGGAATTCCCTTTTCTCATGCTCGCAATCGCTTGCTGCTACTTTCTACTTACGATTCCTCCCTTAAGCCTCTGAGCCAAAAGATTTTAGAACGCCCCCGCCTGTTAGAGCGAATTCATCAAGCTTTGAGGCTAGACAAATCATTTATGATCTGCTACAACTCTTCGCATTGGGAAGGCGAATTGTCTTTAAAATTAGGTGTACCCCTGTATGCTGCCGCACCAGAGTTACAGATTTGGGGGACAAAAAGTGGTAGTCGGCAAATCTTTGCTGAAAGCGGAGTACCACATCCAGATGGCAGCGAAAAAGTTTGGAACCACACAGATTTGGCAGAAGCTACTAGTGATTTGTGGGAACGACAACCAACATTACAACGGGTAGTGGTAAAACTTAATGAAGGCATTTCTGGAGAGGGGAATGCATTGCTCGATCTCAGACCGATTCAGAATTTAGCACCCGACAAAGGTACTCATGCCCAAAGGGTAGCAGCAATTAGCGATCGCTTCTCAACAATGCGCTTTCAAGCAAAACAAGAGACTTGGGACAATTTTTCGGGAAGAATCACAGAATTAGGGGCAATTTCCGAAGCATTTGTGGAAGGGAAAATTAAGCGATCGCCCAGTGTCCAAGGACGGATCACACCCAATGGCGAAGTCGAAATTCTTTCAACCCACGACCAAATTCTCGGAGGCCCAGACGGTCAGATTTACCTTGGTTGTCGCTTCCCGGCTGATGAAAGCTATCGATTGGAATTACAGCAATTGGGATTACAAGTTGGCAGAAAGCTAGCAGAGAAAGGCACTTTAGAGCGATATGGCGTAGATTTTATCGCCGTTGACAAAGGTAACGGAGACTGGGATATTCAGGCGATCGAAATTAACCTGCGTAAAGGCGGCACAACTCATCCATTCATGACCCTGAAATTATTAACAAACGGTCGCTATGACCTTTCCACGGGCTTATTTTATAGTCAGCAAGGTCGTCCAAAATATTACATTGCCACTGATAATCTCCAAAAAGAGCGCTATCAGGGATTATTGCCGAATGATTTAATGGATATCATCGCTGACCAGAGACTACACTTCGACACTGGGACTGAAACGGGCACAGTGTTTCATCTTATGGGTTGCCTTTCGCAGTTTGGCAAGTTGGGATTAACCAGCATCGGTGATTCCCCGCAACAAGCACAAGACATTTATAACAAAGTTGTCAAAGTTCTGGATGAAGAAACCCGCAGCGAAAATCATGATTTCTCCGCATTTTCAGATTATTCCTTTCCCGTGGCTTGGGATGAACATAGTTAAATAAAAAACTCCATCCCCTTGTGGGTGGAGTTTTTGGGCATGGGGAATGGGGCATAGGGCATGGCGAAGAAGTTACCAATGCCCAATGCCCTAAGCGGCGGGGCGGCTATCCCTCTCCACCTACGAGGGGATGGAGTTTCCCGCCGATTTCAATGAAAATTGCTGTAAGTAAAAAGCAACTATCAAGCGGCAAGTTTTGTGTTGGGGTCTGTCTTACAAAGTTGCTCCTCTTGGGGAGACCCCAAGACCGCACTTTGCGCTAAATCCCCATTACAAAACTTTACTTCCGACTTCCGACTTCCGACTTCTTTAACTCCCCTTCTTCTCTTGCCGTTCTTTGAGTTTCAGCATAATTTCTGCGTGCATCTCGCGGGTAATCGGGTAAAAATACGTTAAAACTAAGCCCAGAATCAAACAAACTGTAGGTATGGGGCCAACAGCAACGCGAATCGCAAACAGTGCGGATTCCGGTTGGATGGGTAGTGGACTTCCGGCTACAGATGCTTTGAAACCCGATACTTGCAAAGCATTTCCCACCAAAAACAGCCCGAAAGCTAAACCAAATTTTTGTAGCAAAACCATGAAGCCATAAAAAATACCTTCTCTGCGTTGTCCGGTTTGGAGTTCATCTAATTCAATCACATCTGGAATCATTGACCAGGGAATTAGATAAGCTGTGGATACACCAACACCCGCCATCACAGCCATCACATACATCAAAACTATTTGACCAGGTTGTAAGAAAAATAATCCGGCAGCAGCTATAATCCATAAACTCATTCCCATAAAATAAACAAGTTTTTTGCCGATTTTTTTACTCAACGCCCCCCAGACAAATAGCATCAGCAGGGCAGTTCCTTGCACTGCAATCAGCAATGTGGGCACATCTGATTCTGTAAGGCGCATATAATTGACTACAAAATAGGGAATAATGCTGGCTGTAATTTGCACACCTAGCCAAGAAAAAAGATATATACCAATCACAAATAGAAAAGGTCGGTTGCTAAAAACAATTTTTAGCTGTTCCAAGAAGGGGAGAGATGCAGGTTCTTCGGCTTGGATGCGTTTGGCCTCAAAAGCCAGGATGCGATCGCGGACTCCAAAAACGCACCAATATAATGCCAAAATCGAAATTACCGTACAAATTGCTGCTAAAACGAGATATCGTTGTTGGCGATCGGCAATTTGGGAAAAAACAATTTGCGCTAAAATCAACGACAGAATGCTACCACCAATGGAAAATGTAAAGCGAAAGCTGTTAAGTCCGGTGCGTTCGTCGTAATCTTGAGTTAGTTCTGGAGTCATCGCCGTATAAGGCAAATTCACAACCGTGAAAAAGGACTGAGATAGCACCCCAATTGCCACGTAATACCAGAACAGCGGCCAAATATTATCACTCTGATTTGCCCTAAATTGCGGTACAATCCACTGCAAGAAGAAGAAAATTCCAAAGGGAATTGCTCCATAAAACATCCAAGGAAGACGACGACCCCAGCGACGAGATTTCGTTTTATCGCTCAGGAAGCCGATAACCGGATCATTTATGCCATCCCAGATTTTGCTAATCATCAAAATACTGCCAGCTAAACCCGCAGGAATACCAGCGATATTGGTAAAGAAAAACAGCAGATAAAAAACGGAGATATTTGCAGTAATTGCTGGGCCTAAATCCCCAGCACCGTAAGCGAGTTTTGTTTTAAAGTCGAGTTTTTGACTCTTAGGATCTCGTTGGGCATCGCCATCAGCAGCAGAATCGTTCATAATAACTTGCGCTCATACTAAAATATAGAGTTTGCGATCGCATCGCCTTCAATACTAGCTATCTACCACTCCCGTTAGACTTATGCCAGACCTTTATGTTTCTTGGTCAGATTATCACCAAAAAATTGAACAACTGGCTATTCAGATTTATGAATCCGGTTGGGAATTTAACCAGATTATCTGTCTTGCTAGAGGAGGACTACGAGTTGGAGATATTCTTTCCCGTATATACCAGCAACCACTGGCAATTTTAGCAACCTCATCTTACAGTGGCGCTGGCAAACAAGAAAGAAGTAATTTAATTTTCTCGCGCCACTTGACAATGACCGCCGAAAAGTTAGGTTCGCGCATTCTCTTAGTGGATGACTTAGTAGATTCTGGGATCACACTGCAACAGACTATACCTTGGCTCAAGCAAAATATTGATTTTCCGATTGAGGAAATTCGCACCGCCGTACTTTGGTATAAAGCCTGCTCAGTTATAGCACCCGATTATTATGTCGATTACTTGGCTGACAACCCCTGGATTCACCAACCCTTTGAACACTACGAGCAGATGAACCCCGCACAACTCGCGGCTAAGGTAAATCAACCGTGTTGATAAATACCTAAACAAAATTAATTTTACATAGATCGGCGATCGCCTGCTCTCCTCCAGCGATCATTCCTTTTGAGTGGCACTATCATTGAATTGTACCTACTGTACCGTTAATACCAAATTCGGAACTAGCGGTGATGTCGTTTTCTGGGGTGAGGCGATCGCACCGCGACTCCAAAGCAGTATCGCTGGTAGTAGAGCGGAACTCAAGAACCCACTTGTTAATATAAATAGAAATGGTATGGCTCTCATCACCAAAAACTTCCTTTAACTGATTTCAAGTTAGAGTTCCCGAAATTGCATGATTAATAACATGATTAAATTTTGCGAAGAGCAGCACAGGTTAATGGTTGCTGCACCTGAGTAGAAGGTTTATCTGCAACTAACTCGATTTTGCCTTGGGCATTACGATGCCAGGAAGTAGCTTGGACAAGAACCTCTGGGGATGATGATATTTGGGCTGTGACTTCGCCGATTTTTCGGTATGCAGAGATATCGCGGATGTCAGCCCAAGTGCGCTCGCTCGTCACTTGTTGAAGGGGATTTTGCGGTATTCCACCCCGCCCCGTCGCTACAAAACTGCTGCCTTGACTACCCGCGCAACCTGTAGCAATTTGCTGGGATGGGTCGGTGACATTTGCTGGTAGTTCGACTAAGCCGGAATTTGGATCGATACCAATATTATTAATATCAACTGTACCGTTAACCCCAAATTGGGAACTGGCGGTGATGTCACTTTCTAGGGTGAGTTGGGGACGGTACTTCAGCCCAAAGATGCCTTGGGTGGTGATTTGAATATTTCCACCGCTTCCGAGTACCGCATTGGCAACGATATGGCTATCTTCGTCAGGAACGGCAATAATAGCTCCAGCAGTAATATCAATGTTACCTCCGGTAGAAGTACCAGTGGCATTAGTTGTAATATTACTGTCACGACGTAACAGCAAAACATCATTTGCTTGGAGGTGAATGTTACCTTGACTACCTCCTTTGACTTCCGATCGCAGACTGGCTTTATTGTCGAGGAAAATATTATTGGCTGTAATATTCAAATTACCTGCATCTCCGCTTCCTATATTGCTCACGGTAACTTCCGCAGTATTACGTACTTTAACTGTGCCAGATGTAATATTTATCGTTCCGGCGTTAAAATTAGTTGTCGAAGATGCTGTGATCGCACTGGGCAGAATTTGACCGTTAGTTAAAGGTTGAGATATACCCTGGATATCAATGTTTTTAACTTGTAAGTTAATATTGCCCGCATTTCCCTGACCCTGGCTGGAAGAGGTGATCTGTCCGCCATTGAATACCCGTAGGTTATCAGCAGTTAGGTTAATCGTTCCACCAGAACCTACAGCACCATTGCCCACAGAAGCCGTGATCCCAGCGATGCTGTTGCTGTAGGTATCAATTAATGGATCGCTAACTTGTACCTCCCTTGCCCGAATATCAATACTTCCAGCCGTACCCTGCGCCCCCGGCATCGATCCAAATAGTGTGTTGTTAGCACCTGCTAGTCCACTGGTAATAGTTCCACCGTTAGCTAAAATCAGACTCCCTGCGTCAATTGTGATTCGACCACCCTGCCCTGTTGCTCCACCTTCGATCGAAGCGAGAACAGCACTGGTTATGCCGTAGTGGTTGGCTCCCCGAATCTCAAGGCTCTCCACAGCCCGAATTGAGACTTCTCCTGCTGTACCATTCCCTGCCAACAAACTGCTACTGATGCGATCGCCATCGAGCAGGCGAATCCGTTGGGCATCGACAGCAACCCGTCCACTCTGATTGTTGTTTCCAAAGCTGATGAACGTGCCAATCGTATTCACAATGCCCAAAAAAAAAGATGTTTCGTCTCCGACCATATCCACATCGGCAGCGTGGATGGTAATGTCTCCTGCGATAGAGTTGTTGCCAGATGTTGAGGACTGAATCCAAGCGCCATTGGCTAACCGCAAGCGATTGGTTTCGATGGTTATATTTCCTGCTTGTCCGGTTGTTGGCGGTCCTGATGGTGGAAAAAAGCTAAATTGATTGCCTACCGATGTGTTAACACCAGCAAGAAGAAGTTGTCCTGGAGCAGAGACTCCCAAAAACTCGGCAAATTCTGTCGTTTGAATGGTAATGCCTTTACCTTGCCCAGCCGAGGTACTGGAACTAATATTCGACCCATCCTGCACGGTCAACCCACGTCCACGGATGTTAATTCCTCCACCGTTAATTCCACTCGCATCAACCAATGAAGATTGTTTTAAGGAAATTGTACCCCACTTTGCTGTATCAGCAGGACTCGTCAGTTGCCATTGAGCTTGATTTTCCATTTGAATCCCTGCATTCTGCACAGCCCATAGTTCGATATGCCCATCTGGTGCCGTCAGTTTTGCCCCTGTCATGTCGATTTGACTACCAACTAACCCTAGTGTTTGTCCGGTTTGAACTCGCAAGTCTGCCCCTTGAACTTGTATCGCTCCAGCATTTGCCCCAAGTTGCAAACCCACAGGTACACTTATAGTCAGCAAAGGAGTACCCGAAGCATTCACAGCACTAAATTCCGTCCCATCGGCAAACTTAATACTATTCGCCGTCGTCCCCAGAAAGGAGCCACCAATATTCAAGCGGGCATTTGCCCCAAACACAATCCCGGCAGGATTCATCAAAAACAAACTTACCGCGTTATTACTATTAAGCGTGCTAATTAACCCATCAATATTAGAAATATTTCCACCTGTAACCCGACTAAATATAGTTTTAATATTTGGTGTGTTAATTAAATCGAATCTGGCCCAAGCACCCGTAGGCACAGAGAAATTACTGAAGCTGTGAAATAAATTATTACCTTTTTCAATACCGTTAATAATTGTGAAATTATTACCGTTTGAGTTGACAATAGTGTTAGTTGTACCATCGGATGTCACCTGTGCGATCGCGCCGCGACTCCAAAGGAGTATGGCTGGTAGTACCAGAGCGGAACTCAAGAACCCAATTGTAAGTGTAGATAGAAAAGCGTAGGCGTAGCCCGCACTTCGACAAAGCTCAGGGACCATCGTAGACATCGCTCTCATACCAAAAACTTCCTTTTCTGATTTAAACTTAGAGTTCCCTTTCAGGGCATGATTAATAACATGATTAAATTTTTGGAACAGCAGCACAGGTTAATGGTTGTTGCACCTGAGTAGAAGGTTTATCTGCAACTAACTCGATTTTGCCTTGGGCGTTGCGATGCCAGGAAGTAGCTTGGACAAGAACCTCTGGGAATGGGGGAATTTGGGTTGTCACCTCACCAGCTTTGCGGTATGCAGAGATGTCGCGGATATCAGCCCAAGTGCGTAGGCGTAGCCCGTCGTAGACATGGCTCGTCACTTGTTCTGTTGGGTTCTCAGCAATACCACCCCGTCCCGTTGCCACAAAACTGCTGCCTTGACTACCCGCGCAGCCTGTAGCAATTTGCTGCGATGGGTCGGTGACATTTGCTGGTAGTTCGACTAAGCCGGAATTTGGATCGATACCGATAGTATTAACTTGAACAGTGCCACTCACCCCAAATTGGGAACTGGCGGTGATGTCACTTTCTGAGGTGAGGCGATCGCGGTACTTCAGCCCAAAGATGCCTTGAGTGGTAATGTTGATGTTACCGCCATTACCATTAAAAGCATTAGCAATAATGTCACTGTTTTCTAAGCCGACGATGATCGGTGCATTAATGTTTATATTACCTCCATTACCATTACCGCCTGCTGTTGCGGCGATCGCGCTATTGTCACGCAGCACCAACAATTTCCCAACTTCTAAGGCGATATTACCTCCATTACCTGATTCTGTTTTTGCCTGGATGCTTCCTTGACGGTCTAATCGGATAGTATTGGCTGTGATGTTGAGACTGCCACCATTGCCGCTACCTTGACTGGTGACACTGACTGTCCCGCCATCTGTCAGCGTCAAGTTGGGTGTAATAACGCTAACATTACCTGCATTTGCCGTCAGTATATCTGGCAAACTAAAGACTTGACGCAATTGCGGATTCAAGTGGAGGCTAGACGAGTTTATGCTACTTTTATTGTTACGACTGCTACCACTAATTGCGATCGATTCGGTAGCATTGATGCTTACATTTCCCCCATTACCAATAAAGAATGCGGATGAACCAACTGTTCCTCCATCCAAAATTTTTAAATTGGCAGTATCGAGTATCAAGTCTTTGGTATTTCCGGTCGCAAACGTAGTTATACTAATGTTGCTATAAAGTCCAAAAGGATTTTCTCCCATTACTGTAGTATTTTTATTCTGAATTGTAACTTTACCACTGGAGCCACTACCAAATGTCACCGAAGACAATGAGGCTCCATCCGATATTAGTAGACTATTGCCATTTACGAAAACATCACCAGCATTCCCAGTGCCTAGTGTGTCAGTATTAATGGCAGTAACGCTAGTAGGATTAGTGGGTGGGAAGCCAGACAGATCGATCGCGGTTGCATCAATGTGAATATTGCCACTGGCAGATGCTCCATAGGTTAGGCTATTTAATCCTGCTCCCTGCTGGAGGCTCAATCGGGGAGTAATGATGCTGATGTTCGCGCCCGTTCCAACGCCTAAAGTTTCACTGCGAACCCCAGTTAAACCAGTTATATCGATTGCTTCTGATGCCTGAAAATGCAAGTCTCCACCAGGGAGATTACCGAGATTTTGTGCCAGCACCAGCGAGCCATCCGTAAATTGAATCTCTTTACCCTGCACCTGAACAGAACCTGCATTTACCCCACTGACATCTAGTAGGGATTTTTGGGCAAGTTGAATGTCACCATAGCTTTGTGCATTTCCATACCCAAGTGTATACCCCTGAGTATTTTGCACCAGGCTAACTAACCCTGCACCACCCAAACTACCCAATTCAATTCGCCCTTGTTCAGCAGTCAGGGTTGCCCCATTCAGATGTAGATCGCCACCCACCAATGCTAGGGTTTTTCCAGGCTGTACCCGCAGTTCTGTCGGACTAGGAGTGCGAGTGATGGAAGCTAGACTACTGGGATTGATTAAGGCATATCCTCTGCCTTGAACGGTTACTGATGCAGGATTGCTACCTAGTTGCAACCCAAGGGGAACATTGATACTCAACAGTGGGGTAGTTTGGGAATTAATCGCGCTAAACTCAATACCATCGGCAAATTTAATACTATTAGCAGTTGTACCAATAAACGATCCGCCAATATTCAATTGAGCATTTGCGCCGAAAATAATCCCACTGGGATTGAGCAGAAACAGATTAGCGCTACCATTCGCCCGTATTAAACCATCAATTTGGGAAACACTGCCTCCAGTGACGCGGCTGAAGATATTTTGAATATCTGAGGCGTTGTTAAAGAAAGCAGAGCCGTTGGTAGGAACTGAGAATTGGCTGAAACTGTGGAACAGATTGTTGCCAACTCGATTACCGTTGGTGATGGTAAAGTTATTGCCAGTTTGAGAGACAGTAGTATTCAATGTGCCATCAGGAGTTACCTGGGCGTTGGCAAAGCCGCACCAAAGTGGGATTAACATCAACGGCACTAATCCACCGCACAGACCTAAACAAAAAGAGATCGTTGTCATTGCCAAGCCTTTATTTAGACGTTGTATTTAGGATGCCCAAAATGGTTTTTGTGGCAAATGAAGTCGCCGAAATAGCAAATGGAGTCGCCGAAATAGCAAATGGAGTCGCCGAAATAGCAAATGGAGTCGCCGAAATAGCAAATGGAGTCGCCGAAA
>NZ_JBALFC010000088.1:0-44116 GCF_036917755.1 Nostoc sp.
AAGTTCTTGGTAGAACTCCTGCAAAAACTTTGCTTGAGCTTGAGCTTGAGCAAACCTTTCTTTAGTAGCTTCTGTGAGAAACTCGCGGTTTGTTTGCTCAAGTTCTTGGTGGAGAGCTTGAGCTTGAGCAAGCCTTTCTTTATTAGTTTCTGTGAGAAACTCGCGGTTTGTTTGCTGTAGGTTTTGGTGGAACTGATGCAGATATTGGGCTTGCTTTTTGGCTTGCTCTTCTCTGTTTGCTGTTGTAGCAGACAAGAATTCATGAGTCTCTCTAAATAGTTGGGATACTTCCTCAGCTATCGACTTATGCTCTTGCCGGATTTTTTCCATTAAAGCCGTCATGAGATTCTCCGCAATATTATTCAAATCGTGAATAAACTACATTAACTGGACAATTAATATCCAGATAATATAGTTTAAACAATAGCTGCTCTTGGGATTTTATCATTTGATAAATCTTGATTGACAAGTATCAAGATAATCGACAAAAAACAGAATGCAAATCAGAATTATTTAGGTTGTAATTCTAATTTGATTGCATCTACTTAATAATTAAGCAGATACAGCAGGTACAGCAGCTGACTGTGTTAAGCCTACAGCTTCTGCATATTTCAAGTAGGTTTCAACAGAAGCAATAACAATCCGAGCTTCGATTGCAAGTAATTCAATACCAACTAGGGAAACACGTACCCAAGCATCTATAACGATACCTTTATCTAAGATACGGTCAATAACTTCTGCCAAACTTGAAGAAGAATTAGTTTTTTCGACTGCCATGATTTTAGACCTTAACTCATTGTTAGTTTTTAGTATTTAGCTAGGCATTTGCCTTTGCTCTCTACTGAATCAAATTAAACATATGTTTTCATAAATGTAAAGAGTTTATCTGTATAAAAAATCCAAAAAGATAGTCAATCAACAACAATTGAGAGATTTAATGTTTAATTCATGTTGATTTAATATAAAATTTCAATTGAAATGTAAGTTTTAATGTTTAATTCTGTTTGTTTTGTAATCTTTAACGTATTTTTTAAAATTTGTAATTTTTTAAAATTATTTTTACTTAATATGCTGATTTAGATTGGACAAATAATTTAGTAAGCAAATACACTGTAATTTTTCCACCTTTTTTCTAAAACTACGTGATATTACAGTTACTAAAATCTTGAAAAATTAAGTTAGGATGTTTTTAAGAATTATCTTGCGACAAAAATCAGTATCTGTTCGTTGAAGAAAGAAACCTGACTTTTTATGGTATGTGGAAAAGGCCATTTTTAGGGTTTTCCAAGCCCTGATTTTTTTGTTAGCTATTTTCATTAACTTAAAGCTATTGAGAATTAGCCTGTGGAAAAAGTCACGTTTTTTCGGGGCTTGAGGACTTCCCGTGAAAAGTCAGGAAAGAGACAAGGGGAGAAATCAGATGGGGATTCAAACCCCACCTGATTTAAATCCACCAAAAAGTGGCGGGGGTCTTAAATCCGCATTGCGTTACGGCAAGCTCCTGATAACAAGGGATTATTGAAAGGATATCTGTCCGTCATGTTGGAAGATTATTAGAGGAGGCAGAACTTAAACCACACCAGAGTCGTTACTGGTTAACCCCCCCCTTGAAGACGAAGAATTTGACTCAAAAGTTGAAGACATTACAGCGACTAATCAATACTGCGTAGGTTTTGAGTCGATCCCCCCAATCTCCCTTAAAAAGGCAGGGTGGTTTCATACAACGAGAGAAAAATAATAATGATTTGTAGAGAGTGGAGAAAAATGGATAACTAACAAGTCTGAATCTCGTCGAACAATTACAGCAAGTCCCAGACGATAGGCACATCCGGGGACGAAGACATGAATTATGGTTAGTATTATTGCTCATATTGCTGGGAGCAATGACTGGCTATTGGGGCTACCGGCCACTTCCCCCTTAAAAAGGGGGACTAAGGGGGATCTCAAATGACTATGCACCAAAACCTACCATTGGTGACAAGTTAAGGAAAAGGGGAAATTGTCAAGGGTGGTATTTGCACTGGTCAAAAATCGTGTAAAACTCAGCATAGATAAGTGATTGAGCGATTGTGACTAGCCATGACTCAGAGCCGAAAAACCAATCGAGACCACGCGAAAAAGAAACAACGACCAATGGTGGAAGATGAAGTAATTGCCGAGCAACTGGAAAGATTACTGACACCAGCCATTACAAATCAAGAAAATTACTACGGCAAACTAGGACTCAGAGAACGGATACTGAATTTACCATTGATGATAGCTGCGGTGTTAACCCTACTGTGGCGAGATGTAGCAGGAGTCAGAGAACTGACATGAATGTTAGCAAGAGACGGTTTTTTGTGGTGTAATCCCACAAAAGTTAGTCAACAAGCGGTATCACAACGATTTTTGACATTTCCATCCGCAGTTTTTGAAAAAGTATTTAAAGATTTATTGCTTAGTTTAAGAATAGCGATTCGCATAGTAGAAATAAACGACCGTTGCCAGAAAGCATTCAGTTTACTTTATCAAAATTTGAGAAGATTTGGATAGTAGACGGCTCAACATTAGAAGCATTGTTTAGGAAATTACAAAGCCTAGAATCGGCTCAAAGAGGACAATTAGCAGGAAAGATGAGTACAGTTATTGATTTAATGAGCAGACTACCTGTAGAGATTTGGTTTGAAGAAAATCCGAAAGCTTCTGATATTAAACTTGAAGAAAATATCCTAAATATAGTGACATACATTGAGTAGCCGTGTGCGTTGAAAGGCGCAAGCACGGTTCCGAATGGGAGGGGTTGAGCAGTAATGCTCACCTCGACCCTACCAGAGGAATACTGTCGCTTACTTGAATTTCCTGCTAACCCAGATGACTTTGTTAAAAACACCTACAAGATAAATTAGCGCAGGTAGCTGACATTGTAGATGAGATTTGTGCGGTTGATAAACAATTCACTATCAATAAAGACGGAGAACCTGTACTTAAAAGAATCCCATCCCTAGCCCAAACGAATGAAGTCGAAGAATTAGAATCAAAAATTCGTGCTTTGATGCCGGAGCGTAGTATCTTAGAAATTCTTTGCAATGTTAAGCATTGGTTGAATTGGACAAGGCATTTTGGTCTATTTTCGGGAAGCGAACCAAAAATATCTGATCCTGCTGAAGGTTATATTTTTACTACGTTCGGCTATTGCCAACAGATTACCAATTCTCTAAAATAAATCTACGGATGTACGGCCAGGAACACAGAAGAATGAACTGTAATTTAGAGAAAGGGTATTAACTCCCTTGGTCAGAGTGTTGACTGACGACTAAATGTGCCAAAAATGCTCGCAAACAAATCTTGACGAAATTGATGCAGATATTGTCTTTGTGCTTTGGCTTGCTCAGTTCTGTCCTTTGCTGTTTCTGCTAAAAACTCGTGGGTTGTTTGCTCAAGTTCTTGATAGAACTCATCCAAAAACTTTGCTTGTACTTTAGCTTGAGCAAACCTTTCTTTAGCGGTTTCGGCTAGAAATTCCTCGGTTGTTTGCTCCAGGTTTTGGTGAAACTGATGCAGCTCTTGCGCTTGCTTTTTGGCTTTCTCTTGTCTGTCTGCTGTTGTAGCGGACAAAAATTTATGAGTCTCTTTAAATAGTTGAGATACTTCCTCAACTATCGACTTATGCTCTTGCCGGATTTTTTCCATTAAAGCCGTCATGAGATTCTCCGCAATATTATTCAAATCGTGAATAAACTACATTATCTGGACAATTAATATCCAGATAATGTAGCTTAAATAATAGCTGCTCTTGGGATTTTATCATTTGATAAATCTTGATTGACAAGTATCAAGATAATCGACAAAAAACAGAATGCAAATCAGAATTATTTAGGTTGTAATTCTAATTTGATTGCATCTACTTAATAATTAAGCAGATACAGCAGGTACAGCAGCTGACTGTGTTAAGCCTACAGCTTCTGCATATTTCAAGTAGGTTTCAACAGAAGCAATAACAATCCGAGCTTCGATTGCAAGTAATTCAATACCAACTAGGGAAACACGTACCCAAGCATCTATAACGATACCTTTATCTAAGATACGGTCAATAACTTCTGCCAAACTTGAAGAAGAATTAGTTTTTTCGACTGCCATGATTTTAGACCTTAACTCATTGTTAGTTTTTAGTATTTAGCTAGGCATTTGCCTTTGCTCTCTACTGAATCAAATTAAACATATGTTTTCATAAATGTAAAGAGTTTATCTGTATAAAAATCTCAGAAAAACAAGTAGTCAAAAGCAATTGATAGCTTTAATGTTGAACTTATGCTTATTTTATATAGGACTTAAATAAAAATGTAAGCTTTAATATCAGATTCTGTTTATTTTGTAATATTTAATGTATTTTTTTTATTTTTGCTAGACTTTTAAATATTTAAATAAATATATTTTTTTGATGTTTTACTATACTTTAAAATAATTTATTAAGTAAATACACTGCTATTTTTATCCATCCTTTTCAAATTACGTGATATTACAGTTACTAAAACCTTTGGTAAATAACATAGGATATTCTCAAGAATTATCTAGGAACAAAAATCATGTCTATAGAAGCTACTTCTGATCGAATACGGCAGGAAGCATTAGCAGGCTTAATTGCTAGTTTAGTAAATCAAGGTCATCCACTTCAATATGCTCAAGTGATGGCAACTTCAATTATTTTTCAGACCGACCTAGATTTAAGAAATGCCCAGATGGCTCGTCTTTTAAACTGGTTGAAACAGGAACATGAAGATATCTATGCATCTTCTCTGGCTATAGTTGAAGAAACCCGTGAGGAGTTTGAACACCGAGTTCAAAAAGGTTGAGTAGAATGGCACTAAGTACAGCCCACCATAAAAAAGGGTCGAAAATCATGTTGTTTTCGCATCTACGATTTTAGGTGATTTCCAGAATAAAAATTACCACACAACATCATTCTATCGTAGGGGGGAACGGCTGTTTGCCCTCCTCACCCGGATTTATCACAAGCAATAAAAAATGTCTTACATGAGGTCATGTAAGACATTTTTTTTGATACATCATCAATTGAAATTTAGGTAGGGAGAAAAATTAAATAAAAAGCGTAGCTATCAAGATAAAATAGTTACTAGATTATTCTTAGTCATGAAAGCAAAATAAAGCGGATGAATAATCGGCGTTTTTGCACCCCCACAAAACAAGAAAATTTGGTGGTGCAACAATTCAGTCGTGGATCCCAATCCAACAGGAATCAACTTAAGTGGCTCTGAAGTTAGGAGAATATTAGAGCGAAAAAAGTACGTTAACAGATTAGTTGCACTAAATTGCAACCCATTGCCAAACACAAATGAATTCGCTGTACTAGCGACAAATGAACCCGCCACATCCAACCGCGCATTCTTCCCAAAAATGATGCCATTGGGATTGATAAAAAACAAATTTGCGCCACCATTCACCCCCAAAGTGCCGAGAATATTGGAGACGTTACTTCCCGTCACCCGTGTGAGAATATTGGAGATTCCCGTGGGATTGGCAAAGTAAATGCGCTGCAACTCTCCCACATTGAATTCCTGGAAACTATGGAACAGGTTTGCACCGCGAATTGCTCCGCCATCAATGCGATCGCCAACACTACCTTTAATATTGACATTGGGAGTGATTTTTGAAGAGCGATCGCCCAATGTTCCATCAGGGGTAATCTGGGCTAAGGCATGAGTGTCAGAACCAAATATGACATGAGCAAGCACTCCAATAATACTAAAAACTTCTAATAAACCTGAGCGCCAATTCCTATCTTCACAGATTGCGATATCAGAACCAGCCTCGCTTGCTCATTTCCTACCTGTGAATATGCAATCAATCTATTGATAAATTTTTATTTATGCCATTAATTTCAGCAGATATTTTGACTAGAAGAGAGTGAAATTTTTAAAACTTAACGTTAAGTAATACTTCCCAAAAGAAGAAGTTACTAATCAGTAATCAACCTTGCCTTATAGAGAAAGAATTGCAGCAGCGTTTCTTCATGGTAAATAATATCAGCCCTACCCTCGTTGCCACTGATTGTTTTTATGACTCTTCGGTTTCATAGAAATTCCTCCCCCTACTCTTTGGGTAACAAATTATTGACTACAGGATATGGCAGAGAGAATAGAAGAACTTTGCCCAGATTGAGCCACAAGGATAATATCACCGTTAGCATCGACAATCCATCCTTGAGCTTCCACAATCTGATTAGTAGATTTGGTAATAGATACAATAGGTTTTTTATCTGTAATTTCCACAGCTAATTTATCGGTTACTCTTTCTGTTGCTTGTGGGGGTAAATCTACCCAACCTGTAATCACAGCTCGTCCCCGCAGAGGCTCGTTAGGACTTTGGGGTAATCCACCGCGTCCTGTAGCAATAAAACGACTGGCGTTTTGTCCTCTTCTGGGTGTGCAACCTTGGGCGATTTGTTGGGATGCATCCACGACGTTAGAGTGTAGTTGAATTAAGCCACGACTTGGGTCTACATCAGGGGTGTTAATGGTTACTGTACCATTTATTCCCAATTCGGAACTCGCTGTAATGTCGCTCTTTCCGGTTGGACTTTTTTGCGGAACAATACCGAAAAGCCCGTCTGATGTAATGTCAACTTTACCACCAATCCCTGTGAAGGCGTTAGCGCTGATATCGCTGTTTTCGTTGGGAACTGCAACGATAAATTTTGAGTTGATATGGATGCTACCGCCATCGCCACCTTTTTCGGCTGTACCTGCGTTGGTGGAAATTTGAGCGCCATGACGGAGTAAGAGTAAGTCGCTGTTGGCGTTGATATTACCACCGTTACCGGATGCAGATTCAGCGTTGAGTTTGCCTTGGTTATCTAAGGTAATTTGGGGTGAGTTGACTTCGATATCGCCTGTGATTCCTGAACCAGTAGAACTGACAAATAAGCCACTGTTAGCACCGATATTTACCACGTTGTCAGGAAAGTTAGTACTTCTGTTATTGTAACTAGGGTCAATACCACTAATTATTACTTTATCATCAGCGTTGACAGTTATTTTACCTGCACCTCCATTGCTTGAGGTAGTGGTAGTGAGTTGTCCGCCGTTGAGTGCTTCAAAGATATTTGCATTTACCGTAATATCGCCACCTTTTTGATTATTTGCGGAATCTGCATTTAGTAAAGCGCCGTCTGATACGCGAAATATATTGGTGTTTACGGTGATATCACCACCAATGCCAGTGGAAGTAGAATCAGTAGATGTGAATAAACCACTAGAAAATCCTGTTTCTTGATTAGTTCCAGAAACAGTTACTGCATCTTTTGCATTGATGCCAATATTCCCCGCATTCCCCTGTCCTAAAGTTGAGGCAAGAAGTTGAGCGCCATCAGTAAGTGACAGGGAAGTAGCATTGATGTCGATATTGCCACCTTTACCCACGCCTCCTGCTTCTACCGCACTTAAAATGTCAGCGTTACCTGCAAGGGAAACAGCATCTTTTGCACTCACTGTCACATTCCCCGCATTCCCCTGTCCATAAGTTGAGGCTTCAAGTTGAGCGTCATCTTGTAATGAGAAGTCACCAGAATCGATAAAAATGTTACCCCCATTCCCAACTGCTCCTGTGGCTACGGCACTGAAAATCCCACTGAGAAAACCGTTTTTCTCCCCAGCAATATCAACAGCACCTGTAACGTTCACATTCACATTCCCCGCATCCCCTCTTCCTGCTGGCTGGGTAGCAGATGCTCCACGAGTAATGGTTAGCAGTTGAGCGCCATCAGTGATTGACAGAGAAGTAGCATTGATGTCGATATTGCCACCTTTACCTACGCCTCCTGCATCCAGGGTGCTGAGGATGCCAGCGTTACCTGCAAGGGAAACAGCATTTTTTGCACTCACTGTCACATTCCCCGCATTCCCCTGTCCAGAAGCCGATGCAGCAAGTTGAGCGTCATCTTGTAATGAGAAGTCACCAGAATCGATAAAAATGTTACCCCCATTCCCAACAGTCCCCGTCTCCACATTGCTGCGAATCCCACTGGGAAAATTGTTTTTCTCCCCAGCAATATCAACAGCACCTGTGACTTTCACATTCACATTCCCCGCATCCCCTCTTCCTGCTGGTTGGGTAGCAGATGCACGACGAATAAAGGTTTCCAGTTGAGCGCTATCAGTGAGTGACAGGGTTGCTGCATTGATGTCGATATTGCCACCCTTACCCACACCTCCTGCTTCCACCGTACTTAAGATGCCAGCATCTGCAAGGGAAACAGCATTTTTTGCACTCACTGTCACATTCCCCGCATTCCCCTGTCCCAAAGTTGAGGCTTCAAGTTGAGCGCCATCTTGTAATGATAAGTCACCAGAATCGATAAAAATGTTACCCCCATTGCCAACTGTTCCCGTGTCCACATAGCTTAAAATCCCACTGAGAAAACCGTTTTTCTCCCCAGCAATATCAACCACACCTGTGACTTTCACATTGACATTGCCTGCATCCCCTCTTCCTGCTGGTTGGGTATCAGATGCAGCATCAGTAGCAGTTCGCAGTTGAGCGCTATCAGTGAGTGACAGGTTTGCTGTATTGATGTCGAGATTGCCACCCTTACCCACGCCTCCTGCTTCTACCGTACTTAAGATGTAAGCATCTGCAAGGGAAACAGCATTTTTTGCACTCACTGTCACATTCCCCGCATTCCCCTGTCCCAAAGTTGAGGCTTCAAGTAAAGCGCCATCTCGTAATGATAAGTCACCAGAATCGATGGTAATGTTACCCCCATTCCCAACTGCTCCCGTTTCCACACTGCTGAAAATCCCACTGGGAAAATCGTTTTTCTCCCCAGCAATATCAACAGCACCTGTAACTTTCACATTGACATTACCTGCATCCCCTCTTCCTGCTGGTTGGGTATCAGATGCACCACTAGTAATGGTTTCCAGTTCAGCGCCATCAGTGAGTGACATGTTTGCTGCATTGATGTCGATATTGCCACCCTTACCTACACCTCCTGCTTCCACTGTGCTGAGGATGTAAGCGTTACCTGCAAGGGAAACAGCATTTTTTGCACTCACTGTCACATTCCCCGCATTCCCCTGTCCATAAGTTGATGTTTGAAGTTCAGCGCCATCTTGTAATGAGAAGTCACCAGAATCGATGGTTATGTTACCTCCATTGCCTTTTGATCCCAAGCGCACTAAATTGCGAATTATGCTCCCAGAACCTGCAATTTTGATTTCCCCGGTAGCATTAAGTGTAATATCCTCAGCAACACTTTCAGGTGTACCCAAACCTTGCCCAATACCAGCAGAAAGGATACTTCCTCCTAATATCTCTAAATTACGGGCATTAATTGCAATATCACCGCTACCAGCCCCAGTCACAAATACAGCCGCTTGATTGGTAAGCGATATATCAGCACGAGTCACATTAAGAGGAAATTTCAAACTGAGATTATCCCTATTATTAAAAAGAAGATTGACATTTCCCGGTGCTGCTAACCCCCCTAATTCAACTCTCCCACCATAAGTATTTAACTGGCCGCCATCCATGCTGACATTACCGCCCACTAGCAGCAAACTTTTACCATCAGGTACTCCTAAACCAATTAATGGGAAACCTGTTGGGTCTATTCCTGCTGGTGCAATTGACCTGTTTTCAATGCTACCAGCCTCTATTTGATTAAAAAACAACGCCGAAGGATTAACTGTTAGTAATGCAGAAGGAGTCTGAGGATTAGTTGCACTAAATTCCAACCCATTACCAAACACAAATGAGTTCGCCGTAGTCGCTATAAAGGAACCGCTCACATCCAAACGCGCATTCTGTCCAAAAATGATGCCATTGGGATTGAGAAAAAACAAATTTGCACCACCATCTACCCCCAAAGTGCCGAGAATATTCGAGACATTGCTCCCCGTCACTCGTGTGAGAATATTGGAGATTCCTGTGGGATTGGCAAAATAAACACGCTGCAACTCCCCCACATTGAATTCCTGGAAACTCTGGAACAGGTTTGCACCGCGAATTGCTCCGCCATCAATCCGGTCACCAGCACTACCTTTAATATTGACATTAGGAGTGATTCTTGAAGAGTTATTACCCAAAGTTCCATCAGGGATAATCTGGGCTAAGGCGTGATTTTCGGAACCAAATATGACATGAGTAAGCACTCCAATAATGCTAACAACTCCTAAGAAATCTGAGCGCCAATTCCTATATCCACAGATTGCCATATCAGAATCAGCCTCACTTGCTCATTTCCTACCTGTGAATATGCAATCAATCTATAGCGCTTCGGGTTGAGTTCAATACAGACCTAACCCCCAGCCCCTTCCCTACAAGGGAAGGGGAGTAAGATTCAAAGCCTCTCTCCTTTTAGGAGAGAGGTCAGAGTGTATTTAATACAAACGAGAACCGCTGTAGCGTTTCTCGCTTGAATGAGATACAAGAACCCCACCCCCAACCCCCTCCCCGCTCTTCGAGAGGGGACTATGATGGACTTCATGTGATTAGGAAACGCTATACGCTATATTGATAAATTTTTCTACAATTAATTTCAGCAGATATTTTAACTAGATGATAGTAAAGTTTCTAAAACTTTACATTAGGTAATGCTTCCCAAAAGAAAAAGTTACAAATCACTCATCAACCTCGCCTTACGGAGAAAGAATTGCAGCACCGTTTCTTCACGGGAAATAATATCAACCCTACCCTCCATGCCCAATTGAATGTGACACTGGTTTTTACCTTTGCCTAAAACCAGAGTTTCCGGTTCAATAGTCACTTCATAGAAAGCACCAGCCGTTGGTGCTTGCCGACTAACAGATGTGTCAGTAGATGAATTGCTATTATTCTTTTGGGGAGCGATCGCATCTGGAGAAATCGCCTGCACTTTTCCATTAAGAGTACCATAATCTGGGTAAGGACAAGCGCTCACCCGCATTTGAACTTTTTGACCAATTTTTAACTTACTTTGATTTTCAGATGCCACTAATGCTTTCAAAACTTGAGGCGCATCAGTGGGGACAATTTGCACCACTTCTTCGCCAGCACGCACAGTTTGACCTGGGTTTCGCAAATTTAGTTGAGATATTATCCCATCGGCGGTAGCTGCGATCGCGGTTTGAGCTAAATCTATTTTCCCTTGTTTGAGTTCGCTAGTATCACGCTCTAGCTGCTTCTCAATTTCAATCCGTTGCTTAATTAGGGCTTGACGTTCCTTTTCTGAAGTCGCCTTATTGCTTTCTCCTCCAGCTTTTTCTTGAGCGATGCGCTCAGTAGCAACAGTTACTTCTGCATTACTTGGATTTACGGATGCTTGGGTGCGTTGTCTTCTCGCAATGGCAGCAGATATAGCTTGTTGTAACCGTTGAATTGTTTCTGTTTGCGCCTCCACTGCTGCTTCTTGCGCCTTTACCGCTTGCTCTTGCTGTTTTGCAGCTAATTGTGCTTCTTCCAATTGATCCTTAGATAGCGCCCCAAGGGCAGCTGCACTCTCATATCGGTTCTGTTTTGACTGGGCTGCACCCAAAGCAGCTTCAGTAGCGTGAAGATTCGCTTGTGCTGTTTTTAACTGTGCTTTCCCAGCCTGCAATTCTGATTCAGCAATTCTGACGTTGGCATCAGCTTCTTGCACTTCGGAAACAGTGGTAAGATTTTTATCTCGATATTCCCGACGGCGACCGCTCAATTCGGCTTGGGCGCCAGTAATAATCCGGTTTACGCGGTCAGTTTCGGCTCGAATCTGGCTGTTGAGGGCATTAATCTGGGCATTGATTTGCACTAGTTGTAACTTAGATTGTTGAATACTAGTTTGCAATTGGCTATTTTTGGTTTGCAGACGGGAGTCGTCGATAGTTGCGATCGCATCTCCTTTTTTGATAACTTGATTTTCTTTGACATAAATGTGCATTACTTGACCTTCAATCGCCGCTTGCACAATTCGCAATTCACCCGCCGGACGCACAACCGCCTGTCCTTGGACGGTGACTTTATATTTAGTAACAGCAGCGATTGGAACAGCTAGTCCTAGAACGCAGAGAATAAACATTCCGCCAAAGGTTGTCCAACGATTAATTGGTGGAAGAAATTCATTAGTTTGAATTGGGGGTAGAAAATCTGTATTGCTAACCATGATGTAATATGATTGAAGAAGAATTCAGGAGTCATAAATCAGAATCAAGAAAATTACGAATTACGAATTATCGCAGACTTGCCGTTACGGTGAGCGGGTGAATATGTCAGCGCTAACGCATCCTGAGAGGGGAAAATATCATCTAGGAAGTCTAAATGTTCACCAGGTAATTTCCGCAATTCTTCTGGTGTCCCTTGGATTTTTAAGCGTCCTTGTTCTAAAAGTACAATTAAATCTGCTCTTTGTATGACCTTGGGACGGTGACTAATCAGAATGGTCGTTTTATTATGACGATGGGATAAAAGTCTATCTAGTACTTGTCTTTCGCTTACAGGGTCGAGTGCGCCCGTGGATTCATCTAAAATTAAGATCGGTGGCTCAGTAACTATTGCTCTGGCGATCGCTAATCTTTGGCGTTGTCCACCGGAAAGATTTGCACCAAATTCTCCTAAGACAGTTTGATATTTATCGGGTAGTTTGCTAATAAATTCATCTGCACCAGCAATTTGACAAGCTCTGACAATTTCTTCAAAACTGATGTGAGGATAGCTAAAGTGGAAGTTATCAATAATAGAACGACTCCAGAAGTGGGGTTCTTGAGGAACTAATACTACCTGTTGTCGCAAACATTCTAAAGACAGGTCTTGCTGATTATAGAAACCATAACGAATATTGCCAGACTGAAGTTTATATAAACCAGTAATCAATTTCGCCAGGGTACTTTTACCACAGCCAGATTTACCAATTAAAGCAATGACTTGACCGCCAGGAATAGTTAAGGAAAAATCTTCTAGTAGGTCAACTCTACCTGCGTGATGAAAGTTAAGTTCAGTGCAAGTAATATCTGCATTACCAGGAATTTGTGCCCAAGGCTTTTTAAAATCATTTTCGTCTTCTGGGGTAGCATCAATAACTTCTGTCATCCGTTGAATGACTATCTGAGCAGTGATAAACTGATCTACTAAGCCGATCGCAGCACTTAGGAAGCCCAGAAAATTGCCACTCATGCCGTTATATGCCATCAATTGACCGATTGTTAAGGTGCGATTAATGACTAAATAGCTACCCATCCAGAGGATGCCAATACTAATGAAAGTGGAAAGAACGCCAGTAATTGTACTGCTGTAAAGTCCCAGTTTCATCACACTCCAGCCCAAGTTGGCAAGACGACCATAATTCCCTTGGTATTCTTCCCAAGCTTGGGGAGTGGCTTGGGTAGTTTTTAATACTTGGACACCGCGAAATGTTTCCACCAAAAAGCCTTGGTTTTCTGTACCAGAAACAATCATATTGCGGGTTTTCTGGCGCATTGCTGGTAAGAAAAGCAAGTTAACAGCCGTGACAATAATAAATGCAACTATGGAAGCTAGAGTTAGTTCCCAACTGTAAAAGAGCATAATGCCCAAGGAAATTACAGCGATAAAAAATTGACTGGGTAATCCGAGGACAATTTGGGAAACTAAGTTATTGATGGACTTAACATCAGAAATGCGGCTGACAACTTCCCCACTGCGTCGTCCTTCAAAGTAGGAGAGGGGTAAATGTAAGAGTTTGCGTCCGTATTCGAGGATTAGTCCTAATTGCAATTTTTGACCAAAGTGACCGATGAGATGAGATTGTACTAAACTAATGGCGCTTCTAATTAAGTTCATGGTAATAACGCCAATTGCCACAGTAGTTAGTAGTTGGGTATCACCTCGTACTAACACATCATCGGTGAGCAGTTGCATCATGAAGGGAGATGCTAAAGAAAGCAGTCCAATAGCGATGTTAATCGCGATCGCTTGAGCGAGAATAAAGCGATAGGGCCAAACCCGTTGCATATAACGCCCAAGACCGCCAATTTTATCTGACTCTTGTTGATAAAAGCGGCTTTCATCAGGAGTTAGCAGTAACATCACGCCATTACCCCAACCTGCAACTAACTCCTGGCGGGTAAGATAACGGATACCAATACCAGGGTCAGCGATGACATATTTCTTACCTTTTTGCCCGTATAAAACTACCCAGTGGTAGCCCTTCCAGTGAATAATGACTGGTAGGGATATTTGGTGTAATTGGTCGATTAGTTGGGGAGTGGCTTTAACTTGGCGAGCATTGAATCCTAGTACTTCCGCTCCTCGCTTCAATCCCAGCAAGGATGTTCCTCTGGAACCAGTGCCTACGGCTTCCCGGACACGGTTGAGGGTAAATGTGCGCCCGTAGTGTTTGGCAATGGTGGCTAGACTTGCTGCACCACAGTCTTCTTCACTGTGTTGAAGGACTATTTGGTATTTCATTTTCAGGTGCAATTAATTAATACTGAGTGAAAAAATACAGTCTGGTCATTTGACCCGACTTGATTGAGCATTTAGCTTGTCATATTCGACTTTTGACTGCTTGGCTGAGGCAGTAAAAAGTCATTGCGCTTAGAATAGGGGGTGGACAATCCGATCAATTGAAGCCGGAGGTGAAACCGGAGGACCACCAAAAATACTAGATTGAGTTAAGACTAAAGTATTGCCATTTACAACATCAAAAACATTTTGTCCTGGATCTGAAACTAGTTGTTGGAAAACTAGAACATAGCCAGGTCCAATCTGTGAGTCGAAGCTAACAGTTGGTGCTGTACAGTAAAAATATTGCTTTTGATCACCAGGCTTCAAAAAGGCACTTTTTCCGTTAATATTGTAGTTGATGCCAATACCCGAATTATTGCTGAGATCGTAGGTAAAACCACCTTCGATCACGGCTCCTTCTTCGAGAGTTAATTCGGTGAACAGTTGTTCTTGATCAACAACAGAATAGTTAGAAGTAGAAGTGATCTTGTCGATATTTGACATTCTTTTTCTCCTTGATTGTAATTGACTGGAAGTTATGTAAATAAATTTTTACCAGATAAACTTGTTACTTCGAGGTTCAAAATCAAAGTTGGCTCAATGACTCTGGAATTAAGTTTTAATTCCAAGTAAAAGTCACCAATTAGGCACTAATTAAATGCCCCATACAGAGATAACTCGATAAAGTTTAATTCACCTTGTTTGCACCTTTTTTAGTACTTAGTAGGTGAATCTCTCTGCATATCACTCTTTACGACGGCTTTTAGTTTTTATGCACTTGGATCAGAAAAATTTTTGAAAAATCTGTAAAATCCTTATACAGCAAGGAATTAGCTTTTGGCTGTATCGCTGTATAATCGAAATCAGCTATCTTCAAACAACGGCAAGTATTCCATGCAACCCCGACATGGCATTGTTGAAATCTTTTCTACCTTTGTGCAATTTGAGGGTAAATGTGCGTCCGTAGTGTTTGGCAATGGTGGCTAGACTTGCTGCACCACAGTCTTCTTCACTGTGTTGAAGGACTATTTGGTATTTCATTTTCAGGTGCAATTAATTAATACTGAGTGAAAAAATACAGTCGGGTCATTTGACCCGACTTGATTGAGCATTTAGCTTGTCATATTCGACCTTTCACTGCTTGGCTGAGGCAGTAAAATGTCATTACACTTTGCCTGCGAGGAAAGCTCCCTGATCATTTCCAACCGGAGGACCACCAAAAATACTAGATTGAGTTAAGACTAAAGTATTGCCGGGAGCAACATCAAAAACATTTTTTCCTGGATCTGGAACTAGTGTTTGGCTAACTGGAACATAGCCAGATCCAATCTGTGAGTCGAAGTTAACAATTGGTGGTGTAGAGGAAGTATATAGCTTATCACCGCCAGGGTTCAAAACGTCACTTACTCCGTCAATATTGTAGTTGACGGGAGTAGTCAATTTATTACTGAGATCGTAGGTAAGACCACCTTCGATCACTGCTCCTTCTTCGAGAGTTAATTCGGTGAACAGTTGTTCTTGACCAACAACAGAATTGTTAGAAGTGATATTGTCGATATTTGACATTGTTTTTCTCCTTGATTGTAATTGACTGGAATTTCCTGAAGGAATTTTTCCAGATAGATTTGTTACTTCGAGGTTCAAAATCAAAGTTGGCTCAATCACTCTGGAATTAAGTTTTAATTCCAAGTAAAATTCACCAATTAGGCACTAATTAAATGCCCCATACAGAGATAACTCGATAAAGTTTAATTCACCTTGTTTGCACCTTTTTTTAGTACTTAGTAGGTGAATCTCTCTGCATATCACTCTTTACGACGGCTTTTAGTTTTTATGCACTTGGATCAGAAAAATTTTGAAAAATCTGTAAAATCCTTATGCAGTAAGGATTTAGCTTTTGGCTGTATAATTGAGAGCAGCTATGGTTCAAACAACGGCAAATATTCCATGCAACCCCGACAGGGCATTGTTGAAATCTTTTCTACCTTTGTGCAATTTGAGGGTAAAGGTGCGTCCGTGGTGTTTGGCAATGGTTGCTAGGGACGCTGCCCCGCAGTCTTCTTCACTGTGTTGGAGGACTATCTGGTATTTCATCTTCTGGTGTGATGATTGGCGAGAAAATACAATCGGGTCTTGTGACCCGACTGTATTCAGTGTTTAGTTTTTCCATTCAGACGTTTGACTGCTTGGGGGTGTAGTCAAAAGTAAAAAGTAGTTGGTAAGAGCGATCGCTTGGCAGTCCCTCAAGACGCACCGATCTGCGATTCACCCCACTCTTTACTATTAGGTCTGACTGAGTAGGGACTCTTTAGGATGTCAGACAACCAGTTCAGTTAGACTTCGTAAAATTCATATCTCCTTCCTGGTGCTAGATCCTGAGTCCTATTTTGTACCCCTGGCGTCAGTAGATCAAGATCCCAACTTGCTGTAGCTATTGGATCTCGACCTAGAAAATCTGAAACTTGCCCTGGTGCAATGGAAAGATTACTGCCAGCATTAGAAGCATCAAAGGCTAAGTCATAGGACAAATTGTAGTTAGTGCCATTTGTTATTTGAAGATCTGTCGGGTTGGCTGTAAGGGCCAGAGCATGGAAACCTCCTTGGGGAGGCACGCTGGCCTTAGCTGGACCGACATCTCTAATTAAAACTGTAAACTGTCCTCCCTCAATCATTGCTCCTTCATCGAGAGTTAATTCGGTGAACAGTTGTTCTTGAGCAACAACAGAATTGTTAGAAGTGATATTGTCGATATTTGACATTGTTTTTCTCCTTGATTGTAATTGACTGGAATTTCCTGAAGGAATTTTTCCAGATAGATTTGTTACTTCGAGGTTCAAAATCAAAGTTGGCTCAATGACTCTGTAATTAAGTTTTAATTTCAATTAAAAAGTCACCAAACAGAGAGAAGTGGATAAATTTTAATTCACCTTATTTGCACATTTTTTGTAGTGCTTACTTGGTGAATCTCTCTGCATATCACTTTTTACGACGGCTTTTAGTTTTTATGCACTTGGATCAGAAAAATTTTTGAAAAATCTGTAAAATCCTTACGCAGCAAAGAATTAGCTTTTGGCTGTATGGCTGTATAATTGAGAGCAGCTATGGTTCAAACAACGGCAAATATTCCATGCAACCCCGACAGGGCATTGTTGAAATCTTTCTACCTTTGTACAATTTGAGGGTAAAGGTGCGTCCGTGGTGTTTGGCAATGGTTGCTAGGAACGCTGCACACAGTCTTTTTCACTGTGTTGTAGAACTATTTGGTATTTCATTTTCAAGACGAATGGTAAGGGAAAAAAAGAAGTCGGGGTTTTCTCCCCGACTAGAGATGATATTTAGTTTGTTAAACCTAGACTTGTGAGTATTGGGCTATTTCTGGAAAGTTCTACCAATTTGAAAAATATGGATCGCCCAAAAGCTTAGTCACTAATGACAGTTGCGTAAGTCCTGAAAAACAGCTATAGCAATCGCAATTGAAACGTGAGAAAATACGTAGCCAGAAAGTTCGTATCTATAAGTATTTCAGCGATTTTCTTTCTCACGAATGATTTAGGATTGCTATATATATCAAACAATAGCAATTACCGCTCCAGCGAAACCTACTGCCTTAATTGCTCCATCAAATATACTCGTTAAATCGAGATTTGCCCCAGCATTCCAAGACCAATTGTAGTTACTCGATATTCCGCCCCAAGCAGCAGCTAGCGCTGGATTAGTACCGGATACACCCCAATCATCATTTCTAGAACCAGCCTCAAAAGTGCCATGAGTTCGCCCCGTATGCGAGAACGTAAAAACTGAACCATCTAAGTCATCTTTAAGTGCAAAAACAAGTGATGTATTATAGCTAGTAGCGCCACTATCATGGAAATGACCTGTAAAGCTATAACTTCCATCTGGAAACAAACTCAGGTGAGCATAGCCTCCTACTGGAACTCCATTATTAAAACTGATAGTACCTGTATCCAGCTGTACGTTTGGTAGTAAAGGATCCATCTTTTTTGTGATACTTACTAAATGAACTTCTTTGCATATCACTCTTTACGATTACTTTTAGTTTTTATGCATTGAGAATAGAAAAGTTGGGAAAAATCTGTAAAATCCTTATGCAGTAAGGAATTAGCTTTTGGCTGTATCGCTGTATAATTGAGATTAGCTATCTTCAAACAACGGCAAATATTCCATGCAACCCCGACAGGGCATTGTTGAAATCTTTTCTACATTTGTGCAATTTGAGGCAGACCAATTTAGTGGTTGGGCAAAAGATGCCAAACTGCGACGCAGTATGAAAGTTTGCCTGGAGGAGTCGTCAACTGAGAAATCAGATACCTTTTGGGCTGTTTACTGGTATAAAGTTTGGCATAATGAATCTAGTACTGTGGCGATCGCACATCTTTCTGCTTATTTACAAGAGGTGTGCTATTGGACTGCAAGAAAATTCGCCCTCAACTTTGCCACACAATCGTCTCTAGCAGACTGTTTTCAGATGGCGATCGCTCATATTAACAAAATCCTCAAAACTTTCAATCCTCAATACAGTTCACATTTAAAAGCCTATGCAGAATTAGCTTTTGAATCGATTCTCAAGGATGTACTCCGCTTACGTCGGGAAGCAAACATTTGCTCAGACTGGGCATTATTACATAAACTCAGCCGCAAACGACTAGTGCAGTCATTACAAAATGCCGGATTTAACGCTCAAAGCATCGAGAGTTATCTTTTAGCCTGGGAATGCTTTAAGGAACTCTACACAGGTGACAATACAAAAATTCGCCAGCTTACCAAACCAGATGCTCTGACTTGGGAGGCTATTACTAATCTTTATAATACAGAACGTTTAAGCCGATTGAGTTCACCCACTGCCGCAGTCAACCAGCAAACCATAGAAAGCTGGGTATTATCTTCTGCTAAAGCTGCTCGTACCTTCCTCTATCCTAAGATTGTTTCCGCAGACGCTCCCCTCAAAGAAGATGATGGTAATTTATTAGAGATATTGCCTGCAAATTTGCAAACATCTTTACTAACGGAAATTATTGAGCAGGAAGAAGCTGCGAATGCACGAAATCAGCAAGCTCAGTTAAACCAAGTTTTGCAGCAAGCGATCGCTGCAATGGATGCAAAGTCACAACAACTACTACAAGCTTACTACGGTCAGCAGCTGACTCAAACAGAAGTTGCTGCACAGTTAGAAATTAAGCAATATACTGTTTCCCGTCGCCTTAGCAGCATTAAAAAGTCATTGCTGCTGACTTTAACGCAGTGGAGTCAAAACACCTTGCATATTTCTCATAAATCCGACGTAATAGATGCTATAAACACAAGCTTAGAGGAATGGCTCAAAGTCCAATATAGCCATACCTTCGGGGCGGGAGTAGGGAGTAGGGAGTAGGGAGTGGGGAACAGAAGAGAAAACTAGAGATAGAAAACTTGGTTTTAAGCCTCGCCCCTTGCGATGCCCGTAGCTCTGCCGTACCCTTCCCTACGGGACTCCAGAGGCGAACGGGATCTTGCTACGCGTAGCGTCTCGTAGAGTAGGGTGGGCGAAAAAATCCCTATTTCCCATTCATTTTTAATATGGAGCCATTCTAAAATTATGTTTAACGCACCTCCCCCATTCATTATTGACTCACGGCAGTTATATTTAGAAATTCCCCAATCTCCAGAGGAGCAAGAACAACCATACTCAACAGCTGGTGCTTGTCAACGTGGGTGGATAAATCAAATTTGCTTGCAAGCATTTTTGCCTTGGTTCAAACAGGAAATTGCTCCCACCGCCAGGGTTTATCCCAACAGTGCGGCATTACCGAGTTTTTGGGAAGTAGTCAATGGTACAGCTATTAATTTTGATTGCGATCGCCTTGTATTAATTCCCACCCTCGCTATAGATGACGATGAGTTGCGCGTACCGCAAGAATGGGTAGATATACCAGAGTGGGTTGCTGACTACTACATAGCAGTACAGGTCAATCCCGATGATGGCTGGATGAAGATTTTTGGCTACACAACCCATCAAATTCTGAAAACAAAAGGGGTTTATGATGCTGGCGATCGTACTTACAGCTTGGAAACTGAAGATTTAATTGCAGATATCAATGTGTTATGGGTTACACGCCAACTTAATGATCCAGAAGCCTTACGCGCCGAGATTACACCTTTAACTCCGATTGCCAAAACCCAGGCAGAAAACCTCTTAGAAAGGTTGGGTAATCCCAATGTGAAATTCCCGCGTTTGGCAGTTCCCTTTTCACTATGGGGTGCGCTCCTGGCACATAGCGGTTGGCGTAAAAAATTGTATGAACTGCGTCAGGGTTTACTCATCCAGTGGTCAATTCCGCAATGGTTGCAGACAGGAGTAGGCAATTTAGCTCAACAGTGGGGATGGGAAAAAAGAGAATTCGTCGTGTCTACAGGAATGCGGAGTGCAGAACCATTCTTAGGCTTGTCTCGGCAAATAATAGTTGCAGAGCATACATACGAGTTACGTATTTTCCCAAAAAGCGCTTCTGAGGAATATGTTTGGCGCTTTGAATTGCGAAGTGCAACTCCTAGTGGTCAAATTCCTGCTGGGTTTAAGCTTCGGCTACTAACGGAAGACTTACAAGCTTTTGAGAATAATGAAGATGCAGCAACAACTCCTGTAGATATGTTGTATTTGGAAGTAATTTTGGAACTAGGAGAGGGATTAGTTTGGGAAATAGAACCCGCACCTGAAGATTATGACCGAGAGATTTTGCGGTTTTAATCGGACTTTCTAGTAGTCTGTCAAGCTAAGTTTGAAGGGTAAAGGAACGAACCGCAAAGGAGAGGCAGCGCGGTCTTGGGGGTCTCCCCCATGAGCGACTGCCGTCGCAAAGAGCGCAAAGGAAGAAGGAAAAGAACTTTAGCAACCGAGATAATAGATACAACTCATCATCTGTGGAGAACTCACTGTGGGCAAGTTAGTCATCTTAAAGTTAGGAGAAGGAAACTTTGAACAAGGGTTTCCGGTGACGCTACAGATTGGCGATGAAAATGTCCGCCCTAGTGTGGAAATTATGGGTGCGCTTCCCCCCAACCCAGAAATTCTCCGCGATTATTATCGTTGGCAATCTATTTATCGTAATTTAAGGTTGCCATCTCGTCCTATTGGTTTACCCAAGGAACTTAAGCAAGCCGCCAGCCTAGAAGACTGCCAGCAGGTGAGTGAGGAATTTAAAATACGTTTTAATACTTGGCTTGCTGCCGATTCCTTTCGTCCTATCCGCGAGAAATGGTTGGAAAAACTCAGGCTTGCGGATAATATCCGTGTGCTTTTACAAACTAAAGACCTCCGATTACAGAAACTCCCCTGGCATCTTTGGGATTTGCTGGAACGCTATCCCCAGGCGGAAATAGCCCTGAGCGCTCCCGCCTACGAACAAGTCAACCGAACCGCAACCACATACGACAAAGTAAAAATCTTAGCGATTTTGGGTAACAGTCAAGGAATTGATACCAAAGCAGACCAGGCGCTACTTAATTTGTTACCGAATACAGACATCACTTTTTTAGTTGAACCACAATGCCAAGACCTGACTGAGCAGCTATGGGAGCAGCATTGGCAGATTCTATTTTTTGCCGGACACAGTTCTACTCAGGAAACGAATGAAATCGGAAAAATCTACATCAATCAAACTGAAAGTCTCACAATTAGCCAGTTAAAGTATGCCCTGAAAAAGGCAGTGGAACGAGGACTACAACTGGCGATTTTCAATTCCTGTGATGGCTTGGGATTGGCACGGGAGTTTGCTTCTTTGCAGATTCCCGAAATCATCGTGATGCGAGAGCCTGTACCCGATCGGGTGGCGCAGCAGTTTTTAAAGTATTTTTTGGAAGCCTTCGCGGGGGGAAACTCGTTGTATTTAGCTGTGAGGGAAGCACGAGAAAGGTTACAGGGACTAGAAAATCAATTTCCCTGCGCGACATGGTTGCCTGTGATCTGTCAAAATCCCGCAGAGATGCCGTTGAATTGGGGGGAATTATTTAGAAATACACCCAATCTTCCCACATCTTTGTCTAAAACCACGGCTGTTAAAAGAATCACAAATCGGCTTGGTTTTTCATTGCTCTTACTGACGAGCATGGTAATGACTGGAATATTAACAGGGGTAAGGTATTTGGGTGTGATGCAACCATTAGAATTAAGTGCGTTTGACCAAATGTTACGCTTGCGTCCTGCTGAGAAACCAGACTCACGCCTATTGATTGTCACTGTGACTGAAGAAGATGTGCAGGCGCAAAAACAGGAAAAACCTCAAGGTTCCTTGTCAGACAAATCACTTGCTCAACTTTTAGAAAAATTAGAGACATATCAAGCACAAGTTATTGGTTTGGATATATACCGAGATTATCCAGTGGGTAAGGATTATCCAGCATTGGCAGAACGAATGCGAAAAAGCGATCGCTTTGTGGGGGTGTGTCAACTCAGCGATTCCCAAGCCGGAAAACCAGGTGTGAAACCACCACCAGAAGTTTCTCCAAAGGGTCTAGGTTTTAGCGATATTGCCGTAGATTCAGATAATGTCGTGCGTCGCCATCTGTTAGCGTTAACTGCCTCACCCTCATCTCCTTGTACTGCCTCCTATGCCCTGAGTGTTCAACTTGCATTGCGTTACCTGTACACCAAGGGAATTCAGTTGCAATTTACCCCTGATGGCGCGTGGCAATTAGGGAAGCAGGGATTTAAACCAATAGAAGCTCATGCCGGAGGTTATCAAGGGATTGACGCTTTTGGACACCAAATTTTGTTAAATTATCGCTTCTCTGGTTCCCCAGATGCGATCGCACCACACATTACTTTGGGACAAGTGTTAACGGGTAAGCTAAATGCCAATGCAGTCAAAGGCAGGATAGTCATTATTGGCACAACAGCAGAAACTTTTGGTGATTACTGGCTAACTCCCTACACCAGTCCTCAAGGGAAATTACAGCCAATACCAGGAGTATTTTTACAAGCCGAGATGGTCAGTCAACTGCTCAGTGCTGCTTTGGACGGAAAACCTCTGTTGTGGACTTGGCCACTTTGGAGTGAAGTAATTTGGATTTGGGGCTGGTCTTTTGTAGGCGGTTTGCTTACTGCTTATCTGCACCGATTCACTTACTTAAGCTTGGCAGCAGGGATAGCTTTTACAAGTTTATACGGTAGCTGTTTTATATTTTTTATTGCATATAGTTGTTGGGTTCCCCTCATTCCTGCTATGTTGGCTTTAGGAGGTAATATTTTAATAGTTACAACTTACTTAAACATAAAATTTAAAAATTAATATTGAAAAGTATTGCTGTATAAATTTTGCATAATCCAGAATCCCAAATTGTGTAACTCCTAATTTTCTATGAAAAACTATTGCACAAAAATACAATTAATCGCTGCATTCGTCGGGATGGCTTGGTTGGGAATTATCGGCTCTTCTCCAATGATTTGGATGACACCATCTGCTGCCATTCCTGTGGCATATTCACCTGCTCCACCTCCTCCAGACAGGGGTGAACCAACCGATCGCGGAGCCGCTGCAAGTCGCGTTAGATTTTCGCCTCCACCTCCTCCAGACAGGGGTGCAGCAGGCGATCGCGGCGGTGCTGCAAGTCGTGGCTGTGGTGTTAGTAATCAGTCGATCATTGCACTTGTACCTGTATACAAACAGACACTCAAGCGAGAAGAAACAGAAGCAGTTCCTGTTACTACAGTTTGGGGCTTGACGACCGAGAAACATCCAACTTTTTGGTTTTTTGTTCCCTATAAAAAATCTACAATTCATTCCATTGAGTTTGTTCTCCAAGATGAGTCAGCTAAACTAAGTCAAACTCTTTATCTAACAAAACCAGAAGAGCCAGGAATTATTAGTATTCGCTTAAACGCAACTACTCCCCCATTGGAAGTAAACAAGATGTATCACTGGTTTTTCAAGATTCAAATCAATTGCAATCCCCAACAACCTCCAGAGCAGGAGTATGTGGAAGGATGGGTGCAACGGGTGAATCTAAATCCTAAATTAGTAGATATCTCGAAGCAAGCAACTCCTCAGCAACGGGTAAAGCTTTATGCTGAGAATGGCATTTGGTACGATGCTTTGACTACTCTGGCTGAATTGCGTCTTGCCAAACCTGAAGATCGAACTTTAGCGGTGGAGTGGATGAATTTGCTTAAATCCGTAGATTTAGAGAATTTAGCTAAACAACCACTTTTGAAGAAGAATTCAGGAGTCAGAATTCAGAAGTCAGAATTCAGGAGTCAGAATCAATACTTCGGCAGAGCTACGTAACCATCAGTCGGGGATTCCGACCGGCCACTGATTGAAGACCACCAAATCGTAGATTTGGTGGGGGTCTAAAAAGAGCAGGGCTATTTCATTCTAGACAGAAACCGCCCAGAACTGAAGTTCAGGGCTAATAGCTAAAGTCCGTTAAAACTGACTATAACCTATAACCTTTTCTTAGTCGTCTTTAGATGACTTTCGCTATTAGACTCAGAATTTATTCTGAGGCGGACTAGATGAGAATGAAATAGCCCTGCTAAAAAGAGTCTATTCATCCGCTTTTCGGTCAAAATTCATTCTGAATTCTGACTCCTGAATTCTGTTTCGATAAAATGTTCTCAAGCTAATGCAAAGCAGCACTACATATTTATCACTATCCCAAATTAAAAGTTTTCAATCCAAAATCCAAAATCTCAAATCCAAAATTGTCAAACCCACCCCTTGACCTCAGTATCCGTCAGCGTTCGCTCTAACTTGATATACTCGCTCTTTGCAGCCTGTAATATGTGCTTCATCGTCACCGCTTCATCTGCATCAGCCGCCAGAAATGCTGCATTCATGGCAATACTACGGATATTGCCCCCGGCTACATTCAGTTGTCCCAACTTCTGGTATTCTAAACCTTCTGTTGGCGCCGCTTTCGGAAAAATTCTCCGCCAAATCTCCGCCCGTTGAGTTGAATCTGGAAACGGGAACTGCACAATAAACCGGATACGCCGGAGAAAGGCCTGATCCAATGAACTCTTGAGGTTAGTTGTTAATACTGATAGCCCTCGATAAGATTCCATACGTTGCAGTAGATAACTTACCTCGACATTGGCATGGCGGTCATGAGAATCTTTGACATCAGTACGCTTGCCAAACAATGCATCCGCCTCATCAAAAAGTAATACTACGCCGCCGGACTCTGCCGCATCAAATACCCGACCCAGATTTTTTTCCGTTTCCCCAATATACTTGCTCACCACTGCACTTAAATCAATGCGGTATAAATCCAGTCGCAACTCCTGCGCCAACACCTCCGCCGCCATCGTCTTACCAGTACCGCTCACACCAGCAAACAGAGAGCTTATCCCCAGTCCCCGATTACTTTTATTACCAAATCCCCAGAGTTCGTACACCTTAGTCCGTTGCTTGACATGGGTAACAACATCTTTCAGGACTTGTATCTGAGCTTCTGGCAAGACCAAATCTTCCCAGTCCGCGATTGAATCAATCCGTTGTGCCAAATCATCCAACTTGGGACGGGCTTGAGCGCGGCAAGTATCCCAAAGCAGATACTGAAAATCTACTGTCGCTTTTGAATGCTGTGTCTGCTGCCACTCGACGCGAACTTGAGAACAAGCGGCTTGAATTACGGGTGTACTGAGATTAAATTGAGATACAAAATTCTCGACTTTAACGTTCAAAGATTGAGCATTTGTTCCTAACGCTGCCTCCCAGACACCATACTGTTCCTTTGTTGTGGGGCGGGCAATGTCAAAAATGAGCAATGGTCTTAATCGCGCTCGTTTGCGATCGCTAGTAGTAATAATTATCGGAGAACGAAGGCATTCGCTCAAATAGGCGATCGCTCCCTCCCTAGCCGTATCTGTTGCTTCTAAATCATCACAGTCAATCAACAAAACGCTGCTGGCTAATGCGACTTCTCGCTCCCAAAGTAGCTTAAACTGGTTGATGTCACTAGAAGTTGTTGGTATGCTGTGTGCCGCAATTGTATATAAATTCAGCCCTAAATACTGACAAGCCAAAGCTGCGATCGGGCGTTTGCTTGCCACTTCATTACCACATAATTGCAAGATTGGCAACTTCAGGTAATCATTAATTTCCACGCACCAAGCAGCTACCATTTTCTGCATCAGCTGCAACTGAGAAGGCACTAATTCCTCCGTCACCTGCACAGGCTCTACCATTCCCAACAGGCGCTGATCGAGATGTTGTATGCCGATTAAATAATGCAGTATGCGCTCATCAATTCTGAGAGGGCTACTCATGAGTTCACTTCCGCTTCCCACCTCAATTAACCGCCACCTGCGTAGCGTTCCTGCGGGAGTGAAGGCGCTCCAATGTAGACTTTCTAACACTGTCATCGCCAAACCGAAAGTGGGATAGGTATGTTGTTTATTTCCGCAAGCAGCAGCACAAAGTACTGCAAAACTAGCATCCAGTTCCATACCTGCACATAACAGCAACAAATTCCGCTCAAAATCACTCAAGGCAAAAATGGTGCAAAGTCTTTCTAAAGCAGATGCTTCAGCAGGTGGCTTTGTAGAATCTGCACTTAAGTTCTCCCCAAGTTTAAATTCATCCTCCAGCAAATTCGGATCGGCGTGCTGCACCAAAATATCTCGAAGTTGATCGAGATATGCTATCAGATAGGCATGATTATTAATTTCCCCATTGCTTGTTGCTGCTGCGTTCATCCTTAACCTTACCTATTACAAAAAAGCGGAAATAAGGCTACTATCACCAAATCAGCGCTCATGCTTATGGTATAAGTCTTTTTACTTTTAGTTTAGTGCAACGATAATAGAGCATTTACCACTGCGCTGAAGAATCCTCCTGCTGCAAACCAATCAACTGTCGTCGTTTCCAAGCGTAGTGAAGAATATTAATTCCTAATTCTTGAGCAGTGCGAATCACAAGTCTGGGTAAACTCAATTCTCTATCCAATCCCCAAGCTGCTGCTAAGTCACCAACCACTAAAATAATTCCTCCCCCAATTGAAACTCGAATCAGGTGTTGATTGATTGTCGGCAAAGCAGCAAATAAAAAAGGTCGTGTCCTTAAAGGATGTCTTCGCGATTCTTCTAAAGGTTTCAAGGGGCTTTCTAACTTAATAGCCAAGGCTTGAGTACTTTCAATCAGTTCTGTAGCGTCAGCAGGTGCATCAACTACAAGCACTCCACCACTGTTTAAGTAATTTTTTAAGGATTCAAATTCGGGATTATTTAGAGATAATGCTTGTTTTCCCGTAAGGTATAAGAGGTCATATTCTTGGATATTTTCCTGTAAACTGACTTGACCGACTTCATCAGCCCCTTGCAAAAATGAGTACAGTGGTTCTACGGATTGCATCAAGTAAGATAAATTAAAAAAGTTGCGATCGGATTCACCATCGCTATGATTTACTTGCGCCATACGTACAATTGCTTGGGGACGTGCTTGTGCTGTACGTCGGCACGATAAATCAATATTGTTGTAACCAGGAAAGAAAACATCCGTCGGCTGGGTAATCGTACTTTTTCCTGGTTGTAGGAGTATCCGACAAAGTTCTATTTCTAAACTTTCTGGTGTAGAATTTTTTTGGTCAAATCGGTAGGTTTCTTGAACAATATTTTTCTGTTGCTCGTTTCGCAGTTCGTTGGGATCTACGTAAGTTACTATTAAGTAGACCATAATCGGGTCGGTCTTTGCGACTTCTAAATCAACGGGAAAGTCATAAGACTGAGGCACAACAATCAGATTGCCGGCTACATCAATTGCTATACCAGGCTGAATTTGCACCCATCGTCCATCACGATATTTAGCTTCTGTTTTACGGGGAGCAGGAATAACTCTGATGCCCAAACCACAGGCAATTCCTGGTTGGTTTAAGCATTGATAATGAACATTTTGCTTTCTGTGATGGTAATCGTGTGCTTTGCTCCAAAGTTTAGCATCTATGAGTAAACCATCTGTTGGTTTAAGTCGTTCAAAGGGTTGGATGGAGGGTGGTGGAAAAGGATGTGTCATACGATTTTGGATTTTGGATTTTGGATTTTATATTGGTTTTAGATCTGAATGGCACTAAGAAAAGCCCAAAGGCTTGTGTCGCCTCGTTCCCAGCCTCCAGGCTGGGAATGTATTCAAAGAGGCTCTGCCTCTCGTCAAGCTACTGGAGGCGGAGCCTCCCAGAATGGATTCCCAGCCTAGAGGCTGGGAACCAGTCAGGGTATGGGCTATATCTTTTCTTAGTGCCATTCGGTTTTAGAGCTAAAGGGCTAAAAAATTTTCAATATTGATTTTTTCTAAAATAGGACTTACGCACGAGTTACGGAATAACGAACCGCAGAGGCGCAGAGTACACGGAGAAATCAGAGTTTCAGAGATATTTTGCGTAAGTCCTATAAAAATATAATCATAAATAAATAGAAGTTTCTTGCTCCAATTTTTATTGAAGAAGAATTCAGAATTCAGGAGTCATAATCAATACTTCGGCAGAGCTACGTAACCCTGCTGTTCATTTTTCTAAAGCTTTTTTCATTAAATATAAAATGTAAAATTTTAACTTTGGGGATTTTCTATCAATAATTCATAAGTGCAATAAGCAGGTTTTTCTTGTTCTATGATTTGTCGGATTAATTCTTCATGGATACTATTAGGACGGTCTGGACGCAAACACACAACAAAGTGAAATGGTCGCCCACCTGCTAGCACTGCTGCGCCTAGTTTTGCTTCCCCAAGTATAAAACTCTGACCAAAAGGTTCTGTGATGCTAATATGTTGCTCATCTAAAGGTAAACCTGTATATAGATGCAAGTAAAGACGCAAACCTTTACGGGTTCCGCGCCAGCAATAAAGTTCTACTGCACGGCGAATTAAACGTCGCTGTTGGTTGAGATTCCAAATCGAATCTATAGGCCAACCAACCCAATGAGCCAAAAAAGGTAATAGTGCCTGTGAGGAAGTCAACGGATCTAAGTTTGCCCACATGACATGGAAACTATCGATCGCAGGTTGAAAAGCTTGTTCAAAAATCTTCATGAAGCGACCAATATAGTCTACTTCCCGATATAAAACTGGTAAAAACTCCATGTAGTTACTATAGGGACGTATGTATAAACCAAATTCTTGTTGCTGAATTTCTTCAGTGTCTGTATTTTCGTCAATGTATACAGAAACTATGCAGCGAAAGTTAAGAGTTAATTTATCTGTTCTTCCCGCAACGATCGCTTGCTGTTCTTCAAAAAATGTCGCCGGTATTTGAAAATAAAGCACAGCATCCATCTTGGAACCAGGAACTAGCTCGCTACCCTCTGTACCAATTTGACACCAACTACTAGGAAAATCGCCTTCAACTCTCAAACTCATCCGTAAGGGGCGTCTTTCCAAGTTTTGCACTTGCACAATCATCTCGCTTGGCTCTCCCGGATGCAAGAGCAAATGAGTGCCAGCCACATCCATGCTTTCTGAAATGCCAAATGTCAAATTAGAGACGGGTAAAGCTTCAGGAATTTGCATGGGAGTTAATAGAACGCGTACAGCTGGGCTAGAACGACTTTGAACCATACTATTTTCCCTTAGCTACTGATGATATCGATAACATGACTCGATCGCAAAACCGGATCAGCCCAAGAACATATCAAACCGTTTGCACCTGGGTCAATCAAAGGTTCTGATGCGGATTGTCGCCGCCAAATTCCCTGCTGCTTGCGAATCGGAAATAACAAAACTGCTCCTAAATAACGCACTCCCTGAGTTTGTTGCAGTAATGCGACAATATCTGATTGATAAACGGGTCTTCCAAAAGGCCACCCTTTACCGTCTAGTCCTCCAGTCAAGGGATTTAAATATTTATACAAAGAAACCCGAACGTTGCGGAGAATCTCCTCTCGCGCCAAGGTATTTTCATAAGCTGGTTCTAGAGAAATTTGGGTCTGAATGGAAACACCAATGTATTCCGGTTCTTGCAGTTGTACTTGTATTCCTAATAACCGTCTTTCATCTAAATATTGCCGAACTTGGTCTTGCAGTGCCAGACTGAGGCTAAGTTCTTCTGGAGATATACCTTCCCCTTGTGCGATCGCCATAGTATTTGTCTGAGGGACAATAACTAAACTAACCGTACCGGCTTGAGTTTCAGCCGTCACTGGCAAACAGCGAACGCGAGCGATCGCCCCAGCACCAGCTGCTTGCGTCAAAACTTCAAAGTCCTCAGCAGTAACGGCGCGATCGCGGGTGCGTAGTATGGACGGTGCCCTAATTACAGCTTGCTCCAAAGATTCTCCATCACTACCATTGATCGCTGCTTTATGGTTGATGACTCTGGCAACAAAAGGAACGCCAGACTTCAAAAACTGGAGTGTGCCAGCCTTAACATTACCCTGTCTACCACCTCCTATACGATAAAGAACCATTTTAATTTCTGAGCCACTTGCAGGAACCGCTCCATATTGATGTTCAAGGGTGTCAATATCAGTAACTTGAACTGATGTGTCTTCTGTTCTGAGTTGCTGTCTTGGTTGCTGTAAATGGGAGCGAACTTGCGTTTGTCGTTTAATTTGACCGGGTTCACGAATCAAGGGTCCAAACTGAACTGTACCAGTGAGTGAATCAATAGTATAGTGACGGTCTTGGGGTCCTGAGTCGGCAAAATCTCTTACCTCAACCCACCTTTGCGGCAAGCCACCGAGAGGAGTGACGATGATATATTCCTCATTTTCTCGGCGTTCTAGAACAGGTGCCGATTGTAGTTGATAAGTCTGACCTGGTTTACCATTACTAATTCCCAAGCGTTCATCTGAAATTAGTGTGCTTTGACTTGCGCGAACCGCACCACCAATCGCCTGCACCCCTAAACTAGTAATTCGTGGTGAGCGATTATAACCTGATTGATTTTCTTCTGGAGTCGTCAAGACACAGCGCAACCAGCGACCTCGGTAAGTAGTAAAGTTGGTTACAGGCCAATTTGGAGGTAAATGCAGAACTACATCTGCTCCTTGCTCAGGATTGCGACCTTGTTGAGCCATTTCATAAAAACTGAAGCCGCGAGTCAGATCATCTGCTTCGCGCAATAAAACCGATCGCCATTGTTCTCCATCCCAAGCTTCCCAGCGACGGGGTGGTTGATTGGGGTTAATCCCAGTTGGCGTAGCAGTCGGACCTGTAAAGGTGATTGCTAAGACATTACCATCTAAAGGGTCATCAGAATTAATCACTAGGTAAAAGCAGTTACCAAACTCAGGTTGCTCCTCAAATACAGATTGCTCGCTACCTTCCCAATAGCCGTCAGGTTGACGAGTCCACTGATTCATCACTCTGACTCGGAAAGATTGAGGAATTTCTTCAACAGTTTGGCTAGTTAAAAAGTGTTCTAGATAAGGTTTGCCGATGATTAAAGGAGAATCTGTGCTAAAGGTAATCGCTTCTGTGATCTCTGTACGCAAAGTTGAGACTTCTATCCCCACCGGAATTGTATAAGCTTCGGGTAGGTCGGAGGTTAAATAAAAGGTTAACTCTGTTCGTGCTGGAGCGGGAGGTTCAAGCCGAATACCGAGTAATTCTAAAAAAGCGACATAGTTTTTACGTGGTACTTGGTTGAATCTAAGCAACATTTGGTCAGTTAACCAAGCAAATAACTCAATCAGCGTAATCCCTGGATCGCTGAGGTTATGGTCTGTCCATTCTGGACAGTAACGAGGGATACGTGTAATGCATTCTTCCACTAAGTCATCAAACGAGCGATCGTCTAAGTTGGAAGTTGGCAGTTTAGGCAAAAAGTCAAATTCCACAATTACTGACCTTCGTTAAGCAAATAGAAAGGATAAATAAAGCTGTTAACGTCAAAATAGTTTTTCAGGCGATAATTAACGATGATGTCTACTTTGCCACGCACCGGGTCAGGTTCGGTCAGAACTTGATCAACAATAATGCGCGGTTCCCAAACTTCTAAAGCTTCTAAAACAGAAATACGAATTCGGATCAAGGTATCGCTATTCAAAGGTGCAAACGCCAATTCTGATAAGCGTGACCCAAAATTAGGTCGATAAACCCGCTCACCTACTCCAGTACGGAGAATGATCCAAATAGATTGTTTAACTTTTTCCTCTTCACTACTTAGCTGTATCCCACCTTGCAAATTCAAACTGAGTGGAAAATCCCAACCTGTCCCCAAATATGGTCTTGCTTGACCGTAAACTCTATCTGCCATAAAGAAATGGTATTAGGTTTATAACTTCAAAAATATCCGCAGATAAGTTTTAAACATATTCGCCAAAAGTCGATACAATTTTGAAATTATGGATTTTAGATGTTGGATTGTGTCACCCGCCGATTAAAACAGAGTTACAACCACGGGTAATTATATTAATTGGACCGAGTGCTTCCAAAATCCTGTCACCCATGCGACAAGCAGGTAAGCCGTTAATTAGCACTGTTTTGCTACCGTTAATCACAACACCAGAACCGTGGGGAGGGACGGGGAGGGGTGTCATGCAAACATGAATATCAGCACCAAGAGCGCTACTGTTAATAGTGCTATTCATCGAAGCTAGTAGTGATCCTTTGGTACTTTCTTCTATAGCTATGGCAACAGGTGCTTCTGGTGTACCTTCGGCGGCCTTTGAGGCGGCTTCAACAGTTTCGATAACTGCATCTGTAGCTGTTTTGGCTGCCTGCAATCCAGCTACCGATACCGCAGGTATACCTCGCCACGCAGGGAGATCCCCAATCAGCACATTCAAGCTTCCTGGACCTCCTGTTAAGACTGGCGGTAAAGGATGTGCCACTAAGTCGGTAATTCTTGCTGCTGGTTTACCCATGAAAATCTCCTCAACACTATTAAATAAAATGCAAAACTTCATCCTGTATCTAGCTTCCCTCTCCTTTATAAGGAGAGGGATTGAGGGTGAGGTAAGCCAGGGACATTGTATATTATTTAATTCTTATTCCTTAGTTCAGTCGTATTAATGTACCGTTAATTGTGATCGTCGCGTTAGCTGTAATATCTATGCTTGTCTGAGCATTTAATGACATACTGCCTGCTGAGTCGATGGAAATTGATTTATTTTTGTCATCCATCTTGATCGAGTGACCCCCTGTGGTGGTAATTTCTATGATTTTGTCACTATCATTCAAGTAAATTTTATGACCGTAAACAGTTTCTAGGCGAATACCGGTTTTACTTGCACTTTTATCCTTTTCGACAAACTGTAGGGTATGTCCGGTACGAGTTTTAAATGTGCGTAATCTAACTCTTTTAACATCTCCCTGTTGCTCGATCGCGTCATTCACATTTTCTGGTGATGCATCCTCACCATTCCATACTCCTCCAATTATATAAGGACGATGTATGTCGCCATGTTCAAAACCTACCAATACTTCATCCCGGATCTCTGGTAAACAATCGAAACCGCGATTGTTTCCGGCTCCTGGGGCGACAACTCGCGCCCAATTACTTGTATGCTCTTCGGTAAGGGTAGGAAACTGCACTTTCACTCGACCTAATCCTTTGGGATCTTTGTTATCAGTGACAATTCCCACTAAAAATGTCTGACCGGGATGTAAATGTAATTGGGGTGATAATGTTGTAAATAAATTACCAGCACGTAAGCCGCGGACACTAAAATCAGTTGTATAAGTTCTTTGATTGAAATTGTGGCGCACTTCTGTAATGTAATATTTACCGGTAAAGCGATCGCCCATTTTATCTAAAGTCACAATTCGTCCCGGTCGAATTTTGGGATTACCTTGAGCTTTTGCATCAGCATAGACAAATTCACCACCGAGTTCATCGCATAAAGCCTGAGCCATGATTTCTGCTTGTTTGTCGCTAAAGCTAGGTTTATCTACCACAGTCATGATCGGAGACTGACTGTTATTAAATTTGCTACTAGTACTGCTACCCGCTCCATTACCAGTCTCAGTTATTACTGTTTCTTTCTGAGCTGTTGCGGTTCTTAATTTTTTCTTAGTGTAGTCCCAGTAACGGACTTCTACAGCGCTCACTTGTTCTGCACTGGTGATCCGGGTATTAAAACTACTAAGATCAATTAGCCATGTTAATATCAGAGATTCTTCTTCTGTTTGGGGCTTGCAAAAATTTATGCGATCGTCTTGAATAAATAGTTCAAAACCAATGCGAGCCGCCCTTGAGCGCAAAAACTCCATATTAGTTTGATTTTCTTGGAATACATAATCATGGGGTTCACCGCTAGGATCTATTTTACCAAGTTTTATACCTGCTTCGGAAGCAATTTTACTAACTATATCGCTATCAGTTACATTCAAAAAAGAACGATTATAACGACCTCTGTGAAGACGATGGGAAATATCATAGCCGCGAACAACAATCGGCGCTTCTGATTTGTCATTAAAGCGAACCTCAATTGCCGTAATTTCGCCTTCAATCAAATCACCATCTAACTCCTGTTTAAAATTTTTATCTTGGGTAGTACTTGAAGTAAAACCTAACTTGATTTTTTTACCAACTTCAAACAGTTTTTCATGACGCCAAAACTTATATTCTGGACGGTCATCATTCGTGGGAAGATTGCTATTATGCACCACCAGCGTAAACATTGCTGGCAAATGAAGACTTTCTTCTATCGTAATTTGCAACAAATCTTTGATTAATTCAGGTGAAGCACTTTCCCAACTTTGTCCTCCGCTAGAAAATTGGATTGTGGGTTTGCATAAATAAAGACTTGGGTTGGACATAAACAGTAACCTAATAAGAGTGAGAAAGGTAAATAAGTCAACATGAAAAAACTTACAATATCTGGTGTGTTAGGCATAAGCTATAACGCAATACGGTTCAGTTAAGGCTAGCACTCTTTCTTTGTCAAAGTCATTTTTTTACGAACCGCAGAGGCGCAGAGAACACAGAGAGAGAAGAAAGAGAAGGAAAAAATTTATTAACTGAACTGTATTGAGCTATAACGCACCTTAAAGTAAAAATCTTGGCTCTCCTAGACTAGTTATAGAAAATTAATACTTGATATCAGGTTAAGTCCTTACATAGTAGGGGATTCAATAATCAGAAAGCATATTTTTATTAAATATGTGATTCTATTTTAGCGGAATCTTGTTATACCAAGTGTTTTAGGTGTTTTTTAGTATTAATTTATCAAACGAAGTCTAGGAGAGCCAAAATCTTTGGCGTTCAAGGCGGGATGAATTGGCGTTTTAAGCCATTGAAAACTCGTTACAAATTGAGCTAAATCATCCCATGATTCAGCAACGCCAAATCTTTTTTCTTACCTTTTACCATGAGTCTCCGTTCCTTTTATTAAGGTAATAATAATATATTAATAATTATCTACGTTTTCGCCGACGATTTGAACTACCAGAAGGCGATTGTCCTCTTCCACCACGGTTATTGTTATTTGTTGGGGAACCGGACTGCTGATTTTGCTCTCTATCTGAAGGTTGTTGTTCTCCAGAACGATTATTTTGTTGATCTACCCGCGAATCTTGCTGACGATCTTCGCCTGTAGAAGCCGATTCTTTTCCTCCAGAAACATTCTTTGGATCTACTTCTTCTAAGGAGATATCTACCATTGCCCTTACTGGTGTACCATCTGAAAGAAACATGGTTAAATTGTAAGTTAAACTTTGGATTACACAATAAAAATATTCTTGATTCCAAGTAAATCTATAAACAGGTGGACGCGTATCAGGTTCACCACTAATAGTCTCTACACCTTGCTTAATAATATCTACGTACTTCATAACTGATTCTTTAGTCTCATAAGTATCGAATATCAATTGTTTGAGTGTAAAACTATAAGGTTCAACACCAGCAAAATTAATCTTAGGTAGTAAAGTAGTCCCTCTATTACCTCGATGTTTTTGCCAATTAACAGTTCGAGAGAAACTAATTTCTGTAGGATTAAACATCAATTCAATATCATCTGCTTCACCGTTATAAGCTATGAGTTTGGCTTTTTCTAATGATTGACCTGCCATTTGACTATTTATCCTTTTATAAAAGTAATTTTACCAAGGTAAGCGACCTGAATAAACACCATAACGTTCTCGTTCAATTTCTATTCTTTGCCGCAATCTACTGTAAATTTCCCGTGCTAAGACTTCCAAATTTCCATCATTTTCTTCTTTTTTAGAACTTGGAGATGGTCTTTTTATGGTTTCAGTTATTGGTTGTTTTTTTGTATTTACATCTGCTTTATTTACTTCTCCTCCATCAGCAAAACCTCTAGGTTGAACTAAATTTTTGGTAAATACTTTTGGCGATTCTGAAGTATGTGATCTAACTTGACGAGAATCTAAATGCCCATTAGATTCCACGCCAGTACTTCCATTCAGCAATTCTTCAACATTTGACCATTCAGAAGGTGTATTAGTATTAGTAGAAGCCGAGGAATTTTTTGGTTGAAAAATCAAAGAAGGTGATGAGTAATGAAATGAATGTCCACTCACATTATTTGCTATGTTGACATTCTGATTAAGATTTGGAGAACTTAGCATTGAACGTCTCTGCTTTCCAATGTCTAATCCCAAAGACGGAGAAATCAGCGAATTAGATACCTTAGATGAAATATTATCAGAGTTTTTTGGTTGTAATGAAGTGTCTTGCAAAGAATCGACTTTAGTCGAAGACTCCACAGAAGTTGTCTGTTTTTGCTTTTTGGGATTGGATGTTTCTAAACCTGTAAGATTTGTATCGTTGGCTATACCACCACTATTGATATGCTTTAGTGTATTGAGGTTTTTCTGTGCATCCCTGGCATTGATCACAAACTCCCCAGGTGTAAGCATGGCAGCTACAGTATCGGAGGGTGCTATCTGCTGGTTGTTATTAACGTAGGTAGTTGTTACATGTCCACCAGTCGCAAAACCCTGAGGTACTGGCATATTGGGGTCAATTTTTGCTTTTGCTTCGTTGGGTGAGGAGTCTTGCTGATTTTGTGGAGGAGTAAATCTTTCTGGGTTATCTGAAATATTAATTGTTGTTGATATATCAGTGTTTGTAACAGGAGATGGTAAATCTGATATTACTTGTTTATCGTTAATCAGATTGCTGAATACATTAGGTGTAATAGCTGCTGAGGGCAAACTAGTATTTTCTACCACCTTAGAAGTACTTTTTTCTACAGTCTCAGGTGTAGTTGCTGGAAATAGTTGTGTAGTTTCTGTAAGTTCAGCAGTTTGCTGGAAAGTTTCAGGTGTAGGTGCAGACTGTATTTCTGTACTTTTTTTAACTTCATTAACGATGACATTAGAAGTTGCAGGCGATGTGGGTGGGGTTAAGATGGGGATATTTGTAAGCTGACTTGGGGTGATATTTGCATTGATGTTATTTTGTGTGATAACTGAGTCATTAACAATTTCTGAAGACTCAAAACTGGGTACAATAGAAGGTAAATCCGAATTGGTAGGGTGAGGCAACAAAGTAGGCGTATTTTCTATAAAATTACTTGCGATCGCATCCTTTTTAGTACTGTTTGATATTAAATCCGTTGCATTTACTTTAGCTCCAGTTGTTTCAATTCCACCCGAATCTAATTCTGTTACTGCTTGTAGTGGAATGCTTGAAGTTTGGGGCTTTTTTCCTTCTGATATTCTAGATGTTGGGGAGTCAGCATTGTGTTGGGGCAACTTGGATGGGATATTGTTAATTGTTAAATTCTCTGCTGCAAACGCTGTGTTTTCCAAAACATCAGTAGCGTTAACCGTTGTTGCTAACTCAGCACTGGGGAAAGTAGATGTTAACTCAGAAAATACTTGCGCTTGATCATTGCCAAGGTTGCTAAAAGGTTCCTCTTCAAAATTCGGCGATGTAGGTATTGCCCCAGTCAGCGTATTGCTGACACCATCATTATCACTTGTAGCACTAGTATTATCTGAATCTTTATGCTGTTGTAGTGCTGGTGAATTATTGTTAAATTCAGCATCAAAAGCTTGATCTGTCGTCAAGAATCTATCTTGATTAAGATTAATGCTCGGTTTATTTTTCTGAAAAACTTGGTCAACTTGATTATTGACAGGTGACTTGACTGATTCCTGATTTGGAGATTTGGCTGGAGATAAAGATTTCCGAGATTTCGGTTTTTTTGGAGTTTTAGCTTGTTCTTTAGACTGAGGTTTTTCTGGAATATTTAGTTGATTTTCACTACTTGTATTATTATTAATTATATTGGGTGAAATATCTGAGATACTACTTTCGGCTTTTGGTTGAGATGCAACGGCCGTGGGTAACTCTCCTTTGTTATAGATGCCCTCTGGGTGGCTGATCGGATGGTGGGGAGTAACGGGGGATTGTTGCCATAATGTTTCCCCAATATTAGACAGTATCGGCACTATCGGCGTTGTTGTTGTTGGCTCGCTTGTGGTATTGTTGAATGTTAAATCGTCCTTTGGTGTCAGCGCTGTATTTTCCAAAACATCAGCAGCCTTAGCCGTTGTTGCTAACTCAGCACTAGGCAAAGTAGATGTTAACTCAGAAAATACTTGCGCTTGATCATTGCCAAGGTTGCTAAAAGGTTCCTCTTCAAAATTCGGCAATGTAGGTATTGCTGTAATCGGTGTAGTGTTGACACCCTGATTATCACTTGTAATATTAGTGCCAGCCAAATCTCTATGCTGTTCTAGTAATGAAGGATTATCCTCAAATGTGTTGATTTGAGATTCAGAATCAAAAGCTTGATCTGTCGTCAATAATCTATCTTGATTAAGATTAATGCTCGGTTTATTTTTATCAAAAACTTGGTCAACTTGATTATTGACAGGTGACTTCACTGGAGATAAAGATTTCCGAGATTTCGGTTTTTTTGGAGTTTTATTTTGTTCTTTAGACTGAGGTTTTTCTGGAATATTTAGTTGATTTTCACTACTTGTATTAGGATTAATTATATTGGGTGAAATATCTGAGATCCTACTTTCGGCTTTTGGTTGAGATGCAACGGACGTAGGTAACTCTCCTTTGTTATAGATGCCCTCTGGGTGGCTGATCGGATGGTCGGGAGTAAGGTGGGATTGGAGCATTAACGTTTCCCCAACATTAGGCAGTATCGGCACTATCGGCGTAGTTGTTGTTAGCTCCTTTGTGGTATAATCGTCCTTTGGTGTCAGCGCTGTATTTTGCAAAACATCAGCAGCCTTAGCCGTTGTTGCTAACTCACCACTGGGGAAAGTAGATGTTAACTCAGAAAATACTTGCGCTTGATCATTGCCCAGGTTGCTAAAAGGTTCCTCTTGAAAATTCGGCGATGTAGGTATTGCTGTAATCGGTGTACTGTTGACACCCTCATTATCACTTGTAATATTAGTGCCAGCCAAATTTATATGCTGTTCTAGTAATGAAAGATTATCGTCAAATGTGTCGATTTGAGATTCCGAATCAAAAGCTTGAACTGTCGTCAATAATCTATCTTGATTAAGATTAATGCTTGATTTGCTTTCGTTAAAAGCTTGGTAAACTTTCTTTTCAACAGGTAATTTTACTGATTGCTTATTTTCTCTTTTTGATTTAAGTTGAGTTGGTAATTTTGATTTCTCTTGAAAATTACTTTCTATTTTATCATTTATCTTACTTGTCTTTTTACTGGTTAATATATCTGTTTCACTACCTTTTATCTCATCATTTGTATTATCTTTGCTATTTTCTTCGATAATTAAGTTTAAAGGTTCAAATGGAATTGATTGTAAATCATAGTCTTGACTTTGAGTTTCCCAATTCTCCCATCCTAAAAATGTTTCTGGAAAGAGTTTCTGTTTTTTAGATAATAAAAATTTAGAGTAATCGACTAATGGCGATCGCGTTGCTATTTGCTTCAAAAAACTATTTTCTCGATGCAGAAAGTTAGACTTATTTTTTAACATAAGTCTATGAGGATTGTCTAAAGATTCTATTGCCCTAATAGGAGGGGCTTTGGTTTTCAGAAAAGATGGAATTATTTGCATAGTTCAAGTGAGAAAATAGCCAATTACCTAGACTCAAAAAATCCCGAACTCATCCTTGTTGTGGTATTACCTCCTCCTTGTTCTTTTCCTACTTGTAAACCTTCATAAGTTAGAGTTAACTCTTCAATACCAACTGTATTTCCATCTGCTTGCAGTGTAGGTGTTTTCCATGCTATTGGAATCGCACCAATCAAAGTCCAACTCATCATTGTTTCTCCGGCTTGATTAAAAACTAAAATATTAACATTGCGTCGAGATGTTGTGCCATTTTCAATAAATACTTGATTAATCCATTGCCAAAAACCTGAGTTATCTGTAACTCCACGTTTAAGAGTTACATCTTGAAACTCTGCATGACCCAAGAAAACACGTTGCTGGTCATTCACACCACCTTCGTGGAAGACATTTTTTTTGATTTGAACACTTAATCCTGTACATTCAGTAAAGGAAGCAGCAATAGAACTATCTATCTCTACATAAAAGCGATTGCTAGTGACATAGTTTAATTCCTGGGCAACACTGCTATTACCGTTAGAACCCATATACAATTACCTCCCAATACCATAGTTATTTACTCTCTCACGCTGATAGCGCAAGTCTTCTAGTAACAACTCATACACACGTTCTGTAAGTTCGTTGATTAACAACGAGTTGTTAAGGTACTTATACGCTTCTTGAGCAGCTGTGCTAGCATCAGAAGCAACTGAAACATCGGCGTATCCGGTAGTACCACCAACGTCTCCTATAGGTATAGGCGCTAAAAAAGTTTCTTTGCCTGTTTTATCCATAAATAAAATAAAAAATCCGTCATAACATTAAGGCTAAAGGTAGTGCATCAAAATCAAAACTAGCCAAAAGTCGAACTTAGTTTCCCCAGCCTTTATTTATTAGACCTTTGATGAATTGTTTTACGAATCCGAAAAGCAGTAGCGTGCAGCTTTTCCACAGAAACGAATCCGGTATAATAAAAGCAGAAGAGACGATCACACTTTAGAAATTAGACGCTAACAGTATTCATTATAACTAGTATCCAATTACACAGTTGTTCTTGATTTCTGCAAGTGAAAAACTGTCTCTCTTCACTTGCAGAAATAAAGAGGTTGGGCGATTAGGTTGTAAACCTTCTCCATTTTGAAACCTGGAATAGTGCGGACATCTTGCCCACTACTACTCGCATCTTAGCAAGATGCTTCCACTACTTTTAAAACTATGGTTCTCAAAATAGATGTGGTTAATATGGCAAAATTTAAGATAATTCATCTTATTATTGGTTAGATATGATGCTCGTCGGTCAAATTCTCCGCCAGCGCTACAAAATTGTCAGACTCTTAGGAAGCGGTAGCTTTGGAGTTACTTATTTAGCTGAAGATTTAGATTTACCCGATCATCCTCTGTGTGTTGTAAAAAACCTCAAGCAAATGCAAAATCCAGAAGATTTGCAACTTGCCAGAGTGTTATTTGACAGAGAAGCAAAGGTTTTATATCGCTTAGGCAATGAGTGCAGTCAGATTCCTCGACTTTTCGCCCACTTTGAAGAAAACGGCGAATTTTACTTAGTACAGGAATTTATAGATGGGCACGATTTAAGTGAGAAAATTTTTCCTGGTAACAGGTTGAGTGAAGCTGAAGTGACACAGATATTACAGGAAATTTTAGAAGTTTTGACATTTATTCACGATAAAAATATCATTCACCGAGACATCAAAGCGCAAAACTTAATGCGTCGCAACACAGACGACAAGATAGTATTGATAGACTTTGGGGCTGTGAAGCAAATTAGCGGATTAGCAGTCAATTCTCAAGGGCAAGCAAACGTCTCCGTTATTGTTGGTACTTCTGGCTATATGCCCAGCGAACAATTGAATGGATATCCGAAGTTGAGTAGCGATATTTATGCAGTGGGGATGCTAGGGATTTATGCTTTAACTGGGATCAGACCTCAAGAACTGCCAAAAAACTCCGAAACTTTTGAAGTCATTTGGCGAAATCGGGCTTCGGTTAGCCCTAGACTGGCAGATGTGTTAGATAAAATGGTGTGCTATCAGTTCAATGAACGTTATCAAACAGCATCCGAGGCGTTGCAAGCGCTAACACCACCACCGCCATCACCGTTATTACCAACCGCAACACCACAAGAATTGAGACTTTACCAGAAAATTTTAATTAGTGCTGGAGTCGGGGTGGGTGTGCTAATCGGAATGGGATTGCTATTTATGAGTTTTTGGAGACAACCCACATCTGATTCAGGACAAGTCACACCTGATCGAGGACAATCTGTAGCTGATGTGCAATTGGTTTGCCCAGAAACAGATGTACCACCTTTACCAAACACATCAGGCACGCCATTAGGTAACGGCATAGCTTATGGGTTTTCAAATGTTTCACCACTGGGAGGCAAAGGGATAATTATTTATAATAATGGAAATAGATATTATGGAGATGTAGAAAATGATAAGTTAAAGGGTTGTGGAACCTTCATATATAAAAATGATAATACCTATGACCGCTATATAGGTCAGTTTGATCAGGGGAAGTTTCAAGGGGTAGGAAAATATAAATACAAAAATGGTTGTGAATATATAGGGGAATCAAAAAATAATAAGTATGATGGTCAAGGAACTTTTATATCTAAAGACGGCTCGCGTTTTAGTGGAACTTGGCAGCAGGGAAAATTGGAAGGAAGTAATAAGACTTTTAGTAGCTGCGAATAATTTTTCAGAGATATTATTTTTGAATACTTTGGCTTATCCAGTGTTTAAATAATCACACTGGTTGTAAAAAAATTAGATGAATTAGGAAAAGCATAAAAATAAAAGAAGATGAATATTATAAGTTTCTTGTGGCAACATTTTATGATATGGCTGCCACTTTTCTTGTCAACAAGAAGACCTCAGTATCAATAAGCTGGAGGATAATCGCATTAATTCCTGTTTGTTGATAAATGTTAGGCGATCGCACATCTTGCACCTAGTACAGTACGGCGTAAATAAGCCACCCATTCCAAATCAATGAAACGCTTATGCTGTATACCTGTTTGAATTTTGAATTTTGAATTTTGAATTCCGCCTTGCACCTAGCCCTGGCGATTAGAAATCGCGGCTATACAAACGAAGTCCGCCTACGCGGACTAAGGTCAAATCAAGGTTTTGCCTGTGTAGCCAAGCCACTGCGTTGGGGAGGCAGTGCGTTGGACGGGTTTCCCGGCTTGTTCGCGTAGCGTCTTTGGGAGAAGCAACTGCCTTGAAGCACCTGGCGCGCGACTTCTAGTCGCCTGGTACAAGATATAAGCGATCGCTTTGACCATCAGAAAATATATCAAACGAGAAATTCTGATTCTTTCCTAAATCCATATAATCAGGTTTTTGTCAAGACTAATTTAGATGCGCTTACCCTGTATACTAATCTGCGATAAGTTGATTTATATCTTTGGTGTGTGTTGATATTTAGAGGAGTGAGAAATGAATCGAAAGTTACTTAGAAAGCTGATATTAGTTTTATCTAAAACTTCTTTACTGACTATTACGAGTTTAGTTATTTCTCTAGAACCATCCCTAGCGCAACCTACGGCTGTTAATCGATCACCAAAAACAGCGTCAACCTTACCACCTGCAAATAATCCGATCAGCCAAACACCACCAGACAATCCAACACCAGGTCCAACACCTTCAGACAATCCAACACCAGGTCCAACACCTCCAGATAATCCAACACCAAGTCCAACACCTTCAGATAATCCAACACCAAGTCCAACACCTTCAGATAATCCAACACCAAGTCCAACACCTTCAGAT
>NZ_JBALFC010000089.1:0-105044 GCF_036917755.1 Nostoc sp.
TAGTCATGTTGCTCTCTTGGTGCTGTCTATTATCTATTCACAGCGTATACCGAGAGAGCTTTTTTACAACCTCACAGACTTTTCAAACACCCTCTCAGATGCTATTGATAAAATACGCCAAAAGTTTAGTGCGCCCAACGATTTCACATCTGTAGACGTGGCAAATGAACAGCTTGTAGAAAAATGGGCCCAAGACGTACTTCAAAAATATGAACCGCCAGATATAGTAATTAATAATGCGGCAATTACTAATTATCCAGCACCTTTGTGGGAAATACCATCCGAAGAATTTTCTGATTTAATAGATATCAATATCAAAGGAGTAGCGAATATAATTCGCCATTTCGTACCAGCAATGGTGAAAAAGAAACGGGGTATTATTGTTAACTTTAGTTCTGGCTGGGGACGTTCTACTTCACCCCCAAGTTGCACCATACTGCGCTTCCAAGTGGGCAATAGAAGGATTAACCTCAAGTCGCAAGTGACAAGTCGCAAGTCGCAAGTAAGTTTTGTAACGGGGATTTAGACCCCGCCACAAAACTTGCGGCTTGATAGAAGCCGGGGACTTAAACTGAACCGTTTGAGAGTTCTTCACTTGCGACTTGCGACTTGCGACTTGCGACTTTATTAACTCGTTCTTTGGCACAAGAATTGCCGAATGGTATGGCAGCGATACCCCTCAATCCAGGTATTATTCATACTGATATGCTTTCTATTAGCTTTGGAGAAGAAGCTGCTAATTATACACCCGTGTCTGATTGGGTATTGAAAGCTGTTCCGTTTATTCTCAATTTAAAACCCAAACATAACGGTATTCCCTTGACTGTACATTAAAGAGTGAATCTCAATTGCGTAGGCGTAGCCCGTCGTAGACATCGTTGCCATTAGGAGCCGACAGTTGAATCACCTCAGAAAAACGTGAATATTTAACCGCATCGGTAGGGGGATAATCCGCCGACACTGCAAGTAACCCAATTTTTATATCCTCGAAATAAATCACACCCCCAATACGTCCTTCAACTTGGAAAGGTCCATGAAATAAACGATAGTTTGGAATGTAGATCAGGAAAAAGCCAGTAATCTTGATTGCACTGCCAAACATCTGCTGACAAGTTTTGTGGAGTACAGCATCTAGGTATTGATTATCGGCAGGTTCACCCAGGTCAGTAAATTCTGGATGATCCGCAAAATGATCCATATAAAATGACCAGATATGGGACAAGTCTGCAACGTCCGTCAGTTTTTGCTTAAGTGACTGTAATCGGTCGATATTCATATTGTGGATATTGAGGAGATGGGGCAAACAGACAGTACTGTTAAAAAATTATCAATTATTTTTGCGTTAATGGGGGGTAAAGAATTGTCACCAAAGGGTTCTACTAAATGGTGAGGGAATCAACTGAGCAGTCTGATTCCATTTGCGAAGAAACTCATCTTCTAAACCTTGAGGAACAGAGAAGACATTGATCAGTACTACAGGTGAATCCATAAAGGCTGTTCTTTAAACTCTGTCATGCTAGACGATAGCATTCTCAAACAGAAGCTGGGATGTACCTATAGTAGGATTATACAAGTTTTAGATGCTGCTCACCGAGAAAAATCATCAACCCTCAACTCGCGCCAAACATCAGACGGTTGCCACCCAGAGTTACCCACAGAGCGGAGGGGGTGATAGTGTTCAGAAATGTATTCGGATTCGGAAACGTAGTCTTCAATGTACACAGGTGGATTTGGTTCAATTACTGGTTCAGGAATATTTTGGCTCTCAGGAATCTCAATGGGTTCAATCGGTGGTGGGGTTACTTCTGTTTTCTTGCGAACTGGATTAGAGGTTTTTTTGATGAGTCGTTTCATATCTATAGGAATCATTCGGCTTTCCACAAAGAACGGATATCCCAGAATACAAGAACTTATCAGCGAATCAGAGGCATTTTGCCAGAAAGTTGTATGGCTATTGGGTAGTGTAACCGAAAGTTAAAGATAATTTTTAGAGATTGCTCAGACGGGCTAACATCCCTAAACCTAAACCAAAGATTAAGGTAAGTCTCAAAATTAGCACAGTGTGCAACTGACTAAAAAATGGAAGTAATTGATTTTTGACTGCGACGGAACTAAAAGCACCAGCCCAAGCGATACTTAGTACTACCAATAAAACTACATATAATGTTATTCCTCCACTAAAAGTTAAAAGTAAAATTCCAGTTACACCGTGGCTTAATATGTAACACCAACCTAAAGTTTTAGCCCAACTGATAACGCCAAAAATTTTCCAAGCAAAACTACTAGTCAATGTTAAAGTCAAAAATATTAAAGTAACTCTGGATAAAGTAAAGGCACTGCCCTGCTGTAAAGCCTCATCCCAAACTGCTGTCCAAGCAAATAACCAGCCTAACATTCTTGAGGGGGGACAAAATACCCTGAAATAGATATAGGGCAACGAGTGTAGCAATTTGTGGTAAAACAAAAAGAGCATTTATTCGCAACAAGCTCTATTTAATGATAATATTACCTGAATTCTACGAAACAAACCTCAAGCGAGAATTGGGACGTGCAGAATATTTATTACTAAAAATCCTGATGAATTTATTACAATCTATTAAAACTGTTAGCATTGAAGCACTGGCTACTGCTTTACCTATCCCCATATTTTTTGAAAGTAGAATAAAGAAAGTTCAAAGATTTTTGTCTTTAAATTACATAAATATTGAAGAAATTTGGTTCCCAATTATTAAAAGCTGGTTAGAGATATATTTTCCCTTAAATGAAGTTATTTATTTAGTAATTGACCGGACTAATTGGGGGTGTATTAATCTGTTAATAATTAGTGTGGTTTGGGATAAAATCTTAATTTGTCAATGGCTGTAACCAATAAATTCAAGTATGCTGAATTTATCAGGCTACTAGTGCAGATTCCACAGGAGATAGCTTTGTTCAATATCAACTTTTATTTTTGTATCTGGTTAAAACAACGTTATACAGTCATTGGAGTTTTATTGCTTGCTATGTCTATTACAGCTTGCAACAACTCTGCTACATCACAACTAGCATCTGCCAATCGCCCAACGCTGGCAAATCTTTCGGACAGGTCTAATCCATCTTCTCCACCCAGCTCTGGCACACAAAATCCTGTAAATAACCAGTCCCAAGAACAACAAGCAGTCCAACTCATTCATGATTATTACGATGCCATCGCTCGCCAAGACTATAAACAAGCTTACTTGGCTTGGGATGGAGATGGTACTGCCAGTAAGCAATCATTTGAGGAATTTCAGCAGGGTTTTGCTAACATCGTATCCATTGTTGAAGAAGTCGGAAAACCGAGTTCTTTAGAAGGGGCAGCAGGCTCGCTATATATTGAAATTCCCGTTACTGTCACTTCTGTTAGTAGCAATGGAACTCCACAGCGTTTTCGTGGTAGCTATAAGCTGCGACGAGTCAATAACGTTTCTGGCTCAACTCCAAACCAACGTAGATGGCATATCTACTCGGACAATATTTCTCTTGAGCAGTAATTGGTTCTAGAAAAATTCGGAATCATCCTGAATGCTCTGTTACTTCCTTTTAACTGATTATAGATTTTTCAGGAATTTGGTGTTGGAGTTGTGAATCTATATAAATAATGCTTCAACACTATATCCAAATGACATTCATTTCTCTACATGCAAGATGGGAGAATAAAGAAATTGGGGTGCAGACCGTGAATAACAATAATCGGTGGTTTTCGTGGTTGAGTTGGGGTCTAGTACAGTACGGCGGAAATAAGCAGACCATTAAATAGCCAACACTTTGCCCTTATAAGTCCACTTAAAAGGTTTAGCCATTGTTTGATTAAAGTAGTCAATAAACTTGAGAATTCGATTTTTCAAATCATCCTGACTGACGAAACTGGCTCTTCTGAGTAACTTGCGAACCAAAATACTGAACCAAACCTCAATTTGATTAAGCCATGAAGAATGTTTAGGTGTGTAATGAAAGACAATTCGGTGTGCTGGGTTACTCAAAAAAGTAGTGCGGGATTTAATTGATTTAAGGATACCACTTTCTCCCTTAATACCCAGGTCAATATTCAAACCTTCTTTCTCTGCAACTAAACTCACTAGGGACTCAGACTGATGAGTGTTCAGGCAGTCCATAATTAGATGCCATTTGGATTTATTGGTGTGCTGCTTGCAGTGCCTGCGGCTTCAGAGTAAGTCTTTATTATTTTTTCTCGCTTTTTCGATGGAGTAAGGTTTCATTTTACCCGTTCATGCACTACTATGACTGTACCTCATTTACCTGCAATCTGCTGTATATAGAGGGCATCAACGACAGCAGAGTGTAAACTAGCCCTTGTCCCGCGCCTAAGAATTGAAACCATTTTTCTTGCTTTTCTATATGCTTTTCACGCCCTTTTTTCTCATATTTCTGCTCATGAATGCAAATCCAGGTACTTTTTCAAATTGGCGATCGCCTGTACCGTGGTAATTTACGTAATCTTAACATTTATATGGTTACATCAATTGCTTTTACTACTTAAATACTTTTTCGCTTTTGGTGTCACTTTTTTACGCTCCTATTTGTGTATTAGTGGTTTATCCCGATAGGTGCAAGATATAAGGAGACGCAATAATTGTAATAAAGGCATTTTATTCATTTGGAGGGGAATTATGTCAGCAAGAGTAGAGCGGCAGAATACTATCACTAGAAAGAATCTTGTTTCTAGCTTGATAATTGGGTTAATTGTTGGACTATTGGCTGGTCTTCCCTTGGGTTGGATAGCTCATCGGTTCTATGCTGAACGACGGTTAACTGATGTGTTAGTTTGTCGGGAAAAGAATCGGAACTTGCCGGAAGTTCAACTTCAGTCTCTTTGCGGGTCAAGATTCTAAAGTAAATCGCCAATAATCAATACCTGTCCATTCTCAGTATGTAGGGCAGACGGACACAGGTAGCGTTAAAGGTGCGAAGTCTGTCTTGCAGTCTAGGCTGGCAACCGGAAAGCGAAAACTAGCAAGTATAGTACGGTTGGTTGAGTGCTTTCTACGTCAGTATGTAGGACTATTAGCAAAGTAGCAACTCAAATATTTAGGTTCTTCAGTACGTATTATGCTGAACTTTTAATTAAAGTCAGTAGACCGAAAATTTCTGCGATCGCTCTGTGATGGATACCTGCACACTTTATTGTTGCCTAAAAAACTGTACTTTTTGATACGCTTTTTGAAAAACTCATTTGTAAATACAACATAAGTAAAACTAATATATTAGCCAAAAAGTTAAGGGTAGCTCTCGCAGCAGAAGTATGTTCTGGTGCTGTGTCTTGGAATTTTTGTAAAGTATTGGAGTGAAGAAGCAAAATTTTTGACTTAAAAGATTATTTAGTTTGACTATGACTGCAAATATGCCAGTTCTAACTGATAGTAAAACCTTGAACGAAGTAGTGAACTGTTTAACCGAAAACATTCCAATTCAGACTCAGGGCAAGTGTGAACAACAAAATATTTTTGAAATTTTAATTAGGGCAGCTACCCAAAGAGATAGCATAGAAAACACGAGTAAAGTATTAAAAAATGTTCCCACAAGTAACGATATTCGTTATCATTTAGAAAAATATTCCGACCTGAACTCTCTGGAATTAGATCTATTAAAAATCCTACCATTCGGCTTTTATTTGTAGCTTTGGCGTTTTTAATTATTAATATTTGGATTTATCTAGTATGGCATTATCTTAGCCGTTTAAAAAGAAGCTCTAGACAAGTTCTTTCTCATCTATTTACTCTCAAACAAATGCTTGAATTTTTACGTCAAACAGTAGACCGCAACTATGGGGTAGCCTGCGAAGTTTGTTTACCATCTGGCTGATTTTGGTTGATTTTTGGGGCTTATCTATAAGCGAATCTTATTACTCAACTCTCACAATCACCTTTTGTACATTTCCCAAAAACGGTATTATACACTACCATTTTTTCGGGAACTGTAACAGCTAGAAATCTAGAAGGCATTGAACGTAGTTTTAACAGACAATCTTTTTGATTCTAAAACCCAAAAAATTGGTCTAATCTGAAAACCTACCCATAAAAGGCTCCCCTGCTTATTTAGCTCCCGTGTACACACAAGTCGGAAAACCTGATCCAAATTGACTCTATAACCCACAGATTAAAACCTCACCCAAGATTACCCAAGAGTAAATCTTTCCCTCTCCGTGAGTTTGGAGAGGGACAGGTTTTGCATAACCAATCTTTGAGGTTTTTCAAGATTTTTGGGTAATTCGATGACTTGTGTGTACACCGTAGGCTTATTTAGAGGGTAATTGTGGGAAACCTTAATTTGTGAGAGCGAGAGGCTTTTGCCAGAAGGAACTAGAATTAGGAAACACCTAGCTGGGTTCTTCTGACTTTTGAAATTAGGAGTGCATGTGTGCCAAAATCCCCTAAATATTTGCTGATTGGATCAACCGAGACTTACAGCGGTAAATCTGCAACTGTTCTGGGTTTGTCTGATCAGCTACAGCAAAAAGGACTGGATATTACCTACGGTAAACCCCTCGGTACGTGTTTGAATTCGTCTAGTGGAACCGTAATTGAAGAAGATGTCCAGTTCATCGCTCTTAGCCTCAAATTGCCGGAAAACCGTGTTGCACCTACAATGCTGGCTTTGGATGAACTCAATGTGCAAAAGCGCTTACGAGGGGAAGACAAAACTGATTATCAGCAGTCCCTAATACAGCAATATTTACATAAGTCCCAAGGAGATTTGGTGTTACTGGAGGGGCCTGGTGATTTGTCCGAAGGCAATTTGTTTGACTTGTCTTTGCTGCAAATGGCTGAAGTATTAGATGCTGGAGTGCTGTTAGTAACCCGCTATAAATCCTTGCTTTCGGTTGAGGGGCTATTGGCTGCGAAAGGGCGTGTGGGCGATCGCTTGATTGGAGTTGTGATCAATGATATCCCACTCACCCAACTAGAAGCCGTTGACATTCTCTTGCGCCCATTTTTGGAACAGCAGGGGATTCCAGTGCTAGCAATGTTGCCAAATAGCGATTTGCTCCGCAGCGTCAGTGTTGGCGAACTAGTCAAGCAGTTAAAAGCTGATGTTCTCTGTCGCAACGATCGCCTAGATTTGTTGGTCGAGAGTTTAGCAATTGGAGCGATGAATGTCAACTCAGCCGTGAAATATTTCCGCAAACGTCGGAATATGGCAGTAGTAACAGGAGGCGATCGGGTGGAAATTCAGCAAGCGGCTTTGGAAACTTCTACCCAGTGTTTAATTCTCACCGGGCAACTACCACCCCCACCGTTCATTCTCAGTCGCGCTGAAGAACTAGAAATCCCCATTTTATCTGTTGACTTAGACACCCTCACCACTGTAGAAATTGTTAACCGCACTTTCGGGCAAGTCCGCCTCCACGAGCCAATTAAGGTTCAGTGCATTCGCCAGTTAATGTCTGAGCATTTTGACATTGACCGCCTGTTATCTAAACTGGATTTAACTCCCGCAGCCGCATTGTCTTAGATTCATCAATCTAAACAATTAAGAGCATCTATGTTCAGTTATCAAACAGAATTCAGGAGGAGCCAGTGCGGGAACAGGGGTTTCCCCAGGTGGAGCAACTGGCGTTCAGGAGTCAGAATACAGGAAAGGTATTCTGTACGACTGGTGAGCCAGCGCGAAGTGCGGGTCTGAATCCCCCACTGATAGCGTTCGCGCTTGCGTCTCGTAGAGAAGCGGTAGTGAGTCATCTCCCAAGGGGAGACGCTTTAGCGCAATGGGTGTCTTGATTCTGAATTCTGAATTCTGAATTCTGCATTCTTCTTCAACAGTTAGGAGGCTGTATTGCTGGTGAGGGTACAGCTGGTTCGCCGTCACCTCCCAGGCGACGGCGTGCTGTTTCCTTTCGTCCCATAGCTGGGACGTGCTTAGTTGCAGCAGCTAATCCAAAGACAGGCATATTCCCGTAAATCGCCTCATACTTTCCCGGTTCGATTAAATAAGTTTCGTGCCAAATGCCAACACTGCCATCAGCACCAATGGCTTGATTAAACCTTTGCCAAGCTTTTAGATGTGCATCAGCTGGATTTCTGGCAAAATGCTCCAAATCCTCGAACGATCGCCAATACTGAATCAGTCCCACTCCTCGCCAGTAAACAAAAGTTTCTCCCCCTAAAAACCCTTTTTCAGGATTCTGGTAAAGGCTTCGTAGCATAGGCGACATCGCCGTTGCAGTCGGAATCCATTTGGAGAAAGCGAATAATTTATTAATTCGCATCCCAATCAAAAACACAACAAAGGGTTCATTAATCTCGGCTGTAAATCTTCCTGGTATTACTTGAGGCATCTATTACTCACTCCTTGTTGTTTCAGTTTATTATGCAATTAGTTGCATATAATATCTTTATGCAATTAGTTGCATATGTCAAGTAGTGAATTAAAAATTATGGCATTAGCGCACGCAATATTAGCTGCTCTGGTTGATGCCCCTTGTAGTGGGTATGATTTAGCAAAACGATTCGATGGCTCTGTAGGCTTTTTCTGGTCAGCAAGTCACCAGCAGATTTATCGAGAGTTGTCAAAGCTAGAAGATCAAGGATGGATCAGTGCCGAGTCGATTGTCCAAACAGGACGCCCAGATAAAAGGCTCTACACCGTTACAGACTTGGGAGAACAGCAGCTCAAAGAGTGGATTGCTCAACCTTGTGAACCCACACCGATTAAAGATGATTTGCTGGTGAAAATTTTTGCTGGTCATATTGCTTCTAACCAAATGATCTTGGCAGAGCTTGAGCTTCACCAAAAAGCCCACTTAGAAAAATTATCTACATACAAGGATTTAGAACAAGAATGCTTTCAGAATCCGCAAGAACTCCCAGAATCAGCAAAATTTCAGTATTTGACTCTGCTGAATGGCATTACTTATGAAACACATTGGCTAGCTTGGTGTGACCAAGTAATCCAAACAATCAAAAAATTGTAGGAATGTCTAACTCAGGTTTGCCTCGCACCTACACGCTGTTTGGTAAAATATGTAGGTTGTTTAATTGGATTATCTCCATCTTTGACCCAATCAACAGACCTTATTAACCTCGATACATTAGCGCAAGAACTGGCGACAATACAGCAAACGGGTTCTAAAAGAATTGCCTTGCTGGGTTCTCGTCACGTCCCGATTACGCATCAGAGTCTTATTGAAATGATGACATATGCCCTAGTTTTATCGGGTAATCGAATCATTACTTCTGGTGCTATAGGTACAAATTCAGCTGCCATCAAGGGAGCAACCCGGGCTGATCCGAATTTGTTAACGGTGATTCTACCCCAAAGCCTGGAACGCCAGCCCTTGGAATCACGCCAGCAACTAGAACAGGTAATGCATTTAGTGGAAAATACCAATAATGATAATCTGTCCCTTGCTGAAGCTAGTTACCTGTGCAACAAGGAAATTGTCTCTCGTTGCCAGCAACTGATTTGCTTTGCGTTTCACGACAGTAGGACTTTGTTACAAACTTGTCAAGATGCGGAAGAACAAAGAAAAGTAGTGACTCTCTTCTACTTTGATTAGTCATTTGTCATTTGTCATTTGTCCTTTGTATTTGACTGATGACTGATGACTAATAACCAATGACTAATAAGTAATGATAATTTTTTTGTACTCGATCGCTGCTGCTGCCATTCTAATTTATGTGCCATTTTTGCTGGTAGCTTATGCCCGTATGCGTATGGGGTATGAAACATTTTCTACTCCTCGCGCTATGTTTGATAAATTGCCACCTTATGCCCAACGCGCGACTTGGGCACATCAGAACACCTTTGAAGCGTTTATGATATTTGCCGCAGCCGCATTGATGGCATATGTAACTGGTGTAAATTCTTCTATAGCACAAGTAGCTGCGATCGCCTTTGTAGTAGCCCGTTTGCTATACTCAATTTTTTATATTTTGAATATACCCCTTTTGCGAACTCTCATGTTTGGCATTGGCACCGTTAGCTCTGCCACTCTCATCTTCTTGAGCATCATCCAAGCTACTAGTTAATTGGGGAGTGGGGAAGGTGGGGTCCCCTCTGGGGATAAGGGGTAATGGAGAGTGGGGAGTGGGGACTAATACCCAATCCCCAATCTAGAATCGTTCGACTGAGCGTAGCCGAAGTCCAAAATCTAAAATCCAAAATGTTTTATGGCTTCTACTTTTTCTTTTGACATTGTGAGCGACTTTGACCAACAAGAGTTGGTTAATGCTGTCGATCAAGTTATACGAGACATCAAAGGTCGTTATGACCTCAAAGACACTCAAACTACTGTCGAGTTAGTCGAACAAAGCATTAATGTCAGCACCGACAGCGAGTTTACCTTAAATTCTATACACGACATCCTGCGCGAAAAAGCTGCCAAGCGTAATCTCTCCCAGAAAATCTTTGATTTTGGCAAAGTTGAATCAGCCAGTGGTAATCGCGTGCGTCAAGAAATCAAACTCAAAAAAGGCATTAGTCAGGAAATCGCCAAACAAATTTCCAAATTGATTCGTGACGAATTCAAAAAGGTACAAGCCTCAATTCAAGGGGATGCTGTGCGGGTTTCTGCCAAATCTAAAGATGACTTACAAGTTGTCATGCAGCGACTGAAACAAGAAGACTACCCTGTGGCTTTACAATTTACAAATTATCGCTAACAAATTCGTAATTCGTAGTTATAGCGTTTACTAATCACATGAGGCACATCATAGCCCCCTCTCGAAGAGCGGGGAGGGGGTTGGGGGTGGGGTTCTTGTATCTCACAAGGGCCGAGAACCGCTATAAGAATTCAATTACGACTTCCGACTTCCGACTTCCGACTTCCGACTTTTTTAAGTTTTTCCGCCAATACTTTTTTGAAATGCCGGACGCTCAGATAACTGCTTCATATAGTTCAACACGGCTGGGTAGGAACTAAGGTCTACCTTCAGGATCATAGGAATGTAATTCAGAATAGACCCCACTGCCACATCAGCAACAGTGAACTCATTGCCAAGTAAAAAAGGTTGCCTACTGAAAATTTCATTTAACGGAGTCAACAAGCGGGGCATTTCGCGCTCCCGATTCTCCTCTCCCAAAATCCCTGGAGCAAGGGTAGCATTGGCAAACAACACCCATTGGGAAAATACACCACGTTCCTCTGGTGAAAGTGGGCTTTTACTATACTTATCGGCAAGATATAGCAAAATTGCCCCAGATTCCCAAAGTATAAAATCCCCATCAACAATGGCTGGAACTTTACCAAATGGGTTAATTGCCAAATATGCAGGCTCGAGGTGTTCACCCGCCTGCATATCGAGTTTGACGAATTCGTAAGGAACTTTTATTTCCTCTAAATACCAGTAAACAATTGAGGCTCGACTACGAAGGCTACCGTAAAGTTTTAGCATAATTACTTAAAGAACTTTGTGAGTGTGAGAATGCTGTTTAACGTTGTCTTCTTTGGTAACAACTCTAGCGGCATTTAATACCCGCTTGCGCTCAATGGAATATTTAAAATCAGTGTAGTTTGTACCTAAGGGAATCAGGGATTTTGCAGATTGACGACGCTTGTAGGTACGAGCTGCTGCAAATGCCCGTGGCACAAATTCCTCTCCAAACTGAGCCGACTCTGGGAAGCCATCTGGCATCAGTTGTGAATCGCCATCCAGCAGAGTTCCCAAAGTTGTTGCATGAGCCAGCTTATAGGAGGTAGGAATGCCCTTTAAAAGCGCTTCCAAAGCCGCAGAGGGAATCGGTTCTATAACTTCGATTTGATAAACTTCTCCATCTTCTTTGACGAAGCAGGTTGCCAAGCCGATAACAATGTAATCATCGGTTGCTAAATCAGGGGCATTGGGATAGGAACTTGCGGTTGTCATCGGAAAATTTCTCAAAAGTTAAAAATTAAATCTAGAGATTGGGGCATTGGGCATTGGGCATGGGGCATGGGGCATTGGGCATTGGTTATTTTCCTCATCTCCCTCATCTCCCTTATCTCCCTCATCTCCCTTGTCCCCTTTCTCATCTGGCTTGTTGGCATTCTACCAATTTGTCGCTCTCACTACTTGACTAGTACAACACGGTGTAAATAAACCACACATTCCAAATCAATGAAACGCTTACGCTGTATACCTGTTTGAATTTTGAATTTTGAATTTTGAATTCCGCCTTGCGGTACTAATCTTTGAGATTGACTCTGCTATTTCTGGAATTCACCTTGGGGATGAAGTATTTATGATTAGGTTTGAGGATCAATTGTTTGTTTAGGGCGTAGATTTCTACTGGTGCGACTAGGTGAAGTTCTCTCTTAAGATGGCTTTCATGTAACCCTAAATACCTTAAGAATAGAGGCAGTGGTAAAACCACTAGCGAGAAAAAACTATAATTCGATTTTACAAAGCAGGTATTTCAGGCAGGGAAAGATGAATATTCACTCATTTTTAGCTGACGATGACCAGCAAAGCAAGCAAGACAAGTATGTATTAAATAGTATAAGTAAAGCCCAAGAACATCGGAAAAACGATCGCAGTAAATCTACTTTAGGGGATAGCTACTTACGCTCTTTTGCTTTGAGGTTGGCTCAACAAGGAGATTATACTGAAGCGATCGCCACCTTAACCCAACTAATTTCCCGCCATCCCCACAATGCCGTTGATTACAACAATCGAGGGCTGATTTATTTCCAAAGTGGTGAAGTGCGAAAAGCGTTTTGTGACTATAACACCGCCCTCAAACTTAATCCTAATTTGGCTAGTGCTTATAATAATCGGGCAAATTACTACGCTGCTTGTGGAGAATTAGCAGCAGCACTTGCCGACTACGATCAAGCGATTGATTTCAATCCTTGCCATATCCGGGCATGGATTAATCGAGGCATTACCTGGCGTGACTTGGGGCAATATTATGAGGCAATTGAGGATTTTGAGATCGCATTGCTTTTCGGTCAACTAGAAAGTCATATCTGGGCTGAACGCGGCAGGACTTACCATCTTTGGGGTGACTGGAATTATGCGATCGCTGATTATCGTCGCGCCCTCACTCAACTGCCCTCTCTCGACAACAGTAAGGATAATACTGGTTATCGCTTGCGTTTACAACTCGAAAATTGGCTAAACGAGTTGCTATCTGATCAGCGTCCTAGTTGGTAGATTCTTCATTTTGAATTGGAGCAAAGCGACGCTGTATCATTAATAACTAATAGATGATAACTACATAGCTATTCAAGAATTAGCTATTAACCATTATTTATTAGCAATAATATAAATTAACACCCGGTTTATATGTAGCCAAAATCACAAGAAACCTAAATAATCCCAAATTTGCTATTTGTCTTAGGGTGATGATTCTGTTTGTTCATCTTCTCGGCGGTCTTGATTCATCAACACCACCCGACGCTGGCTGGGATCAAATCGGTATCCTTGTTGTTGCATAATAGTTTTAGTTTGCTGAGGATCGAAGTTACGGCTAAATTCCGTCTGCAAAGCATTGACATGTCCTTCCATCAGCTTGACATCAGTACTAATTTCTCGCAACTTTTCTTGCTGTAACCACTGATAAGACAAAAGTTGTGCGAAGGCAGATGCTGCAACAGCTGTAATCACAAGATTAACCGCTATTTTGGCTGTGCTTTCCAGTGCCATCACCTGGTAAGAACGTTGACGAAGATGCCGCTTTGGTCGAGAAATGACCCGGCGTTTTTGTATAGGTTGTAACGGTGGTCTGGACGGTTGAATCGCGTTCATGATGCTAAAATTTAACCTCGCTTAGTGAAGGGAAGCACTATCAAGAGTGCTGAGTTGCGAGTGCTGTTAGCGGATAGCTAAGGTTTAGCCCCTGCTGAGTGAGATTTTCCAGCACTCAGCACTCGGAACTAACTTAGCACTCAGCACTCCTGAATGCTTGATTTAGCTGTCATATTACTTCATTTTGTTGAAATAGCTACAAGTGTTGTATTAGTTAAAAAATAACCTGGCTTACGCAAGTGCAAGCTTTCTAACTACTTATGACATAAAGCCACAAGGTCTGGAAATTGCACCCCGTACTGCCAGGATTATTAGCTTTTTAACTGTGTCACATCGTAGCGTTATTTGTAAAGTTCTGTGGCTAATCGCCAAGCTAGAACTCCTGGGATCAGCGCCACAACTAGAGCGATGTAGACTTGAGTATCTGAGATGGAAGATATCTGAGCGATGTACAGAGTATCTAAGATAGGCATGGCTGAAAACCTCCTAACCTGAATAGATTTTGAACAGTTCGTTTACTACTTTTCCTTGTTTTGCCAAGATTGGGGAATATCTTGTTACAAGATGCAACAAAAGCAGTTATTAATCAGTAGTGATTATTATAAAAATTCATAAAAATATGGATTTATATCTGGGTATCGACTTCGGCACATCTGGCGCACGCGGCGTGGTGATTGACGAGGAAACATCTTCTATCCGGGCTGAGGTGCGATATCCCTTTCAGGACTCACCAGCCCCTGTGATGCCCAAAATTTGGCAGGAGGCTTTGTTTGTGCTGGTGGAACAAATACCTGAAGAATTGCGGCGAGAAATTAAAGCGATCGCAATTAATGGTACTTCTTCCACAGTCTTGCTGGTCGATGCTGCTGGCAATCCAACAGATGCACCATTGCTGTACAACGATGCGCGGGGATCATTGATGCTAGAGCATTTGAGAAGTATCGCACCACCTAATCATACCGTGTTGAGTACCACCTCCAGCCTAGCTAAACTTTTGTGGATGAGACAATTACCTACTTTTAATGAAGCTAGATATTTCCTGCATCAAGCAGATTGGCTGGCGTTTCTCCTACATGGTCAGTTGGGTATTAGCGATTACCATAATGCTTTAAAGCTGGGTTATGACGTGGAAGAGTTGAAATACCCAGAATGGTTAGAAAATTTGCAAATACCGATTCAGCTACCCAAAGTTTTACCACCTGGGACTCCCATTGCCCAATTGCGCCCTGAAATTGCGGATAAGTTCGGTTTCCGCCGCGATTGTCTCTTATGTGCTGGTACAACTGATAGTATTGCTGCTTTTCTCGCCAGTGGAGCAAAATTACCTGGTGAAGCCGTGACTTCCCTTGGTTCAACGTTGGTACTAAAGTTGTTAAGTCGTACCCGTGTAGAGGATGCCAGATATGGGATTTACAGCCATCGGTTGGGTGATTTGTGGCTGACTGGTGGTGCTTCTAATACTGGGGGTGCAGTACTTAAGCAATTTTTCACAAATGCTGAGTTAGAAAGCCTTAGCCGTGAGATTGATGGATCAATTGCCAGCGAGTTAGATTATTATCCGTTGTTGAAGGTAGGCGATCGCTTTCCGATTAATGATCCCAATTTACCCCCACGTTTAGAACCACGCCCAGATCATCCAGGGGAATTTCTGCATGGGTTGTTAGAAAGTATTGCCCGCATAGAAGCGCGAGGGTATGAATTATTACAGCAAATGGGCGCAGACAAGTTGACTCGTGTTTATACTGCTGGCGGTGGCGCGGCGAATGACACTTGGACTGCAATTAGGGCGCGTCATTTGCAGGTTCCTGTAGTCGCGTCAGTGTATACGGAAGCTGCTTATGGGACGGCGTTGTTGGCAATGGGGTATGGAAAAAAGGGATGAATAAGAGTAATTGTCTAACTATCTTTTCGTAGATATCTTGAAAATCAGTATCTATCCCAGTGACAATCGATATATCTCGGTCGATACTTGGATAATTAGATACCGGTTCATCATTCTGGGCAGCTATTCGGGGATGGGTGCTTCGCAGCAAGCGAATGTCATCTATCCCCTTTACTAATTATCGATGTGAGTTTTAACTAGTTTACCGTCGCTAAGGTAACGGGTGTATTGAGGCGAATATAACAAACTTTCACCGGGGATATTAAGCGATCGCAGTGATCGTAAAAGAAAGGCAAATTGTGGGTTGAAAGTAACCGGATAGTAGAAAAACTTCGGGTATTTTGTAGATAATCTGATTTATGCCATGAATGCCATTTGCCGGGTTCCTCAAGTCGGACATCAGAAGTCCAGATGGTTCATTGTCAGGAAACTTCGAGGGCTTTATTTAGCACGCGATGCAGATGCTCCTGTAGGATACTTTCAGCCCCAGGATAAGCTGGAAGAGCCTCAATTTCAGCGTTGGAATGAGATACATAGGAGCCAGGGTAAATAATCGCAGCATAATTAACTACTTGCCTACCTTCTCTGTTTTGGATAGCGTCATGGTAAGTGTGCATCTTCTGAATATCAGCAGTTTTAGGTTTTCCTTCGTTGCTGGTGTTTTCCAGTGGCTCACTCTCAAGTTTGTACTTGGGATCAAATAAATAAACTTGTTGAGAGCCATTAGCTAGTTTGATCTCTACTGCTACATCAGGAATTAATGTAACGCTGGCGCTTTGCAGTTCTCCATCTTTGCCATAGCTTCGTTCAGGAATTAACTTAATTTTTGTCTTGTGTGCGGGTGAATTAAAACTAATGCTGGTTGTCCATTGGGTAAAATTCTGACGTAGACTCCCGTTTTATCCCTAGCAACTAAACACTGGGTTTCAACTTGGTATCCTTTGTGTATGGCTACTTCCAGTAGCGTTGCAATTATCCACAAAGTTCCCCAAATTTGGTAAAGTTTGTAGAGATTCTCCAAAGGTGCATCAAGGTCTGAATCATCCAAACGCACAGCAGGACTTCTGATAAATTCCAGATAGCCTTCCAAAGCAGCATGGTAAAGTGGACGGTTTAACAAAACCATCGTAATTTGATTGGGCAAATATTTAGGCTGGCTGACCTCATCCAGAAAAGCTGCTTGTTGACGAGCCTTTTTTAATTGGTAAAATAGAGACTTAATCTCTTCCAAAGGCTTACCTTTACGGTCAGCTTCAACAGCTTGCCGAATTCGTCTAAGTCTCTGATTGACAAGCTCGAAAAATAACCTAACCAACTGGTTCTCGTAAACATCAACAGTATGCTCAACTCGGATATCCGGTACGCGAATCGGTTTTCCACTCACATCCAAGTTATGCCCTCGAAAAAAAGCTTGAACTAACCCACCAAGAGGAGGTCTGCGAACTTGATCTTGCCGAACCCAAATTTCATTAGTTTTAAGGATTTGATGAGGATTGCGAGCAAGTTGACTCAAAATCTCACTCAGTCCTGGTCTTTTGCCTGTGCCATTAATAGCCCGACGTAAGCGAACTAATTCCTGAGCTAAAGTAGTTTCGCCTAGTTGTGGTAATTTCAGACCAGCTAAAGCCCCGGTACGCTGTAAGCTTATCGCTACTGAGGTTGGCAGACGAGAATCGAGATCCTCTAGCATCTGAGCAAAAGCTTCACGACTAATTTTCTGAGGCCAAACCGCAATTGTCTGTTCCTCAATCTCATTTTGATACTCAAGTCGCAGTCGGTAGTAGCCAGGGTTTGAGCGAGGCCACTCAGCTAGTACTCGAAACTTTCCACTCAAATCCATTACCAAGAGTGGGAGTTTTTTATCTTGAAGCCAAAGCCGTATTTGTTGTAATTTTTCTTGAGGTACATGAACTTCCAGCCAAGCAGGTTGCCACTCACCTGGAGCCTCTATAATCTCGCCTTCGCGGCTAAGAAAACTCAGTTTAGAAGTAGGAGGTAAATCCCTTCAATTAACTGTTTTATCTCATTAGTTAGTTGTTGATAATCAAAATTTAATACTTCCTCTTTTCTAATATGTCTACTTATTTGAATACACTTAGTAGCGCTTTTTTGCCTAGATACAATTTTTAACCAATCAGCTAAACGATTAATTTTAGTAATCTCCTGGCTAGACTCAGAAAAGAGAGAACAATTATTAGATATCTTCGTATGCTGTAGCAGAATTTCTTTAATATTTATGTTATTTTGAACATTTTTAATAAATCTTTGTCTTTCGGTGCTTGTCTCAGAAATATATAGCCCAAACCAAAACCAATCTTGTACAATTCGTATAAAAAAACGAGCATTATTAAATTTCTTTTCCAGGTTTTTTGAAGATAAATTATATTCAAAGTAAGGATGATATAAGCTACTAGATAAATCAACTTTTGTATCAAGTTGTTTGATTATTTCACCCTTTAATTGAGCAAGAACAAACTCTAGTAATTTCTGAATAGGCCACTCAATATAGTTTTGAAAATCTTCTTTGTATTTTAAATAAAAATCTTTTTTACTTGAATTTTTCTTTAATTGTGCAAGAAGGTCAAAACTTTTTAATGAAAATGGGCATTCTGGAATTACAAAAACTTCTGTCATTTTGCCTGATAACGATAACTAAAATTATTATTGTGACATATTACACAAAAACTAACCACTTCACTACTTTAGAAATGCGATCGCACTCTTAACCTCTCTGTGTCCTCTGCGGTTCGTAAAAAATTTGTGAAAATGCGATCGCATTTTCATTCCGCTTCCCCTGCTAACCTTTGTAACGCTAATAAACAAAGAGGGATAGCCTACTGTCGCTAAGATAACGGGTGTATTAAGGCGATCACAACAAACTTTCATTGGCAGAAGAACGCCAAATTGTGGGTTAAAAGTAACCGGATGCTAGAGAAACTTCGGGTATTGTGTAGATGCGGATGAATGCCTTCGGCAATACACGGAGACAAAAAAGTGCAAATCACTAAGCGCAATATTGAATTAAGAGTAGATGACAGCTTAATGCGTGTTTATGTAGCGGCTCCCAAAGCAGCCGGAAAATACCCTGGTATTGTCTTCTACAGTGATATTTATCAGTTAGGTGATCCAATAATTCGTCTAGCTAACTACTTAGCAGGATATGGCTATGTAGTAGCAGCACCAGAAATTTTTCACCGAATTGAGCCAGTTGGTTTAGTGATTGAGCCTGACGATCTGGGACGGATGCGGGGTAATGACGATGCTCGTCGAACCTCGGTAGCTGATTATGATGCCGATTGCCTGGCTGTGATGGAATTTCTGAAAACAGAGAGTGCGGTTTCTCCAAATAAAATAGGCACTCTCGGCTTTTGTATTGGTGGACATTTAGCTTTCCGCGCCGCATTTAAAAGCGAAATTCGGGCTTGCGTTTGCTGTTATCCGACTGGTATTCCCAGTGGCAAACTGGGTAAAGAGGTTGCCGATACAATCGAGCGGGTAAATGAAATCAAAGGCGAGATGCTAATGGTATTTGGTACTCTTGATCCTCATATCCCAGATAGCGATCGCCAAACCATAATTAGAGCAATTGAAAATGCTAACATACCTCACAAAGTTTTCTTATATGAAGCAGAACACACTTTCATGCGCGACGACGGTTATCGTTATGATTCTAGTGCTACCGCCTCTGCTTGGTCTGAAATAGTAACTTTCTTGGGGCGCATATTTGCAAACTGAAAACTTCTTTTATTGCTTTCTTTCATAAAAGAGCATTCCCCGGCAGAGCCAGGGAACGAGAGAATGCTAACTTGCGGCAAAATTACCCCAACTCACGTAGGGTAATTTTGCAGCCGTTGCCCGAACTTGGTTAGCATTCGCCACCAACTGACCGCAAGCGTCCCAAGTCCCAGATATAAATGTGCTTCTGGTGCCTTGATCGATCGCAACTGGGGCTGTGTAATCACCAATTTGCACTTGTAAGGTTTCCAAATTCACTGTCACGGCGGCTTGGGGATTGGCAGCCACTAACTCTTGCAGTTGTTTAACAGTAACAGCATCGGCTGTCAGACAAGGTATGCCCATTGCTACACAGTTACCGAAAAAGATTTCTGCAAAGCTTTCACCAATTAAAGCTTGGATTCCCCGTTTAGCGATCGCTTGGGGTGCATGTTCTCGTGATGAGCCACAGCCAAAATTTCTATTGACTATTAAAATCTTCGCCCCTTGGTACTGGGGTTGGTCAAAGGGATGTTCACCTTTAAGTGCTGTCCGGTCATCAATAAACGCGCCTTCACCTAAGCCATCAAAGGTAATGGCTTTCAAATATCGCGCGGGAATGATGCGATCGGTATCTATATCATTACCCACTAAGGGTATACCATGCCCTGAAACTGTTTTAACTTCACTCACCATAATTTTTATAGAAAACGAACCGCAAAGGACGCAAAGGAAAGAAAGGAAGGAAGAAAGGAAAGTTTAAGAGATTTCTGTCTGCCATTAGGTGGGGTTACAGCAATTCGCGCACATCGGAGACTTCGCCTTTAATTGCAGCAGTGGCGACCATCGCCGGACTCATCAGCAATGTCCGACCGGAGGATGAACCCTGTCTTCCTTTAAAGTTGCGGTTAGAGGAGGAGGCACTGATTTGTCTTCCTTGTAGCTTATCGGGGTTCATGGCCAAGCACATGGAACATCCTGGTTCACGCCACTCAAATCCGGCTTCCTGAAAGATTTTATCCAGTCCTTCAGCTTCCGCCTCTTGCTTTACCCTTTCAGAACCAGGGACAACAAAGGCTTTGATTCCCTCTGCAACGTGGCGACCTTTGGCGATTTTCGCAGCTTCCCGTAAATCACTAATTCTACCGTTAGTGCAACTACCAATAAAGCAGACATCTATTTTGGTACCCTTGATGGGTTGACCAGGATATAAATCCATGTAGCGGTAAGCTTCTTCGGCAATAAATCGGTCTTCTTCCAGCAGTTCTTCCGGCTGAGGCACTGACTGGTTAACACCGATACCTTGACCGGGAGTAATTCCCCAGGTGACGGTAGGAGAAATTTCAGCAGCATCAAATACCACTACATCATCGTACTGGGCATCAGCATCGCTCTTGATGGATTCCCACCAAGCCACTGCTTGATCCCAATCTGCACCAATGGGTGCAAAATCTCTGCCTTTGAGATAATCGTAGGTGACTTGATCGGGATTGACGTAGCCGCATCTGGCACCGCCTTCGATCGCCATATTGCAGACAGTCATCCTCTCTTCCATATTCATTTGTGCAAATGTGGTACCTGCAAATTCGTAAGCATAGCCCACACCGCCTTTAACGCCAAGTGTGCGGATGATATGTAAAATTACATCTTTGGCGTAAACTCCAGGGTTGAGAGTGCCGTTAACTTCAATTTTGCGGACTTTTAGTTTGGAAAGGGCGAGAGTTTGGGAAGCGAGAACATCGCGGACTTGGCTAGTACCAATACCAAATGCGATCGCACCAAATGCCCCATGACTCGAAGTGTGGCTATCTCCACAAGCGATCGTCATTCCTGGCTGGGTCAGCCCAAGTTCTGGAGCGATGACATGAACTATACCCTGACTACCAGAACCAATATTGTAAAAAGTTATGTCATTTTCTTGACAGTTATTTTCGAGCGCCTGGATCATCTCTTCTGCCAAGCTATCGGCAAAGGGACGCGCCTGGTTTTCTGTGGGTACAATATGATCGACTGTAGCAACGGTACGCTCTGGAAAAAGTACTTTTAGACCCCTCTCGCGTAACATCGCAAAAGCCTGGGGACTGGTGACTTCATGAATTAGGTGAAGCCCGATAAATAGTTGCGTCAGCCCAGAGGGAAGTGTACCAACGGTGTGTAAGTCCCAAACTTTATCAAACAGGGTACCTTTGCTCATAGGTCAATCAATATTTAAAAAGTATAATCTTATATAGTATCAAAAAAGAGTTGAGCTTTTTGCAGATCACTTCATATTAGTTACATCTTTACAGTCTTATTGCTTCTGTGTGTTGTGATCATATATAGCTAAGACTTACGCACGAGTTACGGAATAACGAACCGCAGAGGCGCAGAGGACACAGAGAAATCAGAGTTTGAGAGATGTTTTGCGTAAGTCCCAATAGCGTAAAAACGGTAAAATGCGCCCAAATAACTCATTGATGCTTAATTTAACCTGATTGCTGCCAATGTGTCGGTGCTTCGATATAATCAGGTAGGCAAGTGGTGCGATCGGCAATTGCCCTTTCAATCTGGTATTGTTCTAGGTTTTTGGCCCCAGAAAGATTTGCCCCTTGTAAATTGGCTTCAACAAGGTTTGCCAGGTGCAGGTTTGCTCCTGGAAGAAATGACCCTTGTAGGTTTGCTTTATAAAGGTTTGCTTGTTGGAGCTTGGTTCCAGAAAGGTATGCTTTTTGCAGGTTGGCTTCGGAAAGGACTACTGACCGCAGGTTAGCGTTGTAGAATTCTGCATTTTGCAATCTAGCTTGCATGAGCAATGCTCCTTCCAAATTGCTTGAAATGAAGTCTGCTCTTTCCAAGTTTGCTTTAATGAGGTCTACCCCACTGATATCGATATTACTTAAATCCAGCCTTTGTTTTTCCTGCTCATTCTCGGTATTACGACGTCCGATAACGGTAAGGGCTGCTTGAATATCTGTGCGAATTTTTGGTGATTCCTGCTCCTCCTCTTTTTTCAAAGGTGCATTCTCTCGTACAAAAGCCGTAAGGACTTCCATGATTGTCCAGTGATCTTGAGTAGAATCTTTAGCAATTCGTTCTAGAATATAAATCGCACCTAATCGCGTTTCAATCTTTTCATTGCCAAGCAGTTCAATAGCTTTTGCAAAGCGTTCTGTGATTTGCTTGTCTTGTGCAGCTTCTGCATTTATTAAAGCAGCTTCAGCACTCTTATTTGCAGCCTCAGCACTTTTATCCATAGCTTCCCAACGCTTCGCAGCAAAGTAAGCATTGATAAACACTGCAATTCCGCCGAAAATTGTCGCAGTAGTTTTTAGCGCTTCAGTTTCATTTTTTAGTTGTTCATCTATTCGAGGTATAAACCAGACAACGTAAGCGACTATAACTAATGAAATAATAAATAATCCACTAAAGAAAATTAGAACTATAAACGAATTTCTGGGTGTGTCTGTGTTGTTATCAGACATAGCTTTCATCTTCCTCATCTCCAGAATTATTACGGAGACTTTTGGTAAAAACTATAGCATTAAGTGAAACTGGTAGAATGCGCCCAAATAACTAATGATGCTGAGATAACTTAACCAGACTGCCGCCAATGTGTCGGTGCTTCGATATAATCAGGTAGACGAGTGGTGCGATCGCCAATTGCCTCTCTAATCTGCTGCAACTCTAAGTTTTTCGCTCCTGTCAAAATTGTCCCTTCCAGTTTGACATCACTGAGGTTAGCTTCTGAAAAGTTAGCTCCCATGAGGTTAGCCTGAGTCAGGTTAGCTTGATAAAAGGTTGCCTTATGTAGGTTTGCTCCAATCAGGTTAGCTTGATACAAGTCAGCTTCCGTTAAACTGGCTTCTGAGAGGTTGGCAAAATAGACTTCTGTTTGCTGGAGTTTGGCTGCATTCAAGTTAGCCCCAGAAAGGTTGGCACCATTTAAATTAGCCCCTGAGAGGTTGGCACCAATCAAACCCGTCATGTGCAGATTGGCTTTACCCAGTTTTGCTCCTTGCAAGTTAGCTAAAAACAGCTTTGCCCCAGAGAGGTTGGCGACTTTCAAGGTCGCTTGTTGCAAGTTAGCTTTATAGAGGTTTGCTCCTTGGAGATTAGCTACACGCAGACTTGCTCCAGAGAGGTTGGCTGAACGCATGTTAGCCGCACAAAGGTTGGCGCGGTTGAGATTAGCCCAACAGAGGTTAGCTCCACATAAGCTAGCTTTTTGTAATTTGGTTTCATAGAGAATAGACTTAACGAGTTTAGCGCCGTTGAGGTTAGCCTCACTCAAGTCAGCTTCACGCAAGTCAGCCCCACTCAGGTCAGCCCCACGTAAGTCGGCTTGTTGCAGGTTAGCTTTGAGCAGGTCTGCCCCTCTAATGTCGGTATTACGTAAATCAAGTTTTTGCTCTTTTGGGTCTTCGAGTAAATTACGCCTGCCGATGACAGTTAGAGCTGCTTGAATATCAGTGCGTATTTTTGGCAATTCTTCATGGAGGTTTTGCTCCAACTGCTGTGTCGGACGCGACCCACCTCTACGCCTACTTGAGTAAACTGCTGTTGAGTATTCCGCCTTTTGCTGGTCTGCTTTTACGTGCTGGATAGGTGCATTCTCTCGCACAAAGGCAGTGAGAATTTCCATGATTGTCCAGTGTTCTTGGGGAAAATCCTGAGCAACTCTTTCTAATGCATAAATTGCGCCTGTCCGAGTTTCAACCTTTTCATGACCAAGCTGGCCAATTGCCCCCATAAAGCGCTCTGCAATCAATCTGTCTTGATTGACTTTTGTATTTTGAATGCCAATTTCCAGGTTTTTCTCAGCTGCGATCGCATTTTTCTGCATCGCTTGGGCACGCTTTGCTGCATAATAGGTATTAAACATTGCTGCCGATGCGAGAAAAACTATTGCAGTAGTTGTTAATGCTTGGTTTCTATACTGGATTTTTTCCTGGATTGACAATTGCTTAATATTAGACAATGCAAAGAAAATTACAGTCAATGAGAAGCCAAATAAAACTGTTATAGTTATCAACCAATTCAAGAGAGGGTCTGTCTTTTTAGAAGACATGGTAAAAATTTTCCTTACAACCTAGAATTATTACTTAGATGTTTTGGAAAAATAGTATAGCATTTAACAGAAAATTATAATAGGTGGCAAGACACTCGTTGAACTAGGGAATGACATCGAATATACTTGTACGTTACGACAAAAATAAATCACCCATCCCAAAAGAATACAACTCTTGGAGAGGCTGCGCCAACGGCAGAGCTACGTAACCATGAAAGCCTTACACTGTATACCTGTTTGAATTTTGAATGAGTGAATTCCGCCTTGCGGTACTAGTGTTTTACTCAGAGAATTTGGCTTCCCTGAGATTTGCTCCATCGAGTCTGGCATCATTCAGAATTGCCCCATGCAACCCAGCTAGATATAAACTTGCACGATGCAGGTTAGCTCCAGAGAGGTTAGCTCCTTTTAAGTTGGCTGCACTAAGGATTGTCCCTTCTAGATTGGCTAGATATAAGTTAGCTCCTTCTAGGTTGGCTGCACTGAGAATCGCCCCAGACAGATTAGCTTCTCTGAGGTTAGCGCCAGCAAGATTAGCTTGATAGAGATTTGTCTGTTCTAGGTTCGCCCTATTTAGGTTTGCCCCCCTGATGTCCGTGTGACTCAAATCAAGCTGCTCATTTTCTGGGTCTTTGTTTACATCTCTTCTAGCGATAACGGTAAGGGCTGCTTGAACATCTGCACGAACTTTTGGTCTGAGGTTGCTCGTTAATTCCTCTTGGGGCATATAAAGAGCATTTTTTCGGACAAAAGTAGTCAGAATGTCCATGATTATCCAGTGGTAATGTGGATGATTTTGAGTAATTTGCTCTAAATCATTAATTACAGCTAGACTGGTTTCTATTGTCTTATTCCCTAGTTGTTCAATTGCTATTCTTAAACGTTGTTTTGGCGACTGATGCTGAATTTGATGAAATTTTTCCTGGAAAGCATATATCCTAAGACATATTTTTGATAATTGACTGTTGTTTGTCGGTGAAATATTTTTCATAGCATAAAAAGCATCAATAACAATTCAAAATTAAAAAACTTCGGGGACAGTCTTATCCTATGGTCGCCGCTACGCGAACATCAAAAATATCACAACTCAAATAGAATTGCTATTAAGTACTTCAATGCAGCAAAACTTACAGCCGAAAGTTAAAGACCTAGTGCTGATTGGTGGCGGTCATAGCCATGCGATTGTCCTGAGAATGTTTGGGATAAAGCCTTTAGCTGGAGTCCGTTTGACGTTGATTACCGCAGCCAAAAAGACAGCCTACTCTGGAATGTTACCAGGACATATTGCCGGATTTTACAGCCACGATGAATGTCATATTGACTTGCGACCTTTAGCGAATTTTGCTCAAGCACAGTTATATATTGACAGAGTAGTTGCCCTAGACTTGAAAAACAACAAAATTCTTTGTGCTAACGGACTTGTGGTAGATTTTGATTTGCTGTCTATTGATATTGGCAGCACTCCGGCCACACTGTCTGTATCAGGTGCGGCAGAATATGCGATCGCAGCTAAACCAGTATCGCAGCTATTGGAACATTGGGATGAACTAATTGAAGCTGTAGGTAAAAATCCTCAAGAATTAATTAGGATTGCGATCGCAGGCGGTGGTGCTGGCGGTGTAGAATTGGCGCTATCGATGCAATCTCATTTACATCGGATTTTGCATCAAACTCAACAATCAATTGAAAATCTAGAAATTCATTTATTTCAGCGTGGACAAGAACTGATGCCCAATTACCATTCATCAGTGCGGCATCAAATCCAGCAAATTTTAACTGAGCGAGGTATTAAACTTCATCTTGGGGAAACTGTGTGTAATCTCGCACCTATAACACACAGGGAAACTAAAGAAATATTTGAAATTAAATGTGAATCTGGTTTGACAGTAGAGTGTAATAAAATTTTTTGGGTAACACAAGCTTCAGCACCCGAATGGTTAAAAATCGCTGGATTAGGAACTGATGAGCAAGGCTTTATTTTGGTAGAGGACACGTTGCAATCTCAAACGCACCCGCAGGTATTTGCTGCTGGTGATATTGCCACAATGGTAAATTATCCGCGTCCGAAAGCTGGGGTGTTTGCTGTCAGACAAGGTAAACCTTTATTTGAGAATTTGCAGCGAATTTTATTAGGTAAGTCGCTCAAACCTTATAGACCACAGAAACAATATTTGAGTTTAATTGGTACAGGAGACGGACGAGCTATTGCAACACGAGGTATCATCACTTTACCACCTCACAAACTCTTGTGGCGTTACAAAAATTGGATTGACCGCAGTTTCATGGAACGCTTTCGCTTTGAATAAATAAGGTAGGGGAGACAAGGGAAGTGGTGAGTGAGGGAGATGAGGGAGATGAGGGAGACGAGGAGAATAACCAATGCCCCATGCCCCATGCCCCATGCCCCATGCCCCATGCCCCATCCCCAATGCCCCATGCCCCATCCCCCATGCCCAATGCCCAATGCCCAATGCCCCATGCCCCATGCCCCATGCCCCATGCCCTCATTTAAGCTGTTCAATTAGCTCAATAATTTGTTGATAATACTGGATATTTCCTTCTTTGTAATACAAGTCTGCGGATTTCTGGAAATCGGCAATTGCTCTTTGAGAGTCTCCCAGATTTTGGTAGACATCTGCCCGAAGGATGTAAGCTAAAGCCCAATTAGGCTGACGCTGTAAGGCTTGGTTTAAGTCTGCCAGCGCTCCTTGTAAGTCTTTTAATAAAGAACGGCTACGACCCCGATTGTACCAGTCTTCAGTAAAGCTGGGGTCGATCGCGATCGCTCGACTGTAATCTTCTATTGCTCCTTGATAATCTTCTAGGGCATAGCGAGCATTGGCGCGATCGCTGTAAAATGCAGCAGATTGGGGATTTATTTGCAAAGCTTGGGTATAATCTGCGATCGCACTTTCATATTCTTCTAAAGCATAGCGGGTAGAACCTCGGTTGTAATATGCTTCAATTAAATTGGGATTAATTTCTAATGCTTGATTATAATCTGCGATCGCCCCGTGTTCATCTCCTAAAAGACGACGAGCATTTCCGCGATTGCAGTACGCTTGCGAAAAATCAGGAACAAGTTCTATTGCTTGGGTGTTATCATCAATTGCTCCCTGTAAATCTTGCAGGGCTTCGCGGGCAATACCCCGACCATAATAAGCTGCGGCTAAGTTATCATTAATCTGTAATGCTCGATCATAATCTTTAATTGCTTCTTTATGATCACCTAAAGAACGACGAGCCGCCGCGCGATCGCAATATCCTTCTGCTAAATTAGGATTGAGTTGTAATAGGCGATTGCTATCTTCAATTGCACCTTGATAATCTCCCAATCGGCGACGAGCATTCGCCCGAAAACCGTATACTAAAGCTAGTGTCGGATTTTCTTGTAACGCCTGGTCATAATCTGCGATCGCACCCTGATAATCTTCAAGAGTACTACGAACAAGACCCCGCTCACAATAGGCTTGCACATCATCAGGATTCAATTTTAATGCTTGGTTAAAATCTTCAATTGCTCGGTGATATTCTTTGAGATAAGACAGAACCAGACCCCGATTGTAGTATGCTCCGGCAAAGTTGGGATTGATTTCTATTGCGCGGTTGAAATTAGCGATCGCACTTTGATAATCTGCTAAAGCGTAGTGGGCATTACCTCGGTTATGATAAGCCTCCGCTAAGTTAGGATCTAATTGTAATGCTTGGTTATGATCAGCGATCGCTTCGTGATAATTTCCTAAGATTTGATGAATATTACCCCGATTGCTGTAAGCTGCGGCAAAATGGGGATGCCATTGTAAAGCTTGTTGTAAATCCGCGATCGCTCCTTGATGATCGCCGTGTTCAAAACGAGCGACACCCCGATTATGATAAGCATTGGCGATATCAATATTGATATTATCAGCTAATTGGGTACTCATTTCTATTGTTTGGATATAATCTGCGATCGCTTTGTCGTAGTCTTCCAAAGCAAAGTAAGCATTACCCCGGCTGTGGTAAGATTGGGCTAAATTGGGATCTATTTGTAATGCTTGGTTATGATCAGCGATCGCTCCTTCATAGTCGGCTAAAAAGTAACGTGCATTACCTCGGTTGCAGTAGGCTAAAGCAAAATTGGGATTGATTTCTATGGCGCGATTGAAGTTTGCGATCGCACCATGATAATCTTTGAGTTGACCACTGAGAATAATTCCTCGATTATGGTAAGCTTCAGCATAGTTAGCATTGAGCTTGATTGCTTGGGTATAAGCTGCGAACGCACCTTGATAATCCCCTTGCAAACTGTGGTTTAATCCTTGGTTTAAGAAGTCTTCAGCATTCATATAATTTTTTGGGATTTCGACATTCCCTAGCTTTCAGGCAACAGGATTTTTCACGATATGTTTTGAAAATAGTTCCAGCTAATATTATGACTCTTGTTAAGATTTTAATTCCTGATTTTTTGTCAGCTTTCAGAAAATATTTTTCCTCGTTTTTCCTCGTTCACAGTCTCAGACTGGGAATGCATTCGTCGAGGCTCTGCCTCAAGGTCTAACTATTTATTCTTCTGCGGTGGATAAGCTAACCGGCATTTTTTATGGGTATTGCTATAGTAGCGGATAACATATTTAACTAAGTGCGATCGCATCTGCTATCAACATGGCTAAAGAGTCAGAAAATCGGTTAAAACACTTCAGTAAATCGCAAAGTTTTTTCAAAGGCGATCGCTAACCCAGATGAGTAACGCTGGCATCCCACTGAGAGTTATTCAGGAGAATAATAAATTTTTTAAACATAAAAAATCCCTACCGTTCAGTGGCAGGAATTGAAGCTCCATTAAAATTGTTGACCGTCGTCAGTTTTCACCGGGTAAGTTTACTTGAACTGCGGGTAATAGGTCGTTATTTTCTTCAATCCTTAGCATTCTGATATCTCTTACTGCTACAGGAAACCATACTAATTGTTTAGCTAAATCTTGAACTGCTAGCACACAAGTAACAGCATTTACATTTTCATTTCCAAAGTAAACGCTACCTTGCTGTCTAGTAAAACCGTGTGAAGTCAATACTTTTTTAATCTCACCATAAGCATTGTTATATGGGTCGCCATCGGACTGTCGTAGCAGTTCAATATCCATATCAAAAGCAATTGCGTACACTCTGGTATTCCTATCTGGGAAATTGTTATTGCTTATTGTAGGGTATGAACTGACGTTTAATTTACTGTTCTTACCTACTAAATTACGTGTTGTTTTTGTGTACATATTTTTACTGTAAATACTGTTTAACTCAATTCTACCGAGATAATCCCATAAATGACAATTCCCCACAGCGATCGCTACAGCGAATCAAAGGGTTATGCGGTTTGTGGTGGTTAGGGTGGGCTAAGTCGCTAGTCTTGATCGTCACAATTATTCATCTATCAGGATTTGGTGCTAACCCAAAAGATGACTACCTGCCTGGAATATACTTCATGCCAGAATATTTGCGTACCGCGATAGTAGCAATTCATCAGTTGCCATCTATCTCAGAAACCTTATGGCTGAGAATCATCGGTAGAGGGAACGTTCAAAAGCAAGTAATTGACGAACTAGAAGCGCTTACTCCTGATAATCCTTTCCGAAAAGCAGCGTTAGAATTGCTATACAACTTGCAACAAAACTTACAAGTTACTCAAAATCAAGACGAGGAAGATAGGGAATTACTTATGCGATTAGCACCACTTTACCAACAAGACCGAGAACAGGCTAAACAACAAGGAATTCAGCAGGGAGAACCCTTAGTGGTGGAAAACTTGCTTAAAGTTCGCTTTGGTGAAATAGATAATGAACTTCAAGCAATTATTGAACCTTTATTAGCGTTATCACCAGAGGAGTTTACGCCTTTACTATTGCAGTTATCCCGTGAAGAATTAATTAATCGGTTTTGCTAGTTTCAATCACATATCGTTTAATAATTAAGATAAAGCTGAAATGATAAGGGAAAGGAGTTTAACTTTTTCCCTTTTTGTTTTATCCATTTTCTACCTCACGTTATAATGTAAAATCGAAGACATTAAACAGTATTAAAAAAATCAGGTTATAAATTTTTAACAAATAAAAAATTTATTTTATAGGTTTATCTAAATGGATTTTCTGACAATTCTCGGATTAGCTGCCGCCACACTAACCACAATCTCTTTTTTGCCACAGATGTTTAAAACGTGGCAAACAAAATCAGCAAAAGATGTTTCTTTGTTGACGCTCATTACATTCATAACTGGTGTTTTTTTGTGGCTAGTTTATGGAATATATCTACAATCCTTACCGATTATTCTTGCGAACGGCGTGACATTTATTTTTAACTTGATTATTCTATGGCTTAAAATTAGATATAGATAAACTTGCCTCTAAAAAACACCTGTGACATCATCTGTATTTACCTCTGAACGCCTCCTTTTCACCCCCGCCACCCCAGATACAAACGCTATCCCCATAATCTTTGCCTTTCCCAATGAATATAGCGTAGGTATCACTAGCCTTGGCTATCAGGTAGTTTGGGCAACCTTGGCAATGCGTGATGATGTGCAAGTGAGTCGCCTGTTTACAGATACTCACGAACAACTCCCCAGAACGCCGGAAATTGTCGGATTTTCGATTTCCTGGGAACTAGATTATGTGAATATTTTAAACCTGCTGGAATCTTTAGAAATTCCCATTCTGGCAACTTCTCGTGATGATTCTCATTCAATAATTTTTGGTGGTGGCCCAGTTCTCACAGCAAATCCCGAACCTTTTGCAGCTTTTTTTGATGTAATTTTACTGGGAGATGGCGAAAACCTGCTGGGGAATTTCATTGAAGCGTACAAAGAAGTAAGAAATGCCTCAAGACAAACTCAACTAAAAAGACTTGCACAAGTCCCAGGAATTTATATTCCCAGTTTATATGAAGTTGAATATCACAGCCTAGATGGTGCAGTAAAGTCAATTAAACCAATCTCTCCCGAAATTCCCGCAGTGGTGCAAAAGCAGACTTATCGGGGAAATACTCTATCGGCATCGACTGTAGTCACCGAAAAAGCCGCATGGGAAAATATTTACATGGTGGAAGTGGTGAGAAGTTGTCCAGAAATGTGCCGTTTTTGTTTGGCGAGTTATCTCACACTGCCTTTTAGAACAGCGAGTCTTGAAGATTCATTAATTCCAGCGATCGCCAGAGGTTTAGAAGTCACAAATCGGTTAGGATTATTGGGGGCTTCAGTAACTCAGCATCCAGAATTTGAGACTTTGCTAGATTATATCAGTCAGCCAAAGTACGATGATGTCCGTCTCAGTATTGCCTCAGTGCGAACCAATACCGTAACAGTGCAGTTAGCAGAAACTTTGACAAAACGAGACACGCGATCGCTTACAATTGCTATAGAAAGTGGTTCCGAGAAAATTCGGCAAATCATCAACAAAAAGCTGCATAATGATGAAATCATCCAAGCTGCAATAAATGCCAAAGCTGGCGGATTAAAAAGCTTGAAACTCTACGGAATGGCAGGAATTCCCGGTGAGGAACCAGAGGATTTAGAGCAAACCGTGGCGATGATGCGTAATATCAAAAAAGCTGCGCCGGGATTGCGCTTAACATTTGGATGCAGCACCTTTGTACCCAAAGCACACACACCATTTCAATGGTTTGGGGTGAATCGTCAAGCCGAAAAGCGGTTGCAGTTTTTGCAAAAACAGCTAAAACCGCAGGGGATAGAATTTCGCCCAGAAAGCTATAATTGGTCAATTATACAGGCTTTGTTATCGAGAGGCGATCGTAGACTCTCGCAACTTCTCCAACTTACTCGTGACTTTGGCGACTCCTTGGGTAGCTACAAACGTGCTTTCAAACAACTCAAAGGACAAATCCCCGACTTAGATTTTTACGTCCACGCCGAATGGTCAACAGAACAAGTATTACCCTGGAGCCACTTGCAAGGGCCTCTGCCACAGTCTACACTACTAAAGCATTTGGCTGATGCTAAAAGTTATATCAATCCATCCCCCAAGGAACTACAGCCATTACTGGGAGGGACTCGATAATAGGGGAGTGGGGACACAGCAGTAGGCGAGGATAAGGGAGAAATAAATAACCAATGCCCAATCCCCCATGCCCCATCCCCAATACCATAGAATTCATCGCTGAAAACTTGATGCAAAACACAGCTGAGTATTACTGCGCCTATTGCGGCGAACCGAACTTAACTTTTATTGATTTGAGTGCTGGAGGACAGCAATCTTACGTTGAAGATTGTCAAGTTTGCTGTAACCCAAATATTTTGTATGTGCGGGTTGATGAAGATACTCTAGATATCGAGATTGATACCGAATCCGAAAGTTGAATTTTTAGGTTTTTCTTTCCATGCTGCAATTTAAACATTCCTCAGTAATTAATGCCCCACCAGAAGTAGTTTGGAAATTTCACGAAAGGTCAGATATTTTGCAACTGCTGAATCCACCTTGGCAGCCAGTCCAAGTGGTTCGTCGTGAAGGGGGGCTTAACGTGGGCGCTATCACAGAATTTCGTCTGTTTCTCGGCCCATTACCCCTAACTTGGTTAGCGCGTCATACTGAATATGAAAAATATCGCCTGTTTACCGACGAACAGATATCTGGCCCTTTTGAATCTTGGGTACATCGACATGAATTTGAACCGGAAAATGGCAAAACTAAGCTGACTGATGCTATTTCCTTCTCTATGCCTGGTGGAGGAACAGTTGAATTTGTCAGTGGTTGGTTAGTGCAAGTGCAACTAGAAGCGATGTTTCGCTATCGTCACTATGTCACTAAACGGGAGTGCGAGTCATGGTAAGCTAATGATCCTTACTTTTTCCAGGATGATTCACTTTTAGTAAGCGGCTCCAGCCCTTTAACTTATCTAGCAAAAATTGGGCAATAACACTCATAAAACCTTCTAACTTTCGTTAGATTTTTTTTTGATATCTGAAGTACTATTTCGCTAATTTGAAAGTAATTCCTGGCAATCTTGAAAATCTCATACTTTAGACTTGTTTACACTTTAGTACTACAGACGGATAGATAGCTCTAATTTATTGGTTAAACATGATAAGAAACATAATTTAATTCTTCAGGAAAATCAACAATGGGACTTTACCCAACTGATGCAATAGAAAACGCATATAATCACAAGCATCATAATACTTTAGAGTTGGGGTTTACTCTTGAGTCCGAATTTTGGAACGGTCGTTTAGCTATGGTCGGTTTTGTCGCTTACCTAATTTGGCATCTCAACGGCTACAGCGTCATGCGGGAATTACTCCACTTCATATCCTACTCTTCCCGCTAATTATGTCACCATCCTTTTCGCCAGCTTCGGCTGTTTAGAAAGTACTATATGGAAAACACTAGTTTCCATAATTACTATCTTTCATAGTGTCATCACGTATATTGTTCAACGTCTCAACCGAAAATATTTGTTACTATCGGCTGGTATGTGTAATAATAATTAAAGTATCTTAATACTTCTAAACATTTTAAAGTATTGGCACTATCCAATGCGAAACACTGACCACTAAAAGAGTTTTCTGGCTGGTGGTTAGCACTTTTTGTGGTGACTATATTTTAGGAATTTTCACCTGAATATTAGGCGGAGTAAAAGCGTGATTCAATTAGAACAACCACACAGTCATCAACCAAAACAGACCCCAGTAGTGAAAAGTAAATCTCAGTTTAAGGGACTTTTCATTGCTATTGTCATTGTTAGCGCATGGGTTATTAGCCTGAGTTTATTACTTTCCCTTGACATCTCCAAGTTAAAATTGTGGATGTTATCGCCTGTTATACTATGGCAAACATTTTTATATACGGGATTATTTATTACCTCTCATGATGCCATGCATGGGGTAGTGTTTCCCCAGAATACTAAGATTAATCATCTTATTGGGACATTAACCCTAGCTTTTTATGGTCTTTTACCATATAAAAAATTATTGAAAAAACATTGGCTGCATCACCATAATCCAGCAACTCAAATAGACCCAGATTTCCATAATGGTAAACACAAAAATTTCTTTGCTTGGTATTTTCATTTTATGAAGGGTTACTGGAGTTGGGGACAAATAATTGCTCTGACTCTTATCTATCACTTTGCTAATCAGATCCTTCATATACCCCATGCTAATCTAACAACGTTTTGGGTGCTTCCCTCGCTTTTAAGTTCATTTCAATTATTTTATTTTGGTACTTTCCTCCCTCATAGCGAACCCATAGGAGGTTATATTCAGCCTCATTGTTCTCAAACGATTCCCCGTCCAATTTGGTGGTCATTTATCACATGCTATCATTTCGGGTATCATGAAGAACATCACGAATATCCTCATATTACTTGGTGGCAGTTACCAGAAATTTACAAAGCAAAATAGTTGTTGTTTATCTAATATAATCGTAGCAAGTGTCACACGGTAATCTATATAGTTTGAGATAGTTTGAGCAAGGCATTCTTTTAGATTATCCTGCTTATGCGAATTAATAATTCTCGTCTTGTCACCTATAGCCCTGCTTATACAATCGTTCCCACTTACGAGTGCTTTAATCGTTGTAGTTATTGCAACTTTCGCAGTGAACCGGGTAAAAGTCCCTGGATGAGTCTTTCAGATGCAGACAGTATTTTAAAAGCACTTCAAAGCGAAAAAGTCTGTGAAATCCTCATACTCAGTGGTGAAGTGCATCCCCATTCGCCAAGGCGTGAGGCGTGGTTTGAGCGAATTTATGATTTGTGTGAATTAGCGCTTGCAATGGGGTTTTTACCGCACACAAACGCGGGGCCACTGAGTTTTGAGGAAATGCAAAAGCTCAAGGGTGTAAATGTTTCGATGGGGCTGATGTTGGAACAGTTAACGCCAACATTGTTAAATAGTGTACATCGGCACGCACCGAGTAAATTACCAGAAGTCCGTTTACAACAATTGCAATGGGCGGGAGAGTTGCAGATTCCCTTTACAACGGGGTTGCTGTTGGGAATTGGGGAAACTGTAGATGATTGGTGGGAAACTTTGGAAGCTATATCTGACTTGCACCAACATTACCATCACATCCAAGAAGTTATCCTGCAACCTCATAGTCCAGGACATCAGCAAACCTTTGATGCACCACCTTTTGACCCCCATCAGTTACCGGAAGTCATTTTTAGGGCGCGTCAGATTTTACCGCCAGATATTACGATTCAAATTCCGCCGAATTTAGTTAAAGATGACCAATGGTTACTCGCTTGTATCGCAGCTGGTGCGCGAGATTTGGGCGGAATTGGGCCAAAAGATGAGGTGAATCCCGATTATCCTCATGTTCAAGAACAGGCATTAAGAGAAATTTTACAGCCTGCGGGGTGGGAATTGGTGCCGCGATCGCCAGTTTATCCCCAATTTGATAGCTGGTTGTCGGGCGAATTACAAACAGCAGTCAAACGCTGGCGCAAGACTCTAACCCCACTTTCTCTTTTGTAAGAATAATGAATCTTTGAACTGGATGAATCCACCTTTGAACTCCGTTAACGAGTCTTTGAACTGGATGCATCTACCTCTATTCTCTATAATCTCAATTATTATGAGCATTATTGCTATATTTTTTACCTATGGTTAATAGTACTGACTTACTCGCAAACCTCTACAACGCCTTTAACCCCTTTGAACCCTTACCCGCAGGTGATCCCAAATATGTAGATTGTCAGGATGTGCGGGGAGATGCGGATATTCTAAAAGAGTTGGGAAATCGGATGCGATTGGCAAATACAAATACTTGCCAATTGTATTCTGGTCATCGGGGTGGGGGAAAGTCTACAGAACTACGCCGATTAAAGAGCTATTTAGAAAATCGGCAATTTTATGTTGTGTATTTTGAGGCTGATGAAGAGGATATCGATTCTGAAGATGCTCAATATACAGATATTCTCCTCGCCTGTACCCGCCGTTTGCTCAAAGATTTAAAAGGAATTGCCAGTCCTCGTCCGATACTCGACTGGTTGAAAGATCGTTGGGTAGATTTAAAAGATTTGGCGCTGACTCCCATAGAGTTTGAGAAGATGGCTGTAGAAGTGCAGCTTGCTCAATTCGCCAAGTTGACCGCAAATTTAAGAGCTGTTCCTGAATTACGCCAGAAGATTCGTCAAAAAATTGATCCTCACACCGTCACTTTAATTCAGGTGTTAAATGAGTTTCTGGTGGATGCAAAACAGCACTTACCTAATGGCGACAATAAACTGGCGGTAATTGTCGATAATTTAGACCGGATGGTGTTAGTTAAAGACGGCGATCGCACCAACTATGAGGAAGTCTTTTTAGACCGCAGCGAACAACTCCAAGCTTTAGATTGCCATTTGATTTACACTGTTCCCATTTCAATGGTCTATTCTACCAGGGCAACAGACCTCAGAGATATTTACGGCGACCCCCAAATTTTGCCGATGATTATGGTAAACACTCTCAAGGGGGAAGTTTACCAGCCAGGACTCAAGAAAGTTAAAGAAGTTATTAACAAGCGAGTTCGCCAAATTGCACCCGAACTATCACTAGAGAAAGAAATTTTTGATAGTCCCGAAACCTTAGACAGACTTTGTTTAATGAGTGGAGGTCATGTGAGGAATTTGCTATTGTTAACTCAAGATGCCATTGGACGCAGTGAGGAGTTACCTGTTTCAGAAAAGGCGGTGCGACGAGCAATTACTCAAGCCAGAGATACTTATCGCCGCACTGTGGAAAATCATCAATGGTGTCTGTTAGCGGAAGTATCTCGTTCTAAGCGCATTATTAATGCTGACTTGTATCGGAGTTTGATGTATAACCGATGTCTTTTAGAATACCGCTATTTTGATGATGAGCAAGAGATGCTGCCTTGGTATGATATTCATCCATTGATTCAAGGAATTCCAGAATTTAAAGAAGCCGTAGCGAAACTTTCATGAACCCAAATTTAAGTGATTGGGATGATGATTTACCCCCAGAAGCAGAAGAAGCTTATCAAGACTTGCTTCGCGCACTGAAGCGAAAATCAGGATTTGGTTTGTTTTTTGTCCAATGTACACCTGGGGAAGCAGACAAGTTCATTGTCAAACTTCCCCAGCAGATTCCGCAGAAGAAGATTGCTGTTTTGCGCTTGGTTGAGGCAATTGATAATTTATATCAGCCAGTAGCAGAGTTTGTTAAAGACAAGCAAGTTGATATTTTATTGATTACAGGTCTGGAATATTCTTTATACAAATATGAAAAAAGAAGTTTTGGTGCAATTACCGAAGGAAAATTTAGTAATTTAACCAGTGTACCGCATATTTTAAATCACTTAAACCAACAGCGAGAACGCTTTAGAGATGATTTTGCAATTAGCTTTGTTTTTCTTTTGCGTTCATTTTCGATAAACTATTTAATTCATCGCGCTCCAGATTTTTTTGATTGGCGTTCTGGGGTGTTTGAATTACCCACAACACCAGAATTAGTAGAACAAGAATCAAATCGCCTACTAGATGAAGCTAGTTGTCAGAAAGATTTAAAACTCAGTCATGAGAAAAAGATAGAGAAAGTACTAGAAATTCAAGACCTTCTATCAGAAAAACATCAAACGGAAATTGTTAGAGCATCATTACTATTTGAACTCGGAAATTTATTATTTGCTGCTAATGAATATGAAGCAGCACTCAGCAGTTATGAGAAAGTTATTGAGTTAAAAATTTATAACTACTCGACTTGGTACAAAAAAGGTGAAGCACTACGAATATTAGGACGCTATGAAGAGGCGATTACTAATTATGACGAAGTTCTTGTGTTCAATCCTGATGACTATTGGGCTTGGTATCATCGTGGGCTATCTTTTAGCGAACTAGGTCGTTATGAGGAGGCAATAAACTCTTATGACCAAGCACTAAAAATTAATAATAAAGATATTGAAAGTTGGGGCAATCGTGGCATGGCATTTTATTACTTAGGCATCTATGAACAAGCGATTGCCAGCTATGATAAAGCTATTGAAATGAAGCCTGAATGCTGCGGTGGAGTTTACTACTATAAGGCTTGCTGTTTCGCCAAGCAAGACATTATTAAATTCGCAATTGAAAATCTACAACGTGCAATTGCTATCAGTTATGAAAAATATAAAAATAGAGCAAAAATCGACTCTAATTTTGATGGTATCCGGCAAGATGAGCGATTTAAAGCTTTAATTCAATAACCGCTATAAAGACTAAACTAATGTAGTGATCGCCTTCACCGTTGTACTGAAAATAGTAACTGAAATGAAAAGCGATATCTATGAATGAAAAATTAAAAAGTTAACCTATCTTGAAGAAAGAAAATCAAATGTCAGAAACAATCAACATTGAACAAGCTGTATTAGATCATCTGCGAATTCTATCGAATGACAAGCAACAAGAAGTCCTAGATTTTGTTGAGTTTCTTGTAAAAAAAACAGCCAATCACCAGGAGTTAAACACTGAAGATTCAGATTCTAGTATCTCATCAAATGTCCAACAGCAAAAACGGCTATCTCTCCGAGAAATTGCCCGACTACCTGTAGCAGAACGTCACAAAATAATAGAACCTTTTATCGCCGCCATAGCCGAAGATTTTTTGAATGACCCAGAATTAACAGAGTTTGCCGTTCTGGATGGTGAAGACTGGGAAACTGAGAATGACTAATCCTAAAAAAGGTGAGATTTGGCTAGTGCAACTTGATCCAACCAGAGGACAAGAAATTCAGAAGACTCGCCCTGCTGTTGTGATTAGTTCTGATATCTTTATTTCTATACCAATGCGGATTATTATTCCTGTGGCAACATGGCAACCTAAATTCCAAAATCGCCTTTTCATGATTCCCATCCAGCAAACTAATGAAAATGGCTTAGACTCAAACTCAGCAGGCAATGTTTTGCAAGTTCGTAGTGTAACAACTGAGCGATTTGTCCAGTGTTTAGGAAAAGTTTCAGCAGCCGTTATGCAAGAATTGCTAGATGGTTTAATTATCTGTATTGATTATGCACCTGAAAGCAACGACTGAAAAAGAGCATCTTTGAGAAAAATACAATTCAGATGCAGCGATCGCCCCTAAATAAAATTACACTAGAATTATGAAAATCCTAACCAACAGTTATGCAAAATGAATTGACTACTCTGACTTATGAAATTGAACTAAAACCAGGGGAGAAATTGAATCTCCCAGAATCAATACTGCAAAATATAACTACAGGACGCTGGGTAATCACCATCCAACAAAAAGCGGAAGAATCCCAAAGCACCCGCAACCATGACGCTTTTTTGAACGGCTACGCACCAGAAGACGAAGGACTTTATGACGACTATCCAAGCAGGTGAGTTTTGGGTAGCAGATATTTCATTCACTAGTGGTGGCGGTTCCAAAAAGCGCCCCGTACTTGTGTTGTGGATAGATGCAAATGATGTTGTAATAGCAGTAGTCACATCTGCAAAACCACGCACACAAACTGATGTACCTCTAAATGATTGGGCTGCAAGTGGCTTGCGTGTTGCTTCAACCGTCCGTCTGTCTCGATTGGATAGCCTAGAACAGTTTTTATTGCTGGCTAAAATAGGGCAAATTTCCGAATCAGATGCAAAGCGTTTAAAAGAAGTATGGGATTTGCATATCAAGCCTCAATTTTAAGCAACTGAAATTAAATGCGATCACGCATAGGTTCAAATAAATACCCACCGCGAACAAATTCATAACGCATCCCTCAAAGGAGAGAGATAGCAGCCTAAACCCTGTTGTAAAATAGACATATAAGGATTCGGGGGGCCATTTAACTGGTCATAAACGCCTATAGAAACTATTTTTGGAAATCTCCAAGGTCTGAAATCCAGCCAGCTGAAGCAACTACAGCGGCTGTATCACCAGCGCATACCAGGCGATCGCATCACCACGCCTGACTTTTCCCAGCGTCTGGCAGCAATTAGCACAGAAGTCAATCAGCCTGTGTGCGCCTACATCAACCGTCGCGGACAAGTGATTCGCGTCGGGGTAGGCACACCGCGTCAAACGCAAATTCCACCCCTGGAATTACCCCGTTACGGTGCAGAACGACTCAGTGGTATTCGTTGTATTGCCACCCATCTCAAGCCAGAACCGCCCAATGAATCCGCGCTCACGGCTATGGCACTGCAACGCTTAGATGCCCTCGTTGTCCTAAATATTACCGGAACGGGATTTACACGGCGGGGAGGCGGTGCGACTGGGTATGTCAAAGAAGCTTATCTAGCTCATCTGACACCCCAAGAGTCTCGCACCCTGATTACTAGTCCTGCTGCTCTTAAGGTAGAGCAAAGCCAAATCCAATCCCCAAGTTGGAATATATCACCACCTCTGGGCTTGGATGATCTGGTAGAGCAAGATTTAGTAGACTTGGTGGAAAATCTGGAAGCGGAATTCCAGCGCGAATTTATCGCCCAGGAAGTCGATGCTGACCACGATCGCGTGCTGATTGTGGGGGTGATGACCAGTGAGATAACTCCCCTACAATTCCAAGATACCCTAGTGGAATTGGCACGTTTAGTTGATACTGCTGGGGGAGACGTATTACAGACAATACAACAAAAGCGATCGCGCGTTCATCCCCAAACCGTAGTTGGCGAAGGTAAGGTGCAAGAAATTGCCCTAACTGCCCAAACACTAGGAGTTAATCTCGTTGTCTTCGACCGCGACCTCTCACCCTCCCAAGTTCGCAACTTAGAAATGCAAATTGGTATCCGGGTGGTTGACCGCACCGAAGTTATTTTGGATATCTTTGCCCAACGCGCTCAGTCGCGTGCCGGTAAGTTGCAAGTAGAACTAGCACAGCTAGAATATATGCAGCCGCGACTGGCTGGCAGGGGTCGCACAATGTCCCGATTGGGTGGTGGTATTGGGACTCGTGGCCCTGGTGAAACAAAACTGGAAACTGAACGCCGTGCCATTGGGCAGCGAATTTCCCGACTGCAAAAAGAAGTGAACCAGTTGCAGGCACATCGTTCGCGGTTACGACAGCGACGACAGCATCGGGAAGTTCCCTCAGTGGCTTTGGTTGGATATACCAACGCTGGCAAGTCCACTTTGCTGAATGCTCTCACGAATGCAGAAGTTTATACAGCCGACCAGTTATTTGCTACTCTCGATCCCACCACGCGCCGCCTGGTGATTCCTTATGGCGAAACAAATGAACATCAGGAAATTCTGATTACAGATACGGTAGGGTTTATACACGAACTGCCTGCATCGTTAATGGATGCCTTCCGCGCCACCTTGGAGGAAGTCACAGAAGCCGATGCCCTACTACATTTAGTAGATTTATCTCACCCAGCTTGGTTGCGTCATATTCGCTCAGTCAGAGAAATCTTGGCGCAAATGCCAATAACTCCTGGGCCGGCGCTGGTTATTTTTAACAAGATTGATCAAGCCGATAGTGCGACACTGGCTGTAGCTAGGGAAGAATTTCCCTTAGCGGTGTTTATTTCTGCGAGTCAGCGCTTGGGATTAGAAACCCTACGTCAGCGTCTGGCCCAGCTAATTGAATACGCCGTTGACTGTGGTTAAAACTTGAGTAGCAAATTCAGCGTTAGCATCTTATATTAGTGTCCTAAATTTTTAACTTTGGGGAAGGCTAAATCGTCTTCCCCTCTTCATTTTATTTTCATAAAATCTCGTGGTATGTGTGAAAAACCATCAGCTTTTATCGTGAATTCAATTACCAATCTTTTATATAAATTGATTGATTAATGAAAATTATTTAAAACCCACATTCCACACTTCAATTAGTAGTATAAATAAAATAAATTTAATCAAAATCCAAAATCATAATTTTGATACGTAAGTAACCTGATAGCTCTGAGTAAAAAAGGCTGCTTTGTTGATGCGGGTGCGAATTGCCTAGATTTGATATGATTGAGCATCCGCTAACACACTTCTCTTACCGATACTCACAGCTTGGCTAAATCAATATGCCTCGGTTTCTCAGGTTAATCATCAATATAGTAGTCTTGGGTGGATTATTACTCATATCCCTGCAAGTTTTGGCCCAAGATTGGCGTCCGGTTCGCGGTGGTATCCCTTTCGGTATCAGTGGTATAGCTTTGATAGAGCCGCAAAGCAATTCCTTAGATTTTCTAATTGTCCATGACAACAAACAAAAAAACCAAGGTCGTTTAGCAATCATCAGCATTAAGGGTAAGAACCAACCTGAATATTTCCCATTGAACTGGCCAAATAACATAGAATTGCCCATCGACTTAGAAGCTTTAACATCTGTTCCAGAGAAAACAAAATTTTCTTTTATCGCTTTAAGTAGTTCTGGAAAAGCTTATTACATCAGGTTAAATCCTGCCAATAAGACCATCTCGGTTCTTAAGGAATTCAATCTCCCAGGAATTATTCAAGGAAATAATTTTGAAGCATTTGGATTACAAAATATAGACGGCAAATTAGTTGCTATTTGGGCACATCGAGGTGAAGGAAAACAACCAGCAACTATTTTTTGGGGAGTGTTTGACTTGGCTAAATATCAAATTACTCTCGCAGGTTCTGCCAATCTGAAAGCACCGTTTCCATCAGGCAACGTTCGCCATATTTCAGATATTAAAGTAGACCCCGTAGGAATTGTGTACATCACCTCAGCAAGTGATGCCGGAGATGATGGGCCATTTCAGTCAGCTGTATATGTCGCTGGTTACTTGGGTTTGCATGGTAACAAAATTGCATGGCAACAAAATCCTCAACTTGTTCCCTTCTACCGCTCTAACTACCACAAAATTGAAGGGATAGAACTTGTTCCCGGTGCGGAAGGCGGTGTGGTTGTTGGTACAGATGACGAGAATTTGGGTTCTTATGTATACATTGTGGGTGGAAGTAGCTGAACAGTAGGGCAGTTATCGTAGCAGGTGCGCGATGCCTGCGGCGGACTACGCTTACGCATTTCTACTTTAAGCTTAGAACGACTGGAAGTATTGGCCTTGTTGGCGCTTTATCATCAATGGCAGACCTCACAGCTTGCCTGGAGCAAGAGGAAGCATCTTAGGTGGTTTATTTGCGATCGCCTCGCATCTGAAGCTTGCATATATTGAAGTTTTTATCAAGTTATTTATGGCGATCGCAGTATTTTTACAATTCATAATAGTGGAGTGCCTTATAACACTTGGGGTTTGCGTCGATATAGCAGTCTGCTTTTATTTTTGTTCGCGCAGCGTGGCGTAGCCATACTTATTTGCGTAGACAGGGAGTGGGGAAGAAGCCTTTTCGGGGTGTACTGATTTTTTTCAAAAATCAAATACGAGTCCTATATATCGCAAAGTGTTGAACCCAGTTTAATTTTTATCTCAATTCCATTAGTCTCAGACTGAAGGTTCTATAGTAAACAAGTAAAAAAATATCTGTTTTTAAGATTTTTTATATTATGAAAAAGTGGCTCGTTTTTATTACAATTGCATTTTTATGTTTCTATTCAACTTATCTTGTTAATGCGTCTAATTACGCCTTATTATCTTCAGATAATAGTTGTAATTTACGATTGATGAAAAAGGGAGAAGGGTGTTTTCTTTACAAAGTGAAATATGCTAATTTTTCTATTCCTATTTACTACTATTTACCTGATACATTGCAGGAAAACACTAAAGTTTTATTTGCTATGCACGGTGAAAAACGTAATGCTCAAGATTATCGAAATGATTGGAGAAAGATTTATAAATACAACAGTGACCAGCATACGAATTTTATTTTACTTGCTCCCCAGTTTGAACAAAAGTGGTTTCCAAAAGCTGTAGGGTATAATCTTGGCAATATGTTTACAGAAGATTTAAAGATTTTAAATCCTCGAAACCGATGGGCATTTAGTGAAATTGAAAATATCTTTACTTTTGTCAAAATAACCACGAAAGTAAAGGCTAATAATTACTATCTCTATGGTCACTCTGCGGGCGCACAGTTCGTGCATCGAATGGTCATCTTTATGCCCCATGCACATATTCAAAAAGCTGTGGCTGCTGAGGCAGGTTCGTATACAATACCCGATGAAAATAGGGAATATCCCTGCGGTCTGAAGAAACTAACTGGAGAGCCACTATCATCTGTAGATTTGAAAAAAACATTTACCATACCAATGACAATAATTTTAGGTACAAAAGATAATAAAGTTCTACCTCCTGAACATGATTCTTATGCTTGTGATACACAGCAAGGTTCTAATCGTTTAGCTCGTGGACAATATTTCTACACTCATGTTAAAAGTATTGCTCATAATAGAAAAGAAGATTTTAATTGGACTCTCAAACAAGTTACAGCTACTCACATTGTTGCAAATACGAATCCTCCGATTGAAGATCCTATGTTAGTGTCATGTGCCGCTTTGGAGTTTTTTCCTAAATTGACCTTCGTTAATTGCAAATAGTTATTCAGCTTATGTAGGAAATTTTTGATTTATCTTTTTATCAAGAACTGCTGCGATCTCTCCGACGGGCTGTGACGCTCGAACGCGAACAGCGTGTCGCAGACAAGACTCGCTATCGGTGACGCGCTTAGAGCAAGGGTTTAAAACCCCCCACTGTTGCGTCAGCTGCCCGCAGGGTACGGGACTGGCTGTGGCTCCAAATCATTCGCGGCCAAAACAAGATAGCTGATTTGCTCTTCCTGCCTCCTTCAATTCTGCACACTGTCAAATTTTGAATTTAGAATTGCTGGAGCGATGTCTACGGCGGGCAAAGCCTACGCAACTTGGTGTAGGTTGACCATTATCTGATAGATAACGGTCACTGATTAATTACCCCTACACATTAAATCGGAACAACATTACATCCCCTTCCTGCACAACATACTCTTTCCCTTCACTGCGAACCAACCCTTTCTCCTTCGCAGCATTCATCGAACCAGTTGTTACCAAATCTTTATAAGCGACAGTTTCGGCGCGAATAAATCCCCGTTCAAAATCACTGTGGATTACACCAGCAGCTTGAGGTGCAGACATTCCCGCATTAATTGTCCAAGCACGGGTTTCTTTGGGGCCGCAGGTGAAATATGTCCGCAAGCCTAAAAGCAAGTAAGTTGCACGAATCAATGATTTCAAACCGCCTTCTTCCACACCTAAAGAAGCGAGGAAATCAGCTTTATCTTCTTCTGGTAATTCCACTAATTCCGCTTCAACTTGGGCTGAAACGATTACAACTTGGGCATTTTCTGTCGCTGCAATTTGCCGCACTTTTTCTACAAAATCATTACCAGTTGCCAACTCATCCTCAGATACATTAGCGGCGTAGATAATCGGTTTATAAGTGAGCAGTTCCAGTCCTTTAATAATTTCTGTTTCTTCTTCATTCAAGCTCACCTGACGCACCGATTTACCTTCATTTAAAGCCGCAGCTAATTTTTCCAAAACTGAGACTTCAAACTGTGCATCTTTGCTGGTACGAGCTTGTTTGCGAGTGCGGTCAATTCGCCGCTCAATTTGTGCTAAATCTGATAAACCCAGTTCTATATTAATGATTTCAATATCTCGCGCCGGGTCAACAGAACCAGCAACGTGGATAATATCGTCATTTTCAAAACAACGTACCACATGGACGATCGCATCAACTTCCCGGATGTGGGACAGGAATTGATTTCCTAGTCCCTCACCCTGACTTGCACCTTTAACTAAACCAGCAATATCGACAAATTCAACCCGCGCCGGGATAACTTGTGCTGAACTGGCAATCTTAGCAAGAACATTTAACCGTTCATCCGGTACTGCGACAACGCCGACATTCGGTTCAATCGTGCAAAAAGGGAAGTTAGCTGCTTCTGCTTTGGCATTAGCAACTACAGCATTAAATAAAGTAGATTTTCCGACGTTGGGAAGTCCGACAATTCCGGCTCTTAGCATTTTGGATTTTAGATTTGGGATTTTGGATTACATTACCAAGGTAATTCAAACAACCAAGGTAATTCAAACAGGTTCCGGTATGGTTTGGGGAATTGGTTCTGGAACTGTTTGAGGAATCGGCCCTGGAACCGTCTGAGGAATGGGAGTAGGTACTGGTTCTGGTACAGGCCCCGGTAAAGGTTGGGGAATCCCTGGCCCCGGTACAGGGTCGGGACTCGGTAGCGGGTTCGGGCCAGGAGTAGGAATTTGTGGTTCTGGTATAGAAATCGCAGTGGGATTAATCATGGTAAGTCTAAATTAAATTATTCAACCTTCCCAAACTAGATGACAACCTCAGCCGTTGACATCTCCCCAAAAGACTATACCCATCTACATCCCCTTCTAGCGGTGGTATGAACCTTCACCCACACACTTGCAGCATAGAGATATAGGGCAGCTATTCTTCCCAATGCCCAATGCCCCAGTCCTATAAACTACTGCTCCTTTATCTTTTCTACCACCTCTGGCACTGGATCGTAACCACCTGGATGAAACGGATGACAGCGCAAAATCCGCCGAGTTGCCATCCACCCACCACGCAACACACCAAATCGTTCAATCGCTTGAATAGCATACATCGAACAAGTTGGTTGAAAGCGACAAGTCGGGAGAAACAACGGCGAGATAAACATTCGGTAGCCCCGAATCAGCCAAATCAATAATAATTTCATTGCAGTTACCCAAATCTTATAAATTAGTAACAGGGGTAAAAATTTTCATTTTGTTGCATCTTTGTTAACTACATTTTCTGACTTCACCTCAATTCCGGTTTTATGGCTGCAAATTGCGTTGGCTGCAATCTGGGTGTTACTCATCCTCCTGATTGCATGGGTGGTAAACCGCTTCGCCGACAAGCCAGAAATCGTGCGGAAGATAGTTCATATTGGAACTGGTAATGTGATTTTAATCGCTTGGTGGCTCGATATTCCCGCCAGTGTAGGGATTACAGCTTCTATTTTAGCGAGTGCAATCACCTTATTATCCTACCGATTGCCCATTCTTCCTGGTATTAATAGCGTTGGACGCCAAAGTTTAGGGACATTTTTTTACTCTGTCAGTTTCGGTATTTTAGTCGCTTGGTTCTGGTATTTACAACAACCCCAGTACGCAGCACTAGGAATTTTGATTATGACTTGGGGAGATGGATTAGCAGCCTTAATTGGGCAACGCTTTGGTACACACAAGTATAAAGTTTTTGGGACGCAAAAAAGTTGGGAAGGCTCTCTAACGATGATGCTCGTTAGCTATGTCGTCAGTAGCTTGATTTTAGTTAGAACTCAAGGAAACAGTTGGCAAACTTGGGCGATATCGCTGATAGTGGCAGTTATTGCTACTGCTTTAGAAGCTGTTTCATTTTTGGGTATTGACAATTTAACAGTTCCCTTGGGCAGTGCAGCCCTTGCTTTCTTTTTAATTCACTTAGTCTTGAATTAGTAATCTTTTTGAATGCTATTCCTAATTGAGCAAATAAGAGATAATGCCAAAAATTCATCGTTAGGAATAAGAATTAAATAACATACAATTTATGTCTTTGGCTTACCTCACCCTCAATCCCTCTCCTTATAAAGGAGAGGGAAGCTAGATACAAGATGAAGTTTTGCATTTTATTTAATTCACGTTCCTTAGTTAATAAATATAGCGCTTCTGAGTTGAGTCCAATACGGGTAAGCAATTTTGTAGTAAAGACTTTAGTCTTTACTACAAACTCTTCATTACTAACTTGACAAAGTACTTTGAATTTCATCCCAAGACTCAGTGCCATTAATGCGTATATCTTCCCTAGCTTCTTTAATGGCTTTTAAGTCTTCTTCGTCGTCTACATCATCGATTCTTTTTAAGAGTGCGTGAATTTCATCTAAAGTACTGTCATAAGCTTGATGTAGCAGTACGTTGATATCTTTAATTAACTGTTCTCTTTCGTGTGCTGGTTTCATTTTTAATCATTCGAGCATGGTTTGACTTTTTCTGCCACCGTCTCTAGTTTCGCCTAGACGTAGAGAAATAAACATAAAAAAATCCCCACGCTTAGGATGTTGGGGACTAGGTGCGTTAAGGTCGTAAACTGACTTACTGGTTTAGCAGCCCAATCGCCATTCAAGGTGTATCTTAGCTCTATGCAAGTTAAGCAAGCTCTCTTGGTCGTATCTGTCAGGGTAGCTCATAGCCTTCTTGCCCTCCATTGTTAGCTTAATCAGCGCCGCTTGCTCATCAGTGGGTGAGTTCATCTCATCTATCACCCCTTCAAGGAATTGAGTAACGCTAAAGCCTGAGGACTTCAACCCTCTTCCTTGTCTTAGTTGCGCGAGTGCTATCTGTGGGAATGCCATCAAGGTAACAATCCAACTAGTCTTATACCCTCCATTGCCAGTAGGCTTCAATCCGTAACGCCTACATAAGTCTCTCAACTCAGCAGTGGTTTTGATTTCGAGTTCTGACCTTGTGAACATAAAATAGAGTTACCCATTTGTAAAAGTGGTATCGGTGAGTTACAAGTTTTCCAGGCAAGTACTCACCGATTAAAAAGTGTAACTCGTTGTTAACGTCGACTTAAAGCTATATTTACGTTTATACATAAATGGCTAAAGCTAAGGGTAAACCTGAAAATTTTGGAAACCAACCAAGCAAGGAATTAACCGAACAATTAAACTTCCGTGTCACCAAGGAAATGAAGGAAGAGGTAAAGGCTAAAGACGACCCTCCTGAGTTTTGTCGTCAAGCTATCCAAAAAGCACTAAATGAAGATAAGGAGAGTAGTTAAAAGTTCTTGGACGTAAATCAGAGGTAATATTATTTGGAAAATGACTGCTGAAGAATGGTTTCGTTAGTATCAAGCTATATTTACATCTCCCAACAATGCCTAATCCTAAAGGGAACCCTCAAAATTTTGAACCAGCCCAACCAAAGGGAGATAAGCCATTAACTGACCAATTAAGTTTTAGAGTCTCTAAGGAAATGAAGGAAGAGGTAAAGGCTAAAGACGACCCTCCTGAGTTTTGTCGCCAAGCTATCCAAAAAAGACATCTCCGAAAACTGCCCAAGTATCTCTGTGACTAACTTATAGGGTGCGATCGCCAGTGAGAGCAATCAGCTAGTTTCGACGAGAGAATAGGAGTTTGAGATGTTTGTTGTTAATAATCAGACAAAAAAACGTGGCTATGTGCATTCATTTTCTCTCAGGTAAACGCGTATATTTCTGCTGGTAATACAAGTGCCCCAATTCGGAATCTTACTAAAGCACTAGATGAAGATAAGGAGAAGTCAACTTAACGTGAAAAAGGCGGTTAGAAACCGCATCTACACAAGCAAAACCCACCTCCGTGGGTTAATAACCCTTGATTTATTAGTCCACGGAGGTGGATTTTGTTTGTATAGCCGCGTACTCCTACGGAGAAGCAAGCTACGCGTCAGCGTGCCGGAAGCTCTATTCCATTCGCCCTGGCTCTAAGTTGACACTTTATTAATAATTAATAAGTCAAACTTTTAATTTAATTTAGGTGGGATGCGATCGCTATACTGAGATAAAATCCAATCGAGTAAAATCGGATTGACTAACTCCGGCGCTTCATCCTGGGGACAATGCCCCACTCCCTCTAAAGGAATAAACTTTTCTACTTGCGGAAAGTTAGCTAATTCTCTACCTAACTTGATTGGTTCCCACGGATCAGCCGTTCCCCACAAGATAATCGCCGGACAGGATAACACTGGTAAAAGTTCTTCTGGTAGTGGCCCTGTAGAATAAGAAGTAAAGGCCAGAAACACAGCCCCAGCCCCCGGATCACTTGCTGGTGAAGTGAGAATATCTACCAACTCATCTGTCACCATCTCAGGATTCGAGTATGCTTGCAGGAGAATTTTCCGCACCGTTTTCGGTTTGGCGAGTTGATTGAAAAAGAAATCACCAACTGGTTTAATAGATAACAGGCGTTGCAACAAAGGCGCTCCAAAACGACGACTCCAAGGTAAAGTTACCCGTTTGCGATCGTGCAACAGCCGTAAAGAACAGTTGAGCAAAGCAACTCCCAAAGCAATATCTGGGTTGGTTACTGCTGCTTGCATGGCTACAATACAGCCAATAGAATTTCCGACTAAAAAAGCTGGCTCACCGACAACTTCCCGGCAAAAATCTGCCACTTGCTGTCCCCAGGTTTCTAGTGTGTAGGTAATTTTTTCACCAGGTTGAGGTTTTGCGGAAGCGCCAAAACCAATCAAATCGATCGCATAAACCCGGCAATTTTCCGCTAATACGGGAATATTTTTCTGCCAATGCCACCAAGAAGCGCCAAATCCATGCACCAGCACAACAGCAGGCCCAGTGGTTCCTTGGGTTTGATAGCAGATCGGGAAATCTTGCCAAATCCAGGTTTTTGTAGAGTTAAGTGCTGTTTTTGAACTTGATGTTGTCATGGTAAATTTGATGATAACTTCTGTAATGTTAGTAATATTTTTGCTATTTTTAGATGTGAGTGAATTAGCATTAGTGCTAGATTCAGTAGTTTCACAATTTACGACAGCCAATGCAAGTCTATAAGATTGTTGAATATGAGGCATCGGCTAAGGGGTGGTTTGCAACTGGAAACTGACGCTGAATTTCACAATATTTTTCTTGTTCCTAGTTCTGCGAGCCAGAAAACATGAATCTATTAGAAACAATTGATACTCCTGTTGGGAGTTACGCACCAGATTTTGAATTGCCAGGAATTGATGATCAAGTACACCATCTCAGGCGTTATCTTGAGAAGTTCCGAGCAGTCGGTGTCATTTCCATGTGTAACCACTGTCCTTATGTAGACTGGTATCTAGGCAGGTTAAAAAACATTCAAGCCGAATTTGCCCCAGCAGGCTTTACACTAATTGGCGTGAATGGTAGTAATGGCGATCGCGACACTAGGTCAACCTTGGAAAATATGAAAGCTTTTGCCCGGGGTCACGACTTGAATTTCCCTTACCTGTGGGACTCCACGCAAGATGTTACCCGCAGTTTTGGTGCGATACAAACACCAACGGCCTTTCTCATCGACACTAATGGTATAGTACGCTACAAAGGTCAAATTGACGATCATCCCCAAGACCCATCATCGGGGGGAGAGGATTATTTGAGAACTGCGATCGCTTCTCTGCTTCAAGGTGAAAAAATCGATATACCACAAACAGAAGCAATAGGTACTACATTGATTTGGCGTAACTAGACATAGATAGTCCCTGTAACTGCTATCTTAAATTGGAGGCAATTGCAACTTTTTTGATAAAGCGTAACTTCATGGGAACGAATTACCGACGGGTTTTACTCAAACTGAGCGGTGAAGCCTTAATGGGCAACATGGGCTATGGCATTGATCCAGAAGTGGTCAAAGGAATAGCACAAGAATTAGCAGAGGTAATCGCCACTGGCACTGAAATCGCCATCGTTGTTGGCGGCGGCAATATTTTTCGTGGCGTCAAAGCAGCGTCGGCGGGGATGGACAGGGCAACCGCTGACTACATAGGGATGATTGCCACGGTAATGAATGCCATGACGCTGCAAGATTCGCTGGAACGTATAGGGGTGCAGACGCGGGTGCAAACTGCGATCGCTATGCAAGAATTAGCAGAACCGTATATCCGTCGTCGCGCCATCCGCCATCTTGAAAAAGGACGGGTGGTAATTTTTGGTGCTGGTTCTGGAAATCCCTTCTTTACTACAGATACGACTGCGGCATTAAGAGCCGCAGAAATTGATGCGGAGGTGATTTTTAAAGCCACCAAAGTAGACGGAGTATATGATGCTGATCCTCATATTTATCCTGACGCCAAGCGTTACAATAGCCTTACTTACGCACATGTTTTAACCAAAGATTTGCGGGTGATGGATAGTACTGCGATCGCCTTGTGTAAAGAAAATAATATCCCAATTCTAGTATTTGACCTAACGGTGCGAGGTAACATCCACCGAGCAGTCATGGGAGAATCCATCGGTACCCTTGTGGGAGGTTCTTGTGAAATTAGCTGAAGCTGAGAGTACGATGCAAAAGACCGTTGAGGCGACTCAACGAGCTTTTAACACAATTCGCACTGGTCGCGCCAATGCGAGTCTATTAGATAAGGTATCGGTAGATTATTACGGTTCGCCGACGTCGTTGAAATCACTGGCAAACATTAGCACGCCGGATGCTACGACAATCTTAATTCAACCCTACGATCGCAGCAGTTTAAATATAGTCGAAAAAGCGATTTCTTTATCTGATGTCGGTTTAACCCCCAGTAATGACGGTTCCGTAATTCGGCTGAATATTCCGCCCCTAACGAGCGATCGCCGTAAAGAATTTGTCAAAATGGCATCTAAGTATGCTGAAGAAGGTCGTGTTGCTATTCGCAACATCCGCCGCGATGCCATAGATGCCATTCGCAAACAGGAAAAAAACGCCGAAATTCCTGAAGATGAAGCACGAGATCAGCAAGACAAACTGCAAAAACTCACAAACAAATACAATGCCAGAATAGACGAATTGCTGGCAGAAAAAGAAAAAGACATCACGACTGTTTAAAGTCTAAAGTCTGAAATATAAAGGCTGAAGGATGATGGATAAATTCTTCAGCCTTTATCCTTTCTTAAGTATCTAACAAAAATTGATCAAGTACCTCAATAGAAAATAAACTAATTCAGGAGCAAAAATTCAGCCATATGTATGACTGCATCATTGTCGGTGCTGGGCCTGCTGGTGGAACAGCTGCATATCATTTAGCCAAGCAAGGTCGCTCAGTATTAGTGTTAGAGAAAGAATCCCTGCCAAGATACAAACCTTGTGGCGGTGGTGTATCTCCAGCGATCGCTCAATGGTTTGACTTTGATTTTAGCCCAGTGATTTCTGTCAAAGCCGACTCCGTTCGCTTTACCTGGAAATTGGGCGACCCCGTGGAAGCAAAAATCGCCACAAAAGAACCAGTCTGGATGGTGCGACGAGATATTTTTGACCATTTCCTAGTGCAGCAAGCACAGAAGCAAGGGGCTGAACTACGAGATAATACTGAAGTTATTGGTATTGAGTTTCAAAGCGACTATTGGCAAGTTAACACAGCCAATGGGCCCGTTACAGGTCGCTACTTAATCGCGGCTGATGGTGCCAAAGGACTAATGGCAAAATGGCTAGGCTTCAAAGAACGTAAACGCCGTTTAGCAGGAGCTTTGGAAGCAGAAGTTCTCACAACTGTCAAGGATAAATCGACAATTCATTTCGAGTTTGGCTTGGTGAAAAATGGCTATATTTGGAACTTCCCAAAAGCTGATGGTTATTCCATTGGTGTCGGTACGTTTATCGGCGGCGAACCCCAAGATTTTAAAAAGATTTTAGATGAGTATGCGCGATCGTTTAATGTAGATATCAAAACTAGCAAGCAGTATGGTTATCCCCTTTGCTTGTGGGATGGCAACCAAAAGTTGCATACTCAAAATGCAGTTTTGGCTGGGGAAGCTGCTTGTGTAGTTGATCCCATGACAGCAGAAGGCATTCGTCCTGCAATTTTTAGCGGTTTGATTGCAGCAGGAGCCATTAATCAGGCACTTTCTGGTGACACTAACGCTTTAGAAAAATATAGTGAAGCCATTAATGAACAATGGGGTACTGAGATGGCTTGGGCGCAAAAATTAGGTGGAGCATTCTATCGCTTTCCTGGCATTGGCTACAAAGTTGGTGTTAAGCGCCCCTCCGGTGCCCAAATCATGGGTAAGATTCTATGTGGAGAACTGCGTTATGGCGACGTTGCCAGTCGCGCCCTCAAGCGTTTAATCCCTGGTTTTGGAGGTTAAGTATTAGGGATTAGGTTAGATAAAACGGGGATTCTTGGGTCAAAAGGGAGCTAGTGCTTAACCCTTCGCCAAGCATCGTAAAAGATGTAGCTTGCGCGTAGGCGCAGCCCAACCTAGGCATCGCGTCATAAGTCATACCATTTCTTTGTGAGGCTGCGCCAAACCCTTTTAATGGGACTTAGACAAAAAACACCGATAAAAAAGCCTCAAATCTATATACAGAGAGACTTTGACATCGTTTTGCTTGGTTGATTGATATATCTGGGTTTGAGCCGTTTTTGAGCATTTGGTGTATTTCCCTTACCCTGCATGGGTTTGAGGCTTGTTTATCCCAAAAAAATGTTTAAGTCCTGTTAACTTCTTTCTTTCTTCCTTTCTTTGTGTCCTTTGCGACGGCAGTCGCTCATGGGGGAGACCCCCAAGACCGCGCTGCCTCTCCTTTGCGGTTCGTTTTTCTTTCTTGTACTTAAATATGGTTTAGCGCATCTTCATACAGAATTGATATCACAAGGATGACAGGGTGTAAAGGTGTAAGGGAGTAGGGGTTGCACGGTTAAGAATTAGATTTGAATCAAGATCCAAACAAGTCGATCCGCGTTATGGTTTTCCCCTACACCCCCATACCCCTACACAAGCGCCCTAGCAAGGGTTTCATGTTTACAAGCGTGCCATTCCGCTATACCTTTAGTTTTTACTAACAACGATTTTAGCGATGTAGTCTTCGCTCAAGATTCTCTGTCCGCTCTTTGGGTAAGGCAAAACCTCTCTCAATGTCACTGTATATTTGTCAAAAGATTGAGTTGCTGAAGCATCATTTCCTGGTAAAAGGGTTAGCATTAATGTTGAAAACTTCCTGCCATTTTTGATGATGTCTAATCCAATAGTCACTCGCCCTGCCCAAATACAAGTTACCTTAGTTGGGCATCTAGAGTCCTCGATAACTTTTGAAAATTTGATTTCAATGCCTTCAGTTCTCAGGTCAGCTATCTGTCCATACTTCAGATAAAATTGCTTATTGAAAGTCGTTCCAACTCTCGCCATCAACTGTTGATGATTACCTTGAGCAATTGATTGGACTTCTATTCTTGAAGGTTTGATATTTGATAAGAGTCCTAAGCTTGTCAGACAATTGACTCCACCAAGACCGGTATTAATCGCGCCGCATGATAAATATACAGAACTTGGAGCCACCGCAGTCGGAACCTGTTGTTGTGCTTGTGCTGGTTGAGCAAATACAGTCGCTGTAATAGTTTTCACTACTAGAGTCAAAGTCAATCCGCTCACAACGATGAAACCAGGAAAGTTATTCATATATGTGTTTGATTTTCCTTGTTTAACTTTTACAAATTCTTTGGATATACACGAATGGCACGCTTGAAAAGCGTAAACCCCTGAGATTACTGGATGAAAGGGTATAGGGTGTGGGGTGTAGGAAAGAAAGAAGATGTTAACTCATCCCCCGGCTTGAAGCCGGGGGCAAATCGAAGTCATTAGTCATTAGTCATTTGTCATTAGTACCAATGACAAATGACTAATGACTAATGACTAAATCGGCGGGCGGCTATTCCTCCCATCCCTTGAAGGGATGGGATTACCGCCGATTTTCGTTGAACTCTAGGATGCACTAAAATTCAATTTTCTTAAACACTACACCCTACCCCCAACAAATAGCCAGCAAGAAGGTTTCACATGAGTCTTCGTACCATTCGGATATACACTTGTCTTATCTGCTGATTTTTAGCTATTTATGCAGAGACAGAAAAATCATCGGTTTGATCCCTTGTCAGATCAGGCGGGAACAGTGCCAAATTCGGTTTTTTGTTATGCTCTTCTTTAAGATTTAGGCATTCTAAAACTTGGTGTCTCAAAATTACTTACTTTAGTAGGTAAGCCCCAAACTTCAAAGCAATAGTCACGACTGCTGCCCCAATCGATAGAACGGAGTCAATATACTGGCATAACGAGATAAAATAAGTTTACTTTTGTAGATGAGGGACATCTGTGGAAGCTCTGGATACTCATAATGTAGCCCCGTAAGCAAGCAATAGTAGCCAAGCTAGAGGGATTAGGGCGTGTTTTCTCACTCGAATTGTAAGTCGTAAACTTTTATGAAACTCTATTACGTAACTTTAAATAATACAGATGAAGCACGTAAAATTGGTCGGGCATTACTGGAATGTAAGTTAGCAGTTTGTGTCAATTGGTTCCCGATTACTTGTGCTTATAGTTGGCAAGGAGAAATTACTGAAGAACCAGAAGTTGTTTTAATTATCAAAACTCAAGATGGTTATGCTTTAGAAATAGAAAAAGTTATTCAAGAGTATATTACTTATACTAATTTGATGGCAGAAATTTCTCTGACAGCAGTTAATCAAGGTTTTGTCAATTGGTTGAATGCAGAAGTTTCACCACGCTAACAATAGAAATTACCTAAGAAGACAGCAAAAATAGAGGTATAAAGCATTTTCTTTGGATGCAACTTATGAAAATTTTGTTGGTAGAGGATGACGTATTACTGAGTACAGCACTAACAGATTTGTTGAGTGCAAATCGTTATACTATCGACATAGCAAGCAATGGACAAGCTGGATTAGAACTAGCGATATCGGCTGAATATGAGTTGATTTTACTGGACTGGCTAATTCCGAAACTGGATGGTATTAGCTTGTGTCGGCAACTACGATCGCAAGGCTACCATAAACCCATTCTGTTGCTAACAGAGAAAAATTCCAATGCAGATATTATTGCGGGGTTAGATGCCGGAGCGGATGATTACGTTATCAAACCATTTGACCCCAAAGCATTACTAGCAAGAATTCGCTCTTTATTACGACGCAATGCACCAATCTCATCATCCAGGTTAACTTGGGGAAATCTTAGTTTAGATGCAAGTGCCGGCAGAGTAACTTGTAATAAGCAGGAAATTCCCCTCACAGCAACAGAATACAAACTGCTGGAATTGTTTTTGCAAAATCGAGATCGGATCTTTAGTCGTGCAGTGATTCTAGATCGGCTTTGGGGATTTGATGATGCACCGACTGAAAATGCAGTGACGACTCATATTAAAGACTTGCGAAAGAAACTGAAAACAGCAGGTCTAGCAGAAGAATTTCTAGAAACCGTATATGGTATGGGCTATCGCATCAAGCCTGCACCTAATCGCTCCATCTCTGCTGGGGAAAGGAATCAAGATGGTAAGAAAAAACCCGGCCCCAAAGATATGACTTCTGTAAATCGGGTGCTGGAGAGATTCCGTAATTCGTTTGTTGGACAGGTTGGAGTATTGGAGCAGGCAAAAACTGCACTCTTAGCAGGGAATTTAAATCAAGATTTACAGCAGCAGGCATTGCATGAAGCCCATAAGCTAGCAGGCTCGATGGGGTCGTTCGGTTATCCAGAGGGTTCCCGGCTAGCAGGGAAAATAGAGTATTTGCTGCTTGAAAATTCCTCGCTATCTCTAGATCAAATCTCTGATTTGTCGCAACTGGTAACAGCATTACAGCAAGAGTTAACTAAGCCTACTGTCACTGACACCGCTCCAAGCGTCCTGATAAACCAAACTTATCGTTTGTTGGTTATCGATGATGATGCGATGCTGACGGAGCAGTTGCAGGTAGAAGCCGACTCATGGGGAATCAGGATGAAGGTTGCACCAAACTTAGCAACAGCCCGATCGCTTTTTTCTTTAGCAACTCCTGATGCTGTTTTACTGGATTTAAGTTTTCCTGGAACAGAGGAAGACGGATTAATATTATTGAGCGAGATCGTAGAGCGATCGCCAAATATCCCAGTGATTGTTTTTACAGGACGAGATACCCTTGCAGATCGACTGGCAGTATCGCGTTTAGGAGCTAAACAATTTTTGCATAAGCCTGCCACAACCGAGCAGATTTTTCAAGCGATCGCTCGTGTCCTACTTCAACCTCAAACTTCAGAAGCCAAAGTTTTAATCGTAGACGATGACCCTGTAATGCTGGCTGGATTATCAGCGTTGCTAACTCCTTGGGGGCTGGAAGTAACAACCCTCTCCCAATCACAACAATTTTGGAAGGTGCTGATTGCAACGTCTCCAAACTTAGTAGTACTAGATTTAGAAATGCCAATAGTTAACGGCTTAGAGTTGTGCCAAGTCGTGCGCCAGGATGCCCAGTGGGGAGATTTACCTATTTTAGTAGTTACAGCCCATACTGATGCAGAATCCCTTCAGCAAGCTTTTGCTGCCGGAGCGGATGATTTTATCAGCAAGCCAGTGCTAGGGCCAGAACTTGTGACACGGGTACTGAGCCGGATTCAAAGAACGCGCTGGCGCTCTCAGGCAGGGAAAAACAAAGCATGATCAGAAATTATCAGCAATTATTAGCCTACGGTGTTGCTATTGGCTCAAGTGCGATCGCCCTGCTACTATCACTCTGGCTAGAACCGTTTATATCTCTAACCATTGGTGCATTTTTCTACATAGCTATCATTGTGAGTACTTGGTATGGAGGCTTTCGACCAGGGATCGTTACAGTTGTCCTTTCGACACTGGCAATTGATTATTTGTTTATGCTGCCGCGATATGAATTCTGGATCAATCAACCACAAAAATTATTGCGGCTCAGTATCTTCTTACTGGTTGCCTTGGTGATTAACCTGGTTACTAGTAATCTTCAGCACAGCAGACAAAAGATTAAACAACTTAGCCAAAAATTGGCTCAGGAAAATGCCGAGCAACTGCGGATAACTCTTGACGAACGCAAACAAGTACAAGGAACGGTGCAACAGCAATTTGAGCAACAGCGCTTAGTGATGGAGATGACCCAGCGCATTCGGCGATCGCTCAACTTACAAGATATCTTGCAAACCACTGTCGATGAAGTACGGCAGTTTCTGGAGTGCGATCGCGTGACTATCTTCCAATTTTATCCAGGTTGGGGTGGAACAATTGTTGTTGAGTCTGTTGTACCAGAATGGATGGCTCTTTTACCACTCCAGATTCATGACCCTTGCATTGGTGAAGAGAACGTCGAACCCTTCAAACAAGGCTTAGTCACTGCGAAAACTGATATTTATACTGCTGGAATTAGTCCCTGTCACGTTGAATTTTTAGAAAGTCTCCAGGTGAGGGCAAATCTGGTTGTTCCCGTTTCATTAGGAGATGAATTATGGGGATTATTGGCAGCTCATCAATGTGCGGCTCCTCGTGAGTGGCAATCTTCAGAAATTGCTCTGTTGCGGCAGTTAGGGGCGCAGGTAAGCATTGCTATCCAGCAAGCAGCTTTGTTTGAACAGGTACATACTGAACTGACAGAGCGCAAACAGGCAGAAATTGCCCTGCAACAACTAAATGCCGAACTTGAGCAACGGGTGCAAGAACGCACTGCACAACTGACAGAGACGAATGATCGCCTGCGAAAAACAGTGATCGAGCAGCAACAAACCCAACTCACACTTTTAGAACAAGCGCATCAGTTGGAGCTTCAGGCTATAATCACCCGAAATATGGCGGAAGGTATTTGCTTAGTCAGAGCTGATAATGGAGTTATTGTCTATGCCAATCCTAAATTTGAGCAGATGTTTGGCTATGATTCTGGTGAACTCAATGGTCAGCACGTTTCGATTGTGAACTATGCCAGCGAATCGTTAACTGCTGAAAATGTAAATCAAGCCATTGTGTCTGCCGTCTTACAAAATAGTGAAGCCACATATCAAGTGCAGAATGTTAAAAAAGATGGTACACCATTTTGGTGTAGTGCGACGACTTCTGTATTAAGACACCCCGACTACGGCGACGTTCTGGTTGCGGTTCACCAAGATATCACTCTCGCCAAAGGCATCGAAGACGCTTTACGCCAGAGCGAAGAAAAGTTTCGTCAATTGGCCGAAAACATCCAAGCAGTATTTTGGATCAAAGATATTTGCAATCAGCAAGTTCTATATGTGAGCAATGCCTATGAAACCATCTGGCAAAGAAGTTGTGAGAGCTTATATCATAACTATTCAAATTGGTTAGATGCAATTCACCCAGAAGATCGCCAGCGCGTCGAAATTGAATTCATTGAAAAGTTCAGAACAGGGCAATACGATAAAAAATATCGCATTATCCGCCCTGATGGTTCAATCCGTTGGATTCGCGATCGCGCCTTTCCGATCAAAAATGAACTAGGAAAGTTAGTTCGGATTGCTGGTATTGCCGAAGACATCACTGAACTACAGCAGATTGATCTAATCAAGAATGAGTTTATTGGCATCGTTAGTCACGAACTCCGCACTCCCTTAACTGCAATTCGCGCCGCACTGGGCTTACTACAAACTGGTATCTACGACAAAAAACCAGACAAATTCAAGCGGATGATTGAGATTGCAGCCATCGACAGCGATCGCTTAGTGCGTCTTGTCAATGATATTCTTGATTTGGAACGCTTAGAATCGGATCGAACTGTCTTAGAAAAAACCATCTGCAAGGCGGCTGATTTAATTCAACAAGCAGTAGCGGGAGTGCAAGCGATCGCCAATCAGCAAAATATTACCTTTAAGATCCACCCTAGCAATGCTCAAGTTTGGGCGGCTGCTGATGCCATTGTTCAAACACTCACCAATTTATTAGGTAATGCGATTAAATTCTCACCTGCCGATTCTACTATTACTCTGAGTGTCCAACAGCAAACAGATCGCGTACTGTTCCAGATTACGGATCAAGGACGAGGTATCCCAGCAGAGAAGTTAGAAGCAATCTTTGGACGATTTCAGCAAGTAGATGTCTCTGATTCTCGCACCAAAGGCGGCACGGGCTTGGGATTGGCAATCTGTCGTAGTATTATTAATCAGCACGGTGGGCAAATCTGGGCTGAAAGTACCGTTAGTGTCGGCAGCACGTTTTTCTTCACTCTGCCATTGCCACCAGAGGAAATAAAATGACTACCAGACTAGTATTAATTGTGGATGATGAAGAACGAATCCGCGAATTAGTACAAGCTTGTTTAGAAGACTTGGGAGGATGGGACACCCTGACAGCTGCATCAGGGTCAGAAGGATTAAAAATCGCCCAGACAGAACCCATTGATGCCATTCTGCTTGATGTGTCTATGCCTGACATGGATGGCTTTGCAGTATACGAAAAACTTCAGGCAAATTCCGTAACCCAAGCAATACCAGTAATTATGTTAACAGCGAAAGTCCAAGGGAGCGATCGCGCCCGTTTCGCCCAGATGGGAATTGCCGGAGTGATTACCAAACCCTTTGAACCCACCTCTATTTGCGAGGAAGTTACTCACATTCTGGGGTGGGACGATTAATTTTGAAGTTTTGTGACAAAATCTATATCTTTAGGACTTACTATTGACATAAAAGACTAAGTATAAGCTTTTTGAAAAACCAGATCATTCGTAGGGGCAATTCATGAATTGCCCCTACCATGCGGGTCTATTTACCATCAATGAATGATTTCTAATAAGCCTGAAACGACATATAGGAATCCACTTTGATTTTTGTTCGCTCAGCGTGGCGTAGCCATACTTACTTGCGTAGGAAGGCGATAGGCAAGAAGGCTTTTTAACTCATCCCCCGGCTTGAAGCCGGGGGGAAATCGAAGTCATTAGTCATTAGTCATTAGTACCAATGACCAATGACTAATGACTAAATCGGCGGGCGGCTATTCCTCCCACCCAAGAATGTTGGGATGGGATTCCCGCCGATTTTCGTTGAGTTGTACGGAGTTTTTTCAAAAATCAAATATGAGTCCTATATTTACGTTAATTAACAACATGATTTTTTTGGACAGTGTCTAAGTCCTAATGTTTATTAGTTTTTTCTTTAAGTCAGCGAGAAATATGCGTTCTGAAAACGATTGATATTGCTAAAAAACTATATTTGTTCAGGTTCACATTTTTAACTTCAAACCTTTTGATCCAGTTACCCTCCCTGCTCAGGTTGTTACACTGCTGGGTTTGTATCTTACTTCACTAATGGATTAGTGAACGCGGTCTAAATACGCTTGGGTTAAGATCCCCCCGCCTGCGGCGACCCCCTTAAAAAGGGGGTAAAAGAGGGTTAAAAGCCCTCCTTTTTAAGGGGGGTTTGGAGGATCTTCAAAAGATTAAAACGTGAACCGAACCGTATTGAACGTGGTCTTCCCTAATTATTTTTTCTTTGTAAAAAACTAGAATCCTCACCAAATCTTTAGATTTAGCGATTATTTTTTGAAAGTCTCAATTTAATTGTGACTAGCGCTTAAAGAATCTCACAGGTGTAAGAAGATGAACAAGAGAAGTTTTGCAACTATAGACGGCAATGAGGCTGTTGCCCAAGTCGTCTATCGACTGAATGAAGTCATTGTTTACTCGATTACTTCTTCTTCACCAATGGCTGAGTGGGCGGACACTTGGGCTAATGAAGGTAAACGTAATATTTGGGGTAGTGTTCCCTCGGTGGTACAGATGCAGAGTGAAGGAGGTGTTGCTGGTAATGTACATGATGCTTTGCAAACTGGTTCACTGACAACCACATTTACAGCATCGCAGGGGTTATTGTTGATGCTCCCCAATATGTACAAAATTGCCAGAGAATTCACACCTACAGTTTTTCATATAGCAGTGCGATCGCTAGCCGCGCAAGCTTTCTCTATTTTCGGCGACCACAGTGATCTTATGGCAGCACGTGATACTGGTTTTGCCATGTTGTGTGCCGCATCAGTACAAGAAGCACAAGACTTTGCTTTAATCGCAACACGGGCAACTTTAGAATCACGATTACCCTTTCTGCATTTTTTTGATGGCTTTCGTACCTCCCTTGAAATTAACCAAGTAGAGACTTTAACAGATGATGACTTGCGAGAATTCACTCCTAATGAATTAGTATTCGCACATCGGTCACGCGCCCTCACTTCCAATAAATCTGTTTTGCGCGGTAGAACAAAAAACCTTGATGTTTACTACCAAGCCAGGAAAATTGTCAATCCTTACTATTTAGCTTGTCCAGACATCACCCAGAAAGTCATGGATGAATTTGCTGCAATGACTGGGCGACAGTACCAACTATTTGAATACCACGGCGACCCAGAAGCAGAACAAGTTATTGTGCTGATGGGTTCCGGTTGCGAAGCTGTACATGAAATAGTAAATTACCTAAACACCAGTGATCAGAAAGTGGGCGTTTTGAAAGTCAAACTATATCGCCCTTATGATGCCAAACGCTTTGTCGCTGCTTTGCCAGAAACTACCCGTAGCATCGCAGTTTTAGATTGCATCAAAGAACCAGGCGCATCTGGTGAACCATTGTATTTAGATGTAGTCGCTGCTATCCATGAGTCATGGGGAGTCGGGGAGCAGAGGAGCAAAGGAGCAGAGGTAAAATTAGGGTTAGATTCTCTCTTACCTCTGCGCTCCTCTCCCCCTAAAATTATTGGTGGTCGTTACGGTTTATCTTCTAAAGAATTCACGCCAGCTATGATTAAAGCGATCTTTGAAAACCTAGCTGCTACTCAACGAAAAAAGAGAGTAACGCAGGGCAAACGCATCTAAATATTGACGAGTCCTGTGTTTAGTAGTTCACCAACCCAAAATTGCCGGGTGGAGGCAGGCTTTTGAACAGCGAAGCAGAGGAGCAGAAAAGAGGCAAATATCCAGTCTTTTTTCCTCTGCTCCTCTGCTGACAACCAAGCAAAGTTGACTTGACAGACTACTAGAGTGCGTTGATGATGTAGTCAATGTAGGAGTTGATCTCAAGTCCAGGATCACCTGTTAAACCATGATTAGCCTTGATATACTTGAGCGCTTCAACATACCAACTGGGAACCAATTCAAAGCTGCTGTGCATTTCAGCTAGACCTGCCAACATGTAATCATCAGCAGGACCCGTACCCCCTGCAATCAGACAGTATTGAATTATCCGCACATAATAGCCGATGTCGCGTAAGCACTTAGCTTTGCCCCGACCATCAGAGGCATAGTTGTTGCCTTGCATAGTGGTGGTATATGGGAACTTTTGGTAGACTGCATTCGCAGCACCTTCAGCCAACTGTTGAGCTTTCAAACCCAGATCCTTTGCTGCTTCCAGGTCTGCGGTAGCCAAGCGCAGGCGACCAAATGCAACTTGAAGTTCGACGTTGCCTAAGTAACGACCTTGAGAATCAGCAGATCCAACCGCTTCAGTCAATTGTGTTTTCATTTAAATGATATTTTCCTAGTGTTTCAGAAAAGTTTTAATTGGACAAAGCTTTAGCGCCAAAGAGCTTTAGCTGGAACGTCTGCTTGAAAAGGTGACAAGCACTTGAGAATTTTGTCTGAAAAAATGTGTGTGAGCCTACAGACTGTTAGCCTACTGCTGCTGCCGCCCGATCAAAGTAGCTGGATAATTCAGCCATCAAAGAGCTACAGTCACCTGGTTGGATATTGTTACGATCATTGGCGATCGCAATGGCAGCTTCCTTCATTTTGATGATGCTGATTCCTGTGGAAGGCCCAGGAACACCCAAAGCCAAATAAGTTTCACGCAGACCATTCAAACAGCGATCGTCCAGAACGCTGGAATCTCCCAGGAACATCGCATAGGTGACATAGCGCAGGATGATGTCCATATCGCGCATACAGGCAGAAACCCGACGGTTGGTGTAAGCATTTCCACCAGGAGCAATCAACTGGGGCTGCTCTGCAAACAATGCACGAGCTGCATTGGTGACGATCGCTGAAGAGTTACTTGTAATACGGTTCACAACATCGGTGCGCTTCGCACCATCTTTAACCACAGCCAACAAAGCATCAATTTGCTCGTTACTGACTAACTGACCCCGAGTATCCGCCTGGGAAACAACCTTGGTAAAGGCATCTAACATTAATCCAGTCTCCTAAATTTGTTCAATTGAGTAAAGTTATGTCTCAAAACTGAGAGGTTCAGTCTTTGTAATCTGTTTGTACAATGCAGTAAGAAGCATTTTTATGAAAAATTATTGATACCTTTCGCATCAATGAGAGTTTAAGGTAATTGCACTAATGTCTGCGAAGGTGCAGAAAAAGGAAACAAATTCAGCTTGGAAACTGGGTTTCGGACAGAGAACTCAGCAGTTCATCTCCTACCCTTAGCTACAATTTTTGTTTCATTGATACTATTCTTTACACTCGAATTATTTCAAAAATGTTACGTTTGCCATCAATTTCTGGCTGACTCTGGCGATCGCGCCCGTTTCGCCCAGATGGGAATTGCCGGAGTGATTACCAAACCCTTTGAACCCACCTCTATTTGCGAGGAAGTTACTCACATTCTGGGGTGGGACGATTAAAGTAATTCGTAATTCGTAATTCGTAATTCAGTTTTGCAACAGGGATTTAGCGACACCGGAGCTAAACCCCCAGAATTTGTTAATTTTTAAGATTTGTAACAAAATCTCTATCTTTATTAGTTTTTTATTTTTGTAATTTATCTTTTTTGGTTATAGATAAAAATCTTTTATACCACAGGAATGGTATATGAAATGAAATGAATATGCTAGAGGAGGTAAATATAACCGACAAAACGATATTGCTCATTGATGATGAACTGAATGTACGTGAGATAGTAAAATTTTGCCTCCAAGATTTAGCTGGTTGGAATGTGGTGACAGCAGATTCTCCATTAGAAGGATTGCAGAATGCAATACGCCATAGTCCTGATGCAATTGTATTAGATATCTCAATCCGTGATGTGGATAGTTTTGAGTTGATGAATAAACTAAAAAATAATCCAGAAACTCAAATTATTCCTGTAGTCCTGCTCAGTGCTAAAGCGCGGTGGTTAGATTCGCAAATTCTGCGACAGTATCAAGTTGCAGGTGTAATCCTCAAACCCTTTAATCCAGTTACCCTACCTGCTCAAGTTGCTCAATTGCTGGGTTGGGATTTTACTTCACTAATGGATTAGACAACAAGAGCGATGCCTGCGGTTCTTGCTAGCCTACGCTAATTAAGTTTTGTTAACTACTTTCATATCTTTATTAGTTCTTTATTTTATGTTTATAAATTAAAGCTGTTGATAGTGAAGCCAAGAGCAAATTACCTGTTTGTGTTTAACTTTTTTAATAAAACAACAATTCTATGACAAACTGCCCTTGCTGTTCAAACCAAATGCTTCGTCACATTCGCTTACAACAAACCTACTGGTTCTGTCGCCACTGCTGGCAAGAGATGCCTAACCTGATTCTGAAAGAAAACAATCTGAAACACGATAAATTGCAAGTATTTAGCCAGTTAGAATTGAGAATTCACAGCGTCATGACATCATCAAGTTACCAAAAAGCACGCTTTCAAAATTAACCAAACCTTTCAATCAGTTACAGTTAGCTAGATAAGTCGCAGAAGCTGCCACAAGTTGCCCAAGAAGGATTCAAGTCAGTACTTAACCTGCGATCGCCCGATGAGCAAGGCTTTCTGAGTAGTGAACAAGCTGGAGATGTCTAGTACAAGTAGGGCTTGCAAAATTAGGTAGTGGGGTAGTGGTAAATATATATTGTCATTTCGAGTTTAAGAAAGCGAAACGTACTCTTGTAAATCAAGTTTAATTAATCATTGGTATCCGTGATGAATTTATTTCAATCTAATCAGTTAGAGTTTGCCTGGTGGGTAGAAATTAACACCAATGTTCCGCGCTGTATTTATTACTTTGGCCCTTTTGATAGTGAAAAAGAGGCACAACTTTATAAAAGTGGCTACATTGAAGACTTATATCAGGAACAAGCCAGGGATATCGTTGCACTAGTCAAACAATGTCAGCCTGATGTCCTGACGATTTTTCAGGAGAAACTAGAAGTCTTACCAGGCATGTGCGATTAACCTAAGAAGAGGAATTTTAAAAATGTTTCATAAAATCTTGGTAGCAATAAATGATACTGAAATTGGTCAGCAGGTGTTTAAAGAAACCTTGTCTTTAGCAACAGCAACTAATGCTGAGTTGTTGTTGCTACATATTATCTCACCTGTCGAGGATGGAGAACTAAATCTTTTCAGCCTACAAACAGATAGTATTTATGGAAGTTTTCATACTCGTGGTGTGGAATACTATGTCAGGCAATGGGAAGCTTTAAAGAAACATGGAATTGAGTTTTTGACATTGCTAACTAATCAAGCGATCGCCCAAAATGTCAATGCGGAATTTGTTCAGGAAATTGGCGCTCCTGGTCCCTTGATTTGTGAAATTGCTCAGACTTGGAAAGCTGACTTAATTATCATTGGTCGTCGTGGTCTAAGTGGAATAAATGAGTTTTTGCTGGGTAGTGTTAGTAATTACGTCCTGCATCATGCCTCATGCTCAGTCTTAACAATACAAAGAAAAATTCCTGTTACTAAAAACGTAACTTCTCAATAAGTACTGGTAAAGCTAATAAAGAACTTACTCGTTCATGAAATACTTTCTTTGAGACGAGCAAGCAAATCTAACTACTCGTAGCATTGTTTATCAGGAAGGTCAGGCAATTTTTGACAAATGGCGATCGCATATTCAACGTCCAACTTTTATGGACAGCAGTTTGAATTTAGCTTACTATTTAGCTCTGCGCCGCCATGATTTACGCCTCCTGCAAACAGCTTTGATGCCTTGGGGCATATCCTCTTTAGGTCGGATTGAAGCACGAGTTTTACCTAACTTAGATGCTGTAATTGCGACATTGGCAGCAATTTGTCAGGCACCAGATGGAGGGTTGTGGAATGGTCGAAAAGTGGCAGATTGCAAATTGACGCAGTGCTTCCATGTAAAACAGATGCCAACAAGAAAAAGTATTCTCTAGGTCATATTTCCACAGGGAACTATTGAATTATCCTGATATTAGGCAAGTAGTGTAAATTTAATCATGACCACAAGCATAGCCATTGCAGAAAAAATTACCACCCTTCGCCAAGTTGAGGAAAAACTGGGATTAAGACTAAGTGGTGATAGTCAATTTTTTACCGAATGGATGGCAGATTTACCAGCATTAAGTGAAGCAGAGCAGACAAGATTGGAGCAAGTTAGACAAAACTATCTGTACCAAATCTCAGATGGAAGTCTTTTAGAAGAAACTGTCAAAATGGTCGTGCTGTCACCATTACTTGAACTTGCAGGCTTCTATCAAGCACCCTACAGATTTAAAACCGAGGTATCCGTCGATATTGTTGCACAAGGAGATAATGATGAGATTTTACGGGGCAGAATTGATGTTTTAGTTTTGCAAGGTAAATTATGGATTATCCTAATTGAGTCAAAAAAGACGACTTTTGATTTAGAATTAGCGATTCCCCAGACATTAGCTTACATGGCGATTCATCCCAACCCAGAACAACCTCTGTATGGCATGATAGCCAATGGTAGCAGCTATTTGTTTGTCAAAACCTTGGGTAAACAGTATGGTATTTCCGATCTATTTGCAACCCGATCCCAATATCTTAACAATTTATCTGGAGTTTTAAGAATCCTCAAGCATTTGGGTAGAATTATTACAGAATCTTAAGTTACTGCCAGCAGAGTTACATTAATGTAACGCCTAAGATTAGTAGTACTCCGACAACACTTGATGGAAGTGAGTAATTCCATATTCAATGTCTGCAAGCTGAAGTACACCATAAGCTTTGGAATCAACACTCGCTTGTAGTGAGCGCACCACCCTAAAGTCTTCATTTAGCACCCGCTCAAATTCAGGTCGAAAGTCATCGTGGTTGTAAGTAAATGTTTCAATCTGTGCTTTTGTTTGATAAATAAAAACCTCAAACTTAGTTATTGATACTATTTTTAACAAGGAGATTTTAAATATACAAAGGACGCAAATATTATGGATGTAAAAGAACGAAATTGGAATTACTTGACTAACCATTTGCTCAATTGGCATGGAATTTGGACGCGATATACACCAGAAGGTGATGTCAAAGAATCGTTTCAAAGTCTGAGAAGTTTTAAAAGCAATCCAGAAAAGACTAAGATCGCTCATACTAATACTTATATTTATGCAAATGGCGAAAATAAGCAAGAGAGTTGGGAATTTAATTTTCTGTCAAATAGCTTATCTAATGGACTTTTTCACCCATCACGCGAGACGATGCGAGGATATTTCTTTGCTGACGGTCATGCTAGTTGGGCAACAGTGAAGTTAAAACCCAACTCGGTTTTTGGTATAGAATTATTCTTTCGATACGAAGATTTACGTCATAGTGTAGGTATTGTTTACGACGAGAGGGTAAATTTATTTCATACAGCAAATATTCGTGAAGATTGTAATGGATTACCTAGTAAATATTGGTCAGATGAATTAAATCAATTACCAGAACGGGATTTTAGTGGTAATTGGCAAGGGATATCTATGACTATTACTCCAAATCTAAAGATTTCCGAACCAATAGTAACTCAATTTAATTGGCATAGATCAGGGCATAAATATTACTATTTACCTGACGGTGTTTCTGTTAATTGTCCTAGTTCAATCAGTATAGGCACTCCCTTTTCTCTAATCGCCAATTGGTTGATTAATAATTACGAAATGTATCAACTAATTGCTAATTATGATGAATTGGGAGTATTTTCTTCGCTGACCCTTGAAACATTCCTGATATCCAATGTTTAATATTTTGCTCCACTAACATCTAATCAGTAGAGCTTAGGTGATTTCTCAAAATAATTTTACCGATTAGGAGGGTGAACAGCCATTTTGCCCTACGGTGGAATGATTTTGTCTGGTAATTTTTATTCTGGAAATCACCTAATTTCCTATTGGCTCAGGACTTACGCAACTGGCACACTGCGATCGCCCACATCCTCTGCTTTGAGACGAAAGCTTCTCAAGATTCCTCGAATAGACGATCGCCTTTATCTAACCGATAAGCGATTTGATAGGTTTGTGCTTGCGATCGCATTGTGGGAGAATGGGCTGCTAAATACCGAGCAGCAGCAACTAATACATGAATCCCAGCAGGAGTGTCACCTAATAGGGAATACTGACGAAAAGCCGCTTCTATTTCTTGAATTACATGAAAATCACGGTTTTCTCTGAGCATCATTTTCCCTAGCATCGCCATCAGTTTTTCAGGCTTGCCACCACTATATAAATAATTCGCCACTAATTGACCTGTCTGGTTAACTTGCTGTTGACGATTTAATAAATCGGGTAGCTGCTGGAGTAATTCTTCGGGATTTGAAACGGAGTTTTTGGGTTCTGTCAGTCGTGCTGGTGGTACATTCAAAAAACGATTCAAATAGACACTCATCGCCGCATCAAACACACCTCTGAGTAGTTCGACTGTTGGGACTCGTCGTAATCCTTGATTCACGGCGTTAGCAAAAGTAAATGGATGATGTGCTGAATTCCAATCTCCAAAGTCATTGTTAGTATGAAAACGAGCTACACGCAGTGCTGCTGTATAAGTAACTACACTTGACAACTGTTCTTCTGTACAACCAGCTTGTAGGGCATTCAGTAGCGAGTCGGCGATCGCTTGTGGGTCTTCACCTAATAAAATTGGTACTAATTGATCCGAATTTGACCAAGTTCCTCGTTGAGATTTTCCCGCACTTAAAACAGTAGGTAATTGCTTAAAAGCCGACTCCAATATTGCCACCAAGTCTACAGGGTAGCGCCAGGAATTAGATTCTTCCATACGCGATGCACTAGCTAAACCCGAAACTAAGCTAGCCAGAACAGATTCTGCTGCTTGCCAACCGACAACATCAAGTGCTTCTAGTGCTTTGTTAATAAAATCAAGGGTATGCCCAATGTCGAGATAACGATGATCTGTAGCCGATGAAAACAGCATATCTGCAACTTGCTTTAAATTAGCCCCTGAGCGAATCGCAGATACGAGACATCTTTGTGCGGCTTCACTATCTCGTACCTCAATAAACTGGCAAAACCAGCTTTTAAGAGTCGGAAAATCAACTGTCGAGTTAGGTAATGGCTGAACGACAAACAGAGGCGGCGCACCGGCACTATCATTAGCTACTGCCGAAAGTCCGTGGAATAAAGCACGGGGTTTGTCTTCTTCATCCAAATAAGGTAGTAGATTGATCATGCAGGTATGGATAGTTAAACCTGTACTCCAACCTGTTTTGTTGTAACGAGTGCCAAACTTTAGCCCGATTTGAAATGGTTCAGCCGGATTTACTCCTATATCTAACAGTGCGATCGTTGATTTAGCAATCACTAAGGAAATACTCTGCTCTAAACCATCTTCAAGGCGTTGGCGTTGGTGAGCATCAAGATTAACTGGTGGCGCTAAATTCACCCAAACTTCACCATCACGGATTTCCACAGGAAATGCCGGGACATCATCTGCCCAAGAGTCGAAGGTTCCACCACTAGCAATATCGAAGCGGGCATAATGCCAAGGACAGGTAACAATACCATCTTTGCAAGTGCTACCTTGTAGCGGAAAACCCATGTGGGGACAACGGTTATCAATTGCATAAACTTTATTATCTGAGTAAAACAAAACAATAGTATGTTTTTCCCTGTGGACTAACAAACTGCCTGCTGCCTGAACATCTGTAAGTTGAGCAACACGGGTATAATTGCCTTTATCGGTTGTTTCTTTAAATATTTGAGTCATTTTATTTACACACGAGTAAATATCAAAAGCCTTACTTCTACTCTGGCAAAATTTTTCTTTCTTAGACCATTTGTACAATACTAATTTTTGTTAATAATATCTGAAGCTACTGAGTACTATTAGGACTATAAAGTGCATGACCGAATACTGACGAGTGATGTCGGGGGTTTTCGGGTGTAGTACTGTTGTTCACCCAAAGGCAGGGGGGAGAGCGTTGGTTGCTGTTGGGAGTTGTCAGGGGGATTTCTACAAAGCTTTGAGCAATAGCACTTAGATTAGTCATCTTTTGCGATCGCTGATATTACTTTAAAGGCGTAACGACATATCGGAGTAATTTAGAATAAATCCTAAGTATCCGATTGTCCATAAGTTTCGCAGTCTGATTGACGGTAGCAACCGATTACTGGTCAAGTAATTCAGTTGTCTGAGGACACCGTATCTAGACCCTGCCGCCTACGACGTGACGACTTACCTTGCAGGAGATGCTTTTGGTCTAACCATCCCATTGAAACGGCTGACTCCAAGCTATGACCTAACTCTGCAAGGAATGACCGAGTTCTTTCTACCAATATTCGATGCACTTCTTCCTTTTTCATAAACCGAGTTATGACAGAATCATCACCCCGATATTTGATACAGTTCCCGGCGTTGTAATCTGCTTGTAATACCACCCCATCAAAAGTGAAGAATTGATCTCCCAGACGTTTTCCTAGTAACGTACCATTGCGATGATCAACCTGTAAGGTATAAGCAGCATTTACTAACGTAACTTTTCCACCTTTACGGATAGAAATTTCATCCAAGGCTTTTTTTCGGATGCTCTTGATGATTGTATTTTTGTCAACACCCCAGGCTTGCAGCGAACCATATTTGTTCCATAACTCTGAACGCAACTCACCCAATACAGTAGCTAACTTAACCAATTCCAATGGAGTTTCACCAACAGAGTAAGCAATTCTAGTAACTGTGTATTCAGAAGTCTTGTTTGCTTTTCTTGGTGACATTAGTTTAAGTTATCGTGGGGGAGTATTCACTCCAAAGTAATTTTCCACAACCCGTCTAGCGGATTTGACTGTTGGAATTGACTATCACTGCTGCCGAGCCAATTATTGTCATACACCAACCCAACACTGAATATACTATTTACAGGATATTGCCCTAGTTTTCCAAAACCTTCAATATTCTTTGAGTCAGTAATTACCTGCTGGTTCAACTGTATGGTTGTTTGGTTGCCGTCGTCAAAGTAAATTGTGGCTCGTCTGTTGTGAAAGCGCACTTGAACTTTGTAGACACCACCAGTTGCATAATAGTAAGCTTTGGCAGGCAGCTTTTGACCATCAATATTTTGTCCTTTGAACTCAACTGCCACAGCAGGCGTGCCTAGCAGTAACAGGACTGGCAGGACTAAGCCTAAAACTTTCATTGCTAGTAACAAACACTTTCAATCAAACTACTTTCTACTTTAAAACATAAAACTAATTTGTGGGTTATTAGCCAATACGCTTGGTGTTAAGGCTAAAACTCTTTGTGAAAGTCAATTTTTTTAACGAACCACAGAGGCGCAGAGAACACAGAGAGAAGGAAGAAATGCTTAACTGAACTGTATTGGGTTATTAGCGATCGCTTGGCTTAAATTGCGAATTATAATAGCAACGCTGTTTTTTTGAGCCAGGAGTTGGGGTATCTACAACTGTAGTACTAGCTCCTGACACCTAACATTTGTCTTTTAACAAGAGTATGGCCAGATTGAACATCAAACCAGTGAATATCCTCAAGGGGCAATGCTAATGTAATATCCTCGCCACTCCAATTTTGGTCTGTTGGCAACAAAGCACGTACCGTAATCGCTTCGGTTTGTGAATCCTCGATTCTAACACTAACCAAATAGTGCATACCCAAGTTTTCCACTAAAAACACTCGCCCTTGGATAGTCTGGGTATCACCTGGTTGAGCAATGCGGACATCTTCTGGGCGGATTCCCAGAACAATCTGGGGTGGTACAGTTGGTATATCTGGGAGAAGCACTTGGAAGTTACCCAGGAGCGCATATTGTCCGCTACAAGGTAAAGTCAGCAAATTCATTTGCGGACTACCAACAAATCCAGCCACAAATAGATTAGCTGGATGGTTATAGATGCGCTCAGGTGGGTCAAGTTGCTGAACATAACCATCGTTGAGCAATGCAACTTTTGTGGAGAGCGTCATCGCTTCTGTTTGGTCGTGAGTGACGTAGACAACTGGCACTTTTTGGGCTGCAAAAATTTGCTTGATATCGGCTCGGACTCTTTCCCGCAGTAGTGCATCCAGGTTACTTAAAGGTTCATCCAGCAGGTACACATCGGCATTACGCACCAAAGCACGTCCGACAGCAACCCTCTGCCGTTGACCTCCAGACATTTGTCCAGGCTTGCGGTTCATTAACTCTGCTAATCCTAAAACTTCTGCCACTTCTGCCACTCGCTGTTTAATTTCTGTAGGTGGTACTTTTTTCAGCTTGAGTCCAGAAGCGAGGTTTTCGTACACCGTCATGTGAGGATAGAGTGCATAGCTTTGAAATACCATTGCAATGTTGCGATCGGCTGCTCGCTTATAGGTGACATCCACATCTCCAATCTTGATCTGACCGCGAGTAGGTTCTTCAAGTCCCGCAATCATTCGGAGGACGGTGGATTTGCCACAGCCAGAAGGGCCAAGTAAAGTGAGAAACTCATCGTTATCTACAGTTAAGCTAACGTCTTTGACAGGGACAACTTTCGGATTATAGGTTTTGTTTAAGTTTTTGAGTTCGAGTTTAGCCATTTTGATTTTTATCCTTTGACAGCACCAGCAGTAAGACCTTGAACAATCCGGCGCTGGAAAAACAAAACTAATAAAATCAGGGGTAACGTCCCGACGACAGTAGCAGCCGCGATCGGCCCGTAGGGAATTTCATATATTGTCGCACCACCCAACTGAGCAGCAGCAACGGGAATTGTCTTCAACTCTTCACGGGTCATAAAGGTGAGAGCGAAAATAAACTCGTTCCAAGCAAAAATAAAGGTGAGAATTCCAGTAGTCACCAAGGCGGGAAGAGTCATGGGTAGTACGATTTGCCATAGTAGTTGAAATGTGTTGTAACCATCGACCCTAGCAGAATCTTCCAAATCTTTTGGTAATTGTTGGAAAAAGCTTTTAAGTACTAAAATTGTTAGCGGCAAATTGATTGCAGTATAGGGTATAATCAGCGCCAAATAATTGTTACCCAATCTCAGCGCCTGGATAATTTCTAATAGTCCTAAGAACAACAGAATTCCCGGAAATAAGGTAACGACTAGAATGCTGGCAAGGATAACTCGTTCACCCCAAGGGCGTAACCGTGCCAGAGCATAAGCCGCAGGTGCGCCGATCGCTAAGGCTACAGCTGTGGAAGTAATCGACACAAAGGCACTGTTGAAGATGTAGCGCCAAAATGGACGACGGGTAAATAACTCAATGTAGTGATTGAAAGTGAATCGTGTGGGGAAATAGACAGTCGGAACGGCGGCAATATCATCATTCACTTTAAAGGAGGTCAGCAATTGCCATAAGGCTGGCGCTAGGCTGAATAGTACTATTAATGTAACTATTATGGGCAGCAAGATTTTTAAGAGAGAAAACTTGGTTCCCCCTGTTCGTCTTGGAGTCGTTGGAACTACTTGTGGAGTTAGACTCATGGGTTAAATGGTTCCTGATGTTTTGGCACGGTATTTGTTCAGCAAGAAACTAGCGATCGCTACCGCAGCAATCAATATTAAAAATGTCACTACTACAAGAGCTGCTCCATAACCAAAATCTAAGTAGCGCATCACCGTGGAGTAAATGTACAATGACACCACTTCCGTAGCGCCACCAGGTCCACCCCCAGTCATCACAGCAATCAAGTCGAAAATCCCGAAAGCTTGAGCAAACCGAAATAGCACTGCAATTAAGATTTGCGGCAGCAGCAGTGGTAGGGTAATATTGCGGAAGCTTTGCCAAGCAGTTGCCCCATCGACCGAGTAAGCTTCATAGAGGTCTTGTGATATCGATTGCAACCCAGCTAGCAACAGGATACTGATAAAGGGCGTAGTTTTCCAAACATCAGCAAAAACCAGTGCGCTCATCGCCAGCGTTGGATCTCCTAACCAGTTAATCCCAGTCTCAATCAGCCCCAACCGCCGTAGAATATCGTTCACAACCCCAAACTGATCGTTAAAAATCCAAGCCCACGCCAGACCAATCAGAGAGGTAGGCAAAGCCCAAGGTATAATCGCGATTGTACGTACTATACCTCGCCCAAAAAACGCCTGATTGAGAACTAGCGCAACCCCCAGTCCTAGCAGCAGTTCTGAGATTACTGATGCTGTTGTGAACACGCTCGTCGCCCACAAACTCTGCCAAAAACGACCATCCCCCGCCATCCGCACATAATTGTCCAAACCAGAGAATACGGGTTGTAGCTCTGTTCCCAGATTTCTAGTAAATACGCTTAACCAAAAGGCTCGTAAAATCGGGTAGGCAAATACAAACAACAGCAGCAGCAATGCAGGTGTTAGTAAGATCCAGGCTGTCTGTTGTTCCCGACTTCTGAGTGTATATAAATTAGTCATTAGTCATTTGTTATGGGGCATTGGGCATTGGGCATGGGGCATGGGGCATTGGGCATTGGGCATTGGGCATTGGGCATGGGGCATGGGGCATGGGGCATTGGGCATTGGGCATGGGGCATTGGGCGTTGGGCATTGGGCATGGGGCATGGGGCATGGGGCATTTATCTTAGTTATTTCCCCCTCATCTCCCTCATCTCCCTCATCTCCTTGCCCCCAAAAGTCGGCGCGTTTCAGCAGCAGCAGCTTGCATTGCTCGTTCAGAATTCATCCGACCGGATAATGCGGCGCTGAGATAACGCTGTAAAATATCTGATGTCTGAGCATATTGGGCGATCGGCGGACGTAAAACTGCATTGTCCACAACCTCCAATAACTGCGGATAGTGAGGGTATTTAGCAACAATCTCTGGGTCTGTAAACAAATCCCGCCGACTGGGCACATAGCCTGCACTGAAAATGAATCGGCGCTGTGCTTCCCGACTGGTGAAATATTGAATTGCTTTCCAAGCTTCTTCAGGATGCTGAGAAGATTTAGCAATCCCTAAACCCCAACCCCCAAGACAAGCCGCTCCCGTCTTCCCAGGAGCATGAACCATCGGTTTAATCGCAATTTTGCCCCGGATTGGCGAATTTTCTGCCTGGGCTAAAGGCCACGCATAAGGCCAACTGCGTAAAAATGCTACTTGACCACTTTGAAACAAGCGCCGGGTGTCTTCTTCTTGGTACGTCGTGACTCCAGGAGGAGAAATGCCTTCCCTAACCGTACTACGCAGAAACTCAATGGCTCGTAATGTTTCTGGTCGATCTAGTCCAACTTCGAGGGTGTCGGGATTAACCCAGAAGCCACCAAAGCCACCGAGAACTTCCGCAAACATGGCCACAAGTCCTTCATATTGGCGACCCTGCCAAACATAGCCCCACTTCACCTCGTTTTTCTTCTGCAATACTTGGGAAATTTGGATCAAATCATCAAAGGTTTCTGGCGGTTTGAATCCTGCTTGTTTGATTAAATCTTCTCGGTAGTAGAGCATTCCCACGTCAGAACGCACTGGAATGCGGTACAGTTTGTCTTGGTAACGTCCGCCTTCTATATCCTGGGATGAAAATGCTGCCAACTCCTCTTTAGAAACGCGATCGTCTAAGGGTAGCAACCATCCAGCAGCAGCAAACTTGGATGTCCAGATGACATCCATATTGATTAGGTCATAAGGGGATTCACCCAAGATAAAAGATGAGGTATACAGGTCTTCAAGCAAATTTGTGGCATTCGGTCCTTCAACCAGATTAATGCGAATACCTGGGTTCTCAGCCTCGAAGTCTCTAATCAAACCCTGCCTCCAAGGTTGGGCATCAGGGGCAGTCATTAACAGATTGAGGGTAACTGGTTGCTGCGAGAGTGCTACCCAACTGAACAATATGATGCTCAATAGAGTTCCCAGGAAAACCCCTATATGTAAATAACTTTGTTTTTGGATAAATTTTTGTAACTTGTTTATTGGCTTTCGGTACAACATTATCAATATCAATGTAGCGATCGCTAGCGGTAATTATTAGGAAATAAAAACATAAAATATTTGAAAAAGGTTACTTTATATTATTTTTTATCAAAATGTTTGAGTAATGAACAAGCAAGTCAATAAACTTAACATCGATCTGGCTTAAAATAATTGAGAGGGTGTAGGGGATAGGGTTGCAGGGTGATTTTGTTTAATATTTTAAAAGATAGTATGAATTTCTCCTCGCTATGTTACGACTAACAGAAGTAAAGCTCCCGCTTGATCATCCTGAAGATGAGATCAAGGCTGCCATCCTCAAAAAGCTGCAAATCACAGACGAAGAATTGATCAGCTATTCCATCTTCAAGCGTAGCTACGATGCCCGTAAGAAAGGAGAAATCACCCTTGTTTATATTCTGGATGTAGAAACGACTCAGGAGACTCATCTACTCAAGCGCCTGAAAAAAGATCCCCATGTGATTGCCACGCCAGACATGAGTTATCGCCCAGTGGCACAAGCACCCAACAATTTGGCGATTCGCCCCATTATCATTGGTACAGGGCCTTGTGGCTTGTTTGCGGGTTTGATGCTCGCGCAAATGGGCTTTTGTCCAATCATTTTAGAACGTGGGAAAAAAGTTCGCGATCGCACCGTTGATACTTTTGGCTTTTGGAAGAAAAAATCAGACTTCAACCCGGAATCTAATGCCCAGTTTGGCGAAGGTGGGGCGGGTACATTCTCCGATGGCAAACTCTACAGTCAGGTGAAAGATCCTCAGCATTATGGACGCAAAGTACTGACTGAATTAGTGAATGCGGGAGCCTCACCGGAAATTCTCTATATCAACAAACCGCACATCGGCACATTCAAACTGGTCGGAATCGTTCAAAGTATGCGTGCCAAAATCGAATCCCTCGGCGGCGAAATTCGCTTTGAAAGTCGGGTGGAAGATATCAATATCGAAAATGGACAGGTGCGGGGAGTCACCCTCGCCAGTGGGGAATATATCGCCAGCGATTATGTAGTTCTGGCGGTAGGTCACAGCGCCCGCGATACCTTCCAAATGCTATTTAATCGCGGGGTTTACATCGAGGCTAAACCATTTTCCATCGGCTTTCGGGTCGAACATCCCCAGTCTCTCATCGACCAATGTCGTTTTGGCGCTCAGGCTGGTCATAAGCTTTTAGGTGCTGCCGATTACAAACTGGTTCACCACTGCCAAAATGGTCGTTCCGTCTATAGTTTCTGTATGTGTCCGGGGGGCTTGGTGGTTGCAGCCGCATCAGAACCGGGGCGACTTGTCACTAATGGGATGAGCCAATACTCTCGTAATGAGCGTAATGCCAATAGTGCGATTGTTGTGGGCATCACCCCCGAAGATTATCCGGGAAATGCCTTGGCCGGAATTGACTTGCAACGGCGTTTGGAAGAACGGGCTTTTGAGTTGGGCGGTGGAACTTATGAAGCTCCAGGGCAGTTGGTGGGAGACTTTCTCAACCATCGCCCCTCTACGGCATTGGGCACTGTTAAGCCGTCTTATACACCTGGGGTACATTTAGGTGATTTGAGCCAGAGTTTACCAGATTATGCGATCGCAGCCATCCGTGAAGCACTTCCCGCTTTTGACAAACAAATTAAAGGATTTGCGATGGACGATGCCGTGTTAACTGGGGTGGAAACCCGCACGTCGTCACCGATTCGGATTAAACGCAATGAGGATTATCAGAGTTTGAATACAGTCGGACTTTATCCGGCTGGTGAAGGAGCGGGATACGCAGGGGGAATCCTCTCGGCTGGTATCGATGGTATCAAGGTGGCGGAGGCAGTGGCTTTAAGTATTTTGAAGAATTGAATGCGATTTTGGGTTGAGAGCGATCGGCTTAAATATTTTGCGAAATTAATTGTGAGCAAATCTAGCCAATACAAAAGTATAGACATCAACCTATTCATTAGCTGTCATTAAAACTTCTGCATACAGTTGACTGCTTACCCGAAAATTTGCCTTGACAACCAAATCATCCATCACAGGTTTAATTGCTGCGATTAACCCTTGTCGCTTTGCCGTCAGCAGAACACCAAATATCCCAGTAATTCTTAATCTCCGATCTGTCGCTGCTTGTCTACCTAAACGCTCATCGATTAGTAATCGGGCTGCATTCACCTCAATAGCAAGAGCGATCGCCTCAGCCTCTCCCAAATTTATCAGATTTCGCAACTCACTGACTAATTCTTGGTTCTGCACTACTTGTATTTTTAGCCAAATTGCTGATTTAACTGCTGTAATAACATCCTCTCCAGCCCTCTCATCCAGCAGTTCTTCATAAACCGCAGTTGGAATCAAAACTGTTTCATACAGTAGTTGTAAAAGATTAATCTGCCCAACTTTTGCTAAGTTCGAGATTGGCGAAGTGTTACTAACGATGGTCATCGTCAGCCTGATTCCTGCAATGTTTTGAGGTCTTCCTGAAATTCTGCTACGTCGTAATGAACACAAATGCCTCGATCAGCCAGTAATTTTTGAAACTGCATCCGATGCATTCCGATCAATTCACTAGCCTTTCCCAGGCTTATTTTGTCCCGTTGGAACAGCATAATCACAATTTCTAACAAAAATTCGCGTTCTGGTAAGCCACTGGCTTCGATGATATCGTCCAACACTGCCAGACTCATGGCTTTTCCTCTAGCTTTGTTTCTTGCATTTTAGCAGTTAGATAAGGCTATTGAGAGTGATCGCCTTCATCTAAATTGCAAAATTAGTACAGTTCATATTTCATTAACTGACAAGGCAGCGCTCCGTTGTACACCGCAATCCGCCGGGATGATTTTAGCCCAATCGATTGAGACAGTTCCTTATTCCCACTCAGCACAAATGCAGTCCAGCCTTTGAAGCGTTGTTTCAACACATCGCCCAAAAGTTTATAGAACGCCCCTAAATCGCTATCTCGCCCCAGCCGTTCGCCATAGGGTGGATTGCAGAATAAAACTCCACTGTCTGCGGGGGCGACAACATCGGCAAGCTCCATTTGAGAAAACCAGACATGGTTATCAACACCGCAGTTTTGAGCATTGTTAATCGCTTGCTCAATTATATTTTCATCGCGATCGCTTCCCCAAATAGGTGCGGTCAGGGTATCCAGTTGGCTATCCTTAGCTTCTTGGAGCAGCTTTTCTAAAAGGGGCAGGTCAAAATCGAGCCAATTTTCAAATCCAAAGCAATCACGAAACAGCCCTGGTGCGATGTTAAGTGCCTTTAAGCTAGCTTCCAGGGGTAAAGTGCCAGATCCACAAAGAGGATCGTAGAACATCTGGTCTGGCTGCCAGCCCGAAAGCTGAATGAGGGCAGCAGCCAGAGATTCTTTGAGAGGGGCTGATCCAACCGCAGGGCGGTAGCCTCGGCGGTGTAGACTATTTCCAGAACTGTCGAGTTTGACGGTACAAAAGTCGCGTTCAATATGAACATTAATCCGCACGTCTGGGTCATGAAGCTCTACATTTGAACGTTCGCCCAGATTTTCCTGCTGCTGGTCAACGATCGCATTTTTGATCTGGAGCGATGTGAAGTGGGTGTGGTTCAGATGATCGTTTTTGCCTGTGGTATTCACCGCCAGCGTCATGTCTGGCGTCAAATAGTTTACCCAATCGATGCTCTGGATGCCGCGATAGAGATCCTTAGCATCAAGGCATGGAAACTCATGGATATTCACCAAGATTCGGAACGGCAGCCTAGCCCAGAGGTTGACGCGATAAAGTAGGGTGCGATCGCCCTCAAAGGCTACACCGCAAAACCCTGGCTCCACGGAATGGGCACCTAGTTGCTCTAACTCCTGAGCCGCGAGGGTTTCTAATCCGCGAGCAACCGTTGCAAAATACTGATTCATCCTCTAATCCAAAGCATTGTCTTCACTGCTGACCCATTCACGCACTTTAGCTTAACTCATATCTTGTGACATTCTCTCTTGTTAAGTCTGCAACCATGACCTTAGTAGGGTACAACGAAATTAAGTAACTCAGCATAACTTGCCCCAGACAAACGTAATCAAGGCTGAGTCAGGACACAGCAAATATTTTTTGAAAAAGATTATATTTCTTCAGTTCAAGTACTATCTTAAATAAATTAATCCTGCTAGTATCAAGCTGAAATATGTTCCTGCACTTGGCAATGCAACCCATTAAGTAAAATACTCTGAGGGATAAACTATGGCTCCAGTATCTGATATTATTCTGCTACAAGACTTAACAGCGTCAAATAATAACGAATTGGTCGAGCTAAAAGCCGTACTTCCTGCAACGGTAAATCGGTTAACCAATCCGATTTTAGCGAGTATCTTTGGTGATGACCTGAAATTTGGTATTGCCTCTTTTAAAGATAAGCCAATTCCGCCTTTTGGAGGTTACGATGACTATGTATATCAAGCAGAAGTCCCTTTGACAAATGATGTCACAACAGTTAAAGACAAAATCTTTGGCTTTGAAGCTTTTGGTGGCAATGATGAGCCTGAATCACAATTAGACGCACTCTTATATACAGCTTTAGATAGCGGTGGCAGTCTCGGTTACAGAGTAGGTTCATTTCGCATTGTTTTCCTAGCCACCGATAGTATTTATCACGTTGCCGGAGATCGTGCAGCAGTTAGTCCAAGTGATACTATTCCTAATAATGGAGATAGTGTAATTGATCCTCATGAAGATTATCCAAAGATTGGACAAGTAAAAACTGCGCTAGAAGCAAATAACATTATTCCAATTTTTCTAACTACGAGTGATGTTGCAGTCGATTACCAGGGACTAGTTACCAAGCTTGGTCGAGGTGGTGTAGTGACTCTTGATTCTCAAAGTGAGAATCTTGCTGATGTCATAAAAGAGGCAATTGCTCAATCCAGAAATGTGATCAGTACTGATGTTACTACGACAAATGGAGATGATACCTTTAGTCGGCGGGATTTTTCGCCTGGGGATCAGGTTATTTTTGCTGGGGGTGGTGATGACAGTATTTCGCTTTCTGGTGTTGCTGGCAACCATTACATCGATGGTGGGAGCGGTGATGACATCCTTTTTGGTGGATCTGGTGCGGACAGAATAGATGGGGGTAGTGATGACGACACCCTTGTAGGGGGCAGGGGTGATGATACTCTCTTTGGTAGTAGTGGAAAAGATATTCTGAGCGGGGGTAAAGGCAACGATTACCTACAAGGGGATAGCGGGGATGACATCTTAACAGGAGGTGCAGGTTCAGATAAGTTTGTATTTGCAACCGGATCAAAGTTTGATATTAGGGAACTCGGAGTTGATATTATTAATGACTTCACTCCTGATCAAGACAAGATCCAACTATCGAAATCTACCTTTACCGCTCTGACTAACTCGGTTTTCCCAACTAGATTAAATTCCGCAGACTTTGCCACAGTGACAAACGATAGTTTCGCAGCAGGTAGTAGTGCGTTCATTGTTTATAATAGCGAAAATGGTAGTCTCTTTTATAACCCCAATGGTACGGCGGATGGTTTTGCTGATACTGATATTAATTCGGGGGGTAAATTTGCACAATTGGGTGTTACCTCCTTTCCGGCTCTAACTACCGCTAGTTTTGAGGTAGTTTTATGATTGATTTAGTTTTCTTTTCAACTTCACACAAAGCTCATCCCTCTGCTTACCTGAATAGATTACTGTCTGCTTGAGCCACCTTAAAAAGTGAGATGCTCCAGACAAACGAATTGAACTGAAATTAATCTAAAGTAAGTCGGCGTTAAGATTTCAAGCCATATTAAAAAATTTCAATATAGGATGCGTTAGTCTACGGCATAACGCATCCTAGATTTAAATTTCTATTTCTTCATATACATTGAATTTTTCTCGCCGACTTACTTATCGAAACAATCTAAAAGTGCCTAAAGTCACAGCGAAAAACTTTTCAAACAACCTCTTGATTACGGTTCGATTAAGAGCCGGCTCTTGGGGTTGGGGTGGGATTCTTTTATAATCGGTAATTTGGCAGACATCATATCAGAATTCAGAATGAATTTTGTACGACTGCTGTAAGCGTTGCGGTAGCGAGTCCGCCAGCATCTTGATTCTGACTCCTGAATTCTGAATTCTGACGAATGTATTCTTCTTCAAAATTTTCTAAAATCAATCATTGTCTGACGATAGGCATCTGGCAATCCTGTATCAAAACACTTGCCTTTAACAACATATCCGGTCATTCCCTCTTGCTGATGCAATCTCTCAAGAGAGGATGTTAACTGAAATTCACCTCCTTCTCGGAAATTTTCATTGATATGTTCTTCGAGAAAGTCAAAAATTTTCGGCGTAAGTAAATACAAGCCAAATATACCTAAAAACTCATTTTCTGCCATTCCCTCTACACGCAAATGCTGTTGTGCATATTCAATGGTAGGTTTTTCATAGAGTTGTGTAACTGACAAAATCGAGTTTAAATCTTGCCAAACTCCTGTTACACACCCAGCTTTATGAATAATCTCTACTGACATTGTAGTTAAGCCAATAACGCTTTGATTAACTTGTTCGTAAATATCTAAAACTTGACTAGCACAAGATTTTCCAATGTCAGATGTATAAATGTGGTCGCCCAACAATAGCAAAAATGGCTCATCTTGCACCCAATCTTTGGCACAAAATACTGCATGCCCATAGCCTAATTGCTCCTCTTGCAATAAGATGGTAATTCTGCTACCTAAATCTTGCAAATATTGGCTATATTCTTGATTTTGCGGTGAAAGTTTTTCTAAAAGTTCTTTTTTGGGTGGATTTTTTAATAAATTTTCAAATATTTCTTGATCATCCGGCTGCGCCACGATCGCTACTTCTGTAATTCCAGCACTAATTGCCTCTTCAATAATTGCAAGAATGACAGGTTTTGCCCTACCATCTCCATCAATAATCGGGAAAAGTTCTTTTTTCACAACTTTAGTAGCTGGAAACAACCGAGTACCAAAACCAGCTACCGGAATCACAGCTTTTCTAACTTGATTTTTATGCATAAGCAATTCATCACCCCAACTTCTCAAACAACTCCGCCAACACCACATTAGAAAACAAAAACCCTTGGGGATCAATCAAACGCAATCTTCCCTCTGCAACTTGTACCCAACCTTTTTCAAAATACACTTGCAAACATCTGCAAATTTCTTCTACCTTTTCTTCCCCAAATGCTTCCGCCAACGCCGCCAAACTCACACCCTCCGCCAAACGCAACCCCAACATTAACGTTTCTAACAATACTTCCTTTGGGGGAGTCAGATCACAATCAATCACACCGCCAGCTTGTACCCACTGGTAATACTCCCTAGTTTTACGCGGACGACTAAAGCGTTTCCCCTCAACATAACTCGCCGCACCCATACCAAAGCCATAATAAGGGCGGTTTTCCCAATAAACTCGATTATGCCGACACTGATGGCCAGGTTGGGCATAATTGGAAATTTCATAATGCTCATAACCTGCACTAGTTAAAACTTGTTGCGCCATCTGGTACATTTTGACTGTGGCTTTATCCGTCGGCAAAGGAGTATCACCAGGTTTGTAGTAACGACCAAAGGCTGTACCTGGCTCAATGGTAAGATCATAGATGGAAATGTGAGTAGGTACAAGCGCCACCGCTTTTTCTAAGGAATCCTGCCATTGATCCAAAGACTGATGCGGCAACCCGGAAATTAAGTCTAAACTAAATTCGGGAATCTCGACTTGGTGGATTAGTTCCACAGCTGCAAAGATATCTTCAACTGAGTGCGATCGCCCCGCCGTTTGCAATAATTCTGATTGAAAGGCTTGTACACCCAAACTTACCCGGTTCACGCCTGCACTGCGATAGCCTGCTATATGTGCTAAATCAAAGGTGCCTGGGTCTACTTCCATAGAAATTTCTGCCCTAGAAGCAATACCAAAATGCTTCTCTAGCTCTGCTACTATACGTTGTAACTGCTCTATTGATAGCAGCGAAGGAGTACCACCACCAAAGAAAATTGTCTTCAGGGGTTGACCAAATGCTGGTGTCATGGCAATTTCTTGGCATAGCACCTCAACATATTGGGAGATAGTACCAGATGTTTCGCCCCGCAAGCGATCGCCCACAACAGACACCGGGAAATCACAATAAAAACACCGCCGCCTGCAAAAGGGTATATGCACATAAGCAGAACTCGCAATTCCAGAAATACTAAATTTTTGACTCATTTTGAGAAAAGTTTTAAGTTAACCCAACTGCGAATTAGAGACAATGAATAAGAATTCAGGAGTCAGGAGCCAGAATCCAGAATAATTGGAAAGTCAACGGTGCTATAACTTCTTGATTTTATTAAAATTATTAAGTTTGGGTATCAAAGTCTTCTTAATTCTGACTTCTTAATTCTGACTTCTGGATTCTGACTTCTGAAGTCTGACAAAATGAGTGGTTTCTTTACAAGTTTTTGTCGTTTTACAACGAAACAATGAAAAATATTAAGATAAAGCCTTTCGTTATAATAATTGCAGATATTGCCCTACTAAACCCTTAGTGTAAGTCAATATTGATTAGTTTATCTTACCGATGAAATAAAAAATACTTAACTTTATCGGTTAACACAGTTGCAGGAAAACAAGACAACCATGCTTGACGCCATTATTATTTTCTCATTTATCCTCGCAGCGTCGGGAATAGGGTTCTACAGCATTGAACTACTACCCAATGGGGCACTAGATCAGGTAACAAATCTTGAAGCTTTACGCTTAGTTGTTGCCGTCTTTGGCGCTATTATTGGTGGTGCGATCGGGCTGAGTTTCCAGACGACATATCGTCGCCTAGAATCACAAATCAAAGAAATGCCTCTGGAAGTGATCTTAACTCGTGCCATTGGCTTAGTGATTGGGCTATTGCTAGCTAACCTCATGCTAGCCCCACTCTTTTTGCTACCTATACCCGCAGATTTTGGATTTATTAAGCCACTGGTGGCAGTTGTCGGCAGTATTATCCTTTCCGTCACTGGTATGAATTTGGCAGACACCCACGGGCGAGGCTTATTGCGGTTCATTAATCCCAACACCGTCGAATCAATGGTAGTGGAAGGAACACTAAAACCAGCCAATACCAAAGTTTTAGATACTAGCTGTATTATAGATGGTCGTATTGAAGCCTTACTAGAAACAGGGTTTCTGGAAGGACAAATTCTCGTACCGCAGTTTGTCTTGCAAGAACTCCAACAAGTAGCGGATGCTAGCAAAGACCAAAAGCGGGTGCGAGGAAGGCGAGGACTAGAAATTCTCAACCGCATTAAGGAAGATTATCCCGATCGCATCCTGATTAATACAATTGACTACGACGATATTCCCACAGTGGATGCCAAGTTAGTGCGCTTCGCCCAAGAGATTAGCGGTACACTGCTAACCAACGACTACAACTTGTCTAAAGTTGCCAGTGTTCAGAAAGTACCTGTTTTGAATGTGAATGATTTAGTGAATGCCGTGCGTCCCAGTTATTTACCTGGTGACAACCTTGATTTGAAAATTCTCAAGGAAGGCAAAGAACCCAGTCAAGGTATTGGCTACTTAGATGACGGCACAATGGTAGTCGTTGAAGAAGGTAGTAATTATGTGGGTGGTGAACTGCGAGTAGTTGTTACCAGTGCTTTGCAAACTACAGCAGGAAGAATGATTTTTGCCAAACCCCAAGCTTCAGCATTGGCGTGAGGGAAATGTCAGGTGCAATTAGAGTTAAATTGTGCGATCGCGCAGCGTCGGCGCAGCCATCGGTGCAGTCAACCTGCACCGATTATTTATTGGACTGACGCAACTCTGTTAAGTATGTATTTAATCAGACCTTATTGATGTCCGTCGCCTTCTACTTGTGCTTGTAAATGCTGTAACTGCTCAATTGATAACCCTGTAACTCTTGCTACCTGTTCTAATGGCATACCAGTATTAACTAGATTTATTGCCACTTCAAGTAAAGCTTCAGCTTTGCCTTCAGCTTTGCCTTCAGCTTTACCTTCAGCTTTGCCTTCAGCTTTGCCTTCAGCTTTGCCTTCTTCTAAAATATCTTGATAAATCACTGACTCGCGCATAATATCTGACCTCAAAACTCGTCTGATAACCTCTTTGTCTAATACTAAACCAGCTAAAATCGCTGTGGAAGCAGCAATATTACTTTGAGTCCTTGGTTCTGTCATACTATTAATTTCCCGTGCCACTTGGTTAAGCACGGCTTCTCGATCAATTGTACTACTTAGAACCGCAAAGGGTAACAGTCCAGCCGTTCTCATAAATACTTCAGTTGGTTCTTCCCAAAGTCTGATAACTGCAAATTCATGGCGTGTCCCAGAAATTGTAAATGTATTTTGTTGCACCAAATCGGAATTTGTCTGCTTGAGGTAAATCACAACTTGATGCATTGCTTTGTGTGGAAAGCGGCGATATACTCGCAACCGATAGTCAATCATCCGAAAAGGAATTTCAGCATCAGGTTGGGTTTGAAATTCCAAATGTAATATGCTTTGCTCCGACTGTAGCAGAATTAGGGCATCGGCCCGAATCGGTTCTAGAGATAATTCTTTTGGACTTAATTCGGTTAAAGTGATGGGTTCGCCTAATAACCAAGTGGCGAAGTCACTGGAGAAGTTTTCAGCTAAAAATTTGCAGATATTGTCAAAATTCACAGGTATTTTTCCATTACATAGTTTTGAAGCCAAACTCCCCGCCGTTCTACTTGCTGTTCCCTGACTATGCTAAATCCCTTGTTTTGAAAAAATGGCTTTGCAGTAATACTCGCTTCTGTATATAGCCGTTTAATTCCTTGAAATTTGGCAGTATTTTCTATATGAGTTAAGAGTTTTGAGCCAATACCCTTTCTTTGGTATTTGCTATGACAATAAAAACAATCAATGTGACCATCGGGTTCTAATTCTCCAAACCCAATTATCTCACCATTATTTTCTGCAATGTAGGGAAGCTTGGCTTGTAATCTTTTCTGCCAAACTTCATAATCCATACTTTCTGGTGCCCAAGCATTGACTTGTTCCTGAGTATAATCGCAAATATTGATTTCATGAACTGTATCATAAAACAGTTTCATTATTATCTTAGTATCAGATTGTTTATATTCCCTAATGAGCATATTAAAGCCTAATGTTCATAAATCTCTAACGGCAAATTATCTGGGTCTTTAAAAAAAGTAAATTTTTTACCTGTAATTTCATCAACTCTGATATTCTCTACTTCTAACCCTTTTGATTTTAAATAAAAAACAGTTTGCTCAAGATCATCAACTTGAAAAGCAATATGCCTTAAACCACAAGCCTCTGGTTTACTAGACCGTTCTGGAGGATTGGGGAATGAGAATAACTCTATTTGAGCATTTTCTCCAACTCGCAAATCTAATTTATAAGAATTTCTCTCGGCGCGAAAAGTTTCTTGAATAATCGAAAAGCCTAAAACTTCTACATAAAAATTTTTTGAGCGATCGTAGTCAGAACAAATAATAGCTACATGATGAATACCAGTGGTTTTCATGTGTACTTCTCAAGCTACCAACTATTTACCTGTAGCACATTTATCAGAACTTTACTAGTACACTGTGGCGGAAATTTGCCTAGCTTCGTTCACCTTTAAACTAAAATTAAGCTTGACATTTGTATTACCTTTTTGGCAACGTTTATTAATGAAACTAAAATAAATTTTCAGTATCTTAAGTGAATGTTACCGAATTAATCAAGATTTCAATTATTCTCCTACTCGTTGCCACTGGTGTAGCCTTGCTATCCCGTCGGTTACGCGTCCCTTATGTCACGGGTTTAGTGTTGGCTGGTCTGCCAATCACAGAGTTATTGTCTCGTCGCATTGGTTTAGACCCATCCCTGGTTTTGAATCTTTTCCTGCCAATTCTACTCTTTGAAGCTGGCATCAATACAGATGTCAGCCGCCTACGCAGCACGTTTAAACCAATTGCTCTCTTGGCTGGCCCTGGAGCTGTGCTTTCCAGTGCTATTATTGCCGTTCTGTTGAAATTTTTGCTGGGGCTGACTTGGATACCTGCTTTATTTATAGGAGTAATGCTGGCAAATACTGATACAGTTTCAATGATTGCCATATTTAAGGAAATACCAGTACCCTCCCGACTTTCCACCATCGTTGAAGGAGAAACCCTATTCAACGATGGCGCTGCCCTAGTTGCATTCAACCTGATTTTGCAAGTATATTCGACAGGTTCGCTGACGTTACTAGATGGAATTCAACAACTGCTATTGATAGCTCTCGGAGGCTGCGTCGTAGGGTTAGTCTTGGGTTACTTGAGCATACCTGTATTCGCCCGTTTAGATGATCCCCTTAGCAGTCTCTTACTGACGGTCGCAGTTGCATTAGCAACTTTTCAGGTTGGGGAATTTCTAGATGTATCAGGCGCTGTAGCTGTAGTTGTAGCTGGATTAATTTTTGGGAATTTGGGGCTGTCTCGCAATACTTCTGCTTCTAGTCGCATCACCTTGTTGAGTTTCTGGGAATATGCCAGTTTTACTGTCAACACCTTTATTTTTCTGCTGATTGGTGCAGAAATAAACCCAGTGACGCTCTGGAGGACTTTACCTGCTGTTCTTCTTGCAGTTGTGGCGTATCAAGTCGGGCGAATTCTTACGGTCTATCCTCTGCTGGCAGTGGTTCGTTGGTTTGACCGCCCAATTCCGCTGCGCTGGCAACATTTACTTTTTTTAGGTAATATCAAGGGTTCGCTCTCGATGGCTCTGGCTTTGAGTTTACCCACCACATTGCCAGGGCGAGAATTCCTGATTACTTTAGTCTTTGGCAGTGTGCTGATGTCATTAGTAGGACAAGGTTTAAACTTGCCTTGGTTGGTAAAACGCTTAAAATTATCTCAATTTTCAGAGACTCAGCACCAGGTTGAAGAATTGCAAGCTCAACTGATGACAGGTAAAGCAGCACAGGATGAATTAGATAGCTTGTTGAAGTCAGGGGTATTACCAAGAGCTATCTATGAAGAAATGCGCTCAACTTATCAGGTACGAATAGCAGGAGCAGAAAAGGCGCTACGAGAATTTTATAATCGCCGTCCCGATGAGTTTGAAGCTAAAAGTGGTGGGCGCATTAAACTTGATGCTATTCGCCGTCGTTTACTGTTAGCCGAAAAAGGAGCGCTCAACGAAGCAATGCGTAAACGAATCCTCTCGGAAGATATTGTACGAGGGCGGATACAAATCATTGATGAACAGTTGCTCCAACTTGATGATGATTAATAGCTGTTCAAGACCCTTGTTTCGGCAATGAACGTTTGTTGTTTTGACTTTTAATCACCTTACCAGGACTGGTAAAAGAAATTCCTTGCTGAAAGTCAGTACCAATCATGATTGCCTCTACTATCGGTTCAGTTATTTCTGTTTGAGATACCCACTCTACAATAAAGTTTGCGCCTAAGCCACCAGTGGTATCATTCGTATTAATAAAAAAATCTGTGGAAGCTAGCGCATCAAGTTGAATAGGATGCTCTAAATACTGCTTAACTAACTTCCCAGCCGAGTCATAGTAGCGCACAGAACTAATAATGATCGGATTGACCAAATCTGTGTTCCGAATACTGAGCGTAACTGCTAAATTAAAAATCTGCTGTCGATTATAATGATAAATATGAGAATAGACAGGTACATAAATGGTTTGACCCATTGCTATCTTGAAGTTACTATCTAAAGTCACTATCTTGTTAGATGGGGTTGCCTGACTAGTAACTGTTTGTGACTTTGGTGAATTTGGAATTGGTTTACAAGATGCAAGCAGAATAACTGCAATTACTAAATAAAGATGTGGATACAGCTTCATCAAAACTATTTACAACCTTCAATAAAATCAATAACTTGATGTAAAGACCCTGGTTTGGTCACAATCAGTAGAGTCGAACCCGGTTTTATGACTGTACTGCCATTAGGAATCATTAAATCCTCGTGAGGGTGAGGTTGATAGCCGATAATCAGAGAACCACTGGGAAACCGAGAATCTTGAGCAATTTCGGCAACGCTACGATTGGCTACATAGCAACTGTTGGGAATAGAAATTTTCAAAACCTCAATCTGTCCCTGCTCAAAATGCATGATTGATTCTACTTGCGGATACTCAATGGCATTCACCATTGTGGAAACTGCGAGTTCAACGGTACTAATAATATGGTTGGCTCCTGCTATACGCAGTGGCTCGGCAAAATCGGGGTGGCGCATTCGACTCAGAGTATGGCTAACACCGTAGTGTTTAGCGAGAGTTACCATTGCTAAGTTGAGGGCATCACTTCTGAGGACAGCTGCTAGAGCGTTGGCTTTACGAATCCCAGCTTCTAATAATACTTCTGTACTCACAGCACTGCCTTCAAAAGCCATCGCGCCGACTTGTTCACGGGCATATCGGCAAGCGGTAGGATCAATATCAATGACGGCAACCGTATGCCCTAGTTCTACCAATTTTTGAGCCAAAGTCAGTCCCACTAAGCCTGCTCCACCAATTAGCACGTACATGGCTGCTCCTAATACTCAAAGAATTCCTATTTTATCGAAAAAGTGGGTTTAGAGCTACGCACTTCCAGGACGGCTTTAGTTTTATTCTGAAGGGCTAATATTAGTAATTCTAACTTTTCTTGCGTTGCCTAGGAATAAGTTCTCTTCATACCTCGGTTTGGTTTCTTGCTTCCTGTTCGCAATATTCTTTAAACAAATCTTTCTCATGCTGCGTAAGACGAAACGTAATATATATTTCTGGTTTGGACATTAACGGATACCTCAGCAAATGGTATTTAAATTAGAGTGGCAAGGGTATTTAAATGTGATAGTAAACGCTATAAGTAATTTCATCATTATTACTTGATCGCCATTGATTAAAATGTCAGACGATCGCCTATTTGCGCCAGGAGAAAAAACCACAGTGGCTTAATTCCCCCAATTGCGATCGCTACGCCGGCCGTAGGCATAGCATATTTAACTGAAATTCATATTCAATCAACCAATACCTTTGCCAAAAAGATAGGTAGTCTAACTATAATGCCTAAATGCTTGCTGTGGCTTGGCTTTTGATTGTGAGCGATCGCTTTATATTGAAATAATCTGGATTTCCCTTAGCTAAAATCCCCAGATATACAGCAGTTTTCTTTTGCAAGCTTGATTATCTGCCTGCTGGTCAACGACTATAAGACTATCTATTCCTAAAGAGGTTACAGGTGTCAAGCAAAAAAATAGGTTTTTGGTCTGTGTGGGCATTGGGTGTAGGAGGCATTGTCGGTGGACTTTTTCCAGCGCTGGGAGTTGCAATCCAAATAGCTGGTGCAGGCGCACCACTAGCATTTGTTATAGCAGGGACAATAGCTTTGATAACTACTTATGCTTATGCCAAACTTTCAGTAGCTCATCCATGTCGAGGCGGGACAGTAACCTTCTTAAACCAGGCTTTTGGTCTAGGGCTGTTTAGTGGGACACTGAATCTTCTACTATGGTTTAGCTATATAGTCATGCTTTCGTTTTACTTGCAGGCTTTTGGTAGTTATGGAGTTAGCCTGTTTACAGAGCCTACTCAACCTATTTGGAAGCACTTACTGATTAGCTTGGCAATTTTAGGGACGACTGGACTAAATCTACTAACTGCTAATTATATTGGGAAATCTCAAATCTGGATTGTCAGCTTCAAACTGGGAATTTTGATACTGTTTATTACTATGGGGATCAGTCATATCGACATTTCCCGTCTAGAACCAGTCTCAGTGTCGTCGCTACAGTCAATTTTCGCAGGAGCAATGGTGATCTTCTTGTCTTATGAAGGCTTTGAGCTAATCGCCAATACAGCCGAGGATCTTGTCAATCCCAAGTACACTTTGCCACGGGTTTATTACTCTGTAATTGGGTTCGTTATTTTGCTTTACGTTTTAATAGCACTCGTCACATTGGGAGCAGAACCAATAGAACAGATTTTGACAGTAAAAGATTATGCTTTAGCTGAAGTTGCCAAACCAATTATCGGGCAATTGGGATCTGTTTTGATTACTATCGCTGCTCTGTTATCAACTATCTCGGCTAGTAACGCAACACTCTACGGTTCAGCTCGTTTTAGCTCTGTTATTGCTAAAACTAGGGGGTTTGACTCTGGCAGCCAAATAAATGGCTATAACCAATCTTCAATTGGCTTATTTATTACTAGTGGTATTACTCTAATAATTGCCAATATCTTTGACATAAATCGGATATCAACGATGGGTAGTGCCGGGTTTCTCCTGATATTTGCTGCGGTTAATTTAGCTAATGCTCGTATGCATCATTATACGAAAAGCAAGCAGTGGATTTCACTTCTAGGTGCTGGAATATGTTTGGTAGCACTAGGAATGTTAATTTGCTTTGCTTTGCAAACAGATCCACAAACCGTCTGGGTTTTAATATTCATGGTAGGAGTAGCCATAGGTATCGAAGTAATCTACTACCTGTCAAACAACCGAAAGATGCACCTTTGAAGAAGCTTTGTTCAACTCTAAGACGCATTTGTGGTAGTCCACGTTTGCATTAATTTACAACCAGGTAACGTTGTTAGGTAGTTGTGGCTGATGGATAATCATCCATCAGTCGCAGAAAAACAACCTCTGCCATCTGGCTTCAACAAAGGTAAATTTATTTATGGAGTTGCAATCCAGCAGCGATCGCTCGTTGTCGGATTGACCATAATTTCTTGGCTAAGGGTGTTTGTGGTACAAAATCAGATTCGCGGGGTGTTGTTTCTGACTCAGACTTAAGTAGTTCAACAAACTCCAAAACTTTTTGTTGCTTTTGGGGTGTGAGTTGTCGCCAGTGTTGAAGTAGTTCAACTTCATTACCCATAAGTACAACGCTCGTGAATGATTTTTCTATTTTAGTGGCAGAAGTCTTATTTAATGTTCCTTGCTATAAAATTTTGCTTGGAGTACAATCGTTTCTCATTAACTTGCCATAAAGCAATATACATTGACAATGATTTTCATAAGAAGCTAGGGTTATTTCCATGAAATTAGATCGCATCACCAGCAATCCCAATCGGATGAATGGACAACCTTCTATTCGTAATCTTCGCCTTACCGTTCGTCGGGTGATTGAGTTATTAGCTACCTACCCTAATCGTGAAGAACTGCGCCAGGAGTTTCCCGAATTAGAAGATGAAGATATTCAGCAAGCCTTAATTTTTGCATCGTCCTACTTGAGCGATCGCATCATTGAACTACCTAACAGCTATGAAACTGTTGCTTGATCAGGGATTACCACTCTCTGCGGCAGCATTGCTACGTGATGCAGGTATCGACACCATCGTTTACCGTTGTTGTCTGATATCTAACCCTTCGCATATTTAACTTAAATTTATATTCAATCAGCAAAAAGGTATATTACTTTCTTAAAACTTCATATTTAATAACCAAAAAGCCATATTGCTTACTCAAAATGGCATTTGACTTTCTCAAATCCCAGTTTGCTTTCTCATTTTAGTGTTTTCCGCATTCATTTTGGTGTATCGTTGAGCCGAAAGCTTGCGATCGCGATCAGTTCATTCAGCAAAAATCTTTCAACGGCTTACTGGTGATGCTGGCTTGTTGGTTAAATATAGTTGATTGACAAGGGTTTGAAGCGATGAACCAGACATTGAAAACCTCTATGGTTTTTGACTACTAGTCAATTTATTTAATAATTCAATAACTTTATTAGCATTTTTCAAAGTTTGCTTTGCCTTACTAGTGAGAAGATTAGAAGCTATATAATCTTCATAATCAACTTCATTCCTCAATCCACGTAGACGAGATAAACATTGTCCTAAATATCTTCTATCTGCATTATTTCTACTACTTTCTAACTCTTTGATTACGTATTCATGTATACCAACTTTATCAGTCTTTAATTTACCGTCTCCTTCAATATCACGTAAGTAGTTTCTAGCGAGGCAAAAAGCTGAATAATACGCTCTACTGATAGAAGAGCGTATCTTTGCTTCATCCATTGATGAACTATTTGCCTGTCTTGAGGAATTAGTTACTTCATCAAATAGAGTTTCTGCAAGCTTTAAATAACTTGACCAGTCGAATTTCATTCAAATTCCAAATTGATATAAAGATTTATAGCAACTCCTAATGAAGCTTTTATCCACCATTTTTGATCGAACTCGTCTAATTTATTTAAGGCTTCATCAACATATTCTGGACTAGAATAGATAGAAAGCAATAGTTTCTCCCATTGAGGAGATTCAGGATCAACAGACAACTTTAATCGTAATTTTTCAGATGGGAAATACTTTCTAATTTCTCGATGAGCTTTGAGTAGAATATCTACGAGGTTTTGATGCTTTCGCAAAAATCTCAGTGTATCAACAACATTATCTATGGTGTATAATTGAAATATTTTGCTGAAATTATAAGATAATTCATGATTTTCTTGGTGTCCTTGTATCAGCCAAGTTTTTTGTTGTCCGATTCTATTATCGTCAATCAACCAATCATTTGTTGATGACTTTTCACTTTTAATAGATACATTCAAAAATTCCGTATTTGGTAATTTATTTTTTCTTACTTCTGGATTTTCTAGGAGCATTTTTCCACCTTATTTGGAGTTATAGTTAGGATCTAAATACAGAATATCTGCTTTATTCAGAATAGAATGTATAACTTCTGTTTTTACTAGAGATTCAGATAGCTGCTCTTGTAAATTCCTTACATCATTTGAATCTAATGCTACATAAAACTCTCTTAAGCCACTTGCATCTTGGTAGTCGATTTTTAATGTGTGAACTATTAAAGCTCCAGCTATTCCTTCCTGAGTTTCTGATTTGAAAACAGGTCTAATATCCGTAATAATACGCGAATTCAACAATATACGATCATACTCTTGTAGCAAGTCTACAGCTTTGGAAGAAATACTGATTGAACCATCGACTGCCAACACCAATAATTGAGTCAGCCTTTGTTCAAAACGTTTTAATTCTTCATCTGATAAATCTGAAAATGTATTGTCAATTGATACAGCATTACTCAAACCTGTCACTATTTCACTATTTTTAAGATTTTCTTGAGTACGGAGAGCGAAAATTGAACGAATAGCTCTTAAAATTTCTTGTAAATCATTGACAGCAATTTCTTCTAATTTCGGAGCAATCTCCAAGACTAAGCTCTCTATACTTACGAAGGGATGGACTTCTGTAATAGCATTCAGTAATCTCTGGAATAGATTTTCATCAATTTTTATAATTAATGTAATACCTAATTGATAGTGTGGTGGAATTTTTAGATTCTTCATGTGAGTTAACGTTAATATATTCAATTCCCAAGTTACAAATTTAACCCTATTCCATATACTAATTAATTTTAAAATTTAATTAGTTTCTTAATATACACATCATTAGGCTTGGATAAATATTATAGAGTAGTACAATTTTGAATTAGCAAGGAAATACAAGCACAGAGGAATTTCTCCTTACTAATAACAGTTATACCTATAGATTAGCATGAAAATACCTTCGTTTTTTTGTTTGAAATATTTTTGAGCGTTCATAGTATAGACAAGGATGCATTGAACCTGTAAGGATTCAGGTCATACCAAAATGTCTACAATCGTTTCCTGATAATACTTTCCGGGGATTAACTACAAATTTATATTCTCAATAATAATTACGTAACGCCTATATTTCCGTGCATTATTGCGACTCAAGGTATGTTAATAAGCCAAAGTCAATTTTGAAACTATCTCTGTGACTGGGTTTCAAACACCTGAATCCTTACTTGAACCTTAGCAAAATTAAGAGCTTGAAACCTGAATTAATTGTAAATTATGAGTTAACTATTCCTGTAAAATCGTTTTTGATACAATCCTAGTTTTCTTGAGGTCTGCTTCCGAAAGTTCTTCTCCAGCTTGCAGGCGAGTTGCTGAAGTTTGCAACACTGTCGCTGCACCTTTATCTCCGATTTGTAAAGCGGTTTTAGCAGCTGTTTGTAGCATCGTGGCTGCACCAATGCGATCGCCTTGTTGCAATTTCGCCTCAGCTAACTGGGTTTGGCGATACTTCGCTAATGCTAAAATAGATTGTTGCACCTGGGGATTGGAATCTGGTTGATACGCCCGCACTACATCTGCATACACTGGCACGAGGGGCGAAAGTAAACCTTGTTCGTTAACCAACGGGTCATCATAACGGATTTGCAGATGCGCGATCGCTTGTTTTCCTTCTGGCAATTGTCCCAGATAAATGTTCGCCAAAACTACCCGTTCTACATCCTGCATCAAATCTCCCAAACGTACAGCAAAGCTACCATCAGCTTCGGGTTCCACTGGTAACTCGATTGTGTCTGGGGCAACTTGGGCAATGGGTTTAAATTCTGCTAGTCGGACATTGGGCACTAGAGATAACAGCAAGTAGGCATTAGTTAACCCAATCGACTGAATCCGTCCAAATAGTCGGCTAAATTGCTCCACAGCTTGTTCAGGACGCTCAATATGGGCTAGAGTCCCACCACCGACATCAGCGATTTTTTCCAGCAAATCCTGATTCCAGCTATTGCCAAATCCGAAAGTGTTGATAGTTAGGTTCAGCTTGGCAGCCTTTTGCGCCAGTTGAACACAGCGCTTATTGTCATCTCGCCCAATATCCCACTTCCAAATTCGCAAACCGCTATCACCATGCCCATCTGTCAGCAGAAACGCCTGAGAAACAGCGCCTCTTGTACCCTTCATCAGTTCTGTAATTCCCAGTTCTAAACCCTCAGCGATGACTGTACCGCCGCTAGCACTGAGTTTGCTTTTAATTTGAGATTTGATGCTTTCGGGGTCTTCGATCGCTTGGTTGGGGATAATGACTGACGCAGAACCGGAAAAAGCCACAACTGAGATGCGATCGCCTACTTTCAACCGATCGATTAATCCTTCCACTGCCTGAATCACGGTTTTAATTGGTTGTCCATGCATGGAACCGCTTTTATCTAAAATCAAACAGAGATTAATGGGGAGATTTTGGTCAAACTCACCAGCAATCGCAAAAATCTTCATTGCTAGTTGACGTTGGCTACTTGTTTGAGCCAGATCAACATTATTGTCATTTAACGCCGATAGCAATTTAACTTTCATGTAGGAGGGGTATCTTGCAAAACTGTTTTAGAGACCATCCTGGTTTTCTTGCGATCGCTTTCAGATAAATCTTGTCCAGCTTGCAACTGAGTAGCAGAAGTTTGTAACACCGTCGCCGCACTTTTATCTCCCATTTGTAGGGCAGTTTTAGCAGCCGTTTGTAACATCGTCGCTGCACCACTGCGATCGCCCTGTTGCAATTTCGTCTCGGCTAACTGAGTTTGACGATACTTCGCTAATGCTAAAATAGAGTGTTGCACCTGGGGATTCGGGTCTGCTTGGTAATTTTTCACTACATGGGCATAAACTGGGGTATTTGGTGTAAATAAACCTACCTGGTTAGCGGCTGGGTCATCGTAGCGGACTTGCACATTAGCGATCGCTTGTTCACCTGCTGGCAATTGTCCCAAATAAATATTAGCTAAAATCACCCGTTCTGCATCTTTCATTAAATCTCCCAACCGCACAGCGAAACGTCCATCAGCTTCTTGTTGCAGTGGTAACTCAATAGTGTCTGGGGAAACTTGGGCAATAGGTTTAAGTTCCGCTAACCGGACATTGGGCATTAGAGACAATAACAGATAAGCATTAGTCAATCCCACTGTTTGAATGCGGCTGAACAGGCGATTAAACTCATCCACTGCATCTTCGGGTTTTTGAATGTAAGATAAACTACCCAAACCCGCATCAGCAATTTTTTCTAAAACATCTTGGTTCCAATTGTCACCAAATCCCAAAGTGTTCAAAGTCAAATTATAGCTAGCCGCTAATTGGGCGAATTTCAAACAGCGATTATTATCACCGTGTTCATTTTCGCCATCTGTTAATAGGAAGGCTTGGGAAACAGTATCTTTTTTGCCCTTTGCCAATTCCTCAATCCCCAAGCGCAGTCCTTCATCAATTGCAGTTCCACCATCCGCAGTTAGGCGGTTAATTTGCTGTTTAATTTTCTCTGGATTTTCGAGACTTTGACTGGGTACTAAGACTTTGGCACGGTGATCGAAAACTACAACACTGAGGCGATCGCCACTCTTGAGTCTATCTACCAGACGAATCGCTGCTTTTTTGACCGTTTCTAGCGATCGCCCATTCATGGAACCACTATGATCGAGAATTAAACATAAATTCAGTGGCACATTCCGGTCTAGAGACTCTGCGATCGCTGAAATCGAAATTCCCAACTGACGTTGACTATTCAGTTGATTCGCGTCCAAATTACCATCATTCAAGGCAGGCTGCAAACTAACCTTCATAACTCAAAGTCCCTATTCAGGATATACATACATATTAAAAAATAACTTCAAAGCACTACTTTAGCTGTACGGAAAACCTATCCAACACAAATACATTAATATAATCAGAATATCTTAGAAGCGAAGCATTCGCAGATGCGAAGCCGCCTTGAGCATTAGGGAGAAATCCGCACCTTAAGGAAAGCTAGCATCGCGCTAGGATGTATTACAGTTAACGGCATAGTTTCAGGCGATCAGTTGTTATGGACACTTCCCCAATTAAGGCTGTTCAAGCCCCTTATTACGGCGATAACTTCTACCGGACACCGCCGCCAGATTTACCTTCCCTCTTGTTGAAGGAGCGAATTGTCTATATTGGGATGCCACTGGTGCCTGCTGTCACCGAATTAATCGTGGCCGAGTTGTTGTTTTTGCAGTCCGACGACCCCGAAAAGCCGATTAAAATCTATATCAACTCAACCGGCACTTCCGGTTACAGTGGCGAACCCATTGGCTTTGAAACCGAAGCCTTCGCCATCTTTGACACCATGAAATATATCAAGCCTCCGATCCACACCATCTGCGTTGGTTCCGCGATGGGCATGGCAGCGATGCTTCTCAGTGCTGGTACAAAAGGTTGCCGCGCTAGTTTGCCTCACTCCTCGATTATCCTGCATCAGCCCAAAAGCTACGCCCAAGGTCAAGCAACGGATATTCAAATTCGCGCTAGGGAAGTTTTGGTAAATAAAGGGGCGTTAGTTGATATCTTGCATCGCACCACCGGACAGCCTCCAGAAAAAATAATTAAAGATATGGATCGGCTGTTATATCTGACACCCTACCAAGCAAAAGAATACGGGCTGATTGACCGAGTTTTTGAGAAAGAAGAACTCGCAAATCCCCCACTTCCTGCCAGTGTCCTCTAAATTTAGTTAGGAGTTATGAGTTATGAGTTATTTAATACTGCTCATTCCTAACTCTTCTACCGCCCTCAAATTATTAAAAACGGAGTAACGAAAATGCCTATAGGCGTTCCTAAAGTTCCTTACCGGATGCCCGGAGGACAATATACAGATTGGATTAGCATCTACGATCGCCTTTACCGGGAACGGATTATATTCTTGGGGCGAGATATTGATGATGAAATTGCCAATCAAATCATCGCTGTAATGCTGTATCTGGACTCAGATGATCCAGGTAAAGATATTTATATATACATCAATTCTCCAGGTGGGATGGTTACATCTGGCATGGCTATTTTTGATACCATGCAACATATCAAATCAGATGTAGTGACTATTTGCGTGGGTTTAGCGGCTTCAATGGGGTCTTTTCTGCTGGCAGCTGGCACCAAAGGCAAACGGCTAGCATTGCCTCACTCACGGATTATGATTCACCAGCCTTCAGGTGGAACCCGTGGACAAGCAAGCGATATCGAAATTGAAGCTAGAGAGATTCTGCGGATTCGTCACCAGCTCAACGGGATTTATGCTGAGAAAACAGGTCAAACCATAGCAAAGATTGAAAAAGATATGGATCGCGACTTTTTCATGTCTGCCGAAGAAGCAAAAGAATACGGTTTAATAGACCGTGTGATTGAAGAAAGAACTTCCGTAGTATTAGGGGAGTAGGGAATAGGGAGTAGGGGGGATGAGGGAGATGAGGGGGATGAGGGAGATGAGGGAGAAATAACTCCTAACTTTTAACTCTCCACTCCCCACTCCCTTCCCCCCACTCCCCACTCCCCACTCTCCACTCCCCACTCCCCACTCTCCAAACAAACTGTCAACATTGAACTTTAAAATCGCAAATTAGCCCTTATTATTAATAGTTCAGGCTTGAAGCAGATAGCTGATAGCCCCAAGCTGGATATTCGATAGCTCATAGCTCAAGATGGATCTTGGAGATTGCTACCGTTTATTGGGTTTAAGGTCGGGAGCTTCTTTTGCTGACATCAAAGCGTCTTATCGACGACTGGCACAGCAATATCATCCCGATATCAACCCAGATGACAACAAAGCCAAAGATAAGTTTATTGCCTTGACAGAGGCTTATAAACTCCTGCTGACGGTAGTACTGCCAGAGGAAACAGCTGCACATTCAAGTCAGGTGTCAATTGGGCGTGATCATGCCAAGGCAACGCAGTGGCAGAAAACACCAGTAACAACGGTGACAAGCGAACAACCAGGGAAACTAAAGCCGCCTAATCTGTTGGAAATAGAAGAACGGCTGAAGTGGAAGACTTATGAGCAATTGCAGCGATTTTTGCAAGAAAGACGATTTCCTCAAGCGATCGCCCTAGCGGAAGCTTTAGCAGATCGTTTATCAACAGATGCAGAAGTCCGTCAATGGCTAGCGATCGCCTATCAAATTTGGGGACGGGCACTAATTACCGAAAATCAGCTGCTCAAAGCCAGAATTTATCTCAAAAAAGCTCTGAAGACAGACCCCCATAATAAAAGTCTCTGGTATGAAGTGCAGCGCGATTTCCAACGCTTAGAACAAATTTTTTAAAGATTATTACGACTCGTGATGCGTAAAGCCCCTGTCATTCATGCAGGGGATATAAGCGAGTAACCGAATAAATTGGTCATGGTATGAAACAATTAACTGGGCATGGCCACAAGTCCATTGGGCTAGATGATATCAGACGGGTTATAGCTGCAATCATTGTTTGACCCCAGAATCCCTCGTTTTCTAAACGGGGGAGTGTGTCAAAAACCATTTGTAAGGGCACAGCAATGCTCATTGGTGTCAACTTTAAGAAGATTTTGCCCAAATTTGTTGGGTGTAAGCGTCAATCTCTCGATGGCGCTTACGCCTGTTTTTGACTAATCCAAAGAGCTTTTGACGTTCCACCCATAACAATCCCTCTTGTGACAATACCCTTTGTACTTCTCTTAAGCCTGGAATTTGGCGATATACTAAACTCACAACGATCGCCATCATCATCGGTAGCGTTAATATTCTGTCTCGGAATTTTTTCTTCTGTTTATCTTCATACAATCTCAGGGGTTTAAAGCTCACCGGAGATAGCAATGAAAAGATTTCTTTCTCGATTTTCTCAATCGGCGGTGCTGGTACATGTTTTTGCTGCCGCAGATCTGGGTTTTCTTTTCGCGCTGGACGTTTTCTACTCATGATGTATCACTAAGAACATCAAACTAGATATTCTTAGATTAGATCTTTTGCCTCCTTTTTGCTTAAGTTGACACCAATGAGCATTGCTGTACCCCTACCGTCTATTGCATCCAAGCAATAACCAGTTTAACAATTTAACAATCCAAAATCCAAAATTAGTGACGCCATCCGCGCAACACTGCTCCTAATGTAGCGATTCCCTCAACAATCTTCTGTGTTGGTTGAAAGCTAAAAGCTAACCTGATGGCATCATCCCCCTGTCCATTGGCGTAGCAGCGAGTCCCTGGCAGAAAACTGATGCCGTGTTCACTGGCAGCCATTAGGAGTGCTTTGGCGCTGATATCTGGCGGCAATTTACACCAAACGAAGAAGCCCCCGCCTGGTCGCAAAGCAACTATATCAGTGGGAAACTCTTGAGCGATCGCTTCTAACAACAAATTACACTTATGCTTGTAGCAGGCGATTAACTCCTGAATGTGATGATCTAGTTTGCCTGTAGCACAGTAGCGAGCGACCACATGGCTGACAAATGGCCCCACAGTCCCTTCACTTTTGAACATTGCCAGCCGCTCAACAATCGCTGGATCGCCACAAGCCCAGCCTAGCCGGATACCAGGCGCAATAATTTTCGAGAAGGTGTTCACATATAACACCCACCCCTCCTTGTCGAGGGTTGCCAAGGGAGGCACAACTTCACCTTGGAAGCGCAAATCGCTGTAAGCATCGTCTTCTACTACCAGCACGCCATACTCAGCCGCTAACGCTACCAGTTTTTGGCGGCGAAATAACGGCATAGTCGCGCCTGTGGGATTATGAAAGGTGGGGATGGTGTAAATAAACCGGGGTCGAATGCCCTGTTTCTTCAAATCGCTCAATGTTACTTCTAACACATCGACATCCATCCCCAACTCATCCACAGGAATAGTAATCAGGCGTGCGCCAGCGTGGACAAATCTACTAACTACTCCCATGAAGGTTGGGCTTTCCACAATTACCACATCACCAGGTTCGACAAACACATCTGGTAGCAAGCCGAGAATCTGACTAGAACCGTAGCCAATGATCAGACGATCGCGATCGGCTGCAATTCCTTTAGCCTGCAAACGGAGGATAATTTGCTCATATAGTTGAGATGAAGGTGGCCCGTAATTGAGGGCGATCGGAGCTTCTTCTGTCAGCACAGTCGCACTTGCAGCAGCCAAGTCAGCGTGGGGAAAGAGAATTGGGTCAGCTAGACCATAGGCAAAGCTAACATTTAGAATTTTGGTTAACTCAGTGCCGTAAGTTGGTGGTGTCAGATTTCTAGCTCTTTTGGCGAATAAATCAGTAATTCGGTAAGCAGAAGTCGTAGAAGCCATAAGATAGTTACAAAATTGGGAGTCCGAATACAGAACACACAAGAAGGCAATTAGCTAAAAGTCAGAGCGGAGGAAGCTTCTGATCTGTTAGCGATACCGAGGAACGAGCGTCACTTTTCAAGGGAGTGGGGGTCTTAAACTTTCGTTAGTCGATCAGAATCCACCATGAATTCTGATCGACTAACGAATGTATTCTTTCTTATAGAAGCACACGGTAAGCGTAAAACTCAGTCCCTTTAGGGCTGAGATACAAGCGAAGGAGTGCAACTTTAGTTGCAGTCATCTTTTTTCAATTGTTTTGGTTCTGGCAAAGTATCCAACAACTCTTCAATAACTTGAGTCATTGTTTTGTCTGCCTGTGCTGCATAAAGTTGTAACTTTGAAAACCTTCTATCTGAGAGCCTGAATCTTAGTTGTTTAGTTTTCACAATGGTTACACAAGCGAGATACGTTTATGTTAGTATAAATAGAGGTCGGAAGCAAATATATTTTTTATGATAGTTCTGGAATACAAGGTCAAAGGCAGACAAACTCAATACAATTCTGGCTCTCCAAGAGTAGTTATGTTAAAATAACATGAATAAATAAAGCAACCATCAATAAAACTACAGAAGTTAGTGCCATAAGCCTAGTGTTT
>NZ_JBALFC010000090.1:0-77085 GCF_036917755.1 Nostoc sp.
TTTTGAAGGTGCGGTGAATATGGCGCGGGATATGTATAATGCCATTTACTCGCCTTTGATGAAATTGGCTAAAGATGACATCCGTGGTCAGCAAAAGCTGCCAAGCACCAATGGTAATGGCAACGGTAAAGCAACCAAAGAGGTATCTGAGGAAGTCGTTTCTTTAATTCAACAGCAAGTTAAGGAAGCCACTTCACAGGTTAAACAGCCAGCTAAGGAAGTTGCGCCACAGGTTCAACCACAAGCTAAGGAAGTTGCACCACAGGTTCAACCACAAGCTAAGGAAGTTGCACCACAGGTTCAACTGCAAGCTAAGGAAATCGCGTCACAGGTTCAACCACAAGCTAAGGAAGTTGCACCACAGGTTCAACTGCAAGCTAAGGAAATCGCGTCATACATTCAAGAGCGAGCTGCGGAAGTCACAAAATTAATTCAAGAACGGTGTTTGTGGCAGTTTCACTCGCGTGCATGGGATCGGGAAGAAAACATCAATGGTGTTCTCAATATGGCCGCCCAAATCTTGACTGGAGAAAAGGTAGTTCTGGAAACCTTGATCCACAGGGGTTTTTATGCAGATGCGAAGATCCTTTCGGCTGACCTGGAAATTAGGTTTTCATGGTTAAATAGCATGGAGAACTCGCAAAAGAAAGCAGTACTGGAATCTGTTAAGGCAATGCTGATCGATATTGTAATAACCAAGTCGAAGAATGGTGAATTACATTATTCGCTTTATTAAAGCAATTAGATCGGTAATTCAACCAAACTAGGACTTACGCAAAGGTCACGGAAAACGAACCACAGAGGACGCAGAGAAGCCAGTGCGTTGGGGAGCCAGTGCGTTGGGCGGCTCCGCCGACTTGAAGCACCTGGCGTCGGGTTCCCCCCGTTGTAGCAACTGGCGCGTCACGGAGGAATGAGAGTTTGAGAGGGTTTTTGCGTAAGTCCTACAAACGAACGGCGTTGTTGAATTGGAGTATGAATTAGAGTCAAGTCATCCTGTTAGTGTTTGTGCAGAAATTTTCTTACAGAGTAGAGACTTACAGAGTAGAGAGCGATCGCCGCAGACATCGCTCCACTTTCTTAAGCTCAAAATGACACTTCATATCTTCGTTCAGCAACGCCAAACAAAATCACGCAATTTTTTACCACATAGGAGTCAAGAGAATGTCTTTAGTCGTAAAACAGAAAGAACGCAAGGGAATCATCAATCCTATATTTACCTGTCAGCCTGCTGGGGCTGAATATGCTTCCATCGGAATCAAAGATTGTATTCCCCTGGTGCATGGAGGACAGGGATGTAGTATGTTTGTTCGTCTCCTGTTTGCCCAGCATTTGAAGGAAAATTTTGACATTGCTTCTTCTTCACTCCATGAAAATAGCGCTGTTCTTGGAGGACAGCCACGCATTGAGGAAGGCGTAAAGACCTTAGTCGCACGATATCCCGATTTACGGATTATCCCAATTATTACGACTTGTTCAACTGAAACAATTGGGGACGATATCGAAGGAACCATTAACAAGCTCAACGCCCAGTTAAAGAAAGACTATCCCGATCGCCAGGTTATCCTTGTTCCTGTACATACTCCCAGTTACAAAGGCTCTCAAGTTACTGGCTATAATGTCGGCGCACACGCAATCATTTCTACCCTAGCAAAAAAAGGCCAACCAACTGGCAAGTTGAACATCATTACTGGGTGGCTTAACCCCGGAGATGTCACGGAAGTTAAGCGCATCTTAAAAGAGATGGACATTCCAGGAAACATCTTACTGGATACAGAAACCTTCGATGCGCCCACTATGCCCGATAAGACAAGTTTTGCCTTTGGGAATACAACTATCGAAGAAATTGCTGATTCTGCCAATGCGTTGGGAACTATTGCCTTATGTAAATATGAAGGCGGTAGTGCAGCCGAATTCTTAGAAGAGAAGTTTAAGGTTCCGGCAATCATTGGCCCAACACCAATTGGGATCAAAAATACCGACATCTGGCTGCAAAATATCAGCAAATTGACTGGCAAACCAATACCAGAATCTTTAGTCAGAGAACGGGGTAAAGCTATTGATGCGATCGCAGACCTCGCCCACATGTTCTTCGCCAACAAGAAGGTAGCTATTTACGGAGATCCCGATCTGGTAATTGGCCTAGCAGAGTTCTGCTTGGAATGTGAGTTAGAACCAGTGCTGATGTTGTTGGGAGACGACAACAAAGCCTGCACCAAAGACCCAAGAATTGCCGAGTTGGAGAAGCAAGCAGCCTGTGATATCGAAGTCATCTGGAATGCAGACCTCTGGGAATTGGAGCGCCGCATTACAGATAAATCCCTCGAAATCGACTTGATTCTAGGTCATTCCAAGGGTCGATATATTTCTATCGACAACAAAATTCCGATGGTTCGGGTTGGCTTCCCCAGCTTTGACCGCGCAGGTCTGTGGAAATATCCTGTGATTGGCTATAAAGGAGCAGAATGGCTAGCAGACAACATTGCCAACGCCATGTTTGCAGATATGGAGAACAAGCACGAGCGCGAGTGGATCTTAAACGTTTGGTAGAAGACTGAATAAGACACTTGACGATCTGCGAGATCCCCGACTTCTTTAAGAAGTCGGGGATCTAATCACCTACGCTACAGAAGCTATTGAAAGGTTGGAGAGCATTCATGACTGCAACAAGTATAGATAAGAATGTCGTATTTTACGGGAATTTGAGCGAACTGTATCGCTTGGCAAAAGAAGGTAAGATTAAGACCACTTTACAAGGTAGTCATACCCGTCCCTGCAAATTTTGGACTGCAACGAAGATTTTAAGTGGGATTAAAAATGCGATCGTCATTTCTCACGGTCCGAGTGGCTGTGCTTATGGTGTAAAGCGGGCATACAAGCTTACCAATAGCCGTAATAGTGGTTCCCCTTATGAGCCTGTAGTGACTACCAACATGAGTGAGAAGGCGGTGATTTTTGGAGGCGAAAAAGAATTAAAAGACGCAATTCGAGAAGTAGATGAAAAATACCATCCTGATGCGATCGTTGTTGCTACTAGTTGCGCGTCTGGTATTATTGGTGACTGTGTTGATGACGTAGTGAATAAAGCCCGCAGCGAAATTGATGCTGAGATCATGACGATACATTGTGAAGGATTCGCCGGGGAGTATCGCAGTGGATTTGATATCGTATTTCGGCAAATCGTAGACTTTATGGAGCCGCCAACTCCAGAAAGGAAAGCACAACTAGCCGATGCTGTCAATATTGTAGGTGCAAAGATGGGTCCTGAAAGGACGGAAGTTGAAACTGATGTCAAAGAACTGGTGCGATTGATAGAAGCAATGGGTGCAAGAGTTCACAGCGTTATCGCTGGTGATTGTACTTTAGAAGAACTCAAGCAAGCACCGAGCGCAGCAGTCAACTGTACTTTATGTTTGGATCTTGGCTATACCATCGGCAAAGCCATGTCAGACAAGTTTGGTACTCCGCTAAACTCTACTATCCTTCCCTATGGAATCACCGCTACAGAAAAATGGCTCGAAGGTGCTGCAAAATATTTAGGCATGGAAGAACAGGCAGCTGCCCTAATGGAAAGGGAATATGCCGCAATCAAGACTGAATTTGAAGCAGCTAAGAGTTATATAGAAGGGAAATTAGCGATTATCGAAGGACATGATGCTATCAAGTGCTTGTCCCTTGCCCATATGTTGGAGCGTGATTTTGGGATGCGTGCGGTAATCTATAATTTCCATCCCTGGAGTACAGAAGCACGAGAAACCAGTGTAGATTATTTGTTGGAAACAGGATTAGACCCGGAAATATTGATTACAAAGGGGACGCTGGCCTTTGGTAAGTACGAGTCCATGAAACAAACGGAAGATGAATTACTGGATTTTATTGGTGGTCTTGATCCAGATTCAGTAGTGTATTTTGGTTCTTCCTTGAGTTTCCCCCATATTCCCGTAGTCGATTTAAATGCCATCTTAAATCGTCCTAGATTCGGCTATCGCGGAGCCTTGAAGGTAGCAAAGTGTATTAAAACAGCACTCCAATATGGCTTTAGACCTCGCAGTTCCTTAACCAAGCAAATGGTGTTCCCTAAAAATTCCGGGTTAGCATCTGCTCAATCACTGACCGGAAAACTAGCCCAAGACCTGCCTGACTGTACCATATATGCAGAAAAGAAGCGGGGAAAATGTTTTAACGAGTAATAGTAACTTTGTTGAATAAAAGTATGGATTTGTCTCACGCAGAAAATTGTAGGTTGGATGGAACGAAGTGAAACCTAACAAACTCTTGGAAATGTTGGGTTTCGTTACTCAACCCAACCTACGTAGACTGCACGCTAATTCGGTGGCATCTGATATGGGCAAGGCTTAAGCCAAAAATGTCAAGGCGGAAGCCGTTACAGGCTGCACGAAACACGGAAATGTCAAGGCAGAAGCCGTTACAAGCTGCGCGAAACACAGAAACGTCAAGGCAGAAGTCGCTACAGGGAAGACAGAAGCCGTTACAGGTTGCCTGAAACGCATTTACCATAGTCAAGCCTTAGAGAAACAGGAGGAAAAATGTCTGCTGAAACGACTTTTGACAATTGTAACCATAGTAAAGACCCAGTAGTTGGCTGTGCCCTTGAAGGTATTGCAACTACAGTTGCTGGTATTAAAGATGTTAGTATTGTGATTCAGTCTCCACAGGGTTGCGCGTCCACTGTCGCAGCTGGGTATGATGCTCATGAGGTTGATTTCACCAAGCGGAAAGTAGGTTGTACTCGTCTTTTTGAGTCAGACATTGTGATGGGAGCGTCTGAGAAACTCAAAGGGATGATTAAAGAGGCGGATCAATCTTTTGATTCTAAGGTGATGTTTGTCGTTGGGACTTGCGCGGCAGACATCATTGGTGAAGATATTGCGGGATTGTGCAACCAGCTCCAGCCAGATATCAAAGCCAAACTCGTTCCTTTAATGGCTGGTGGGTTTCAGGGCAATGCTTACGATGGCTTGGAAATGGGTTTGGAGGCTTTACTTCCTTTTATCAAAAAAAGGCAGACCAAGAGAAGGGGCAGAAAGCCGAGGATTGTAAATATCATTGCGCCACAGGCAAATCTTAATCCTACTTGGTGGGCTGATTTGCAATGGGTAACGCAGATTTTAAAATCTTTAAGGATCAGAGTACAGACTGTCTTCTCTCATAATACCTCCTTTGAAGAACTAGAGCAAGCTGGTGAAGCAACCGCCAATATTGTTCTCAGTCATGATGTTGGGTATAAGTTTGCTCGGAAAATGCAACAGACCCATGACATCCCGCTTATCCTTGATGATATACCTTTACCAATAGGTGTAAACAACACTACTCGGTGGTTGAAGGCATTGGCGGCACATTTCAAGATAGATGAAAAAGTGGAGCCAATCATCAAACAAGGCGAAGAAATGGTCGTAGATACACTTCGCAAACGAGCATTGATGATTATTCCCCGATATCGTAACTGTAGAATTGCCATATCTGCGGATGGGACGCTTGGCATTGGACTGGTGAGAATGCTCTTTGAAGAATTGGAGATGATTCCGGAAGTCTTATTATTTCGCTCGGCGATGCCTGATTCTCGTTCAATTTTGGAGCGAGAACTGCACAGCCTCGGTCTTGCTTCCCGTGTAATATTTTCGGCAGATGGCTATCAGGTAAAACAGACCTTAGAAGAGTTTGATGTTGATGCTGTGATTGGCTCGGCATGGGAAAAATACATGGCAGAGGAATTGGGAATCAAAATTGCTTTTGATGTATTTAGCCCCACTAACAGAGAAACTTATGTTGATAAGCCATATTTTGGCTATGAAGGCATGATTAATATCATGGAAGTGATTGCTAACGATTGGGATAGAGCTTTTCGTTCAAAAGAGATTCATTGGACATAGAGAAGTGTTGTGTCAAGAATGTTTTGATGTCCTAATGCAGGGTTATTGAGAAGTATTGTGCAACACGTCTGGAGCAACGGCAGTCGCTACAACATGGAGTAACTGCCGTAAGCATTGCGTTAGCGCCTAGAGCTACAGTCTTAGCCTCAAAAGTCGCGCTGCAATTTCTGGAAGGGTTCGTATGCGATCGCTTTTCTAAAAGGGTTGTGAAAACTGGCGATCGCAGTCTCCTGAATTTTAGGGTTTTAATTACCAATAAAACTGGAAATCAGCAGAGATAACTACATTTTTAGGAAAAATTACCAACTAAATAGGCTGAATTTACTTAGATATATTACTTGATACAATAAATACTAAAAAATAGTGAACTTTATACCTGTAGCCAGAGGATTTAATGTAAATAGTTGTTATGATTAATGTGTTAAGAAAAACAAAAGGAAAAATCGTAAAATGCAAGTTAGCGCTCGCAATGCTCTCAAAGGTACAGTGAAAAACATCGTAGTTGGATCTGTAAATACAGAAGTGACATTGGAAATTGCACCGGGAGTAGAGGTAACTTCAATTATTACCAAGTCATCAGCAGAAAGTCTGAAACTTACTGAAGGTAAACAAGTGTATGCCATAGTCAAATCATCTGATGTAATAATTGCCATAGACTAAAGTAATTATTGGCATTCTCTTAAGGGAGGGGCAATCAAACTGCCCCTTTTTAATGTTCTACCGCTTATTTTATGTTACGGCATTAAAATCAAGGTTTTATGGGGAAGCTTCAAAAGCTTAAAATCCAACCCATATAACGAATGCAGGCTATAATATCTTTTGCATACAGGATTAGTTTGGCTCAAATCAGCGGCAGAACTAACCCTGAACTCTCACCGACAAATTAGTTAGACTCCTACTTCTAATAATAGAGCTTCCATAGCTGGCCAAGAGAGTCCTTGTTGAATATAACGGGGTACTTCAGGATTGTAAGGACTGGCTACTCGGTCAATGTTGAGGATGTTTGCCCCATCTGGTAGAACTGGTACATCTGCATCAAATGCCGTTGGACGCATCAAAGAACTGGAAAAGCCTTTGAAAATAGCAATTATATCTTGCTCATCGGCAATTTCCACCGTTACAAGTAGGACTTCTTGGGGGCGTTTAGCGGTGTATTCTTCCAGTTGCTTGCCAATGGGATTCATTTTTTTAAGAGTAGGGGTACGCTGAGGCAGCGACGGTTACTGTGGTGTGGCAGAGCGTCCCTGCTTGCCCAGCTTAATCAGAACAAAATAGCTTAAGTAAACCACATAAATTACTAAACTAGTTATGCCAAGAAAACCTAAGAACTCAGCCTTGGTATTAGCATGGAAATATTCTTTGAATAGCAATGGAGCCTCGAACCAGACGCTACAATAGGGAGTCTTAAGCACATTGCCAGAAAAAGCACAACCCAAAAAAGGGATAAAAGCTAGTGTACCCAAAATACAATAAACAGTTGTAGCCCAGCGCCAAGAGGTAAAAATAAATTTCAAAGAGCCACTGGTTTGATACTCAATTTCATCGTTGAGATCCACCCAGAACCACAACGAAATCGGGATCAAAATCCGAGCCATCAACCCAGAGATAAAGCTAACCGGATACTGGGCAATCATTAAGTAAATCGTGATTGCCACCAGGCTTGATATTCGCCAGTATATAGTCAATAAGCGTTGTATACTTTCTGCTTTTTGCACAAATGCCCAAATCAGAAGGATTAGCGGAATAATTACCAGGAATAATACTGCCAGTCGGTAATCAATCCAGACGAAAGGGCGAAACCAAATATTATAGTCCATAGTTTTTCTCAAACAATAGATAAAAAAGAATTCAGAAGTCAGGAGCGGAGCCGGAGACGCTCCGCCGAGGCGTCGGAAGAAATCAAGTGGGGTTTTATACCACTACCTGATTGTAGACCGCTTAAACCCTTTTATTCAGGAGTCAATCGGACTCCAATTCATGCTGAATTCTTCTTGATAACAGTTTAATCAAAGCATAAAGCTCAGTGGTTAGCCTCAAGACTGCGCTCTAACTTCTTTCTCTAAGCCTTCAACTCATCCGATTTCACGAAATTTATACTACAAACAAATTTATAGGGGCGTACATATGTACGCCCCTAAAGCCAATTCACTAAATTTTAACCTTCAGACATTCCTAACTCCAGATATTTCACCAATTTTCTATCCGTTGGGGAAAATTATGAAACAGGGAGAGTACGATTTTAGGCGGGAGTGGCGTAAAAGTGCGAAATCTTAGTAAGTAAATCCTGGTTGCTTGCTGACCAAAGGAACAGAAAATTCACTTGCCTCAATTTCTAGTCGTCGTAAACTCGGCATTCAATTGCATCTGGGTTGTCATCACAATACTGTTCTAGAGAGTTTTTTGGCTTGCTTTGGCGCTTGTGGGAAGCTTCAGCTTGCAATTCCTCTACTGCATCCCAAGCAGCAGCACACTCTGGTGAGTTGCTACCGTTAATATCACAGACAGTACGCGCTTGTTCCACTTCTTCGTGGATTTTTTCTTGGATGTCGCTCTTTGCTGTTTCTTGGATGTTGGTCATTGCTTTAGTCTCGTTGTGCGTTGTTAATACTAGTATAGAAAAACTTCACAAAAGGTAGTTTTTGGCTTTATTACTAACCATTCTAACCATTTAGCTGATCAAAAGTTAGTGTTTTAGCCGATTGATTTATAACTAACACAGCAAACTGCTGCATCTATGATGCATTTACCTTTATTTTTTAAGATTTTGTGGAATCAGTACTACAGACAAATAATCATACAATATATTGAGATGCATATATTAGGGAATGACAACCCCAGCTTATTGGGATGCAGGAGACGAAAGGCTGGTGTCAATTCTTGTAAGATGCAATTCTTCCCAAAATAAAAAATCAAAACCTAGTAGCCTAAAAAGAGAAAGAAGCTCAAAACTCATGGCAGACCAAATGCAGTGGGCAAACGCCCTATCAACCCGTCATTCTTTGGAAGCCGCCGTTACAGATGTGGTGGAACGAGCTGTCTCATCGTTAACAGTACCTGCGGATCTAGGACTGGTATTCATTTCGTCTGCTTTTACGAGTGAGTATTCCCGACTGTTACCTTTGTTAGCTGAGAAGCTTTCTGTGCCAGTGTTAATTGGCTGTAGTGGTGGAGGTGTGATTGGGACGACAGTTAGTGGAGAAACCCAAGAACTAGAAGCTGAACCAGCTATCAGCTTGACTTTAGCACACCTTCCAGGAGTGAAGATTCAAGTCTTTCATATTCTTGCTGAAGAATTACCTGACTTGGACAGTTCACCAGATGCTTGGCTTGATTTGATCGGTGTGCCATCATCACCGACACCCCAGTTTATCTTGCTGTCTAGTTCTTTCGCCTCTGGAATCAACGATTTGTTGCAGGGGCTGGATTTTGCTTATCCAGGATCGGTGATTGTCGGGGGACAGGCTAGTGGTGGGGGTATGGGTGGTCGTGTTGCCCTTTTTTGTAACGATGCCTGCGGTGAGGAACGCCAAAACCTGTATCGTGAGGGCACTGTTGGTATAGCTTTAACTGGCAATATTGTTTTGGAGACGATTGTCGCCCAAGGATGCCGACCGATTGGCAAACCATTGCAAGTCACAAAGGCTGATCGCAATATTATTCTGGAGTTAGATGAGAAAGTACCTCTGATGGTGTTGCGAGATTTGATTGCCAGTCTCAGCGAAGAAGAACGGAATTTAGCACAGCATTCTCTGTTTGTTGGTGTGGCAATGGATGAATTTAAGCTGGCTTTGCAGCAAGGAGACTTTTTAATTCGGGGTATTCTTGGGGTCGATCCAACAGCTGGGGCGATCGCAATTGGCGATCGCGTCCGTCCTGGTCAAAGGCTGCAATTCCACCTCCGCGATGCCCAAGCCTCTGCCCAAGACCTAGAATTACTCCTCCAGAGTTATCAACACCAACGAGAATCTGAACCTTCTGCCGTAGCTGCCTTGATGTTTGCCTGTCTGGGGCGAGGTGAAAGACTGTATGGTAAACCCAATTTCGATTCTGAACTATTTCAGCGCTACCTGAACGATATTCCTGTAGGTGGCTTTTTCTGTGGCGGTGAAATCGGCCCTGTTGGTGGCAGAACCTTTTTACACGCCTACACTTCAGCATTTGGAATTTGTCGCCAAAATCAGTTATGAATTAGGAATTAGACTCCTGACTGAAACATAAAAATTAACAAGCCCCTAAATTTATTTAGGGGCTTGTTAATTTTTAATTTTGAAAAAAGTAATTTTCTTTACGAACCGCAGAGGCGCAGAGGACACAGAGAGAGAAGGAAGAGAAGGAGTACGTTTGTGTAGCCGCAAATTCTATTGCCCTGGCTCTAAGTTGACACGTATGAGCAATGTTCCCTATGAGTGGTCTGTATTCTATGCAATTGAGAACCGCTATAGTTGTTTAGCATTTAGCTGTTGCTCTATATTTGCAGATATATATCGAGATAAACACTCTGAAGATTTGTATATATAGACAAATATATTCCTTGTATAGGCTAGTTTAAATATTAATTTATATCTTGTGTTCTTTAATAAAAAGCTCGATGATTGATTGAGAAAGCACATAGTTATAGGTTAGTTAATAAATAATGGCGACATAGTTTTTTCTGATTTATCGCCAAAAAATATCTGATATTCATCTGAAGTTTATTCATGTCGGAGTTCGACTAATCCAATGCTAGAAGGATGGATTCAAATTATATTAACGCTACTAATTGTAGTAGCGATTACTCCCTTTTTTGGGCGCTATATGGCGCGTGTCTACCTAGAGCAAAGTACTTTTCTCGACCCAATTTTGAATCCGGTTGAGCGATCGCTTTATTCTTTGGTAGGCGTTCAAAGCCAAGAAAATATGACGGGTTGGCAGTATGCGCGAGCAATTCTGTATAGCAACGTAGTCATGGGTTTGCTGATTTTCTTTATCATCGCAAATCAGGGATGGCTACCGCTTAACCCGACCAAGATAGATGCCCCAACCTGGGACACCATACTACACACCACGATTTCCTTCATTACCAATACCAACCAGCAGCACTATTCTGGTGAAACTTACTTGAGCTACGGTAGTCAAATGTTCGGGCTGGGCTACCATATGTTCACCTCTGCTGGAACTGGTTTGGCGGTAGGAATTGCTTTTATTCGGGGATTGACGGGTAGATCGTTGGGTAACTTTTATGTAGACCTAATTCGCTCGATTACCCGAATTTTGCTGCCGATTTGTATTGTGGGCGCGATCGCCTTTATGGCAGCTGGTGTTCCAGAAACACTGGCGGGTGCAGCTGTATTCCCGACCTTGGAAGATCCGAATATCAGTCAGGCGATCGCTCGTGGCCCCGTTGCCCATTTTGAAATTATCAAACAATTAGGAGAAAACGGCGGCGGCTTTTTTGCGATCAACTCGGCACACCCCTTTGAAAATCCCAGTGGATTTACTAACTTAATTCAGATCGTGGCAATGCTTTCGATTCCCACGTCCCTGATCTATACCTATGGCTTGTTTGCAAATAACCCCAAACAAGCTTGGTTACTCTACGGCATGGTCGGTGTAATCTTTGTCGGATTTCTGATTGTCACCGCTATTGGAGAATATAACGGCAATCCGGCTGTAAATACGCTTTTGGGCAGTCAGCAACCGAATCTAGAGGGTAAAGAAGTCCGGTTTGGTTGGGCAGAATCTGTATTATTTGCAGTAAGTACAACCGGAACCATGTGCGGCGCCGTCAACGGTTTCCACGACTCCTTCATGCCCGCCGGTGGTTTTATTTTTCTCTCTAATATGTTCCTGCAAATCATGTGGGGTGGACAGGGTACAGGAACAGCTTACTTGTTTGCCTATAGCATCCTGGCGGTATTCGTCACGGGTCTGATGGTGGGACGCACGCCAGAATTTCTGGGACGGAAGATTGAAAAGCGTGAGGTCGTGCTAGCTAGCTTCCTGATTTTACTGGTTCACCCGATCGCCATTTTGATTCCAGGGGCGATCGCCTTAGCTTTTCCTGACCAACTGGCAGGGATTAGCAATCCCGGCTTTCACGGCTTTTCTCAAGTGATCTACGAATATGCTTCAGCTGCTGCTAACAACGGTTCTGGGTTTGAAGGTTTAGGCGATTCACAACCTTCTCCTTTTGCGATCGCTACAGGCGCCAAAACTACCGCAACCGCCCTCTGGTGGAACCTGAGTACCTGTTTCAGTTTACTGGCAGGACGCTATATACCGATCATCGGTTTGCTGTTATTAGCAGATAGTATGTCTCGTAAGCAAGCTGTTCCCTACACGACTGGTACATTACGAACCGATACCGGACTGTTTACAGGCGTCACCGCAGGCGTGATTTTAATTCTAGGCGCACTTACATTCTTCCCAGTATTAGCATTAGGCCCCATCGGTGAAGCCTTTTTTATCGCCAAAGATATTGGGTAAGAAGTTGGGAGTGGGGAGTGGGGAGTGGGGAGTGGGGACAAGGAAAATTAGAGACTGATTTATCCACCTCAGAACTCCGTTCATCCACCTCGGAACTCCGTTCATCCACTTCGGAACTGGATTCATCCACTTCGGAACTGGATTCATCCACCTCGGAACTGGATTCATCCACCTCGGAACTGGATTCATCCACCTCGGAACTCCGTTCATCCACCTCGGAACTGGATTCATCCACCTCGGAACTCCGTTCATCCACCTCAAAGACTCATGCCCAAAATTTAATATATGCCAACTACTACTGATTCTCGTTCGCCCCGTATTCCATCTGGCACTCGTGATTCGCGCAAGCATACGCCCAAAGCGGATTTGCGGGGACTTTACCAGAGAGCAATTCGTGAGTCATTTCTCAAGCTCGATCCTCGAATTACCGTCAGAAACCCAGTAATGTTTGTTGTTTGGGTGGGGACGATTGTCACCTTGATTGTCACCCTTGACCCGAACTTTTTCGGTACAATCCAGGCAGATGTGAACCAACAACGCCTGTTAAACGGGTTGATTACCTTCATTCTCTTTTTCACACTCGTTTTTGCCAACTTTGCCGAAGCCGTAGCTGAAGGACGCGGTAAAGCACAGGCTGATTCACTAAGATCGACGCGATCGGATACGATCGCTAACAAAATCCTCCCTGATGGTTCTGTAGTACAAGTCAGTTCCACAGAACTGCGGCGGGGCGATTTGGTCAAAGTGATTGCAAATAATATGATTCCCGCCGATGGGGATGTAATTCAAGGCATTGGCTCAGTGGATGAGTCTGCGATTACTGGGGAATCTGCCCCTGTACTCAAGCAACCAGGTACAGATATTGCCAGTTCGGTGACAGGCGGTACACGCCTACTCTCAGACGAGTTGACAATTCGCATTAGTGCTGACCCTGGCCAAGGCTTTATCGATCGCATGATTGCCCTGGTAGAAGGGGCACAACGCACCAAGACTCCCAACGAAATTGCTTTGACGGTATTGTTGGCAGTGTTAACACAGGTATTCCTGATTGTGGTGTCAACGATCCCTCCCTTCGTTGGCTACATTGCCAGCTTTGTCAGTACGGCGTTTGGGGCTGAGTCGGGAAACAGTTTGCGTGCGGGTGCTAGCGTTGCGATTCTGATCTCGCTACTGGTAGCTTTGATTCCCACAACTATTGGTGGTTTACTCAGTGCGATCGGCATCGCTGGGATGGATAGGGTTGCCCAATTTAATGTCATCGCTACCTCTGGTCGAGCAGTAGAAGCCTGTGGTGACATCAACACCCTAGTGCTGGATAAGACAGGCACGATTACCTTGGGGAACCGGATGGCTGATGAGTTTATTCCCCTGAATAATCACTCAATAAAAGACGTGGCGCAAATCTCCCTAGCTGCTAGCTTGTTTGACGAGACGCCAGAAGGCAAGTCAATTGTAGTTTTAGCAGAAAAGTCCCAGGCGGCGGTAGATTTTAACATCGACAAAGCCGAAGGTGTGGAGTTTTCGGCAAAAACCCGCATGAGCGGCACAAATCTACCCAATGGCAAACAAATTCGTAAAGGAGCAGTGGATGCCATTAAAGGGTTTGTCCGTTCCCGTGGCGGTCAGGTTCCTGATGATACAGACGCAGCTTATGAGCGCGTTTCCCGGTTAGGCGGTACGCCCTTAGCTGTTTGCCAAGATCACGAGATTTATGGTGTGATTTACCTCAAAGATATTGTCAAACCTGGACTGCGGGAACGATTTGACCAACTTCGCCGCATGGGTGTTCGCACTGTCATGCTCACAGGTGACAATCGGATTACCGCTTCGGTAATTGCCGAAGAAGCTGGGGTTGATGATTTTATTGCCGAAGCGACTCCAGAAGACAAAATTGAAGTGATTCGCGCCGAACAATCTCAGGGTAAACTGGTGGCAATGACTGGAGATGGTACTAACGATGCTCCTGCCCTAGCTCAAGCAAACGTGGGTGTGGCGATGAATTCTGGGACGCAAGCTGCCAAAGAAGCTGCTAATATGGTGGACTTAGACTCTGACCCCACCAAGCTAATTGACCTAGTAACCATAGGTAAACAGTTGTTGATTACCCGTGGCGCATTGACAACATTTTCGATCGCTAACGATATTGCCAAGTATTTTGCGATTATTCCCACGATCTTTGCAGCTGCTGGCATCGGCGCACTTAATATTATGAGATTAAAGAGTGCCGAATCTGCGATCGTCTCGGCGCTGATTTACAACGCCTTGATTATTCCGGCATTAATTCCGCTAGCACTCAAAGGGGTAAAGTTCTTACCTTTAACAGCAGATCAACTGCTACGTCGCAACATCTTGATTTATGGACTTGGTGGCATCATTGCTCCCTTCATTGCCATCAAACTGATAGATATTATCTTACCTTTGTCTTAATTTACTATGAAACCCGTTCAGATTCGACGCACTATCGCTGCATCCCAAGTATTAGAAGAAATAACTGAAATCTGGTGTCAATGGCGCAGACAAAAGCTGCCACTGTATTTGTTCCTGGCGATGTGTTTCAACCTAGTTGTGGCACCTCTGGTTTATGGCGCTACTGGTGAACAACTTTCCCGCAGTCAATCTTGGGGATTGGGACTATTAGGAATGGTGACGCTAGGGCTTTCCATCTATTTATTTTTTGTAATGTTTGTACCGGAGAAATTCTAAATGAGTTTTGCACGCGAAGCTAGTAGAGCTATTCGTTCTACCTTGGTACTTTGGGTAATCGGCGCAATTATTTATCCTTTTGCGATGATTGCCATTGGACAGATTGTGTTTCCGTTTCAAGCAAACGGTAGTCTACTGAAAAATAGCGCCGGTCAAGTTGTGGGTTCTGCCTTGATTGGTCAACCTTTTACTAGCGATCGCTATTTTAACAGTCGTCCCAGTACCACCAGCTACAGCACAGCTGATCCCAAAAAGGACGATGGCGGAGTTTTGAAAACTGGGGTTTCTGGTGCTAGTAACTTGGCTCCCAGTAATCCCGCATTACTGGAACGCATCAAAGGTAAAGATGACCCCGACCCCAGCAAAAAAATTGAAGGTGACTTAAATCGTCTGAAAAAAGCAGGTGTGCAGCCGACTGGCGATTTAGTCTACACCTCTGGTTCTAGCCTTGATCCTCACATTACCCCCGAAGCTGCGATCGCGCAAATTGCACGAGTGGCTAAGGCGCGAGGATTTCAGCCTAACCAACTGGAAACCTTAATTGCTCAAAACACCGATGGTCGCTTTCTCGGTATCTTTGGTGAGCCTGGAGTTAATGTGTTGAAGCTGAATTTAGCTCTCGATCAGATTAAGAGTTAATAATTCAAAATTCCAAATTAAAATCGAAAGGCTTAGATTCCCGACTTATTTAATAAGTCGGGAATCTTGTTGTTCACCAATGATTAAGTAGGGCTATATAGCAATCCTATTTGATTCGTGAAAAATATAAATAAGAAAACGAACCGCAAAGGACGCAAAGGGAAGAAAGAAGAAAGAGAAATATACTTTTCACAAATGATTTAAGACTGCTATATCACAATACAGTTCAGTTAAGCATTTCTTCCTTCTCTTCCTTTGCGTCCTTTGCGGTTCGTTAAAAAAATTGACTTTGACAAAGATTTAACCCTTAACCCAACCGTATTGGACTATATCAAAGCTATATCTCTAAATATATGCCTCCAAAGCTAATAAATAAACATATATTTTATTTTTTTAATACATTTTATATATCCTAAAAATATACCTCAGAAAAAATATTTTCTATGTAAAATACTGCACAATACTATTAGAGTTAAAAAAAGATTTGTGTTAAAAAACAAAAAAGCTTTAGAACCAAGCCTGTTTGGTGTTTTAATCCAAGCTAATAGCGTTTACTGTGGCATTCATTTAACTGAAATTCAGTTACCCGATCAATGTGTTTTTCTAGGAATATTACGAGAAATTCAAGTCATTCCAGCAACAGATAATCCCGCAATTTTTGCTGGAGATTACATCTTAGCGATCGCAACCCATCCTATGATGGTTCCCGCTCTCAAAGTCACTCTCAAGAAAATTCATTCTGTTTACTACTCCCTCAACTATTGCTTACTGGAAGCTCGACCAACAGCCAGCCAATCTGTTGATTCAGAGGTAAATAACTAGTTTCAATTCCACATATTATTAGACAGATGAACATTTACTTATCTCTGATCATGCTATTTTGTGAAGATGTTTAATTGTAGATGAATTTTACTGAATCTGAGTTCGACTAACTAAAGGTTTTTAATATGCATATTTCGGAGCTTTTCCGACTTGATGTATCCGCCCAAAAAAGTGTTCATCAGTCCACCCTGATTGAAGCTAACCTACCTCAGGCAACACATACACATAATGATCCAAAACCACACGAGGGAGACATTCCCTTTGTAGCAGTATTTTTGGCTCACATTTCCTTCATGATTGTTTGGGGAATTGTCGTTTTTCTTGTTTCATCTGCCTGCAAAGCACTAGAAGATCCTCCAGAAAATGCGGCACAAGATAAAGAGGAAATAGTAAGCATCAAATATTTACAGCAACATCCCTGTAAAAACTGCCAATTTTTTAACAATAACCATTATCTAAAGTGTGCAGTACATCCTGCCATTGCTCTAACTCAACAAGCACTCAATTGCTCTGACTATATGCCTAAATAGGTGAATTTATCGGCGATCGCTTTATGCCAATCTTAGTTATGCAAATCTCACCAAAGCTTCAAAAAACAACGAAATTCCAGGTCGCAATACTGTTACTCTCTGCGAAACAGTATTACCAAATGGAATGATATCAGGTCGCTGCAATCAGCCAAATAATAACTAAAAAAAATCAAGCTTTTCATCAGGAATAAATTAATGGCGCAGTCCAATTATGAAGATAAAAATAGCTTTTTCTATCCTCGCAGTAGCTACTACGGTCAAGTTAAGCCAAAGAACTTAGTATTTAATGCCAATCTCCAAGAATTTACTCAAAGAATTAGCTACATCACTAGTTTAGAAACTGGTGGGAAAATATCTTCCGAAGAAGCTTTCAGCCAAATTGAGGCATTATGGAAACAGTTGGAACGTAGTAAAAATAAGCTGGAAATTGGTAGCGATCTATCAGTTTAATTTAGTTGACTAATCCTGATGAAAGCGCAACAATTCCAATGCATTATGAACATATTTTATGAAACAAAAAGAGACGATATTTGTTATTCCGACTCATCGATTGAGAGATGTAGCACAGACCATCGAAAAATATGATGAGAATTTCTGGGCAAATGGTCATGCTTTAAAAATTATTGTCTTTGATGATTCCAGTATTGCTAACCATGAGAAATATTACCCGATTTTAGAACAGACTAAGACAGTCAATGACGTGTTTTATGTCGGACCCCAACAGAAAGAGGAATTTATTACATTTTTAAACGAAAGACTGCGCGATCGCAAGCTGGAATCATTAGTCAAAAACTTATTTAGACCTAGTTATGGAGGAAATCGCAACTTCACGCTGATGTATACCCTTGGTCATTTAATGGTTAGCGCAGATGACGATATGCGACCAGATGCATTAATTGAAACTAGTCCAGAATCTTTAACAGGCGATGAAATATGTCGAGGTAAATTAATCAAGTCCAATCAACAAGGCGGCTACGTCCATAAATCTTTTGACTTACTCACAGCTTTTGCTGATGTTCTAGGTCAAAAAGCCAGCCATGTACCGGAAAACTTCGAGGCTGGAGAATTGGTTGTTGATACAGCAATGGATTTAGAAACAAATACGACTAAGGGTTACTTTCGGGAAAACAGCCTCTTATTACAACATGGGAGAGTATTGAATAATGCGATCGTCAAGATTGCCCAGACTTTTCGCACAGGAACCAATGATATCGATACACTTGATTTTATTCAGATGTATCTCAATGATGAAAACCAAATTAATCCAAATGACCTGAATGATTTTTATATTCTCACCAATTTTCGACCTGTCATTACTAACAAAAACTGGAGAATGGATTGTGGAGTCGCTGGATATGATAATCAGCTAGGTTTACCACCATTTTTTCCAACTCGGCTGAGGTTTGAAGATTATATCTACAGGATTTGGATACAGCAAGAGGGGATTGTGGCTGCACACGTTGATGCTGTCCAAAACCATATAAGAAATAATTACATGCGTAATCCTCTCGCCAGTGAACTCTTTAATGAGGAAATATGTAGCCTGCTGAAAAAGAAGATTAAAAGCAGTGTTTATCATCTTGATGATCTGGGAATCAAGTTTGATTACTCTGGCGAGGTGACGTTACTAGACTCTGAAGAAATCCTAGAAAAAATCTCTGCTATCCACAGCCAGGTAGTCAAAGCCTCAATGTCTACCCAGAATGAAGAACGTAAGCAGTCTCTTCAATTATTTGCTGAGAACTTATCGAGAGTATTTTATGGGTTTGAACCCGACTTTTTTCAGCAAAACGTTTCCAGAATTATCGATGATGTAATTAGCCAATTTCACGGTTCTCTAGAAATATGGCCAACTCTAGTGGAAATCTGTTACTTTTACAAAGATAAAAAGGATTTACCGCAAATCAGGGTCAAGAATAAGAAGATCAAGTCCAGAAATGGCACAAAATCGAGCGAAATTATCGTATAAACGCGACCTTTGGCAAACAAGCTATCTGCAAGACTTTACGATTCTTTATCCGGGAAAATTTTCTTAGACATATAGCAATCCTATTTAATTCAGATCCCCGACTTCTTCAAGAAGTCGGGGATCTTGTTTCTTACGAATGATTCAGGATTGCCATAGCATACATTAAATAAAAAATAACGAACCACAGAGGCGCGGAGGACACCGAGAGAAGGAAGAAATGCTTAACTGAACTGTATTGCCTTATGTTAGGATATTTCACAGACACTAGGGACAAGATTAACCAAAAAAATCTGGAAATAGTCATTGAGAAGTACCTGCAAAACCATAATCAAGAAGTGCAAACTGCATGGCAGCATCATTTATTAACAAAGATAGAACCAAAAATTTAAAGTAGCAGATAACTTATCTAGGTGCTATTCTAAGTGCAAAAACGTTCTATCTAGTAGTTAATTTAGTATGTATGCAAACATTAATTATTGATAACTATGACTCTTATACCTTTAATCTTTACCAGATGATTGCCGAGGTAAATGGGGAACTACCTCTGGTAATTCGTAATGATCAGCTTAACTGGGATGAATTGAAAAAAATTGTATTTGACAACATTGTGATTTCACCTGGCCCCGGTCGTCCAGAAAGGTCAGAAGATTTTGGAATCTGCCGACAGATAATTGAGAATGTGAATGTGCCTTTGCTGGGAGTTTGTTTGGGACATCAAGGACTTGGCTACCTACATGGTGCAAAAGTGATTCATGCACCGGAAGTTCGACACGGTAGACTGAGCAAAATTTATCACAATGATTCCAAATTATTCCAAGGCATTCCCAGTCAGTTTTCTGTGGTGCGCTATCACTCCTTGATAGTTGCGGATCAACTACCTGAGTGCTTAGAAAAAATTGCTTGGACTGAGGAAGGACTGGTGATGGGATTGCGTCATCGACATCTACCTTTTTGGGGTGTGCAGTTTCACCCAGAGTCTATCTGTACAGAATATGGACAAACATTGTTAGAAAACTTTAGAGATATCACGCTGCAATTTATAGATAAATCATCAATAAGTTCAGAAAAGCAGTATTGGACTGGATATGGATTTATTGCTCCTCCTATCGATGAACCCTATCAAAAACAGGAAGATAAGTTTGAACTTCATCGGCGCAAACTGGATATTTGCCCGAACACAGAACAAATATTTGTCCATTTATTTCGGCAAGCAGCAAATGCCTTTTGGTTAGACAGTAGCCGTGTGGAACCCGGTTTATCTCGCTTCTCGTTTATGGGCGATGGAAACGGGGAAAATAGCCTTTTGGTGCGCTACCATACGCAAACGCAAGAATTGACGATCGCACAGTCAGATCGTGTGACTCATCACAGCGAAAGTATTTTTGAGTATCTCAAACGAGAAATTGACCTCCGAAGTTGCCAAGCTGATGATTTACCGTTTGATTTTAACTGTGGATTTGTTGGCTATTTTGGCTATGAACTCAAGGCATCTGGATCGTCATTGGTGCATTCTTCACTATTACCTGATGCAATTTTCTTATTTGCCGATCGCATGATTGCCATCGATCACCAAGAACAGTGTGTTTATTTGCTGCAATTAATCAAAAAAGGACAAACACAACAGTTAGAAACTTGGTTTGATACTATCCAACAACAACTCGAAACCCTGTCTCCTCTGACTCCCCTTGTACCTCAAGGAAATAGTCAGCCAATCAAGTTTCGTTTAAGTCGTACTTACCAGACTTATATTAATGATATTCACCATTGCTTAGACGAAATTTATGAAGGGGAAACCTATCAAGTTTGCCTCACAAATCAGCTTTATACTGATATAACCCCCGATCCATTGACGTTCTACCGCAGATTACGTAGGCTTAATCCTGCCCCCTATGCGGCATTTTTGCGCTTTGGTGAGATTGCGATCGCTTGCTCATCTCCAGAACGATTTCTGCGGATTGATCAGCAGGGTTGGGTAGAAACCAAGCCGATTAAGGGAACCCTGAGACGCGGAAAATTCCCTGAAGAAGATTTTATCCTCAAAGAACAGCTACGCAACAGCGAAAAAGACAGGGCTGAGAATCTGATGATTGTCGATCTGTTACGCAATGATTTGGGACGAGTTTGTGAAGTCGGTAGCATTCACGTACCGAAGTTAATGGATGTAGAAACCTATGCAACAGTGCATCAATTGGTGACAACAGTACGCGGGCATTTGCGACCAGATTTAACAGCAATAGATTGCGTGCAGGCTTCATTTCCCGGAGGCTCGATGACAGGTGCGCCCAAACTCAGAACTATGCAAATTATCGATCGCCTGGAACAAGAAGCGCGAGGAGTGTATTCAGGAGCGATCGGCTTTTTGGGATTGAATGGTTCAGCCGATTTAAATATTGTGATTCGCACTGCTGTTCTGACTCCTAATCAAACTTCTATTGGTATTGGTGGCGGAATTGTGGCGCTTTCCGAGCCGGAGATAGAGTTTCAAGAAACGCTGCTGAAAGCGGAAGCCTTAATTCATGCGATCGTTCTCACAATGCACGGGACATTTGAGCCAGATATGTATGATATTGTAGGAGTAAAATCAAAGACTGCCGATAGTTATAAAACTATTGCAAAAATACTTGAACCGCCAGTGACTCAAGTCACTGGCTAATAGCAAAAGTCCGTTGAAACGGACTAAAACTACTTTCATTAGTCGGTTTAAACAGAATCTCCTTTGCTCAGAAATTGCTTAACCGTCTTGGGTTTAATGTGGGGATAGCGATCGCTCTGAATCCGATCGAGTTTGCCTTTACCCGATACCATCGCGTACATATACTGGTGGTAAACGTACTCTTCGAGTGAACTAGCTGACGCTTTTTTGTTAGCAATCCAAGCTTTCATCTCGGCGATACTGCCCAATGATTTTTCGGTTAATTTAGTGCCCGTCGCCTCTTCATAAGTGGCTTTCAACTGCTTCGGGGTTAGAGTGTCACCTGCGACTTCCAATGCTGTGTTTGCCAAGCCTGGGTCGCTCACCGCTTCAGCCACATACTTGGCGGTATCATCAGTAGTGGTGAGATCGAGCGGCGTTTCACCATCGCCCCAGTATTGAAATATCTGATGTTCTAGGTCAAACAGTGGCATATAGGTGATGAATTCCATAAATGCCCCGTTGAGAACTAGGGTATATTCCAAACCGCTTTGCTGAAGATAATCAAATACTTCCTTCCGCATATCCAGGTTATCATTGTCGCCATAGTCCAGCTTGCGGTAGTCTACCGAGTAATCGGAGGGAATGAACCGCTTCACGCCCTGCTGTTTCGCCGCATCAATCAGGTTTTTCTGCCCTGGCACAGTCACTTCATTGTTGCCGATCGCAGATACGACCACATCAACCCCTGCACACGCTGGCAGTAGGGTTTCAGGTTTCATTAAGTCGCCTTCTGCGATCGCTGCACCCTTGGCTTTCATTGCGTCGATTTTTTTACGATTTTCTGGATTGCTGTCGTTGATTGACCGCACCATTGCTCGAACATCAAGGTTGCCTTTGTCGAGTAGAGCCGAAACAATCTTAGAACCCAACATGCCAGTAGCACCAGCAACCAGAACCGTCAATTTTGTCGTCATGATTTTCCTTGTAAAGTTTACAGAATTTGTCCTTTGTCAGTATCTATCAATGAGGCAGACTCGTTACCTGAAAAGCAATCGCACACCAGCGATCGATCTGCCAGAGCCAAACTCGAATAATCTGGTGTCGGGTAACTTAACTTGCGAAACCTTGTAAGAATTTGGTTTTAGCCGCAGGATACTGCTGGGTGACTTGCTCAAGCGCTTGATTAGCTTGTTCTTGATCGGGAAAAGGCAGTGAAGCCGGAGGCAATGTGCGCGCCTCTGCGGGCACAGTCGTCGCCATAATCACGTACTCAAAACCTGCGGGGACATAAGTATTGAGTAATCGAGCCGTTTCAGAATCAATTTGAAAAGCGTGTTTTGTGCCCCGTGGAATTGACACAAATGATCCAGCAGTTGCTTTAATCGGCTGGTCTTCGACAAAGAAGGTGGCTTCGCCTTCCATAATGTAGAAGGTTTCATCTGCTGCCTCATGGATATGAGGCCCTGCTGCTGGGCCGTGCGGCACCAACTGTTCTATACAAGAATACTGTCCATCAGTATCTTCAGCAGTTGCCAGCATAATCCAGAGAATGCCCATACCCCAGTAAGCTCGACCTTCGCCACTATTAACTTGAAAAGCTTGTGGCTTGTTTTGTGCGTTCATGTATAAATCCTTTATTTCAATTAGTTGTAATTTATGGTGGAAAAAGCTTAATTTTCATCCCTTGATTGACCTATCTCTAGAAATCGTAGGAGAAATGAAGCTTGACTGTCTTGGACGATCTTGCTTTTTGACAGTACATTCTTGCTCTAAGAAATAAGAATTAAACAACATACAATTTATGTCCCTGGCTTACCTCATACCAATTTGAAAAAAGAATGCGACACATGATAAATGTTATAGAGAGGTAGCATCTAGGGTAGGGTGAGTAATAGTAGGGGTAACACATATCGATATCCAAGAAAGTGTCAAAGAACTCGAGGCGTTGGTACGTCAACAGAATAATCCACGACGTAAAAGTTCGGTTACAAGCGCTTTACATGATTAAAAATCAAGGTATGAGTGTGTGTGCGTAGCTTGCCGCCGTACCACTTCCCTACGGGACGCTGCGCGAACGTGGAAGCAAGCTACGCAAAGCGTCTCGTACAGAAGGCATCGCTAAAATACTTGGGAAGCATCGAAGCACGGTGCAGCGGTGGCTAGCAGATTTCAGAGCGTATGGCAGATGTCGCGGTTTCACAGCAAGGAGTTTGAATGAGGAAACTTATCGCAGACCTATTCGTGTCGCTTGACGGCTTTGCATCAGGTGCTGATGAGAAGGCGTACTTTGGATACGACGGCCCTGATCTCTCAAGCTGGATACAAAGGGAAATAAGCCAGCCACAGGTCATACTTATGGGACGCAACACATATGTGATTCTCGCTGGATATTCAGCCACAGCCACTGACTCGGCTAGTGTCCGAATGCGGGAGTTGCCCAAGTTAGTCTTTTCAAATTCTCTCGATGAGCCCCTCACTTGGAGTAACACCAAAGTGATTGCGGGCAACTTAGAGCAGCAGATTCGTCTACTCAAACAACAGACTGGAGATCCAATCCGTATCTTCGGTAGCCTTCAATTGGTAAAGGGCTTGATGCAACTTGGTCTCGTTGATCGGTTGCGACTACTGGTCTTCCCATTAATTCTTGGAGATGCTGGACGGGAGCCAATATATGCCGGGTTTCAGAGAACTGGGCTCCATCTCGCCAAGACGCAAACTCTTGATTCGAGACTCATCCTCCTTGAGTACGAACCCGAAAGTGATATCGCTAGAGACTGATATAGATTCAGTGTCGAAGGAATTTTGTCGCCCCGTCAGGTATACACGCCTTATAAAGGAGAGGGAAGCTAGAGACAGGATGAAGTTTTGCATTTTATTTAATCCACGTTCCTAAGCGCGGAACTGACTGGGTGAAACACCAAAATGGCGCTTGAAATGGCGGTTAAGGTGACTTTGATCGACAAAGCCTACCTGAATTGCAATGTTAGCGATTGAGAGATTTGTAGTCTTGAGTAGCCGTTTCGCCTCTTTTGTGCGGCATTTGAGTAAATACTGATGTGGTGTTAACCCGGTCGATTGTTTAAACAAACGGCTAAAGTAATAAGGACTTATCTGCACCATTTCAGCCATAATCATCAGGCTAGGATTCTGCGTCGAATGCTGGTGAATATATTCAGTCACTTGTCGTAATCGAGCCTGTGATAATCCATCAGAATAGCTTGCAATTTTGGGCTTTTGGGTCGAGTAGTGCTGTAGTAAATGAGCAGAAAGTGCGGTTGCCATTGACTCGGTGTAGAGGCGATCGCAGACATTCTTAAACTCAAGATTTACTTTTAGAGCAATCCCAATTTGATAAATTAACGGGTCATTTAACTTGAATTGGGGTATAATCTCAAGTCGATCCGGATCGACCACTTCCGCCGCGATCTGCTCCATAAACTTGGGTTCAAGGTGTAGAGCAATCCACTCGCTGGAATGCTGTAAACGGACTGATACAGGAGCAGTTGCAGGGGTTAAACAAATATCGCCGTTTCTGAAGCGATCGCATCGTAGATGACCATTCAGCAATTGCTCTTTGATCACGACGGCGTGATTGAGATGAATAGTGATCAGATGCTGCGAGAAACAATGCTCAGGAGTCTCAACGGCATTGTGGTATTCGTAATAGCTAACTCTGACTCCATTCCAGAATCCTTTTTGACTAGAAAGAACGGGCGCACTTGAACCAATTTTTGAAATGAATTCCTCGCTGGCAGCATCAAGTATTAATGGCTGTTCTGTAGTCATGATTCTTCTACTGGCTGTTGGAGTCTTACCAAATTAAACAAATACTTGGGTTATAAATAGCACTCCTTCTTACCCATTGATATCTATCTGGAGTTAGGATTGTGCAACCTTTGCTCGCAAAAAATTCTCCGCCTCCCTACTCAGAACTCTGCGGAATAGCTTGATATCATAATACTCCAGACAGTTTTAATACCATTTCTTTGTAAAGCTGCACCAAACCCTTTTAACTTCTTTCTTTCTTTCTTTCTTTCTTTCTTTCTTCGCGTCCTTTGCGGTTCGTTTTTCTTTCTTATACTTAAATATGGTTTAGCGCATCTTCATACAGAATTGGTATAAGTTGAGCCAATCGACAAGAAGGCTATCGATCCATTAGGGTGCTGATTAGAAGAAACAAGCACTCTTTACGATAGCTATATGGAGTATTTTATGGTTTTGAAACCGACTTTTTTCAGCAAAATGAAAACATTAGAAATCTGCAATTAGTCGTGCCTTTCTGAGGAAGAATTGCAGTACAGTTTCTTCGCGGGAAATGATATCAACCCTACCCTCCATTCCTAATTGAATGTGACACTGATTTTTCCCTTTACCTAAAATCAGATTTTCCGGTTCAATGGTCACTTCGTAATAACTACCAGCCGTTGATGCTTGCCGACTAACAGACGTGTCATTAGATGAATTGCTATTATTCTTTTGGGGAGTAATTGCATCTGGAGAAATCGCCTGCACTTTACCCTTGAGCGTACCATAATCGGGGTAAGGACAAGCGCTGACCCGCATTTGGACTTTTTGACCAATTTTTAACTTGTTCTTATCTTCAGATGCCACTACTGCTTTTACAACCTGAGCGACATCGCTAGGAACAATTTGCACCACTTCCTCGCCAGCACGCAGGGTTTGACCGGGGTTTCGGAGATTAAGTTGAGAAATAATCCCATCAGATGTAGCTGTGATGGTGGTTTGACTTAAGTCTATTTCTATCTGTTTAAGTTCGCTGGTATCCCGTTCTAGCTGTTTTTCAAGTTCAATTTTTTGTTTAACTAGAGCTTGGCGATCCTTTTCTAAAGTTGCTTTGTTGCTTTCTCCTGCGGCTTTTTCTTGGGCGATGCGCTCAGTAGCAATAGCAACTTCAGCATTACTGGGGTTGAGGGCAGTTTGGGCGCGTTGTCGTCTGGCGACAGTAGCAGATAGTGCTTGTTGTAAGCGTTCAATTGTTTGTTTTTGCCCCTCAACGGCGGCTCTTTGCCCTTCCACTGATTGTTGTTGCTGTTTCACAAGCAGTTGTGCCTCTTCAAATTGGTCTTTAGATAGGGCACCGACTGCGGCTACACTCTGATAACGGTTTTCTTTCGATGTGGCTGCACCCAAGGCAGCTTCGGAGGCACGGAGATTTGCTTGTGTTGTTTTTAGCTGTTCCTTACCGATCTGCAATTCTCTTTCAGAAATTCTGATATTGGCATCAGCTTCTTGCAACTCGGAAACAGTAGTAATTTTTTTATCTTGATATTGTCGATAGCGACCGCTCAATTCGGCTTCGGCACCTGTAATAATCCGGTGAATGCGGTCGGTTTCGGCGCGAATCTGGCTGTTGAAGGCTTGAATCTGGGCATAGGTTTGCACCAGTTGTAATTTACCTTGTTGGATATTAGTTTGCAGTTGACTTTTTTTAGTTTGCAGACGGGAATCGTCAATGGTTGCAATCGCATCTCCCTTTTTAACAACTTGATTTTGTTTGACATAAATCTGCATTACTTGACCTTCGGTTGTGGCTTGCACAACCCGCAATTCACCGATGGGACGAACAACCGCCTGTCCTTTAACTGTGACTTTATATTTAGCGATCGCAGCAACGGGAATTGCTAAACTGAGAATGCCAAGGATAATCATGCCACCAAAGGTAGTCCAACGACTAAGTGGTGGTAAAAATTCGTTTGTTTGAATTGGGGATACAAAATCTGTGTTATTTACCATACTTTAGTCCAGTATTAAAGAAAAATATAATTTAATTAATTACGAATTACGTTCGCGTAGCGTGCCGGAGGCTCTATTACGAATTACGAATTAATTAATGGTAGCAGGCTTGCCGTTAAGGTAAGAACCAGAAGTTGCGATCGCTAAATCATTTTTCGATGTCACAATATCATCTAGGAAATTTAAATGCTCGCCTTTGATTTGACGCAACTCTTCTGGTGTACCTTGAATTTGTAAGCGTCCTTGTTCTAGCATGACAATCCAATCGGCTCGCTGGATGACTTTTGGCCGGTGACTAATCATAATAGTAGTTTTACCCTGGCGATGGGAAAGCAATTGATCTAATACTTGGGCTTCGCTTACCGAGTCGAGGGCACTTGTAGATTCGTCTAAAATCAGAATCGGGGGTTGAGTAACTATTGCCCTAGCGATGGCTAATCTTTGCCGTTGTCCTCCAGAAAGATTAGCACCAAATTCTCCTAAAATAGTTTGATATTTATCGGGTAGTTTGCTGATAAACTCATCTGCACCAGCAATCTGACAAGCCTCGACAATACTTTCAAAACTCATGTCAGGATAGCTGAAGCGGAAATTATCGATAATTGAACGACTCCAAAAATGTGGTTCTTGGGGAATTAACACCACCTGTTGTCGCAGACATTCTAAAGACAAATCTTGCTGGTTGTAAAGACCATAGCGAATATTACCAGACTGGCTTTTGTATAAACCAGTAATTAATTTAGCTAGGCTACTCTTCCCACACCCAGATTTACCAATTAAAGCAATTACTTGACTACCGCGAATAGTCAGGGAAAAATCTGACAACAGATCAACTCTACCTGCGTGGTGGAAGTTGAGTTGAGTACAAGTAATCTCTGCGTCTCCAGGAATTTTTGCCCAAGGCTTTTTAAAATCATTTTCATCTTCTGGAGTAGCATCAATGACTTCTGTTAAGCGTTGAATGACTATTTGAGCGGTAATAAATTCATCAACTAAACCAATGGCAGAACTCAGAAAGCCGAGAAAGTTACCACTCATGCCGTTATACGCAATTAATTGCCCAATACTTAGAGTCTGATTAATTACTAAGCTGCTACCTATCCAGAGGATGCCAATATTAATGAAAGTGGAAAGAACGCTGACGAGGGTGCTGCTGTAAAGTCCTAATTTCATCAAACTCCAACCCACGTTAGCCAGCCGACCATAATTCCCTTGGTACTCTTCCCAAGCTTGGGGTGTCGCTTGGGTAGTTTTTAACACTTGGACACCACGAAAGGTTTCCACAAGAAAGCCTTGGTTTTCTGTACCCAAAACAATCATATTGCGGGTTTGGTGGCGGATAGCTGGCAAAAACAGCAGACTAATAACCGTAATCACGAGAAAAGCGGCAATGGAAGCTAAAGTCAGTTCCCAACTGTAGAACAGCATCAAAGCTAAGGAAACTACAGCAATAAAAAATTGGCTGGGTAAACCGAGGACAATTTGAGAAACAAGATTATTGATGGCATGAACATCAGAAATCCGGCTGACAACTTCCCCACTGCGTCGGGCTTCAAAGTAGGAGAGAGGCAAATGTAGGAGTTTGCGTCCATATTCCAGAATTAGCCCTAATTGTAATCTTTGACCAAAGTGACCAATTAGATGAGATTGCACTAAGCCAATCACACTTCTAATCAGGTTCATAGTTATTACCCCAATTGCGACAGTCGTTAGCAGTTGGGTATCTCCTCGCACTAACACATCATCCGTCAGCAGTTGCATCATAAACGGAGTAGCCAAAGAAAGGATTCCAATGGCGATGTTGATGGCGATCGCTTGGGCAATAATAAAACGATAGGGATAAACTCGTTGGATATAACGCCCAAGACCACCGATTTGATCAGACTCTTGGTGATAAAAGCGACTGTCATCAGGAGCGAGAAGCAACATCACACCATTAGCCCAACCCGCCATTAATTCTTCACGGGTGAGATGGCGGATGCCAAGACCAGGGTCGGCAATTACGTATTTTTTGCCTTTTTGACCGTATAAAACTACCCAGTGGTTGCCTTTCCAGTGAATGACGGCTGGTAGGGATATTTGGTGCAATTGGTCAATGAGTTGGGGAGTAGCTTTGACTTGGCGGGCATTAAATCCCAGTGTTTCCGCTCCCCGCTTCAAGCCCAATAAGGACGTGCCTCGCGAACCAGTACTTACCGCTTCCCGGACGCGGTTGAGGGTAAAGGTGCGTCCGTAATGTTTGGCGATTGTGGCAATGCAAGCAGCACCACAGTCTTCTTCACTGTGTTGAAGAACAATCTGGTATTTCATTTTCTCTTGGTACATTGTTGAGATACAGCAAAATCCAGAAGTAAAACAGCCTTAAGACTTAGGTTGTGTACTTGATCAATTTGAATTAATCTGTATTATGTAGTATTTCATTAAATTAATTGATATATTATTAACAAAAAATAAATTTAACAGTCAAATCATGGAGAGCTAAGTACACGTCACCGTAAAAGGGGTTCGCAAATATTCAGACTTGATGTTGGGTAACACTAAAGTTCTACCCAACCTACGAATAATTAAATTCCATACCCTTTTTGTGGTGTTCTGTACTAAGTAGCGTTCTTTTATTACTCTCATGAGAAAATATTCAAAACCTTGTTTCTCCGTGCTTAGTTTCAAACAAGGTTTGTAGTATGGGCTGAACCTCATACTACGAAACAATTTAATTAATTTTGGATTGCGTAACATAGTTTCAATTATTGGGGGGAAAATAAAGTCGGGTCAAATGACCCGATTTAATTAAGCGTTTGGCTTGTCAGATCAGACTTTTGACAGCTTGGCTGATGCGCTAAAAAGTGATTGCGCTTGCCTTATAACCCATTTGCAGTATGTTTGAGAGATTCAAAACAGTAAATCTGCTTCAAATTTACGCAACCCTATAGAGGTCTATATCGTATGGATTGCCAGGAGTCTTTGTGTTGTATTGAAATTCATATCTTCCCCCATCGGCCAAATTGTATGATTTGTTCTGCACATAGTTGTCTCTACCGTCAGCGTCAAATGTAATGATTCCTCCTTTATAGGCAGTCCATACAGCAGAACCTCCAGATTTTGCAAACTGTGCTGGAGTTTTTGTACCATCGACAAGGTAGGAGACATTGTATCCCGTTGCGTTTCTAACGGTAAACACCTCGTATCCGCCACTAATTGTTTCACCAGCTTGTTCGTCAAGTTCTTCGACCAAACCAAAGCCTTGTAAGATGTCTTGATTGTTTGACATGATTTTTCTTTCTCTTTGAGCTAAATTGAGTTAAGGCAGAGGTATTTAGATAAATCTTGCCTTATCTCATTGGTACGCGGCCAGTAATATTACTGTTGGCGATGAGTTATACATTAAATTAGAAGTTAAGATTACACATTGACCTTTTCTGCTTGTTTGCGTGCAGTTTTCATACCTGGAGAATGCACGAATGTGCAGGCGTAGCCCAACCTAGGCATCGCCTAATTGCAGAAAACCCCATAATTAAAAAATATTCGCTGTAGCTGAGTAAAAAAAGCAATACTTCGACAAGCTCAGTAACCATAATCGAACTCAGCATCAAATCAGTTCTGAGTAGTGAGTGCTGAGTAGGAAGATTTACTCAGAACTCAGTACGGGTTAAACCCTAGCTATCCGCTAACAGCACTCCTGAAGATTCTTCATCTGTAAAAATTTTGTGAGACATATCTTAGTTCACTGCAATCTGGTAAGATTTCCAACAAGTAGAATAACTGCTTGTTCTCTTTTTCTTGAAGCCACTGATTTCGGGTCTTTTTTGGGAAAGGAAAATAAAAAAATGTCTCATCTGTTGTGGAAAACTCTGGTACTAAGTCCAGTAGTTTTGGGAGTGACAATGTTGGTTTCTGTTAGGGCTATAGCTGCTAAAGTACCAGGCTCTTCTGAAGATATAAAGGCAAAAGTTGCTCAAACAGAAGCACCAATAGCTTCTGCTGCTTCAATATTCATTCAAACAGAGCAACCAAAAGTTAATCAGCAGTTGGTTGCCCAAAAGACTGATGATAATAACGTTTTAGAAGAGGTTAACCGCTACAGCAGCGAAGGCGAGAACCAGAATTCACTGTCTCAAGTCACATCAGTTTCTCAGTTTTCTGATGTACAGCCGACTGACTGGGCATTCCAAGCTTTGCAATCCCTGGTTGAGCGCTACGGTTGTATTGCTGGATACCCCAATGGCACTTATCGTGGCAATCGAGCCTTGACTCGTTATGAATTTGCCGCAGGTTTGAATGCTTGTTTAGATCGAGTTAATGAACTGATTGCGACAGCAACTTCCGGCTTGGTGTCAAAACAGGATTTGGCGACCCTCCAGCGTTTGCAAGAGGAATTCTCGGCAGAACTAGCAACTCTGCGTGGTCGAGTAGATGCTGTAGAAGCACGGAGTGCTGAACTTGAAGCAAATCAGTTTTCTACTACAACCAAGTTGGTTGGTGAAGCAATTTTCGCTGTCACCGATAACTTTGGCAACAACGACAACAACAACACTGTTTTCCAAGACAGGGTGCGTTTAGACTTGCAAACCAGCTTCACAGGTAAAGATACTTTGCATACTAGGCTTGCAGCTGGTAATGCAGTTGGATTGGCTTTACCAGGTGGCACATTTGAAGGGACTCAAACCTTTAGCCTGTCCCCTTCTACGAACAACAGTGTTTATATAGACTGGTTGTCCTATTACTTCCCCATTGGCAACTCCCAAGTTTACATAGCTGCGAGTGGAGGTATTCAGAGCGATTACGTTCCTACCGTCAACCCATACTTTGAGGATTATGATGGCGGTAACGGTGCTTTGTCTACCTTTGCTTCTGAAAGTCCGATCTATCGGATTGGCGGCGGTGCTGGTATCGGCGTTAACTTAGCCTTTGGTAAAGGCTCTGGTAGCTTCCAACCTTCATTAACCTTGGGTTACTTGGCATCTCAAGCGAATAACCCTGGTCTAAATACGGGTTTATTGGAAGGTAACTATGCTGCTTTAGGACAGTTGAATTTAAAAGTAGGCGATCGCATCACCTTAGCTGCAACCTACGTCCACGGTTATCATAATGGTGGTACTGTATTATTCGATGCCGGCTCCGCGAGTACAACAACTGGTGTAGTCGGTACTGCCCAAGCTAACTTTGTCGGTGGTGGCAATCCATATTCAACTAATTCCTACGGCTTTGAGGCTGCTTTCAAACCTAGTGACAAACTGTCGATTAGTGGCTTTGCGGTTTACAGCGACATCAGAGGCTTTGGTGCTAATGATGATAGTGAAGTTTGGAGTTATGGACTTGGGGTCGCGCTGCCAGACTTAGGTAAGAAGGGCAACGTTTTAGGACTTTTCGCCGGTATTGAACCTTATGTTGGAGGTAACACTGGTGATAAACCATACCACTTTGAAGGTTTCTATAAGTATCGCGTCACCGACAACATTTCTATTACTCCTGGGGTAATTTGGTTAACCAATCCTGGTCAACTTGCTGGCAACAACGATGATGCAATCATTGGGACGCTGAGAACAACTTTCACCTTCTAAAGCTTTACCGAAGAAGAATTCAGAATTCAGAATTCAGGAGCCAGAATGGATTCTGGCTCCTGAATAGAGAATCGAGGTTTAGAGCAAGCGATTTTAATCGTGGAAAAGAAAAAATTCTTTGGCTACAAACTCTTTATTACTAGCTTGACAAAGTACTAACTGTATGTGATTACGGTAATTTAGTCATTTATTTGAACCACATCTGTCGTAGGGGCACAGCATTGCTGTGCCCCTACTGCATGGTCTATTTACCTGAAAATAGCTGTAAATATGTCTAGGAGTTGGTAATTAGCGTACCTGCCATTTTTTGCAGTTTTCTGCCCACCTCTTCCATCGTGTAGAAGAACGTGAAAAACCGGAGTATCTCATCCATTGGATAATCTTGCTGTTTAATTTCTTCCAACCGATTTAATTCCTCAGTAGCATTGGTGATTGCAACTTCTATTCCTGACAAAGATAAACTAGGTTGGTGCGATTTGACAGCTGTTGCGAGGGTGAGCATTGCACTTTTAGTTTCCTCTGCCAGTTGGGTAATTTGAGGTGAAAGAATTTGCCAGAAAGTATCCTGCTGTCTAGCAAGTACGGTATGTTCCATTGTCAAAATGTGTTCCCAAATCCTGCGGATGAGAAACTCCCAGGCTTCATTCACCCGTTTTTCTGGCGGTTCGTTTGTCTGTCCCTGTCTGACTTCCTGCCATAGTGATCGCCCCTTGCTCAGTGAACTAATGATACTAGTTTTCAACTTATCCACACGGGGGCGATCGTAGTTTCCTGTAAAGGCAGAGTCCACAACTAACTCATAAAACTGCTCCAAATCAGTTAGCGTTTGCGACAAATTACGCCTGAGTTCTACTCCAGCCGAAGCAGGAAAAATAAAGTTGTTTACCAAGAGTGCGACACCAATACCTAAGAGGGTTTCGAGAAACCTACCCCAGGCGTACAGCCAAGGAGATTGGCTGTGACTCAAAATGACGATCGCTGACACATACCCCGCCAATTTTGCCGCCTCATTGAATTTCCAATAAGAAGTCAGAAAGATGGTCAAAAATACACTTATTCCCAGTGACCAGAAATTAGTACCCAATCCAACCGCAAAGATGGCTCCACCGATGGCACCAATCACGGTGCCAATTATTCGTTGAATTCCTAGTAACAAAGTGCTGCCATGAGTAGATGACATCACAATGATGGCGGCGATCGCTGCATAAAAAGGATACTGCCATCGCAACGCCTGAGCAATTTCAAAAGAAATTGCCGATGCGATCGCCATTTTGAATGCCATCTTAGCTAGGACAATTGTTGAGATTCCATGCAAAGTAGCAGCCCAATTTTTCAATGCTGTGATGATTCTCATCTGAGGCGATCGCCCTTTAGGTGGAAGTTCATTGGAGGGTTGTATCATGGATATCGGGTTTATTTGATTTATGCAAGCGATCGCAATCACAACATTACTGATAAAATATCGAAAATGCGAGAACTTTACCCAGCGATCGAGCCTTATCTAGAAGGTAGTTTACAGGTTTCCGACCTTCATACCATTCATTTTGAAGAGTCAGGGAACCCGCAAGGTCAACCCATCGTTTTGCTGCATGGGGGACCCGGTGGTGGATGTCCAGCTTTTTATCGGCAATATTTCCATCCAGAAAAATGGCGGTTAGTGATGTTTGACCAGCGCGGTTGTGGTCAAAGTACGCCCCATGCTGAATTACGAGAAAACACCACTTGGGATTTAGTCAGTGATATCGAAAAACTGCGCCAACATTTAGGTATAGAAAAGTGGGCGGTCTTCGGTGGTAGTTGGGGTAGCACTTTATCATTAGCCTACAGTCAAACCCATCCGTCTCGATGCACGGGGCTAATTCTGCGTGGGATCTTCATGCTGAGGCAAAAAGAGTTGCGCTGGTTTTACCAAGAGGGTGCTAGCTATATTTTTCCTGATGCTTGGGAAGAATATCTTAAACCAATTCCCGTAGATGAACGTGATGATCTGATCGCAGCATATTACAAGCAGTTGACCAGTCCAGATTTAGAAATTCAATTAACAGCAGCGCGTGCTTGGTCAATTTGGGAAGGTAGTACCAGTAGACTTTTCTTAGACCCAGAACTCATGCAAAAGTTTGGCGAGAGTGAATTTGCTTCAGCTTTCGCACGTATTGAATGCCATTATTTTATGAATAAGGGATTTTTGGAAACAGAAGATCAATTACTCTTAAATGTACACCGTATCCGCCATATTCCGGCTGTAATTGTTCAGGGACGCTATGATGTAGTCTGCCCAATGATATCAGCTTGGGAATTACATCGCGCTTGGCCGGAAGCCGAATTCATAGTGGTTCCTGATGCTGGGCATTCAATGAGTGAACCAGGAATTTGCAGTGCCTTGATTGAAGCAACAGATAATATTAAATTCGGTTGAATATTTAAATTTCTATAGCCTTTCCCAATCATATAAGGTACATCATAGCCCCCTCTCGAAGAGCGGGGAGGCAGGGTGGTTTCATACAAGCAGAGAAAAACTAAAACTGGGTTTCAAAGCCTCTCTCCGCTTCGGGGAGAGGTTTGGAGAGGGGTAAAAAGCCATGCCGCAAAACGAGAAATCAAGACTTAATGTATTTTTCTTTTTTCGTATGAAACCACCCTGCTCTCGAAGAGCGGGGAGGGGGTTGGGGGTGGGGTTCTTGTATTTGGAAACTTACACTGTATATAAAGCATCAGTGTAAGTAGTTCACCAGAGAGAAAAAAGATATGCGAATTCTAATTGTGGAAAGTAGTATGTTGTTGCTCCTGACTGCCGTAACAACTGGCTGTGTCGGTTCTTCCTCTGTTACAAAACAGCCGCAAGCCTTGCCAGCAAGCACTGAACAGGCGACGAAGGAAACTGTGTTGACCTCAACACCTACACCGACTCAAAAAACTACAGAGAATTCTACCCCTGAAGCCACTATTGCCACGAATCCGACGCGCTGTGAAACTAGCCAATTGTCAGTGCGCCAAGTCTCCAAAGATGCTGGTGTTGGGAATGTTGCACTCACCTACGCCTTCACCAATAACGCCTCATCCCCTTGCACCCTCAACGGTTATCCGGGATTGGCAATACTGGATGCAAAAGATCAGCCTTTGGAGAGGGTTAAAGTTATTCGTTCCAAGGACACTTACTTTTCGAGTAAGCAACCTCGACAACAAGTAACTCTAGCTCCTGGAACACAAGCCTCATTTCAGATAGCATACAACCACATTAGTTCCCCAGAGCAACACTGCCCAATGTCTAGTAAAATTCAAATCACGCCTCCGAATGCTTACCAGCACTTTACCCTTACAGAAGAAATCAAGCCTTGTACGGGCAAAGTTAGAGTGACTCCAGTGCGAGCCGTTACCACTCAACCCTAGTAAATTTCTGTAATTTACTCAAACATCCAGAAATAGCATAAATTTGATTAGAGCCTCTGATAAGTTCAGTATTGTACTGTATAAAAAGGTTAAAAAATTCTATGGAAGGAATTGATGTTGCCGATCAAGATGGCAGAGTAGATTGGACAGCAGTAAAAAACTCTGGTAAAACTTTTGCGTTTGTCAAAGCCACAGAAGGAGTTAGCATTAAAGATTCTGCATTTGCTCATCACTGGCAGACGATGAAAACTGTTGGTATTATTCGGGGTGCTTATCATTTCTTTCACCCACATACATCTGACCCGGTTCAGCAAGCAAAGGAATTCTTAAAAACGCTGGGCAAATTAGAACCGGGAGACTTACCACCAGTTCTGGATGTAGAGGTAAATGACAAAGTAAATAGCCAAGCTGTAATTAATGCAGCTAAACTTTGGTTAGCAGAGGTAGAAAAAGCCCTTTTACAACAAACACAAAAACCAATCAAACCAATTATTTATACCTTCCCTAGTTTTTGGACAGAACTTGGCAATCCATCTGATTTTGCTAGTTATCCGTTATGGATTGCCCACTACGGAACCAAAAACCCAAGCATTCCTAGCGCTTGGCAGGGGCAATACTTAATCCACCAATATGAAGGTGATATATCTGGTGTACCAGGTGTTAGTGGTCGAGCCGATTTGAATAGATTTAATGGATTGCAGCAAGGAGATTCTGGGCTAAGAGTCAAACAATTACAACAGCAATTAAAAGTTATTGGATTATATACTAATGCCATTGATGGGCATTTCTCTGAGTCAGTTAAGGATGCAATTATTAGTTTCCAAACATCTAAAAAATTGCAAGCTGATGGAATTGTGGGTATAAAAACTTGGGTAGCTTTACTATGGATTTAGAATGGATTGTACACTCAAGAAAAAAATACTCAATTACTTAACTTATTGTGGGGTGGGCGACACGAGAGCATGTAGCCAAAGGCGGGCAAGACTTCGGCGTGAGCGCTCAGTCGAACGCTGCCCACTCCACAAGTAGTAGTAATTTATTTGTTGGAAATGTCTTAGCGATCGCAGTTATTTTAAGTATAGCCACTTCTAAAAAAGCCCTCACTTTGCTCCGAGGGCTTTGTAATAATCTGTATTTATATATCTGAGTAACATTGAAATGCACAAAACTGAGATTTTACCTGAAAAAAACCTTTAAGGATTCGTTTGAGTGAATTAAACTTAACCCACCTGATAGCTTTAGATACTTCTACCCACTGCCGTTTTCTTTTATTTGCTTCTGGATAATCTTCACTCAGCATCTCCACTGGTAACAAATACATCTTGACGCAGTAACTTTTGCCTCGTTTGCGGTACTTGTAAGTGCCCAGTTCATTCGCGTCTACCTGCCCAATCACCCCTGCTTCTTCCCACGCTTCTTTGGCTGCTGAATCAGGCGGACTCATGCCATTAGGAATATCTCCTTTCGGAATTACCCAATCTTGAAAGTTACGGGTCGTGATTAGCAAGATTTCAATTTTGCCATCGTTCACTCTATAAGGAATCACCCCAGACTGTTTAAACACTTTGCTGACTTTTCGACTCATGTAATTTGCATCCTCTACGGTCTAGCTTTTTTGTACAATATTTACTTCAGAAAGTCGAGGGCTGATAGGGGATAAATTTTGATTAATCTCAGGTTATCAAAAGGTTAAAAATGGTTTTTTACCATAATAGTTAATTATTCAAAGTTTTTGATTGTTGAAGCAGGGTATAAGAATCGCTAGGTTTGTAATCTTACAAATATAAAATTAACTGCTGTAAAATGTGTATTCCTGATGGTTGATTTACTAATGCAGCACTCTTCAAAACATCACATATTTTGGCCTAATGCCAGAATATATAGCCATCCTATTTTATTAAAATCACAAGACTCAGATCCCCGACTTCTCTAAGAAGTCGGGGATCTCGTTCTTCACGAATGATTTAGGATTGCTATATGTCAGCAATGTAACTAACTTGACCTTTTAATATTTTGGTAGATATACAGCGAAGATATTGTATTTAAATCTACTTCTTTACGCTCATCTTCATCCTGATTAGTATTTTTAAACAGGACTGTAAATGCACCAGCACCTAACCTATCTTGAGGAAACATCCGATAACAAGGCATTGTAGTTAAATGCGACTGATATTTAGATAAATTAGTAATTTCTATTGCCTTAAAGTTGCGAAAACGTTCCAAAAACCATTCACAAACTTGCTCATTTTCTTCAGGTGAATAGGTGCAAGTCATATAAGCCAGATAGCCTTGTTGTGAAACAATTTTAGCAGAGTTAGCTATAATACGCTTTTGGCGATTTGCACTCTTATTAATAGCAGTTGGGTGAAAACATCCGGGTGCTTTTTCACCTTTAGCAAGTAAAGATTGTCCAGTACAAGGAGCATCTACTATTACTAGATTGCTAGAACCGGTAAACATTTGGGCAAATATACTCGAATCTCGATTAACCACTGCACTAGGGCTAATCTGGCAACGCTTCAAATTAGAAATTAGCATTCCCAGACGTTTACCAATTACTTCATTACTAATAAGTAAGTCAGGTTGTAAAGCTTTCCAAGCGAAGATGCTTTTACCTCCTGGTGCGGCACACATATCAAAAACTAAATGCACTGACTGAGGAATAGCTAACAAAGTAGTAGCTGCAAACACCGAAGAAAAATCTAAACAATAGAAATATCCTTTTTCATGCAAAGGATGCTGACCGGGTTTTTCTCCCAGAGATAAGCGGTCTATAAATTGTGGTTGCCAAAAGGTTGGTGTTTCCACTGCTAAAGGCGAAACTTCTGGCTTTTCTTGACACCAAAGAATGCTGGGTGAAAAAGGCTGAGGATTCATTAAAGCCTCGATAAATTTTTCTTGCTCATCTACATCAGTGAACAAACGCCGCGAAACTTTAAGTAATAAATTAGAAGGTTTTTCCATGTTAATTACGAATTAGGAATTACGAATTAGTAAGTTGTATTAGAATCAAAATAAAATTGTTACACAAGAACAATGTAATTAAGGCTTTTGGCTTCATACTCAAAATATAATGACCGCCATTGGGATCGCAATGGCCAAGCTACCCCACTGCACCGGAGAAGGTCATGAACTTAGATAATTTTCCGCAAAAATTACGCAAAGAAGCACAATTATGGAGGGATGAAGGATTAATTAGTTCTTCGCTGTATGAGCAAATAGCAGAACGTTATCAATTTAGAAACCTGGAAACTGCTGCACGCGATCGCAATAAAGCGATCGCCATTACTGTGGGCAGCATAGTTTTATGCTTAGGCATAATTACCTTTGTAGCAGGAAACTGGCAGGGAGGGTCACGAGAAATCAAATTTATTCTGATGATCAGTTTGTTTTTTGCGATCGCAATCACTGGATTTTACACCTGGAGGCCACCTGAAGGAAAGAAGCCGGAACGAAGCAAACGCTTATTGGGAGAAGGGTTACTAATTTTAAGCGCCTTCATTTTCGGTGCAAATTTACTGCTGATGGCCCAGATGTTCAATATTGCCGGTTCAACTTCCCAACTGTTTCTCGCCTGGGGGTTGGGTGTTGTGGTGATGGCCTTCAGTTTATGCTTAAATTCTTTAGGAATTCTGTCAATTGTCCTCGTGGAAATCGGTTACTGGACTGGACTAGAAGACTTATGGTACTCTTCAGGAGAGTTAACTTGGTCGCGGCTAATAGTGCAGCATCTGCCTTTGTTGGCATGGCTGGTGTTTGTACCCTTAGCCTACTTCTGTCGATCGCGTTGGATTTTTGGTCTAGCAGCCTTTGTTTTTGCGAGTTCCTTACAAGCCAACCTCAATCCTCTACCACTGCTGAATTATGCTGATATAGCCCCTTGGGTGGCATCTTTTGCTTTTGCACTCCCACCTGCATTATTCTGGAGTTATGATGATTTGCTGTTTCCAAGCATAAATTACAGGTTATTTCAATATTTAGCCCGTAATTTAGCGTTGGTAAGCTTCGGCATTGTCTTTTATATCTTGTCTTTTCGTTGGGTCTGGGAATTTCCAAATTATGGTTATAATCAGCCAACCAATGTGACAAACTTGTTTGAGTCTCTGCCGATCATCGATTTGGGGATTCTCAGTGGCTTGGCGGTATTGCAATGGTTGTTTCTACTGCGCCAAAGAAATAACCCTCCGCGTCGCGAAGTGATTTTCACGACTGCTATCATTAGTACTTTTCTTGTCTTTATTACCCTAGTACCTTTTTGGCATCAAACTATCAGCCGGATTGATGAACTTGGTGTTTTTATTTTCAATGTACTTCTAGCAACATTAGCCTGGGGACTAATTCAAGAAGGATTGAAATTAAGCAACAGAAGTTCCTTTTGGGGCGGTATGCTGTTAATAACACTGCAAATTATCAGTCGGGTGCAAGAGTACGATACCGACTTACTTTTTAAGTCGTTGATCTTTGTTTTGTGCGGTTCTGCTTTAATTAGCGCTGGACTTTGGTTTGAACGCCGCCTATCTGGTGGCTCTAGCTCTACAAGTAAAAAGTAGGGCAAAAGATGAAAGAAGCCGTGCCAATTTTAGATTTTGCGGAAAGTCTGAGCGGAGGTTTCCTCCGAACAGAACTTTCCAAGACGAATTTTGGATTTTGGATTGAATAAAAAATCTAAAATTCTGAAATCTCTGTGCATCAAAGTTTTTAAAGTTTCTCTGCGTCAGTCCTAATCTCGTTACTTTTGACCTCCTCAACACCTCTGCTTTTTAGGACTACGCTCATGACTAATACTTCTTCTGAATCTAAAAATAAAGCTTTATCTCCCGAAGCCGAATTCTCCAATAAGGTGACTTTTCGGGATTACTTGATTGCCACTGAACAAAAATCGAATAAGCCCTTACCTTTTTGGCGGTTACTAGCTCCTCTGGCGCTGCAAACAGGGCTAATTATGGCAGTACCAGCCCAAGCGCTTTATACAGATGTGGCGGGCAAGACGGTGATTTTGCAAACCGTACCTGTAAACCCTAACAATGTGCTGCAAGGTAACACCTTAGCGTTAGATTACAACATATCCCGTACTGCAAATTTGAGCAGACTGTCTGGTTGGCAGACGTTAGTCAGCAAAGGTCGTGGAAGTGGCAGAAGATTGCCTGAAGGAACCAACATCTACGTGACTTTGCAAGAGCAATTATCCTCTGGTCGCGGTGTTCCTAGAGCTTGGAGACCCTTACGAGTAAGTAGCGATCGCCCCACAACTCTAAGAGCCAACCAAGTAGCCTTAAAAGGTGTTTATCAGGATGGTTCTGTTAACTACGGCTTGGAAACATATTACATAAAAGAAAACCAACGGCAGCAGATTACCAACGACTTGCAAGCCCAACGCGCCCGCAGAGGACAAATACCACCCATTGTGGTAAAGGCGAAAGTAGATCCACAGGGTAAAGCAGTGCCAGTTAGTATGTGGGTGCGCGATCGCAACTATCGCTTTTAATCGTTGAACCCCAACAACCCCGCGCCGCTTCCTACTGTGTACACACAAGACATACCAGTGAAAAAGAGACGTAGCAATACTACGTCTCTACAAGGGTTCTAGATAAAGCATATTTAATTTCTGGAGATATCTCATATATCGCCTAAATTTCTAATGAAATATAAGATTTCCTAATTACATGAAGTAGATCATAGCCCCCTCCTCGCTTGCAGGGGGTTGGGGGTTGGGTTCTTGTACTGGACTCAAAACAGTATATTTAGAGTAAGATTATCAGCAAGTTTTAATTGCTGATAGTATATGATTTTGCGTGGATTGAGTCGAAATGCAAGGCTACTATTTACGATATTTTTACTGCTAGCATTCATAGTAGTAATTGCGGTGTGGCAACTCTCTCCAACCCAACCCCAGTTAGTACAACAACAAAGCAATTACGCGATCCATATTCGACAAAATTTTAATCAATCTGGTTTTTATCCCGTTGCACAAATTCCATCTGCAAACCTTTATAAACCGATTGCCGACTGGGTAGGAAGGTTAATTTTACCAACGAAACAGCAATTACAAGATGGTTTAGATTGGGTATGGATGGAAGTGCAATATGCACCACCTACAGCACAAAATTTGGTAGGAAATATTGTGCGTTTGGAGTGGAAAAAGAATAAAGATTTTCTTGCTCACGTTAAAGCTGTAACGCGAGATATAAATTTCACTTCAGAAGTAATTAAAAGTCAAAAAAAAGGTAACATTCATCCTTTTCGACTAAATGGAGTTCGTCAGGTAGGAATTTTACGCTCTTTGGCTGGTGCGAATCCTGATGATGATGCAATTGTTGCTTTAGATTCAAGTACAATCATTGATGCTAGTAAAGAAAAATCTATTTTGCAAATTGAACGCGAACCTGTTTTGGCAACTGGTAGATTTTATGGGTTGGTAAAAATAATTAAATTGATGAAATCTAGCCCCAAAACTATTTTATTTCCAGAGCACAAGCAGTATAACGACTATTTTTTGGCACAGCATTATAACCCTAATTCAAATAAGTTTGATGGTCTTAAAGAAACTATTCGTATTCCCCAACAAGTAATAGATAAACGAAATTTTGCTCCTTCAAGTTTGCAGCAAATCGAACAATCACCTGCGGGTGAGGATGGGTGGTATATTTATGGTGCTGCCGATGCAAAAGGCGTATTTACGGTAGTAGCACTTGCACCTCGTTCTTTGTTGCAAATTCAACCCCGTCAAATCATTACTGGTGACGAATTAGGGCTAAATTACATCCAAGATGTAAATTGGCGAAATACCGAAAAAAATAAAGGTAAATTCAATACTGTATTATTAAAACCTGTAGAAACACAAAATTCACGTAATCAATCTATATCAAAATGGCAAGAAGGCAATAAAGCTATTGTCCTACACCTATTTGGTGGAATTGGCGGACGTAAAGCTGAACCAGTCGGAGTACCTTATACTATCACCGGACATTTTGCTTTTGGAATCGCAGAAGTTGTCCGCGACGAGTTTACTAACGAATTACGCTTTGAGACTAAATACCATCAAATTTATGCCCATAACCCCGATGGAATTATTGCCGGAACGCATACATGGGCTGATTATATGGGTAATTTACAACATGGTTGGCTGGCAACACGTCCAGTATCAGATATTCTGATCAAATTCGACCCTGTAACGCAGGATTATGATTTTGATGGTGTTAAACTTTCGCCTTTAGAACAATTCCAGCAACAATTACAGGTAACAATGGCACGTTATCGGGTTGGTGATGGAACTGGTGGCGCAATAGTATCACCTGCTACCTCATGTGTCCAAGACTCAAGCCAAGCACTTTATACTGCGATACTGCTAATTAAAAACCAAGTTGCTACAACTCCTCAAATTCAAACTTGGGTACGCGCAAACCCCAATCACCCGCAAGCATTACGTTTTCAGCAGCTAGTTGAATTAGGTCAATCTTTGGAACAACAATTAGCACCCTTGGGTATAGTTCGCGCTGATTGGCACAGTCAAGCAGGTATACTCGCAGGTACGGGCATAGGAAAAACGACGGAACCATTTGAAGATCGTAGTATTTGGGCTGGTTTGACAACATGGCGAACAATAATGCCTAGACTTGCACACGACGACCTCGCCGCAATATTTTTAAAGCATGGTGCGATTATGCAAGTATTGCGAACCAATCAAGTAGGTGGTTGGCAACCTAATATTATACCCATTGCACCAACAGTACTTTTGGGACAAATTAAGATTCCCTTTACCAATATTTCACCACTTTCAATTCTTTTAAATCGCGTTTTAACGTCCTTAGCAGTTCCGACACTAAAAGATTGGTTAGTTGTTGCTTTAATGCTGATAATTTATAGTATTATTGCCCTACCTTATGGCTGGAAATCTGGATTTTTACATATCCAAATTTGGTCTGCAAATTGGATTGATAAATGCTTGTTAATATTGCGTTGTTTATTTCTACCTGCGATTGTTGAAGAACTCTTTTTTCGCGTTTGTTTGCTTCCTCATCCTAGCGAAATCACCAATTGGTTCCAATGGGCTGTGTGGGCAATAGTGAGCTTATTATTATTTATTTTATATCATCCCTTGAATAGTAAAATATTTTCTAAAGCTGGAATGCCCACATTTGATAATCATGTTTTTCTGGTTTTAGCTGCATTTTTGGGAATTATATGTACTGTTGCATATACCCTAACAGGATCTTTGTTTGTGATAGTTTTAATTCACTGGATTGTAGTAGTAGTTTGGTTAATTGTTTTTGGAGGAATCAAAAAATTAGATTATAATTAAAAAATTCAGAATACTAAGTTAAACAAAAAAATGGTAAAACATCTATTTAAAAACTTTTTATCAAATATTGATGATTACAAAGCTTCTGAAAATTTTTGGCGTAATTTGTGTGAGAGTATTCTTATAAAATACCAAGGATAGAAACATGGATGGAAAATTTGGTTGAACGTTCACTTTGTTGATGGAACTCCATTTTTAGATGGGAATCCAATTTATAGCTTAATATCGCCAGATAGTAAAAAAGGTATTTGTATTAATCAAGATCAAGCGACTACAGAAAAAGTTTCTATTGCAGCATATATGGATAAATTTGGATCTATTGATGATGAAGAAAATTTCATTGAAGAATTAGTTATTGTGTGCGAACTTTCAGAGGAATCTGTACAATTGGCTAGCGAACTTATCGAAGTATGGGTAAAAGAAAATACTTCATATTATGAGATGGAATTATTGATTAAAAAGAAACTTTGAAATGTGCTAGGTGAGGGCTGGCGACTATCTCGACTGCCAATAGTAAACCTTGATGCCCGTATTTAGCACCACCGAATCTATGGCAACCTTCCCCAGCCCTGACTTTTCGCGGGATGTAGAAACCCCTGGCTACAAGGTTATCGCCAGGAGTAGTTCATAAGTAAGTGTGTTATGAATTCATTGAAATCGGCAGGAAACTCCATCCCCTCGTGGGTGGTCGAGGTTGCTCCCCCCGCCGATTGGGCCAAACAGGGCATTGGGAAGAAAGCAACTTCTTCGCCATGCCCTGTTTGGCCTATTCCCCATGCCCAAAAACTCCATCCCCTTGTAGGTGGAGTTTTTTATCATACTTCTTCTTGAGAGTCTTCTTTTTGAATCCAGATAAATGCTAAAGCAAATACTGGAAAAGGCAAGATATAGAATATTAAGGGAATCATGATCCAGGGTAGCCATGAAGCGGCATAATCACCTGTTAGTTGTGTTATATCTACCATGATGTATTCTCCTCATGAATTCAAAGTTGAAAAATTTATGTAATCCACCTTCTGGGCGTATCCAACATTCCAAAGAACAAGCTTGATTAACTAGCGTTAACCGCACCTCGCAAGATGGCATCTAAAGAATCAAAATTTTCTAGTAGAAAGTAGGCAAATATCGCGCCACCCATTGCACCAACAAAAATTCCACCATTCAATTGACTCCATTCTTCACGAGTTCTTAGTGGTCGAAGGAAGTCTTTAGAATATGAACTATAAGCTCCTTTAGGATTTCCTTGGAAAGTAGTAATTGCAAAGATGGAAATACCTAAACAGGCTGACAATGCTATATATATGGAGGTAATTAATCCACTGAGATTGGTTCCATGTACTGATTCTCGCAGAGGACCAACCACCACCTCTGGCCCAACTAGTAAATAACCATGAGCCATGCCAATTTCTAACCCCCGCATGAAAGGTGTTAACCCTTTACGGTAAGCTGGCAAATTACTAATGAAAGCCCTAACTATGGGAGAATCATTGATAGGAGTGGATAGATTACCAAGGCAAGGATCTCCTCTGAATGGTTTAATTATGTCTTCCTGATTGTATTCTTTAATCGTCTCTGTCATCTCAGCTGAATTAGACATTATTATTTCTCCTAATTGTCTTAATTAAATACTATCATTAGCGCATAGATTTAGAGTTTTCTTATTCAAAATTAACATAATGTCAACTAAAAAACTCTCCTACCTAAATAGGTAAGAGAGGAGGTCGAAAACTGAATATTTTTAGCTGAATACTTGCAGATTAGTTACGCATTTTTTGCAAAGAACTAGAATTTGTTGCGTAATTTAAAGTGTAGTTAAACAGCTTTGAAGGTTAACCAAACTTACCTGCTGTTGAGGCGATTAAGAAAGCCCCATAAGTTGCGATATAACCAACAGTAAAGTGAGTTAAGCCGACTAAACGGGCTTGAACAATTGACAGAGCAACGGGCTTATCTCTCCAGTAGCCAAAGGATAGTGGAGTCTGTTCGTGTGCCCAGGCTAAGGTTTCGATTAACTCTTGCCAGTAACCTCGCCAGGTAATTAGGAACATGAAGCTAACAGCCCAAGCTAAGTGTCCAAAGAGGAACATCCAAGCCCAAACAGCTAAGTTATTTGTGCCGTAAGGGTTATAGCCATTAATCAGCTGTGCGGAGTTCGCCCAAAGGTAATCCCTGAACCAGCCCATGAGATAGGTAGAAGACTCATTAAATTGGGCGACATTGCCTTGCCAGATGCAAAGATGTTTCCAGTGCCAGTAGAAGGTGACCCAACCAAGGGTGTTAAGCATCCAAAACACGCCGAGGTAGGAAGTATCCCACGCTGAAATATCGCAAGTGCCACCCCGTCCGGGACCATCGCAGGGGAAAGCATAGCCGAAGTCTTTTTTATCCGGCATTAGCTTAGTACCGCGAGCATCCAACGCCCCTTTGACTAAGATTAGGGTGGTGACATGTAAACCGAGGGCGATCGCATGATGTACATAAAAATCACCAGGGCCAATTGTCAGGAATAACGAGTTGGTGCCGTTGTTAATTGCATCCAACCAACCTGGTAACCAGACATTGCCATGATTGGGCCATGCTGTGGAAGCAATACTATCTGGATTTGACAGCAGCGTGTTAAACCCATACAACAGCTTACCGTTAGCCGACTGAATAAACTGAGCAAATACAGGCTCAATCAATATTTGTTTGTCAGCCGCCCCAAAAGCTACTTCTACATCATTGTGGACGTATAAACCCAAAGTATGGAAGCCCAAGAACATCGATACCCAGCTAAGATGAGAAATAATCGCTTCTTTGTGCTTCAGTACCCGCTCTAAAACATTTCCTTGATTCTGTTCTGGGTCATAGTCCTTAATCCAGAAGATCGCCGCGTGGGAAAACGCCCCTACCATCAAGAAACCGGCAATGTATTGATGGTGTGTGTATAGTGCCGCCATTGTGGTAAAGTCCTTAGCGATAAACGCGTAAGGCGGCATGGAATACATATGCTGCGCCGCAAAGGAACTCGCTACACCCAAACAAGCTAGTGCCAAAGACAGTTGAAAATGCAAAGAATTATTAACGGTTTCGTACAGTCCTTGGTGGGGTAAGTTGAACGGGCCCTCAACTTTATTGCCATAGAAGGTCTTGGAGTCCATCATCTCTTTGATGCTGTGACCGATACCCCAGTTAGTACGGTACATATGACCAGCAACAATGAAGATCACAGCGATCGCCAAATGGTGATGCGCCATATCTGTCAGCCACAAAGATTGAGTCTGGGGATGGAAACCACCCAAAAAGGTGAGAATTGCTGTTCCTGCGCCTTGGGTACTATTAAATACATGGGCTGATGTATCGGGATTTTGCGCGTATGCCCCCCAGTTCCCAGTAAAGAACGGTACTAAGCCACTTGGGTGTGGTGGGGTAGACAAGAAGTTATCCCAACCTACATGAATACCGCGAGATTCTGGAATAGCAACGTGTATTAAATGACCAGCCCAAGCTAAGGAACTGACACCAAACAAACCCGCTAAGTGGTGATTGAGACGAGGTTCTGCACTCTTGAACCAAGCCAAGCCAGGACGATATTTGGGCTTTAAATGCAACGCGCCTGCAAACAAAAATACAGCCGCCAGGAAAACTAGGAAAATAGCCCCAGCATACAGTTCATCATTCGTCCGCAACCCGATGGTGTACCACCAGTGATAAACACCGGAGTAGCAAATATCTACCGGGTTACGTGCTCCCGCTTGGGTGTAAGCTTCAATTGCCCCTGGCCCAAATTGAGCATCCCAAATCGCGTGAGCAATGGGACGGATATGTATGGGGTCTTTAAGCCAGATTTCAAAATTACCTTGCCAAGCAACGTGGAACAAAATTCCTGACGCCCACAGAAAGATAATTCCCAGATGACCGAAGTGAGAAGAAAAAATCCTTTGATAAAGATTTTCTTCCGTCATGCCATCTTGACTTTCAAAATCGTGAGCCGTGGCGATCGCATACCAAACGCGTCGCGTCGTTGGATCTTGTGCAAGGTCTTGGCTAAATTTGGGAAATTTAGTCGCCATAGTTTTCAAAGTTTTGAGATTTTCTCGTTCCCAGGCTGAGTCTGGGAATGCACAAAAAGAGGCTGAACCTTCTAAGAAACCAGGGAACAGGAAATGAGGTTGCCTTCTGGATGAGGAAGATGAGGAAGATGTTAATACTATTTCTCCCCCTGCCCCCTGCTCCCTTGCCTCCTGCCTCCTGGTTAGGCGAACAAAAGGAGTATCATCCCAATGCCGACATTCGCGCCGAGAAGAACGCCCAAGTGGTGACAATTCCTCCCAAAAGGTAATGAGCGACCCCCACAGCCCGACCATGAGTGATGCTCAAAGCGCGAGGCTGAATAGCAGGGGCAATTTTCAACTTGTTGTGCGCCCAAACAATTGATTCGATTAATTCTTGCCAGTAGCCACGACCACTAAACAGGAACATCAGACTAAAGCCAAAAACGAAGTGTCCCGCTAAGAACATTAAGCCGTAGCCCGAAAGTGCTGAATTGTAGGATGTGATTACTTGCGTCGCCTGCGCCCAGAGGAAATCACGCAACCAGCCGTTATTGGTAATCGATGATTGGGCAAAGTTTCCGCCCGTAATGTGCGTCACTACCCCATCTGCATCTACCGTCCCCCAGACATCCGACTGCATCTTCCAGAAGAAGTGGAAAATCACCATTGACAAGGAGTTATACATCCAGAACAGACCCAGGAAAACATGATCCCAAGCTGATACCTGGCAAGTACCGCCTCGTCCCGGGCCGTCACAGGGGAAGCGGAAGCCCAAATTAGCTTTATCTGGAACTAAACGCGAACTGCGGGCAAACAACACACCCTTCAGCAGTACTAAAACAGTGACGTGAATTGTGAAGGCGTGAATGTGGTGAATCATAAAATCCGCAGTACCCAAACTAATGGGCATCATCGCCACTTTGCCAGCCACTGCCACAATACCGCCGCCCCATGCATAGCTGACAGGTTCGTGCAAATTAGGTGCAGCAGTTCCCAATCCGCCCAGTTCCAGACCCCGCAAGCCACCGAAAGCATTACCCAGAGGTGCAGCAGCTTGGAGAGCTGGATTTCCGATGGTCATCGTCTGGATGTGTTGTATCCACTGAGCAAACACTGGCTGCAACTGAATTCCCGTATCCGAGAACATATCTTGGGGACGACCAAAAGCCCGCATGGTGTCGTTGTGACAGTACATCGCAAAGCTATGGAAGCCCAGGAATTGACATACCCAAGCTAGGTGGGAGATGATTGCATCGCGGTGGCGGATCGTCCGATCCAACACGTTGTTGACATGGTCGGCTGGATTGTAGTCCCGTACCATGAAGATGCCTGCGTGAGCCGCGCCCCCAACAATGCAGAAACCTGCAATCCATACGTGGTGGGTGAATAGCGATGTAACGGTCGCATAATCCGTTGCCAGATAAGGATAAGGGGGCATCGCGTACATGTGGTGCGCCACAAGGAGGCTGGCTGTCCCAAACTGTACTAGGTGGATAGATAGATTAGCGTGCCAGGAAGTCTCGAAAATTTTATCGAGGCCTTTATGACCGACAGGCCCAATAAAGCTGAATAATGGCAGCATCTTCGGAGTTCTGGCATCATCGAGCAGTTCCTTGAAGTCGTGGCCGATGCCCCAATTCGTGCGGTAGAAATGGCCGGCAATGATGAATAGCACTGCGATCGCTAAATGATGGTGTGCTATATCTGTTAACCATAAGCCGCCCGTCACGGGGTTCAGACCGCCCTTAAAGGTCAGGAAGTCAGCAAAATTTCCCCACTGCAAGGTGAAGAAAGGCACTACACCCGAAACGAAACCCCAACTTGCACTGGGATAGAGCTGATCCATCAACTTGGAATTCAAGATGAATTCGTGGGGTAAAGGAATGTCTCCTAGAGCTACCCCAGCATCTAACAACTTGTTAGTTGGTGAGGCAACATGAATCAGGTGTCCTGTCCAACCCAAAGAACCCAAGCCTAAAAGCCCTGCCAGGTGGTGGTTCATCATTGACTCCCAATTCAGGAACCACTCTAGCTTGGGAGCGCGTTTATGGTAGTGGAACCAGCCAGCAAACAGCATCACTGCTGCCATCACCAAGGCACCAATGGCGGTGCAATATAGCTGGTAGGTATTAGTAAAACCTTGCCCACGCCACATCTGGAAGAGTCCAGAGGTAATTTGAATACCGTGGAAGCCGCCGCCCACATCTGCATTCAAAATTTCTTGACCAAATATCGGCCAGACAACTTGGGCGCTGGGTTTAATGGCAGTCGGGTTCGCCATCCAAGATTCAAAATTGGAAAAGCGAGCGCCATGAAAATACATACCGCTCAACCAGATAAAGACTACAGCTAAGTGTCCGAAGTGAGCGGCGAAGATTTTGCGCGATACGTCTTGTAAATCGCTGGTATGAGTATCAAAATCGTGGGCGAGTGCGTGGAGGTTCCAAATCCAAGTGGTGGTTTTGGGACCTCTGACAAGGGTGCGGTCAAAGTGTCCTGGTTCCGACCACTTCTTAAATGAAGTTGCCACCGGATCGTTATCAACCTCAACCCTTACCTTTTGCTCTCGCTCAGGAGTAATTGTCATTGAAATTCTCCCTTTTCCGTGAAAGAAATGAGAACTTTACTCTGCTCAAAGTTTCTCTATAAGTAGTTAGTTATTAGTTGGTAGTCGCTGACCAACTAATAACTAACTGAAGCAAGAATTTACAACTTTGAGTTTTGTTTATTGGTAAACTGTTCCACATTGAAGCTGCATAATATCAGAAAGAAAATTCTCTACAAGCTTAGATGCAATAAGAACTTAAGAATGTCTTTCTGATAAGTTATGCAATTTAGATGAGTTTCAGTTTAATGATTTAACAGCAGAGAAAAAAGCCAGCGATTGACTAACCAGTGACGCTAGATTAGCGAAACAAAGGTAACTCAAGAGCAATAAGTAGCTGAAAAACTCTTTCTTTGGACGAGAATAGGAAATAAAAATGAAGAACCTATGAAGGAAAATACTTTCTTAATGAAAGGTTACATATATAGTAGTCTGCTTTGATTTTTGTTCGCGCAGCGTGGCGTAGCCATAATTATTTGCGTAGGCGGGGAGTGGGGAAGAAGCCTTTTCGGGGTGTACTGATTTTTTTCAAAAATTAAATACGAGTCCTACTATATGTAGTTAACTGTGGTTGATTATCGGTTCCAGCCCAGCACTGCTGAAACTTGGCTAGCTAGAGTCATTAAATCAAAAGGTTTAGCGATCGCAATTCTCACCCCCAATTTACCAAATTGCTCTAGTTCTTGAGATGATAATGTAGTCGTTAACAAAATTACAGGTATATCTTGGGTTACGGAGTTATTCTGTAGTTGGTGCAAAATTGTAGATAAGTCTCTATCGGAGACAAAAGTATCCAGATCCACAAGGATAACATCAACTTTTTGCGTCTTTGTTTTAGCGATCGCTTCTTGGCTCGATACCGCCGTCAGTACCTCCCAGCCTTCTACTGTCTCCAAGCAAAGCTGAGTTACTTCCCGAATAGCATTTTTATTCTCAATCAGTAAGATGCGTCGGGTTTTCACAATTAATATTTACCTTCCAGCTTAGAATCTTCTGGCTTGCGTATATTGCCAGCTTCTTCTTTTTTTATAGGGTAGGCAAAAAATATGAAAAACTAATGAAGAATAGATAAGTAAGTAGGCAAGAATAAATTAAACTATGTTACGCAATGTAAATTTAATTAAATTGGCTCGTAGTAAGCGGCTCCAGCCCGGAAAATCGGGATAGAGGCGCTGACTACAAGCCTTTAATTATTCACGCCTACTTACTTATCTGGCAAAATTCCCTAACAGATCACAAAGAGCAATGAAAATTTCTTTTCCCTACTCCCTACTCCCTACTCCCTACTCCCTACTCCCTATAACTATTAACTATCAACGCCTGTGCAACTTGTTCAGACAGAGTAAAGGGATCGTAAGGCTTAGTAATTACTGCCGCCACTTTGAGTTGAGTAAAGTGACGCTGTTCGGCAGCCTGTGCTTTTGCTGTTAATAAAATCACGGGAATATTTTGGGTTTGAGGATTTGCTTGCAGATTCTCCAATGTCGTCAACCCATCCATATCCGGCATCATTACGTCTAAGAGAATCACATCTGGATGTTCACAAGCAGCTTTGAGCAAACCTTCTTTACCAGAACCAGCTGTCACCACTTGCCATTCATTAGCTATCTCTAGACATATCTGAGTGGTTTCTCGGATATCTTCTTCATCATCAATAATCAAGATACGCTTGTTCATTTGTTATACCATTTTGGATTTTAAATTTTAGATTTGCCGAAAGTGTTTTTCATCGTTTATCTATTTAACAAATTCCGTGGGTTTAAGTTGCTTGAGCTTCTATCAAGCGGCAAGTTTTGTGTTGCGGTTAAATCCCCCGAAGTAATGCGAGTCGGAAACCGTCCCCACAAACTTCTCTTCATTACAAAACTTTACTTCCGACTTCCGACTTCCGATTTCCGACTTCTTTAATGATTAATAGGTAATGTGAAATAAAATGTACTACCTTCCCCTAAAATACTTTCTGCCCAAATCTGCCCTCCGTGCTGTTGTATAATGCTGCGACAGATTGCTAATCCCAAGCCAGTTCCCCCTTGATGACGCGAGTTAGAGGCATCGACTTGCTGAAAACGGTCAAAAATCTTTTCTAATTTATCCTCAGGAATTCCTCGCCCCTGGTCTTTTAGCTGGAATAGGATGTTGGAGTGGCAAGGGTCAGAGGAAGAACTAATCCCTTTTGTGACTTCTGTATTTATTTCTTTCCTAGTCTCTACTTGGGCGCTCAACCAAACTGTAAAACCTGGAGATGAAAATTTAATCGCGTTGCTGAGTAAGTTCGTGAGTGTCTGGATGATCCGGTCTGAATCTGCCCATAGCTGCACTGAAAGGGGCGTTAATTCTAGCTTAATCTCTGCTCTTTCGGCCATTGCCCGCATTTCGTCCACTGCTTGACTCATCAAGTCAGCTGCATTGCAGGTCTGTTTATACATCGTTGCTTTGCCGGAATTGATGCGTTCAATATCAAGGATGTCGTTAATCAGACGCACCAAACGGTTCGTGTTATCAAAGGCAATTTCCAGCATCCTCTGGCTTTTTTTTGGTTGATCATTTAAGGAACCACGCGCTAGTAAACCTAAAGCGCTGCGAATTGAGGTGAGAGGTGTCCGTAGTTCGTGACTTACCACTGAGACAAACTCATCCTTCATTCGCTCGACTATCTGTCGCTCGGTAATATCTTTAAATATGACTACTGCTCCGACAATATCGCCTTGTTCTCTAATAGGTGTGCTTACATACTCGACTGGAAATTTCGACCCATCACAACGATAAAATATGTCATCAGAAATATGTTGTACTGCCCCAGTTTCCAGAGTGGCGCGAATCGGATTTTCTTCCCAGCAATAGGGAGCGCCGTCGGGCTGGGAATGTTTTACAATTCCGTGCATAAAGTGATTTTTTAGTTCTTTCACCCCAGATAAAAGCATTCTGGCTGCTGCTGGATTGACAAAGGTGATGTTACCTTGGGAATTTAAACCGTAAATTCCCTCACCTGCGGAGTTCAAAATTAACTCGCTCTGTCGGCTGAGGCGTTCTAGAGAGGCTTGTGTTTGCTGGCGATCGCGTAGTGCCTGTTCGCGTTCGCTCATTTCCCGCAGCAATCTTTCATTAGCACGCTGTAACTCCGCCGTTCGCTCCTGTACTCGCTCCTCTAGTTCGGCATTCAAGGCAGAGATTTTTTTCTCTGCCTGCTTGCGTTCTTCAATATCTCTCTGTAAGTCAGCATTGAGTACGTGAACTTTCTGATACAGTTCATATTGATGAATTGCCATCGCAAAGTGACTGCCCAAAGCTTGGGCGAGTTCAATTTCTGCGGTTTTCCATTCTTGGGCTTGACTCCGCTTTAACTCTCGCCATGCTTCAAAGGATTGAACCGGGCGTTGATGTCGCGCATTATTGCGGTCAGGTCGTCGCGCCCACAGAGTTTCTGTGTCTATTTCATGGCGAAAAATACTCAAGTAACCCAATATCTGCTGCCGATATTGCAAGCAAATAACCAATAAGCTGCGAATCCCAGCATCAAAAAACGCCTGTGCCAAGTCTGACTGTAGTGCAGCCCGATGTAAATCAGTAATTGCCCACACTAGTTTTCCCTTCCCAACAGTCGCCTCCATGTTTAACCACTCTTGCCAACCGGGATGTTCCTCGAAGAGGATGGGGGCATTGGGAATTGGGCATTGGGCATTGGGAATTGGGCATTGGGCATTGGGCATTGGGCATGGGGCATTGGGCATTGGGCATGGGGCATTGGGCATTGGGCATGGGGCATTGGGCATTGTTATTCTTTGCTCCTCATCTCCCTCATCTCCCTCATCTCCCCCTGCTCCCCTCCTCCCCCATTCCCTCACTCCCCCACTCCCCCACTCCCCCACTCCCCCACCCCCTCGCTGCCCCATTCCCCAATCCCCACAGCTAAACACCTGAGCCGCCTCACCTGGGTTTTGGGGAGCAATATAAATTCTGCCGCCAGCAGACTGTAAAGCAGATACAGTCAACTCCAGCGCTTGTTGTAACTGCATTTCGGTCATGGAATGCAGTAGCTTGGCCACGCGGTTAATTGTGGCTTCTTGGTCAGCTTGGGCGCGGGTTTGTTCGAGGAGGGTATTTTGAGCGATCGCAATTGATAATTGATCTGCAACCAGTTGCACTACCTGTAATTCCCGCTCGCTCACCTGTCGGGGTGAACTGTGATGAGATACCAACAACCCCCATAATTGGTTACGATGCAAAATTGGCACAACTAGAGAAGACTGCACTCCCATTGAGGTGAGGTATTCTACATGACATGGGTCTACGAGTCGAAACCGCATATTATTTTCATCAAGTGGCTCGGTCGTTTCTAGACTATCTAAGGGACTCAGCCCAATTTGCTGGGCTGCAACATCCACAATTGAGCGCTGACGAGCTTTCAGAAACAACTTCCGAGCTTCAAGTGGAATATCCTCAGCCGGAAAGTGTTGTCCTAATAGAGATGGTAAGCGATCGCAGTTAACCGACTCAGCCACAACCTCACCGCTAGCATCTGGATCAAAACGATACACTTTAACGCGGTCAGTCCCCAAGAATGTACGTACTTCAGCAACCGTTCCTGAGAGGATTGCTGGCAACTCTAGGGATTGACGAATGCGGTTCATCATCCGATGTAACAGCGCTTCCAAGGAGTCGATCGGCTTTTGTTTTTTGTCTTTTGTCATTTGTCAGTTGTCCTCAGATAGCGGCAAACCGAGAAAGTCACGTCGCTTTGCTCCGAATTCAAAATTCAAAATTCAAAATTCAAATTAACAATCCCCATAAATAAATGATATGTTGGCAAATTGATAGCGGGTCTAACCCATCAGCCTTAATCCATCTTAATTTCTTTAATTTCAGTGCGTTTCAACGCACTTTAGCTATTAGCCCGCAATTTATTGTCGGGCGGGAAAGCAACGCAAAACCAAGATTTTAGGTATGAGGTTTAACCCCTCGTAAATTGACCAACATGATCATAAATTTAGGGGCTTGTAATTATGAATTAAAATTACAGCAGATTTCAAGGAAAGTGAAGTACACAACGATTCGTCTCAAAGCCAGGTATAAAGCCTGTTTTACTTCTGAATTCTGACTCCTGAGAGGATGTTTTAAAAGTCCTCTTGTCGGTAGCAAAACGTTCTAGATCCCCCTAAATCCCCCGATAAATTGGGGGACTTTGATTCTGGTTCCCCCCTTTTTAAGGGGGGCTAGGGGGGATCATTAAGCGCCTAAAATCACCGCCAAACACTTTTAAAACATCCTCTGACTCCTGAATTCTGAATTCTGCTGTATCAATTATTTTCATCGTCTACAACATAATGACAAAGTACTTTATCCAATTCTCTAAATGCAGGCTGCTCTAGTTCTCCAGAAAGAAGTTCTACTAAATGGCGAAGACGCAATGCCTCATTTTGGTCAAGAGTAATTTGGGATAGCAATATTTGCTCTATGTGTTTAGCCAGACGTGAACCTTCCGCAAAGCCAAAAATCCCCAAAGCTCCCCCTAACTTATGTGCTGCATGATATGCTTTTTGCCGTAATTCTTCAGAGAGATTGTTAGCTTGTAATTCGAGTGAGGCTTGTTGTAGAATTTCTAAGCGATCGCTACTGTGTACTTTCAACTTCTCCCACACAACTGCTAATGCTTCCCTAATCTGTGGCTTCCTCTTGCTTTGGCTTTTTTTTATTTGTCTTGAGGCTACAGAAGGTTTTTCTTCATCTGCAAATACTTTCAGACGATAACCCAAACCATAGACTGTTTCAATAAAATCAGTTGGTGCGCCAGCTTGCGTTAGTTTTTGCCGCAAACCCTTGATGTGAGATGTCACCGTATCTTCTTTAGGTGCTTCTTCTACAGACCAGAGGTGGTCTAAAATTTCACTGCGGCTGAAGACAATATGCTCGTTACGAAGAAAAAGCTCCAGTAAACGATACTCTTTAGGCGTTAAATTCAAACTATGAGAACCATAAGTCACTTCACAGCTACCAGGGTCAATACGCAGTTTTTCCCATTTCATCACTGACAAAATGGGTGAATTTCGTCGCCGCAATAAAACGCGAATTCGAGCTAATAATTCCGATAGTTCAAAAGGTTTAACAACATAATCATCTGCTCCGGCATCTAATCCCATCACTTTGTGAGTGCTAGAATTTTGGCCTGTCAGTAGCATTATAGGTGTTTGATAATTATGGGAACGTAACCTCTGACAAAATTTTATGCCGTCCAATTTGGGCAGAATGACATCTAGCAAAATTAAGTCATAGCTAAAAGCTTCTACTAGCTCCCAACCAAGCAGACCATCAGCAGCAATATCAACTACATAGTGTTGATTACCAAGGACACTTTCAAGTGTTTTGGTGATACACTCGTCATCTTCAACTAGTAAAATTCTCATTCAATATCACCCTACTGTACCTAAACACTAGGACTTCATCTACTACTAGCACAGCACGGCGCAAATAGAGCAATCATTGAAAATCAATGAAACCCTTAAGGTATATGAATTACGAATTACGTTAGTGAGTCTTGTCTACGACATGCTGTTCGCGTTCAAGCGTCATTACGAATTACGAATTCGGCCTTGCAGTACTAGCATCTGTGGTGAACAAGTTTATTTGAAAATCATTAGACCTCTTATAAAAGTCGAAAAACCGCCCGAAAGTTTATTTTCGGTAATAGCTCAAGTCGGTTTCAACCGACTTATGACAGTAGTTTTAGTCCGTTGAAACGGACTTTTGCTATTAGGCAGTGACTTAAGTCACTGGCGGTTCTGGCAGTTCAAGTATTTTTGCAATAGGTTTATTATTGACTGTTCTCTGATCCAAAACTTATACAGCTTCAAGCAAATTTACATTTCTTTACTTATTTTGATAATTTAAACGTGACTTATATATTCATTTTTTAATGCCTCTATCTATTTCTAGAGCCGTCATTGAAGAGGCCAGGGCTAGGTCTTTCCCCTCTGACCTTTCTGATGAATATTGTTAACTTATGTGAAGATATCAACTTCCTTCATTGGTTCTTCATGTTTTTTTATTATCTTCCTTGACATCGACCTTGAAGTAGTTTTTGTCTCAGAGGCTTTGGTTTGAGTGCAAAAGATTATTCTGTTGTCTCCGGTTTTAGAAACTGTGGCGATAGAGAATTTCTATTTAATTATGCAAGGATCTATTAAGATGGCGCCAAAGTCAGACAGCATAATTGCAACTTCGACTGTTAGCGTAAATGAGGTAGTGAGAGCGGCGGCTACCGCCGACGTTAACTGTCATGAGGCGCGGGTTACGCCTGCAAATCACAATCTTCAAACAATAGCAACAAACATCTTAGAAAGACGCGAGAAGATTAGTTTATGGGAAAAGTTTTGTTCATGGGTGACGAGTACTGAAAATCGGCTATATATTGGCTGGTTTGGCATACTGATGATTCCTACTATTTTAACGGCAGCCACCGTTTTCATCATTGCCTTTATTGCCGCTCCGCCCGTAGATATGGGCGGAATGGGTTCACCAATTTCCGGTTCTTTATTCGACGGCAATAATATCATTTCAGCCGCCGTAGTACCCACATCAGCTGCAATTGGTTTGCACTTTTACCCAATTTGGGAAGCTGCTTCTTTTGATGAGTGGCTTTACAGTGGCGGTCCTTATCAGATGATTGTGCTGCACTTTTTGATTAGCATCATCTGTTACCAAGATCGGGAATGGGAATTGAGCTATCGCTTAGGGATGCGTCCCTGGATTTCTCTCGCGTTCACTGCTCCCGTTGCTGCTGCCATCTCTGTATTCTTAATTTACCCAATTGGGCAAGGGAGTTTTTCTGCGGGAATGCCTTTAGGGATTTCCGGTACTTTTAACTTCATGTTGCAGTTTCAAGCAGATCACAATATTCTGATGAGTCCGTTACATCAGTTAGGGGTGATTGGGGTATTAGGTGGTGCAATGCTGAGTGCGATGCATGGTTCTTTAGTGACATCGACCTTGATTCGTACCAAAGAAAGCGACTCAGAATCGATTAATACCGGATACAAACTCGGTCAAAAACATCCAACCTACAACTTTGGGTCTGCTCAATTCTATCTGAGGCGGTTGGTATGGCGGCGTGCAAGTTTTCCTAACTCTCGCAAATTGCATTTTTTCCTAGCGGCTTTTCCAGTAGCAGGAATTTGGTCTGCGGCCTTAGGGGTTGATGTCGCTGCATTTAACTTTGAAAAACTCACATTTGATCAGCCAGAAATCAAAAGCCAAGGCCGAGTTATTAACACTTGGGCAGACACAATTGATTGGGCTGATTTGGGGATAAAAGTGGCAGGCGAAAGCGATCGCCGAGTTTATAACTTCTCTGAAGATTTAGCTACAGGGGAAGCCATCCCGTTGAGTTTTGAATTTTAAATTACTTGGGAACGTGCATTTCATAGCATTTTAGATTCCTCGTTCCCAGTGTCAGACTGTGAACGCATTCAGAGAGTTTCTACCTTCGGCGATCGCCAGTATGAGGCAGTAGCCCACCTGTAGGCATTCCCAGCCTGAGATTGGGAACGAGAAACAAGAAGTTTTTGAATTTGGAATTATTTATGACTACGATTTTGCAACGAGAGAGGCGCCGTTTCCCAACCTGGGAAAGGTTCTGTAATTGGGTTACTAGCACTGAAAATCGGCTATATATCGGCTGGTTTGGTGTCTTAATGATTCCCCTCTTGGGAGTTTCCTTCTGCGTCTTCACCATCGCCTTCATCGCCGCGCCGCCAGTTGACATTGACGGTATCCGCGAACCGGTAGCTGGTTCACTACTCTACGGTAACAACATCATTACCGGCGCCGTAGTTCCCATGTCCAACGCTATAGGCTTACATTTTTATCCCATCTGGGAAGCCTCTTCTATGGACGAATGGCTATACAACGGTGGCCCCTACCAGATGATTGCATTTCATTACATACCTGCCCTTAGTTGTTACATGGGGCGTGAATGGGAATTATCTTACCGTCTTGGTATGCGTCCTTGGATTTGCGTAGCCTACAGCGCACCGTTGGCAGCTACAACCTCCGTATTCTTGATTTATCCCATTGGACAAGGCAGTTTTTCTGATGGTCTGCCTATGGGTATCAGTGGTACTTTCAATTTCATGTTTGTGTTTCAAGCCGAACACAATATCTTGATGCATCCCTTCCATATGTTGGGAGTGGCTGGAGTACTTGGAGGTTCACTATTCTGTGCCATGCACGGTTCACTGGTAACATCTAGCTTGATACGTGAAACCACCGAATTAGAATCCCAGAACCTTGGTTATAAATTCGGTCAAGAAGGAGAGACTTACAACATTGTTGCGGCGCACGGCTACTTTGGTCGTTTGATTTTCCAGTACGCCAGCTTTAACAATAGCCGATCGCTCCATTTCTTCCTTGCAGCTTGGCCCGTAGTTTGCATTTGGGCTGTAGCTCTAGGTATCAGCACAATGGGATTTAACCTGAACGGATTTAACTTCAATAACTCAATTCTCGACTCTGAAGGTCATGTACTTCCATCTTGGGCTGATGTTTTGAATCGGGCAAACTTGGGCTTTGAAGTAATGCACGAGCGCAATGCTCATAACTTCCCATTGGATCTTGCTAGTGGCGAAGCATATTCTGTGCCAGTTGCACTTCAAGCGCCTGCAATTGCTGGTTAGGCAATTGTTCAGTGGAAAAACAGCTGACTACTAACTACTAACAAATAACCAAGAGTAAACAATGAGCATAGTTACAGAATTGATTTTGAATGCTGATAGTGAATCTCGCTATCCTGCTCCCAAAGAGCTAAGAGTTTTTCAAGAATTTTTGAAAAGTGGAGAGCAGCGAATTCGCATTGCCAAAATATTATCACAGAACGAACAACAAATTGTCCAAAATGGTAGCCAAAAATTTTGGGAACGGTGTCCTAACACTCCCAGTAATAGCGGCAATGAGCGCAAGACAGCTTCTTGTCAACGCGACCAGGGTTGGTATGTCCGCTTAGTTGCCTATTCTATCTTAGCAGGCAGTGAGAAACCCCTGGAAGAAATTGGCACGATTGGCATTAAGGAAATGTACAACAATTTAGAAATTCCTCTCAGAAATATCGTTGAGGCTATGCGCTGCGTTAAAGATGAAGCCATATCTTTGCTGAGTGAGGAAGATGCAGTCGAAGTCGGACCTTATTTTGACTACATCATTAGAGCGTTGTCATAGGAAAGTTAAGGATGAAGTATGAAGTTTAAAAAAGTAAGTTCTTACTTCATCTTTTCCTAACTGCTAATTACCAATATTTCGGAAATAAATTTAGGAGAAAAATAATGCAAGATGCAATTACTGCTTTGATTAATACCTCTGACGTTCAAGGCAAATACTTAGATAATAGTTCTTTAGACAAGCTGCAAAGTTATTTCCAGAGTGGTGAAGTCCGTGCTCGTGCAGCCACCACAGTTAGTGCCAATGCTAAAAATATTGTCACTAAAGCAGTTGCTAAATCTCTACTTTACACGGATATTACTGGCCCTGGTGGGAATATGTATACTTGCCGTCGTTATGCAGCTTGTATCCGGGATTTAGATTATTTTCTGCGCTACGCCACCTATGCCATGTTAGCTGGTGATCCATCAATTCTTGATGAGCGGATTCTAAATGGCTTGAGAGAAACTTACAACTCTTTGGGCGTTCCTGTTGGTGCAACTATCCGCTCGGTGCAAGCCCTGAAAGAAGTATCCACAAGCATCGTAGGTGCTGATGCGGGTAAAGAACTGGGTGTCTATTTCGACTACATTGCTTCTGGCTTGAGCTAAATAATTGGGGAGTGGGGAGTAGGGAGTAGGGAGTAGGGAGTAGGGAGTAGGGAATTAAGAGTTAGGAGTTAGGAATTGAAAGTCAATCCATCTCCCTCATCCTCCTCATCCCCCTCATCCCCCTCATCCTCCTCATCCTCCTCATTCCCCCATTCCCCACTCCCCACTCCCCACTCCCCACTCCTATGAGCATTATTACAAAATCAATTGCTAGCGCTGATCGGGAAGCTCGCTATCTCAATCCTGGTGAGTTAAACGCTATTCGCAACTTTTATGAAGGTGGATTTTCTCGGCTGCGTATTGCTGTAACTCTGACAGAAAATGAAGAAAAAATTGTCGAAAAGGCAAGTCTCAAGTTTTGGGAACGATGTCATGATACTCCCAGTAATAGTGGGAATAGAATTTATCGGTCTTCCTGTTTGCGTGACCAAGGTTGGTATATTCGTCTGATTACATATTCTATACTGCTGCAAGATATCGAGCCGCTCGCAGAAATTGGCACTATTGGGGTTCAGGAAATGTATAACTCTTTAGAAATTCCACTCCCCAATCTAGTGATAGCAATTCGTTGTCTGAAAGAAGTTTCTTTAGACCTTTTTAATTTAGAAGATGCTGCGGAGTTAGCACCTTACTTTGACTACTTAATTCAGGAGTTGACACCTTAAGGAAGAGTTAGGAGTTAGGAGTTAAGAATTTTGAATTAATACAGCAGATTTCAAGTTGATGAAGTACACAAGCTAAGTCTTAAAGCTAGGTATAAAGCCTGTTTTACTTCTGAATTCTGAATTCTGAATTCTGAATTATGCTGTAACTTCTAACTATTACCAATTACCAATTACCTTTTTAACAATGAATATAAAAGCAAGTGGTGGTAGCCCTGTTACTTACCCGCAAAGATATCAGACTTTACCTATTGCAGTAATTTCGCAATCTGAACAACAAGACCGCTATTTAAAGCAGACTGAAGTTGAGGAACTAGGAGCATTTTTTAGTTCTGGTAATCAGCGGTTAGAAATTCTGGAAACATTGACTCGTAATGCAGACGAAATTGTGTCTGCTGGAGCAAACCGGATTTTTTATGGTGGTTCGCCGATGGCTTATCTGGAAAAGCCTCAAGACCCTGTGGGATTACCTGGTTCTGGTTATTATGTGGCTGAGGATTACCTGACGGCGGCGAGGAGAAGTGGTGTTACTTCTAGTAAGGAACGCCTCAACTTAACAGACAATCTAAACTTTTTTAATCCTTTGAGCGGTTGGTTGGAACGAGCGCGGACTCTTTTGACTGATAGAGAACCACTTCCTGGGGGTTTCCGCTTTATCAATATCTCTCGCTATGGGGCAACGAGAATGAAAAGATCCATGCGAGATTTAGCATGGTTCTTACGTTATATCACTTTTGCCATAGTTGCAGGAGATGACAGTATTCTGACAGCTAATGTTCGGGGATTACGCGGTGTCATTCCAGAAGATGTAACGGATGCTACTGTGGTTGCTCTCAAGGAAATGCAACGCCAATCCCTTACTTACTTCCCAGAAAATGCTGAGGCGGGGGAACTGATAAAGCAATCTTTTCAGACATTGATAACTGAATATTTAGCAGAAAAACCCTCAGTAAAACTCAGGGTTGGGGTTTCTAACGAACAGCAAGGTTTAGTATTACCTCAAAGTTATGCGATCGCGGCAGAACATCGACTAAAATTTGTGATCAAGTCGGTGCTATCAGAAACGGAAAAGCAAGCGGCAATTCAAGCTGCTTATCGTCAAGTCTTTGAGCGCGATATCACCGCAACTTATGATTTTCCCGCTAGTGAATTGGAATCTCAGGTTAAAGGCGGTCAAATCTCGACGAAAGAGTTTATCCGCCGCTTGGGTAAATCCCGCCTCTACCGCCGCTTATTCTATGAACCGTTTACTATTAGTCGCGTTATCGAATTGGCGATGCGTCACTTTTTAGGACGGGGGTTGAGTTCTCTGGCGGAGTTTCAAGAATACTTTGCCATTATTACCAAAGGTGGTCTGCATAAGCTGATAGATGCGTTGGTAGATTCCCAAGAATACGCTGATTATTTCACAGAAGAAACTGTACCATACCTGCGCGGCTTAGGTCAGGAAGCTCAAGAATGCCGCAATTGGGGACCGCAACTGGAATTGTTAAAGTACAGCGCTTCTGTTCGCAAAGTTCCTCAGTTTCTCACCCTTTTTGGGAAGTATCAGAAACCTTTACCCAATCAGCATCCCTATGGTTCTGGTAATGACCCGCTAGAAATTCAGTTCGGTGCGATCTTTCCTGTGGAGACTTTGCCTGCAACGACTCTACACAATTCTGCACCCTTTGGGAAAGATAATCGTCGCATCCTGATTAGTTCTGAAGGCTTTGGACAAGTTCCAGGCTCTTTGGGAAGGGTGATGAAGCTAGTACAGACAAATCACCGGAATGGTCATGAAACAAACGGTTCTAGCCCAAAATTGCCCACCGGACTTAGTATCAGCCTGACGGAAAATTCATCATCAGCAGTGATTCAGGCAGCTTATCGACAGATATTTGGGCGCGATGTTTTTGAAGGTCAGCGTTTAACATCTGTTGTGGAGTCAGAGTTATTATCTGGCGAAATTACGATGCGGGAGTTTATTCGTCAGTTAGCTAAGTCGAAATTATTCCGCAAAACCTATTGGGAACCTTTGTATGTAACTAAAGCGATTGAATACATCCATCGGCGGTTGTTGGGTCGTCCTACTTACGGACGTGAGGAAATGAATCGCTATTACGATATCTGTGCAAATCAGGGCTTCTACGCTTTGATTGACAAAATAATCGACAGTGCAGAATACATTGAAGTTTTTGGTGAAGATACGGTTCCCTATGAGCGGTATGTAACACCAAGGGGTTTGGCGATGCGACAGTCATCAGCTTCTCATGCTCTCAATATGTCAGAAAAATCGCTGCTTTCATCGCAATCGCAACTGGATCGATTTGTTCCTAACAACCGCAACGGCAAAGTACAACTTTTGCTAGAGTCCGCGAATGGACATGAGTTAAATGTCGAAATGTCAGCAGAACTGAGTTATGCAGAACCAGAGGTGAGCGATTTGTGAAAGGGGATGAGGGGGATGAAGAAAGTGTTTTCCCAATGCCCAATGCCCAAATCCAAAATCCAAAATCTAAAATCTAAAATCCAAAATTGCTATGAGTTTAGTCAAGCAGGTGATTCTGAACGCTGATGAAGAATTGCGTTATCCTACCCCGGCAGAAATTCGGATGATTCAGAATTTTTGCGATTCGGGGGAACAACGGATTCGCATTGCTACAACTTTGGCAAAGAACCAAAGTCGATTGGTAGAACGAGCTAGTGATAAGTTCTGGAAGGTGTGTCCGGTGACACCCAGTAATAGTGGCAATATGAGGAAGACTGCTTCCTGTCAACGCGACCAAGGTTGGTATATCCGTTTAGTTGCTTACTGTATTTTGGCGGGGAATGAGCAACCTTTGGAAGATATTGGCACCATTGGAATGAAGGAAATGTATCAATCTTTGGGAATTCCGATTTTCAATTGGGTGGAGGCGGTGCGCTGTATCAAAGAAGCAGCACGGGAACTCTTGGGGGATGAGGATGCTGCGATCGCCACTCCTTATTTCGATCATATCATTCAAACTCTCGCCTCTCCGGGCCCTCCTTATTTTCAGAATAATGGTCGGACGGATTGGTAAATTGTCATTGATCATTGGTCATTAGTCATTAGTCATTGGTCATTGGTCATTAGTTATTTACAAAGGACAAATTATATGACTATAGCTCTCCGACGCGGTTACGCAGGCTGGGGATGGTTTACTGTCCTTGATGACTGGCTGAAACGCGATCGCTTTGTATTTATCGGTTGGTCTGGTTTATTACTCTTCCCTTGCTCCTATATGGCATTGGGGGGATGGTTTACTGGCACAACGTTTGTTACTTCCTGGTACACTCACGGCATAGTTAGCTCTTACTTGGAAGGTTGCAATTTCCTAACTGCTGCGGTTTCCACTCCTGCAAATAGTATGGGTCACTCCCTACTTTTCCTGTGGGGGCCGGAAGCTCAGGGAGATTTAAGGCGGTGGTTTCTAATTGGCGGTTTGTGGAATTTCGTCGCCTTTCATGGTGTCCTTGCTTTAATGGGTTTCATGTTGCGGCAAATGGAAATTGCGCGAACTGTGGGCATTCGTCCCTATAATGCGATCGCTTTTTCTGCACCGATTGCCGTTTTTGTTTCTGTATTCTTGATGTACCCTTTGGGTCAATCTAGCTGGTTTTTTGCTCCCAGCTTCGGGGTAGCTGCAATTTTCCGTTTTTTATTATTCTTTCAAGCTTTCCATAACTACACCCTCAACCCTTTCCACATGATGGGTGTGGGAGGTGTCTTAGGCGGAGCATTGTTGTGTGCAATACACGGTGCCACGGTGGAAAATACTTTGTTTAAAGACACCACAGGTTTTAATACTTTTAGTGGCTTTAGCCCCACCCAATCTGAAGAAACTTACTCAATGGTGACAGCAAACCGCTACTGGTCGCAGATTTTTGGGATTGCCTTTTCTAACAAGCGGTGGCTGCACTTCTTCATGTTATTTGTGCCGGTAACTGGTTTGTGGATGAGTGCGATCGGTATGGTGGGTTTGGCGTTTAATTTGCGGGCATACGACTTTGTTAGCCAAGAGATACGAGCAGCAGAAGACCCAGAATTTGAAACGTTTTATACCAAAAACATTCTCTTGAATGAAGGGGCTAGAGCCTGGATGGCGCAAGGAGACCAACCCCACGAACACTTCCAGTTTCCAGAAGAAGTATTACCTCGTGGAAATGCACTTTAGTCATTGGTCATTGGTTATTAGTCATTAGTTATTGACAAATGACGAAGAGAGAAGTCTGAGCGCCGACTTCCGGCGCTCATAACTAAAGGGACAAAAGTCAAAGGACAAATAAAAATGGAAACCTCTTTAGGTCGTTCTTCAACTAAACCGAAAATCAGTGCCCCAGCAGCAGAAGGTCGTGACCAAGCATCTACCGGATATGCTTGGTGGGCTGGTAATGCCCGTTTTATTAACTTGTCTGGTAAGTTTTTAGGCGCACACGTCGCCCATGCAGGCATAGTGGCTTTTTGGGCGGGAGCAATGTTGTTGTTTGAAGTCTCTCACTATGTCCCAGACAAGCCGATGTATGACCAGGGCTTAATTTTGATGCCGCACATCGCGACATTGGGTATTGGTGTGGGACAGGGGGGAGTAATTACAAGTGTCTTCCCATTTTTTGCGATCGCTGTGACGCATTTGATTGGCTCTGCCGTTTTAGGTATTGGTGGTCTATATCATGCACTCAGAGGCCCCGAAAAGCTAGCTGGCTTTTTTGATTTCGATTGGAGTGATAAGGACAAAGTTACTAGTATCCTGGGCTATCACCTAATCGCCTTGGGTGTGGCAGCGTTCTTACTTGTCGGCAAAGCCACGCTTTGGGGCGGCATATACGACACTTGGGCACCGGGCGGCGGTGATGTGCGCCTTGTTACCCAGCCCACGCTCGACCCCCGCATCATCTTTGGTTATCTGTTAAAAGGAATTACAGGTGGTGCAGGTAATATTGCTGGCGTTAATAACCTAGAGGATTTGGTCGGCGGTCATATTTGGATGGGTAGCCTTCTAATTTTGGGTGGTATTTGGCATATTATCACCAAGCCCTTTAAATGGACTCACGGTATTTTTACCTGGTCGGGTGAAGCTTACCTTTCACAAAGCTTAGGTAACGTTGCTGGGCAAGCTTTAATTGCATCCATGTTTATTTGGTTTAATAACACTGCCTATCCCAGTGAATTCTACGGCCCTTCAGGCCCAGAAGCATCGCAAGCCCAAGCCTTGACCTTCTTAGTGCGTGACCAAAAATTGGGGGCGAACGTCGCTTCGGCTCAAGGCCCCACAGGCTTAGGTAAATATTTAATGCGATCGCCTACAGGAGAAATCATCTTCGGTGGTGAAACAATGCGCTTCTGGGATACTAGGGCGCCTTGGCTAGAACCATTGCGCGGTGTCAACGGACTAGACATCGATAAGATTCAGCATGACATTCAACCCTGGCAAATTCGCCGCGCAGCAGAGTACATGACTCATGCACCTTTAGGTTCTCTGAACTCAGTAGGTGGTGTATCGACCGAAATAAATGCTTTTAACTTCGTATCACCACGTACCTGGCTAGCTTCTGCACACTTTATCTTTGCTTTCCTGTTCTTAGTTGGTCATCTTTGGCACGCTGGACGCGCCCGCGCCGCCGCCGCCGGTTTTGAAAGAGGTTTGGAGCGTGAAGACGAGCCAGTTAGGTCTATGAATCCACTGGATTAGGTATTTGGGACTGGGGAGCAGAGGGAGATGAGGGAGATGAGAGAGACAAGGAGAATACCCAATGCCCAATGCCCAATGCCCAATACCCAATGCCCCATGCCCAAATTAGATTTTCAGAAAATTATTGCTCCCATAGTTGGGAATATTGCGATCGCCTTTTTTTCTGTGCTTGTAATGTTGTTGAAAACCTTTTTTCCCAAATCCATATCAGGCACATACCTGCAACTGTTTTTCTAAAAGTTAAGAGCCATGAATTCAAAACTCCTAACTCTTGTACAGACGCGATTAATCGCGTCTCTCCTAACTTTTTACAAGGAGCATAACAAATGGGATTACCTTGGTATCGCGTCCATACAGTGGTCTTGAATGACCCAGGACGATTGCTAGCAGTACACTTAATGCACAATGCCCTTTGTGCGGGCTTTGCCGGTTCCATGCTTTTGTATGAACTGGCTCTATACGACCCCAGCGATCCAGTACTCAATCCCATGTGGCGACAGGGGTGTTTTTTAATGCCTTTTGTGGCGCGTTTGGGGGTGACAAATTCCTGGCAAGGCTGGAGCATTACAGGTGAAAACTTTGTCGATCCGGGTTTTTGGACATTTGAAACTGTAGCGATCGCTCACATCGTATTTTCCGGTTTGGAATTCCTAGCTGCTTGCTGGCACTGGGTATACTGGGATGTCGCCACATTCTTTGACCCCGAAACCGATAAACCAGTTTTAGATTTGCCTAAGATTTTTGGTATTCATCTATTATTAGCTGGTTTACTCTGCTTTGGTTTTGGTGCTTTCCATCTAACCGGCATTTTTGGGCCGGGTATGTGGGTTTCCGACCCCTACGGTTTAACAGGGCATATGCAACCTGTCGCCCCGGTGTGGGGGCCAGAGGGCTTTAATCCTTTTAATCCGGGTGGGGTTGTCGCTCACCACATTGCCGCAGGGGTTGTAGGCATTATCGGTGCGCTGTTCCATTTAGCTGTTCGACCGCCGGAGGTGCTATATCGGGCACTACGGATGGGAAATATTGAAACGGCTCTCGCCAGTGGGCTGGCAACTTTCTTTTTCGCAGCTTTTGTAGCTACTGGTACTATGTGGTACGGCAGTGCTACCACACCTATAGAATTGTGGGGACCAACTCGCTACCAGTGGGATCAAGACTACTTTAAACAAGAGATTGACAGGCGGGTTCAAGTTGGCTTGAATGAAGGTAAAACTCCTTCAGAAGCTTGGTCAGCCATTCCCACAAAGCTGGCTTTCTACGATTACATTGGCAATAATCCTGCCAAAGGCGGTCTGTTCCGAGTTGGTCGAATGGTGGATGGCGATGGGTTAGCTATAGATTGGCTCGGTCATCCAGTATTTAAAGACAGTGAAAGTCGGGAATTAACGGTACGAAGAATGCCGGCTTTCTTTGAAAATTTCCCTGTCGTCTTAACAGATAAAGATGATATTGTCCGTGCCGATATTCCCTTCCGGCGAGCAGAATCAAAATTTAGCTTCGAGCAATCTGGGGTTTCAGTCAGCTTTTTGGGTGGGAGACTGGATGGTCAAACCTTTACAGATCCCTTCAATGTCAAGCAATATGCCCGCAAAGCTCAACTCGGTGAAGTTTTTGAATTTGACCGCCAGAGATACAACTCTGATGGAGTTTTCCGGACGAGTAACCGGGGCTTCTTTGCCTTTTTCCATGCTTGTTTTGCCCTAGTGTGGTTTTTCGGACACATTTGGCATGGTTCTCGCACCATATACCGGGATGTCTTTGCTGGAATTGACGCAGACTTGGAAGAACAAGTCGAGTTTGGTGTCTTCCAGAAGGTAGGAGATTTAAGCACACGCAAGAAGGAGAAGGCTAAAGAGAAGGCTTTAGCTTCAACTTCAACTTCAACTTCAACTCAGGAACCATCTGTTTAAGAACTTCCAAATAAAACAGTTGACTGTTGACTGCTGACAGTTAACAGTCAACTTCATACTTCATCCTTTAAAGCAATCCATGCCATGCAACAACAAAAGTTTAAATCCAAAAAAATCGCACCTTTGCAATACTTTCTCAGAAACTTAAATACTGAAGCAGGTAAAGTTGCTCCTGGCTGGGGAACCACACCATTCATGGCTGTTTTAATGCTATTGTTTTTCGTTTTCTTGTTAATCATTCTCCAGATTTCCAATTCTTCAATCTTGCTTGAGGGAATCAATATAGGCTGGTCGAACTGAAGGATGAAGTATGAATTATGAAATTATGCTCAAAGATTTTTCACGCTAATGATGGGCGTTAGCGTGGCGGCACGTAGTCCGCCATGTACCGAGTTCTTACTTCATCATTCATCCTTTACGCTTCATACTTTATTTATCGAATTCAGCTAACCATTAACAATAGTGAGGTATTTTCATGCAACATATCTTTCTTGCCTATGGCGAGGGACAATTCGCTTCAACGGGAACGGGAGTGTTTTTTGGTTTATTAGTAGCTGTATCATTTTGCGTGCTTTTGATCACATATGCAGCAAATACCTATCCGGCAAATCGTAATTAATATCATCTCTAGGAGCAAACAAAATTATGAAACGAATATTTACTTTGGTTTTGGTAATTATTCTCTGGCTTGGTATTATCACCTCAGCTTTAGCGGAGAATACTACATTAGTTCCTTGTGCCGAATCATCTGCATTTGTAGAACGAGTGCAAAATGCCCCTGATAGTTATTACACGACAAAGCCATTAAAGGCTTATTCTCAGTTACTTTGTGGCGATGATGGTTTACCTCATTTAGTTCTTGACCGCCTCAGCCTTGCCTTAGACGTGCTGATTCCCATAGTGATATTTCTCTACATTGCCGGTTGGATTGGCTGGACTGGTCGTTCCTATTTGCGGGCAATTCAAAAACTTGGTTCCCCAGAAGAAAAAGAACTATTTATCGATCTGCCACTGTTCGTCAAATGTATGATATTGGCTTTTGTTTGGCCGGCATCAGCAGTTCAAGCATTTCTCAGTGGTGAATTAGTTGCCAAAGATGAAGAAATTCCGATTTCAATTCGCTAAAGGCTATTGACAGTTGATGGTCACTGATTAACTATCAACTGTCAATAAACCCAATAAAGAATGACATCTTGTAAATGCAAATTTAGTTGATTTGGGAGAAAAATCATGGAGTCACGTTATTTTTTGAAATTTTTCACAATGGTTCCTGTAGTTGCTGTCTTAGCAGCAATTATTATATCAGTGATTTTCATTGAATTGAATTACATTTTTCCTGGGTTACAATATGGAACTTTTTTCCATCCTCTACCGTAACTCTGTTGAGTTTTGCTAATAATTTTTACCCCATTATTAGGGAATAGCAAAAAAGAAATTATCCATTAATTGTAGGGGACGTTAGATCAACATGATGCTGTACTCTTGACGCTAACACACCCTACAAAATTGGATATTTTTTTAATTGGAAGTCCCTTAAACAATTGGGACGGATGGAGATTGAATATTGCTTTCTTAGCTGTGTTGAGGATCAAAATATTTAAGGGGAAACATGATTAAAAGAATAATTGGCGTTGTCTTAGCTACTGTTTTGCTGACGTTCCAGTTTATTGTCGATAGCGCGACGGCAGTGGAGTTGGATGCCGCAGTCCGAACAGTGCCATTAAATAATCAGGGTGATACCGTTGTACTCAACCTGAAACAAATCAAAGAAGGTAAACGTTTATTTAATTACGCTTGTGCCCAATGTCATGCTGGGGGAGTTACCAAGACAAACCAGAACGTGGGACTCGAATCAGAATCTCTGGCACTGGCAACACCAAACCGTAATAACATTCAAGGATTGGTGGAATACATGAAAAATCCCACTACTTACGATGGGGAAGAGGAGATTTCAGAAATACATCCCAGTATTAAAAGCGCAGATGTTTTCACAGAAATGAGAAATCTGACGGATGATGACTTGGTAGCTGTTGCTGGTCATATTCTCTTGCAACCGAAAGTTGTTGGGGATAAATGGGGAGGAGGTAAAATTTATTATTAATGCGACGAGAAAAGCGCCATTGTAAACGCGAGTGCTTCTCGGAGAGAGGAACGAAGCAATCCCAGCCTATGCCCCATTCCCCATGCCCAAAAACTCCATCCCTTGAGTGGGTGGAGTTTTTTATTACTAGAATTCACCTAAAAACTGGGATGCACCCGCTAATGACTTGATTGCTGAAATCAATCTAAAATCCAAAATCCAAAATTGTTTGACTACAGCTAAGGCACAATCAGCACTGGGCAAGGGGAAAGGTTAATCACGCGAGTGGTAACACTATCACTTACTCCCTCTTCAGTCAAGCCTAGCCCCCGACAGCCCATAATAATTAAATCTGCCCCGATTTCATCAGCGACATCGCAGATCGTAAAAGCTGGTTTGCCTTGCCTTTCCAGGGTTTCGGATTTAATTCCTTGCCCAGAAAATAAAGATTGGGCATTTTCCAGCAGTTTGGCAACTACCTCTGGTGACACCATCGGATCTGCACTAGGCGCGTCTTTTGGTGGTTCTTCTACCACAGACAGCAGCACCAAGCGACTGCTGTACTTTTTGACTACGTTGGTAACAACGTCAGCAGCTTCCCGCGTTTCCCGGCTTTGATCAATAGGAAATAGTACTGTCTTAAATATATCTGTCACTTGGGTACCCCTGACTCCGGTAAAATCTTGATGGTTCTACTTTCAAAACAATAACAAAAAGGCAATTAGGAGAGTTTGGTGTGTCCAAAAAAAGTTTAGCAAGTTTATCTTCGGCTGATATCTCTGGGAAACGTGCCTTGGTGCGGGTTGACTTTAATGTGCCTGTGGACGATCAAGGCAACATTACCGACGATACTCGGATTCGCGCAGCTTTACCAACCATCAGAGATTTGACGCAGAAGGGTGCTAAGGTCATTCTAGCAAGCCATTTTGGGCGTCCCAAGGGTGTGGATGACAAATTACGCCTAACTCCCGTTGCCAAGCGTCTGTCGGAGTTACTGGGGCAAGAAGTCATAAAAACTGATGACTCCATTGGTGATGAAGTTGCAGCTAAAGTTGGCGCGTTGCAAAATGGCCAAGTGCTGTTACTGGAAAATGTTCGTTTTTACAAAGAAGAGGAGAAAAACGACCCAGAATTTGCGAAAAAATTGGCAGCTAATGCTGATTTTTATGTAAATGATGCTTTTGGTACTGCACACCGCGCCCATGCTTCTACTGAAGGTGTGACTAAATTCCTCAGTCCTTCTGTGGCTGGATATTTGGTTGAGAAGGAATTGCAATATCTGCAAAACGCCATTGAAAATCCCCAACGTCCTTTGGCGGCAATTATTGGCGGTTCTAAGGTTTCCAGTAAAATTGGTGTGATTGAAACGTTGCTGGAGAAGTGCGACAAGCTGATCATCGGCGGTGGAATGATTTTCACCTTCTACAAAGCCCGTGGTTTGAATGTTGGTAAGTCGTTGGTGGAAGAAGACAAGCTGGAACTGGCGAAGTCTTTGGAAGCTAAAGCTAAAGAGCGTGGTGTTGCTTTATTGCTTCCCACAGATGTGGTAGTAGCAGATAACTTTGCCCCTGATGCCAATTCTCAAACCGTTAGCATTGAGAATATCCCAGATGGTTGGATGGGTTTGGATATTGGCCCAGACTCGGTGAAAGTTTTCCAAGACGCGCTTGCAGATACCAAAACGGTAATTTGGAACGGGCCGATGGGTGTGTTTGAGTTTGATAAGTTTGCGGTAGGTACGGAAGCGATCGCTCATACCCTCGCTGAAATTAGCAAAACTGGCACAACTACCATTATCGGCGGTGGTGACTCAGTAGCGGCTGTGGAAAAGGTTGGTTTAGCTGACCAAATGAGCCACATCTCCACCGGCGGCGGCGCTAGCTTGGAGTTACTTGAAGGCAAGGTATTACCTGGAATTGCAGCTTTAGATGATGCATAAGAAAGTTAGCTCTTAAACTACTGAAAAAATCTGATAGTTTTTGACAATTGTAGTAAGGGTGCGGTATAGCGTACCCTTACTGTATTTATTAGCAAGGCTAAGTAATTTTCTATAGGCATCTCTACAAGATATTTGCATAATAGATAAGAACATTTCAACGCCAAAAAATGACACCTAATTACTTAGAACACTTAACCAGGCATATAGACCAAATAAAAGAAGATGTTGCCGAAGATTTCCTCGCACTTGAGTTTATAGATGGGCGTCATCCAAAAGACCAAATAGATTTCATTGATGAAATAGAAGTTGAGGTAGAGTCAGTAGAAATCCGTAATATGTCACTATTACGCCAAGAAGACAACACAATAACCTTTAAGATGGATGCCATAGTTGTATTTCACCCTGATGGGCATACTCCAAACGAAGACATTGGTTTCTATGATTCTGAGCAAGGCGAATACAAGACCATAGAGCGAACTACTATCTCTGGGAAATCACAAAGTTGCACTATTCCCGTAGAAGTTGCTATTAATCTAATCAATGACGATGGGGACACTGAAATAGAGTATGTTCACTTAGAAAAACAGACCATTGGGGTGAGATGGTAGGCGATCACGCTCTTTTACCGTGACAACCAAGCTACATAGTTTCAGTAGACCGAAAAGTTTTCCAAAAGCCTTACCAGTCCTTCATTTCCACTTGGGAAGACAAGAAGCTGAAATCAGCTTGTAATCTGCGCTTCAACCACTTTTTTAGGGTAGACTTTTTGGCGATCACTTGTGGTCATGATGGTAAGTCACCTGGGTGGACTACTGGCAAGCCACGACCGCGTATAATTCGTTACCCAACAGTTAAAAAGGCTACTATCAACCACAAAAAGCAACCAGCAAAGTCGGCTTGATATTTTCGTTTTTATATTTTTAGGTGTGTAATTTGTTAACTCAGTACTACTGGGCCACTTTGTCATGATTTAGTCTAAACTCCAGTGAGAAGCATCGTCAAATAAAATTTATTAATCAGATACTTGCTTGCACTAATTTACACAAACTTGGAAAAAACTATGGAAACGAAATGGCTGGAATGGGCACAAAAGTTACAAGCGATCGCTCAAAATGGTCTAACCTATTCTGAGGGTGTTTTTGACACGCTATAAACAATTCGCCATTGACTCTCCAGATAGCACAAGTACAGCAGCAATGCTCAAGGCAATGCTAGTAGCAGCAACTATAAGTTTTTGTTTGATTTTCATTCAAATTTTTTTTGTCTTTGCCTAAAAGTTGCTGTTTATATCCCCAATCCTGACCGGATAAATAAATCAGCAATCCTACTAATTCCTATCCCAAAACCCGGAATTATAAATAGAAGCATCATGGCAAAGAGTCCGAATTGGGTATATTGCAGTGGCTTTAGTTGAGGAAAAATCTCACTGAAAACATGAAAGCCATCAAGTGGTGGAATTGGCAGCAAATTAAACAGAAACAACGTCAAATTAATCCGAGCCGCTAGGTAAAGAAATTCGACACTGAAGACTTCTGAAAGACTAGGTTTAAAGAAAAGTTTGAGTAGGACAATAAATAGAATGCCTAAAGCCAGATTCGACAATGGCCCTGCTGCTGATACCAAAATATTGCCTAGCTTGCCAGAGCGAAATTTAGATGGGTTGACGGGCATTTGTCCCCAAGCTATACCCATGAGACAGAGAAATATCAGGGATTCTTTACCCATGTGAACTACAGGATTAAGTGTCAGATGACCAGTTTGTTGTGGAGTGTTATCTCCCTGACTCATCGCAGCCCAGCCGTGAGCAAGTTCATGCAAAGTGATGGAAAATATGACAATTATAACGATTCTGAAAAAATGAATCGGCTCTGTGATGAGTGTTTGGATAAACATACTTTACTAAATTTTGGTAATGCCCTATCTGTATAATATTAAGTTCTTGATACAAATATTACTAGAACATTTACTTAATGCGCTACGGTAATTTTTGGTATATTTTGTAAATAAAAATCTGCTACTTTTATTAATTAATCTCAGTTAATTTGGTAGCTTAAAAAGATTTCATAACACTTTAAGGATTTTAAAACCTTGTAGTAAGTACGTATTTATTTTTATTTTTAGTATATAAAAATTAAATAATCTTAGATAAGAGTTGAATTTTTTAGTATAATAAAGCACATTAAATTTTAAGAAAATCACAAATAGCTAGTTAATTTTATTACCTGAAATAGCAATAGATTTACTAATAATCTTTAAGAAAATTACGCATAAATCAACTTCAATGAGACAATCTGACCTAATCTTCTCAACCTAAAGGAAGACATGAGCGATCGCACAAAGGCTCTCCAGGCTCTCGCGGCTGAACGTTGGCGGGTATCCCTGATTCTCACTGGAGCCATGATGTTTATTTACTTTGGCTTTATCCTATTAATCGCGTTCAATAAGCCCCTGCTGGGGTCATTAGTAGTTCCTGGCCTCAGCCTGGGAATTTTACTAGGGGCGCTGGTAATTGTCTCAGCATGGGTATTAATTTTTATCTACGTGCGTTGGGCAAATAGTAGTTACGACGACCAAATCGCAAGGTTGACACGCAAGTGAAGAGTGGGCATGGGGCATGGGGATGAGGGAGATGAGGGAGATGAGGGAGATGAGGGAGATGAGGGAGATGAGGGAGATGAGGGAGATGAGGGAGATGAGGGAGATGAGGGAGATGA
>NZ_JBALFC010000091.1:0-28574 GCF_036917755.1 Nostoc sp.
ATCCTTTTGAGGATTACCCCATAGAGGCTAATCATCCCCCGATTTCTCGGTTTAGATTAAACGAATCGCACACAAGTCTTGGTGGATGGATACCATTGATCCACGAATACCAATTGCTTATCCTTCTTTTTGTCAACCCATTCTAGGATTTGAATAAACTCACCAAAAGCCAAGTCTGATATCTTTCTACCCCAGAGACATTGCATCCCTTTGAGATTTAACGTCTCAAAACATAGCACATCAAATCTATCCGTTAGTCCATGAGCTAGCTTCCAAAACCAATCACGCCTATGGTTAGAAACATCCTCATGCTTGCGTACTAAATTCTTTCTAGATCGTTCCCGGTTGACCGAACCTTTTAACTTTGTAGAGTGATGCTTGCTGACTTTCTTAATGGTATTGAGTGATTGTTTAAAGAATTGGGGTGATTCAATCTTAGGGCCATCCGAGCAAGTGAGAAATGTCTTGAGTCCAAAATCAAATCCCGCTATTTTACCAGTCGTAGATTTAACTAAGACGATGACTCAGTTGATTGAAGACTGGATTGATAGACTACAGGAAGAAAAGCCGTCCTTTATGACGGGGCTTTAGACCCAGTTTTTCGGTAAATTTCTCCTAAAAGCACTTCTTGAGGTGCCCCAGTCGCAGTAGGTAGGTTGCCAGGAATACCCAAATGTCGCCAGTAGGCTAAAACCGCGAAGGCGATCGCTTCTTTAAAATCTGCGCTCAAGCCGACTTCATCTGTAGTCCAGACTGGTATTGATGTCAACAATAACTGTAATCTTTGTTTCAAATAGAGATTGCGACTACCACCGCCACATAATAGTACGCGTTGTGGCATTTCCGGCAAAAAAGTGCGGTAACTATGGACAATTGAAGCAGCTGTAAGTTCCGTAAGAGTTGCCAGTATGTCGGCAGCATTAAGTTGGTATGCTTGGGCATCTTTTAAGCACTCATGCAGGTAAGTCACACCAAATAACTCTCGACCAGTGGATTTAGGCGGTGGTAAATGAAAGTAGTCTTGGTTGAGCCATTGTTCTACCAATGGATGGCAAGGAGTACCACTCGCTGCCCAATTGCCATCTTCATCGTAAGTTTTAGCACCAGCGCTTAAATGCTCCACCGCCAGATCCAACAGACTATTTCCTGGGCCAGTATCCCAAGCGCGAATTTTTGAGAGCCAGTCGCCATGCCGAGGCGGAATATAAGCAACATTACCAATACCACCAATGTTTTGAATACAACGCCCCTCCTGGGGATGACTGAGTAAATAGGCATCTACTCTGGGCACCAGAGGCGCACCATGACCACCAATAGCGATATCAGCAACGCGGAAGTTGCTCACAGTTGTAATGCCTGTAAGATGGGCAATTAATGCACCGCGCCCTAGTTGCAGACTGTAGCCGAGTGGGGAGTGGGGAGTGGTTTTCTTCACGATTTCCCGATCCGCAGGTGGTCGATGATAAACTGTCTGACCGTGGGAGCCAATAAGAGTGGCTGGCTGATGACCAATTTGAATATTTTGGGCGGCTTGAGCAAAGACAATGGCGATCGCATCATCTATTTCTGCCAATTCTGCCATTGAGATGGCAACGCCTGCACCAACTGCTAATATTCTTTCTCTAAGTTCGGCTGGATAGGGATATGTTACCCCAGCTAGCAACTCAACTTTGAGATCCAATTCTGTACCGGAAATCTCTACCAACGCAGCATCTATACCATCTACAGATGTGCCACTAATTAAACCGATAACGCGAGTAGAAACAGCAGCTTCTTCAATTGGATGCATTGATAAAGATTCTTTTGTTGATTGCAATAGGTAGTTTAATTGATGTTATTATCCATGTCAAAAAAACTCAGGTGGTATACTTGACTGGAGAAAGACCAGTAGCAGATAAGCTGATGCTTCCAGACCCGGACAAATTATCCTCCGGGTGACATCATGCCTCATGCCTTCTTTATCTAGAACCCTAAAAATATAAACTGCCTGCAAGTCACAAAATAGCACCTTTTATAAAAAAAGTTTGTTTACAATTTAGCACCGATAACTTTGCGCTCTCTACATAAAGCGATAGATGTTACAGAACTTAATATCAGTGATTTTACTCTAAATGAAGTCCAATAAATTACATTTTTATCTGGGTAGAATCAAATCAAAAAAGTAGTAATCCTTCTGATGTTTAAATCTAGAAGCATATCGCACAATGGGCTTTGAACGAGAAAAATTTTAAAACCGAGAAGAATTGTAACAATGAAAAGTCTTTTAATTAAGTCCGCGATCGCTTCTGGTATCGTTTTGTCTTTAGCTACTATTACCCGTCCTGTAATGGCTTCGTCTTTTACGGTATCGATAGAAAACGCAGGCGTACAAAATGCACAATTATCAAATCTTCTGAATGCTCATGTGCAAACGTTTGATGCACAAACAGCAGGTTACAGTGCAACAGGCTTTCAATCGAATGATGGAACCACAAATGTTGGTAGCTATAAGAATACTCTGATTGTGAATGCAGACCAATATGGTGGTGCTGGTGGAACAGGCAAATATTTTGATGTAAACGCCAACATATCTGGTCAAACGGTTTCTACCCTAAATTTGACAACCGCACAAAGTTACTTTGGACTTTGGTGGTCTGCAGGAGACGCTAATAACGTACTTACATTTCTTTCACAAGGTAAGGTTGTAGAAACTATAACTACTGCTGATGTGGTTAAATATATCGCAGCGTTAACAAATAAAGCCAGCTACTACGGTAATCCTAATTCGACATTCGCAAATCAGAATTCTGGAGAACCCTATGCGTTCATCAACTTCTATGATGTTGCCGGAACTTTTGATCAGGTTCAATTCAGCAATATTGGCGGAACTGGTTTTGAATCAGATAATCACACAGTCGCCACTAGCTACAAGAGTATCACCGGTAGTGTAGTTACCAAAGCAGTTCCTGAGTCTTCTTCTCTATTAGGAGTTTTGGTGATTGGTTTTGTGGGTGCAACTTCAGTTATGACTCGTCGAGTCAACAAAAAGTCAGTTTTGCAATTGTCATAAGTGGATGCCTAAGCCAGGAATTCACCCTCCTGACTCGGCGTTGACAAACCGTGCATGAGACGTTAACCTCACACGGCTCCTGAATAATTTGGTAAGATTTTCCTGATTTTCTCTATACCCTAACCCCAGGCTCCACGTTCGCGTAGCGTGCCGTAGGTAGAATTTCCAAACTTCCGACGACAATTCAACATTAAATACAAGTTAGGGCGAGCTTACTTACGGTAGGTTCGCCCTAGTCCTTTTGTCATTTATGATCAGATATTCTCCTACGGTCACGAATTTGTATAAGTTGCTTTTAAACGACTTAAAAGATATTTTCCCGCAAGGATAGGGGGATAAATAGGCGATTGTTCTTTCTGGCAACTCTCCAAACAAGCAATTTTTGTATCATCATTAGGATGACAGAAAAAAGCGATAGAATACCGGGACTGGTTCACCCTGCGATCGCTCGGAATCATTACCCGATGCTTAGTTGAGCAAAACAGATGATTTGTCCACCGTTGCATTAAATCGCCAGTATTGACTAGTATAGTATCAGGAATTGCAGGCGCGGCAATCCACTCTCCAGATGCTGTCTTTACTTCCAATCCCTCAACGTCATCTTGGAAAAGTAATGTAATACTGCCATAATCGGAATGCTCACCAGCACGCACTTGTTCGGGTTTGGGTGGTGTCTGCAATGGGGGATAGTGGAGCCATCGCAAGGTATGATTTTGTTGATTGTGTCTTGTGATAAAAAAATCTTCTGGCAATTCCAACGCCAAAGCAAATGCTTGCAATACCGTGTTAGCAAGTTCTGTGCAACTATCATAAAAGGCGAGAATAGAAGCATCTATGTCTACAGCCTCTTGTTTATCTAAATTCAACACCTCTTTCAGGTCGCCTGGTTTATTGGGGTCAAGACGTTCTCTCTCAAGACCAACATAACCCGTGTTATTAAATTCATCACTCCAAGCTTGCTTTTGCTTAACTTCTAAAGGTAAATTGAAGAAAGATTTGCTCTGAGTGAATACTTGCTTTATTAGGTCTTTTGATATTCCTGAATTCTGCAAGTACATAAAGCCAATTTCATGGCAAGCTTGATAGATTTGTTTGATAACAGTTTGCCGAGTTGTGGTGTTGCCACTGGTAAAGGCAGTTAAATTTATTACGGGGATTGTAACCATTTATACATAATTAGAGATTTTCTGTTTTGTTAACATATAAAGTAGTATACTCAATACTTAGGTACGGAACTTTACAATGTCTCTTGCTCCTTGGCGAAGCGCGATCGCCCATGCGCTCCATCGCAACCGCAGCCTTGTTTATGCCCGTTACCTCCAACTAGCAACGGTGCAAGCGAACGGTCGCCCCGCTAATCGTACCCTAGTTTTTCGCGGCTTTCTGGAAGATACAAACCAGCTAAAATTTATCACCGATGTCCGTAGCGCCAAAGCCGACCAGATACAGCAACAACCTTGGGCAGAAGTTTGCTGGTACTTTCCCAATACACGAGAACAATTCCGAATCACAGGTTGTTTGACCCTAGTAAGCGGTGATGATTCTGACCAGGATTTACAGCCAGCCCGGATCAGTATGTGGCAAGAATTGAGTGATGCGGCGCGTTTACAGTTTGCTTGGCCGCATCCTGGTAAACCCAGAGTCGAAACCCCAGAAGCTTTTGCACCATCAGCACCCGACCCCGTGCAGCCAATGCCTAATTTTTGCCTACTGCTACTCGATCCGGTGCAGATAGATCACTTAGAATTACGTGGCGAACCACAAAATCGAAGGTTTTATCAGCGTGATGAAAATCAAGAGTGGTTTTGTGAAAAAATTAATCCTTAATTTTTTCAGTTAGGAGTTAGGAGTTAAGCACGGTTATTTCATTCTCCCCTAGTCTGCCCTACGGTGTACACACAAGTCCAAAAAAGCTCGATTTCCCATTGTTCTCTGGTTCTCATGCAGAGCATGGGAATGGCTGATTAGAGGCTCTGCCTCCGGTCAGGCATTGAGCCAGAGACTCAATGAATGCATTCCCATACTGAGTATGGGAACGAGGAACGAGGAAAGCCTTATCAAGTTAGGTTTGGTTTTTAGGATTTGTGTGTACACCGTAGTAGTCCGCCAGGGAATAAATTCCCCATCTTATAGCTAAAGTGGGTTTTAACCGACTATTAATAAGCTTTTGAGTCCGTTTTAACCGACTTGGACTATAAGAAAAGGAAATTTATTTCCGGGCGGGTTATGCCAAGAATGAAATAGTCCTGGAAGTTGGTTCATTCGCAATTACATTGTGTAATTAATTCTGTTCGACTACTGGTGATTTTTATTCCTCACTCCTCACTCTTAACTCCTAACTTTATTTAAATGCCAGCACCATCTAGAAACTCCTGTATTGCCTTATCTTTAAGGCTACACACAGGAGCATCTTGTGATAAATCAGCTTGGTTAGAAGCTACACAACCTGCGAAGACAAGAGTTTTTGCAGAAGAGTTGGTGCGCTGAAGAGTTTGTATTTGTTCTTCTAGCGCCTCAATCCGGTCTACTAAAGCCCGAATTACTTGAGCTTCCGAATCTGGTAAGTTATTGTGTTCAAGAGGTGCAACCCGGACTCCAGAACGATATATGATCCGCCCAGGCACGCCTACTACAGTACAGTCTGAAGGCACATCCCTTAGAACAACAGACCCAGCGCCAATACGGACATTATTGCCAATTTGAATATTGCCCAGCACCTTCGCTCCAGCTCCGAATACCACATTTTCACCCACGGTGGGATGGCGCTTGCCACATTCTTTACCAGTACCCCCAAGGGTGACACCTTGATAAATGAGAGCATAATCTCCCACGATCGCAGTTTCACCAATTACTACACCCATGCCGTGGTCAATAAACACACTTTGCCCAATTACTGCACCAGGGTGGATTTCAATTCCAGTCAAAAACCGAGCCAAGTGAGAAATCAGGCGGGGAATAAAGGGAAGACCAAGAATATACAGCCAGTGAGCCAGCCTATGGAATAGCAGGGCTTGCAAACCAGGGTAACAAAATAAAACTTCTAACCAGTTACGGGCAGCTGGGTCACGTTCAAATATGATCTGAAAGTCAGCACGCAGTATAGATAGCACGAGATAGCACCCTCGGAAAGCACAACAAGCTACTCTCCCATATTATCCTCTCAGGTGTTAAGCGTAAAAATTGGGAATGGAATATTGGGCGTTGGGCATGGGGCATTGGGCATTGAGCATTGGGGCATTGAGCATTGGGGCATTGGGCATGGGTTATTCCCCTTGTCCCCCTCATCTCCCTCATCCCCACTCCCCACTCCCCCCTGCTCCCCACTTCACTGCTGCTCTACCTTCAGAGTATAATCGCGCTTGACTCCAGGATTAAATGTACCTACCCAAATCCGATAGGTGCCACTTTTCCAGTTGCGATCGCTAACGCTAGCATCTTTACTTTTGCCAGTGTCATCGCCGCAACGAATCGTCGTTTGATCTGGTCCTTGGATCAGTAAAGTGGTGTCGCTATTGTTGCTATCGACTTGTATTGTCATCTGGGAAAAGTCCTTTTCCAAAACCATAATATGATCTGGAGTAGGATCGGCAAAACCGATACAGGCTTTTTGATCGCGATCACGGTTACTTATGGCAGACAATGAGTAAGAACCACCTGTAAACCCCTGCACTATTCCTTGTGCTGGATTAAAGTTTGTTGACAGGCTGAAAGTACCAAAATTTGCTGTCTGTGCTATTGCAGGGGTAGCTGTTATGGCAGTAAGTATAGCCAACAGCCAGCCACTTCTAAACTGAAGTCGGGGGCGACAGTATTTCATAGTAGCCCTCCAACAGGCTTTTAAATTAGTAATGATATATACATATTTTAAGGAAAAAAATATAGTGAAATTTCGGTTTAATGTGCCACATTAAAATGTGCCACATTCAAAATTCAAAATTCAAAACCTCACCCTGTCCTGACGGACATCCCTCTCCTTACCAAGGAGAGGGACAGGTTTTACGTAGCAGAACCAGGGTGAGGTTTTTTTGAGCTATTCGATTGTACAGATGTACACTCGCCGATTCATATTATTAGGAATGTTACTTATCCGTCGGAAAATTCACAACTATAGGTGGAAGACCATTTTCTGCGGTTGGTTGTGCTTTGGTAACTAATGGTTGTGGATGCAAAGGTGTTGGTGTCAATTCACCCTTACCGGTTTGATTCCATAAAATCAGGGATAGTAGCCCATCCACTAAGCCGTTATTGCTGCCGTTACTGCCAACTAAGATATCTGGAATCAAGCGGACATTGCGATCGCCGATAATCTGCATTAGTTGCATTGCTGTATAACCTTGTGGCCCCAAAGCTTCCACACCAGCACTGTATGTTTCAGCTTTCGCGTTACCTGTGGCACGAATACCTTCAGCCTCAGCAATTGCCCGGAGTTTTGTACCCTCAGCTTCACCGTTCGCCTGCTTAATTTGGGCTTGGGCTTTTAGGTCAGCTATATGCACACTCTGCTCCGATTTCACCATTTCTTGCTGAATATTAGCCAGTGCCGTTTCCCGAACAAGCTGCTGCCGTTGGGTTTGCGCCATCTGCTGGACTTCATAAGTCTTGCGTTCTTCTTCAGCAATTTTCCGGTCTGTCTGTGTTTGCATTAATGATGCTGGTGGCTGAATATCACCAATCAGGGTGTCGATCGCTTGCACGTCATAAGCCCGCAATGCTGTTTTAATATACTCAGAAGCCTCAGTTTGTCGCTCACTCCGAGCAGTTAGAAAGTCGAGTACAGTACAGTTTTGGGCTGAGTTGCGGAAATAATTACCGATAGTCGGTTCTAATACATGGTCTACCAGATTTTGCATTGCACCGACGCGAGAAATTACCTTCGGGGCATCTAAAGCACCGACGTGGATAATTTGTGCTACTTCCAAATCAAAGGCAAATCCATCACGCGATCGCACAGTTAGAGAAGCTAGTTGAGCATCATAGCTGTGGCGTTCAGTACGACCTGACCAGTTTAAGACAATGTTGGTCGTTGGCACCAGTTCCATCTTCATAATCCGGGAATTAATCGGATGCTTACCAGGATATAGCGGTTCGACCCACACACCCTTATGTCCCTGATTTACCAAGTTACCGTGGGTGAAAGCTGCACCACTGACATCTTGATGCGCCTTACCGACGAAAGAAATCACCACACCCACATACCCAATGGGAATTTCTGTCATCGGCACTTGCTCAACCTGAACAAACCAAGGATTCAAGTTCCAAGAACCAGAAAGCAAGGTCTGCTCTTGTAAGCCTCGCCGTCCACCACCATCAATAAATTTCTGACCATTTTGGAAGTTATTGTGTCCGTCAATTATCGGCCCTGCGAGTTCACCAGCAGAAATTGGTACACCATCTAAGGTGGTGACGATGCCAACTTTGTCAGATGCCAGACTGTACACCCGCAACTGTTCTGGAGTCATGCCATGAGCGCTGGCGTTTGCTGCCATGATCACTTTAAACAGGGCAGTATTCATCCGGTAGGTACCAGCCGTGAGAAAACCCATTTGCCGCCCTTTTTCGCCACCTTGGGTCAGGAATTTCCGAGCATCTTGGAAGTTGTCACAACCTACAATTTTACCCAAAATCCGCTCTGGTGGGTTGGATGCTCCATCTGCGGCCACAATCAAAGCGATTTCCCCTTGGGGAACGACAATTACCGGCTCTTTCTTTACAGAATATTGCCAAGGCCAATAGCCCCAGTGCCAACCAGGAGCTAAAGTATCTGCTTGCAAGCCAGCCTCACCGTTGAGGGCAATCAAACTGCCGGCGGGGAGTCCACGCCCGGAAAGGGTAAATTTCCTCACCACAATCCCAACTTCACGTTCGCCAATCACTACCAGTCCGCCAAAGAACAGGGGGACGAATATGACTAAACCGCTAACAAGGACGATGGGAACCAGTACAAAAGGATCAATTCCAGCAGCTTGATATTGAGTCCTGCTAGTCTGTAACTGGGCAATATTTGGTGTGGTCTGATTTAGCTGGACAGTCGCCGAAGCGATTTCTTTTGCAGTAGTTATTTTTACAGATGTAGCATTGGCAGAATGAATACTACCAGCGATCGCTAATGTTGCTACAATAGATGCTGCAAAACGAGCTACCTTATTTTGTTTACGTGTACCAAGCAAAGATGAAAAGCTTTTCATAATTTGTGCCCATTAGGACAACTAATTAGTTAAGTTAACACTTCACCAAGGCTGACCTCGATTTCTTAAACTTGGCGTAATTTTTTTAAAAATTAATAAATATCTTGTAGGTTGGACATTGCCCAACCTACAAAGTTGAAATAGAAAGTTCAATTAGACCAAACCGCCAGCCGCTTGAAACCTAGCGCGGGCGCGTTTGAAGGCTTGGGTTGCCTGAATTTGGGCTTGGCGATCGCCTCCTGAAACTTGATTCAGACGCGCTTCTGCTTGGTTGTAAGCAGCACGAGCTTCTTCAAGGTTAATTTTGTCGCCACGTTCAGCGCCGTTAACCAGAATTGTCACTTCATTTTGTTCGACTTCGGCAAAGCCACCCAAAAGAGCGATCGCTTCCCAATTCTGATTTTTAGCGGCGCGGACTCGCATTACACCAGTATCCAGGGCGGTCAAAAGTGGTGCGTGTCCAGTTAGGATGCCTAGTTGACCAGTAGTGCTAGGCAAAACGACTTCTTCAGCTGGGGCATCCCATACTGTTTTATCTGGGGAAATTACACGAACGGTTAATGTCATTTGTCCTTTGTCCTTTGTCCTTCGTCCTTTGTCTTTTGTCCCTTGCCATTAGCCATTAACCATTAGCACTTGAACTAATGACTAATGACCAATGACTAATGACTCTTGACTAATGACTAACCTTTGATTTTTGCAGCTTTGGCGATCGCTTCGTTAATATCGCCAACCAAGTAGAAAGCCTGTTCTGGCAGATCATCCAACTCACCAGACAGAATCTTTTGGAACCCTTTGATGGTATCTTCCAACTTCACGTACTTACCAGGAGAACCGGTGAATACTTCTGCCACAAAGAACGGCTGGGACAAGAAACGCTCAACTTTCCGGGCGCGCGCTACGATCAGACGGTCATCTTCAGACAATTCATCTAGACCGAGAATGGCGATAATGTCCTGGAGTTCTTTATAACGTTGCAGAGTTGATTGCACCGCCCGAGCCGTATTGTAGTGTTCGTCACCGACAATATTCGGCTGGAGCATCGTGGAAGTGGAATTCAGGGGGTCAACTGCGGGATAAATTCCCTTAGATGCCAAACCGCGAGACAGCACTGTTGTACCGTCCAAGTGGGCGAAGGTGGTAGCAGGTGCGGGGTCGGTGAGGTCATCCGCAGGTACGTATACTGCCTGAATGGAGGTAATCGAACCCTCTGTTGTCGAGGTAATCCGCTCTTGCAGTTCACCCACGTCGGTTCCCAATGTGGGCTGATATCCTACGGCTGAGGGCATCCGACCCAGTAGCGCCGATACTTCCGAACCTGCTTGCACAAACCGGAAAATGTTGTCAATAAACAGCAGCACATCCTGCTTGCTCACGTCCCGGAAGTACTCTGCCATTGTCAATCCCGACAGACCAACCCGCATTCTCGCTCCGGGTGGCTCGTTCATTTGACCATAGACTAGAGCAATTTTGGAATCATTGAGGCTCTCGTTATTGATCACCCCAGATTCGATCATTTCGTTGTAGAGGTCATTGCCTTCACGGGTGCGCTCACCCACGCCAGCAAAAACGGATACTCCACCGTGCTGAGTAGCGATGTTGTTGATCAACTCCATCATGATCACGGTCTTACCAACACCAGCACCGCCGAATAGACCAATCTTACCGCCGCGTCGATAGGGAGTCAGAAGGTCAACAACTTTAATCCCAGTCTCAAACACCGAAGGTTTGGTCTCCAGGTCAGTGAATTTGGGAGCAGAGCGGTGGATGGGTAAACTTGTCTCAGCATTTACAGGGCCCCTGTTGTCCACAGGTTCGCCAAGGACGTTGAAAATCCGACCCAAAGTGGCTTTACCAACTGGTACCTTGATGGGAGCGCCTGTATCGGTGACTTCAAAACCGCGCACTAAGCCTTCGGTGGAACTCATCGCCACAGTCCGCACTTGGTTGTCGCCCAGCAGTTGCTGTACTTCAACAGTGAGGTTGATTTCCTGTCCAGCTTCGTTGGTGCCTTTGATTTTCAAAGCGTTGTAGATTTGTGGCAATTTCCCGCCGGGAAATTTAACGTCTACAACTGGGCCAATGATTTGGGTAATGTAGCCTATGTTTGTTTTTTCTGCGGTTGTGACCATGCTGCGCCTAATGATTGAAGCTAGATTTCAGATAAGGTCGGAGAAGACATAAAGTTAAACAATGTCACCTTTCACTCTAGCACCGGACGGCGACATAACTCCCTTAGTAATTCCTTAAAAAGCAGCTTGGGATTAGAAATTAGGCTAAGTTGTATGAGATAATGACGATTTGGGAAAACTCCAGATAAAAAACTGCCGTATCCTTCAATGGCAGACACGGCAGTTACTAAAGTAAATTTGTTATGCTTTTATGCCTTGGCTGTGGCTTTTTGTTGCTGTTTGCGCTTCAGTAGCGTATTAGCACCGAAAGCACCTACTGCTAACACACCTAATATAGAACCTGGTTCCGGGACAGATTTAGAACCACCAGGGATTACGGAACCCAAGGTGATATTATCAAAGGCAATCTCATTCTTTGTTCCTCCAAATTCTACTGATTTGGCAATACCTGAAAACGATATGCTAATGGGAACGAATGGGCTAAATTCGCCAGTTGGGTCAGGTGTTCCATTAAACGTTGTTAATGGTAAATATGGTATACTGGCAAGTAAATCTCCAGTGGCGCGAACTCCGCTGTATATATTCACAAATCCGGCCTTATTGACCGCCGAATAGAAAAATGACAACCCAGTGTCGAAGCCATTTCGTGCGTTCAAGGTTACACCAGAGCCATCTAGAAAGTATAGAATTGTGTCGGGGCTGGGTTCACCACCAAAATTGCCCGAACCGCCAGCATCAGAATCGACAAGACCCAATGCATTACGTGAGAAGGTGATATTAAAGTCGTGGGGAGCTTTATTGTAGAAATCACCAACATATTCTATATCACCAACTCCTTCAAAGTCAAGAACGATTACCGCGGCTTCTGCCTTTGATACGCCTAGTGTGGACAGAGCTATAAATGTTGCTCCAATAGTAGCCATTGATAAGTTTTTCATAACAGTTGAAATTGCCATACAATATATTTCTCCAAAAAATTGGTATTTAATAGTAGGAATTTTGCCAACCAAATATGTCAGCAAAAATATCGGCGAAATTGCACATAACGCCTCAAGTGCGACAGGTGAAGTTTCAGCCTTTCGCTGCGATGCGATCGCAGATATAAGCACTAGTGAAAATGACTAAAGTTTTGAACTTAGCTTTTGTTTTCTAGTTATTTAAGGAGGTGATTAAAAGTGTTTTCCTCACTTGCTTATTCACTTAGATTAGTGGCAAATTTATTTAGTGTCGACAGTATTTGCGTGTATTCACATAAGAAATACATTCCAAATTAGATTAAATAGCAGCCAAAACCTAGATGTAAGGGGACTTATATACGTAATATCAAGTAAATAATTGACTAAACATTTGTAAAATTAAGTTGTTGCTTTCAGATAGGTTGATCAACGTGATTATGTGTAAGTCTGGCTATGTAAGCAGAATCTACACTTAAGAACTGGGCAGCAGAAATTTGTATTCGGGATTGGGGATTGAGAGAATTTGGTGGGTAATTAAGACCTGCTACAAAATTTTTAACAAAACGTCTGACTATATTTGACTATGAGATTTGCAACTATGGTGTCCCCAAATGATCATCAAAATCAAAAATTGCCGTGTTCGCTGCAAAACACGGCATTTATAAACTATGGACTTAAATCTTGGTGAATAATTTAGGCGTTAATTGCGGATTGCTGTTGTTTGCGCTTGCGAAGTGAAGTAGCACCGAAAGCCAGAAGACCCATAATTAAACCAGGTTCAGGAACTGATTTAGTCAACGTAACATTGTCAAGCAGCAATCCAACATCATCCCCGCCAATCCCTTTAAAATCTAATGTGGCATTTGTTGCGTTAGCAACGGTAAAACTTCGGGTAAAGTTTGTAAACCCTTGAGATCCGGGTAGTAAGAATGTTTCGCTAAACAAATCACCCAGAGATACGATGACAGAATCACTCGTATCATATCGTTGGTTCCCAGCAAGCTGGAAGCTGAGGTTAACTGTGTCTCCTGCTTGAAAGTTAAATGGTGTTTTAGATTGAAGTGTACCAGCTTTATCTGTTGTTCCATCCATATCTACATATAGTCCGTTACCAGGAAGGAAATCAAAAAAACCATTTCCAATCAAGTCTACAGATCCACTTGCAACCTTCCAGTAGGAAAAATCATAGTAATTTAAAGTGCCAACACCGTTATTTTCTGAATTAAAATCATCCTGTAAGAGGGTTGTAACTGTTGCTGCGCTAGCAGAATTTGTAGTAGCAAATCCGATTGCAGTCAAGGCTGTTAATGCTATACCAATCTTATTTAAGCTTTTGAAAACAATTGATTTATTCATGATTCTAGTTTCCTCAAAAATCCCAAAGGTGTGTATTCTTCCAAACGACAATTAATGACCGTCGATTAATGCTGAGAAACTCCGTTGTGATTGCACTCGAATTTTTCAGCAAAATTAGGCATAAACTCCCCCTGTGATCAGTAAGGGTTTAGCCTTTCGCGGCGATGTCTACGACGGGCTACGCCTACGCAGATATAAGCACTAGTGAAAATGACTAAAGTTTTGAACTTAGCTTTTGTTTTCTAGTTATCTAAGGAGGTGATTAAAAGTGTTTTCCTCATTTGCTTATTCAGTTAGATTACTGGCAAATTTATTTAGTGTCGAGAGGATTTGCGTGTATTCACATAAGAAATACATTCTAAATTTAGATTAAATAGCAGCCAAAACCTAGATGTAAGGCGACTTATATCCGCAATATCAAGTGAATAATTGACTAAAACTTTGTAAAATTAAGTTGTTGCTTTCAGATAGGTTTATCAACGTGATTATGCGTAAGTATGGCTATGTAAGCAGAATCTACACTTAAGAACATCGTAGTAATACACAGTTATGATACCTACCGATGAAAACCATAGTGGTTAAAAATTTAGGGTAGCGATGCCTGCGGCGAGCTTCGCTAACACTTGCTATATTAGGTTAGGAAAACTTACATAAAAAATCTCCTCTCCCTAGCGTAGGCGCAGCCCGTCGTAGACATCGCAGAAAGAGCAGTACCGTAATATTTCATTCAAATGCGTAAAATCGTGGCGAATTGAGGGTTGAAATTTAAACGCATAGGCGTTTCGCCTTCCCACAGAGTAGGATGGCAGAGGGACGCAGAAAATTTGCTCCTAAAGTTAGATCCGTTTATATTAGGGTCTTCCAAGAAATAAATTATCCAAAGAAACGAACCACTCCAGACGCAGAGAACACAGAGAGAAGAGAAATAGAGAGGATTTTTGCGTCAGTTTTGGGATATTTTTTTATTTGGAAGTCCCTTAACTCAGGCAGATCACCGACTTTCTGCGGTGGAATCATGGGTATGCCAGCATCATCAAACCTGGTCTATGATAACCAGATGGAAAATTAGGGATTCACCTTTCGGTAGATTTAGATAGAATCATCAAAACTGTATATTTGGATGGGGTAACACATAATTTGCCACAAAACCTCATGCCAAATCAGTAATTTCAATATCAGCAGATGAAGTTTTAATTGAATTCTAGTTAATTTGTTCCTTAAGTTCCTCATAAGCCATGACATCCCCTGAGCCTCAAACTGATTTTGGAGACAAACCTCCACAAACCTCATTTGAGCCACCTTCTGGAAAACGGCGGTGGCTTTGGCTGTTTTTAGCTGCACTACTATTGTTCGGGGGCGGAGCATTTCTAGTTTGGCGTTTGCTGACTCCGCAAAATTCAGCACCTTCAACTGCTAACGCTCAACCTTTAGGGGTAAGAGTCAAAATATCGACAGTACAAAGCGGCATAATTGAAGAAAGTTCAGATTTTATTGCTAGCCTAAAGTCCCAGCACTCAGTCACGCTCCAGCCAACGATTCAAGGCCGAGTTACCCAAATATTTGTGAAATCGGGAGATTTAGTCTCAGCAGGAACAGCAATTCTCCAAGTAGATTCTACGCTACAAGCAGCGATCGCTCTTAGCAATCCTGTGCCTCAAGCATTTTTAGTGCAACTGGAAAGCGCCCGCGCTGCACTCAAATCTTTGGAAGCAGAACGACCAGCTTACGTTACTAATGTGCAACTATACCAGCAAAACTACGAAAAGTATGTCACTCTAGCTGAGGAAGGAGCCATATCTCGACAGACTCGCAATCAGTATGCTGATAGGCTTGCCACTGCTAAGACTAGTCTTGATGCAATTGATTCCAGAATTCAAGCACAACGAGCCACCATATTGCAATCTGAAAAAGCTTTGCAGCAAGGTAATGTAAATACTCAAAAACTCCAGTCCGACAAAATTACCGCTCCCTTTAGTGGCACAGTTGGCGACATCTCCGTGAAAGTCGGTGATTTAGTTAATACTTCCACACAATTAGCTAATATTACACAAAATCGACCTTTAGAAGTCAATATCTCTGTACCACTACAGCAAAGTCCCCAATTGCGTAAGGGAATGCCAGTGGAGGTCATGAACACACAAGGTCAGAAGCTTGGTAGAAGTAGGATATTTTTCATTGCACCTAATATCAGTAATGAAACACAAGGGATACTGATCAAAGCTCTTTTTAATAACCCTAATGGTCAGCTACGTGCAAATCAATTGGTAAGGGCTAGAGTGTTCTGGAATCAGCGCCCCGGAGTTTTAATCCCCACAACAGCAATGACTCGTATAGCTGGGGATACTTTTGTTTATGTAGTTGAAACTGAAAAATCTCCCCAAGGTGTATCCCAACAAGTAGCTCGGCAAAAGCGAGTGAAGCTAGGGGAGATTAAAGGTAATAATTACCAAGTTATTGAAGGATTACAGCCAGAAGATAAAGTTATTATATCAGGGTTGCTCAATCTCAGGGATGGTGTTGCGATCGTTCCAGAATCTTAATTAAACGTGAGTTTGACGGTTTATATACTGTCCACCAAATTAGCTGAATAAAAAGCAATACACTTGGGTTAACGCCAAAAACCTGAAACTACGTAGGTTGGGGAGCCACTCTTGTTGCACCTAGCGTTTACAGCAGTGTTCATCTATTTGAACCACATCTGTCGTAGGGGCACAGCATTGCTGTGCCCCTACCCGCGTGGTCTATTTACCTGAAAATAAATAGCTGTAAGTAACGAAACCCACCATTTCCGGTGCTTTGTTGGGTTGCGCTTTGCTTAACCCAAGCTTATGGAATAAAAAGACCCCTAAGAGAATGTTTGAAAAGTATTTTTCGTAACATCAAAGCCTTGAAAATCTACCCCCCTAGCCTCTTGAAGATGGGGACTTTTGCAAAGCGTTAACTATAGCGCTTCTCGTTTGTATACAATACACTCTGAACTCTCTCCTAGAAATAGAGTATTGATAACAGTTCAAGATATAATTGGTTTTGTCAATAGTGATTATGCTGTAAATTATCCATGCTATCGAGTATCTATCTTATTAAGCTTTATACTAGGGTTTAAGGATAAGAATAAACGATAATTTTAAATATGATGGATGCGTAGACGTAGCCCGCCTTCTCTACGAGACGATATGCGAACGGCATCGCAGGCTAGAAAATTTGTGTTTCCAACCTCGCTTTTGACTTAATTTTAAGCATTATTGCTTATTGACAAATGCTTAATGACCTTAACCTGTCACCAACGGGTAAAGGTAAGCAATTACTTGATTATGTAAGGGAGATAAACAATTATGTCAGTGCAAATCATCCAATCTAAATGTGGTTTAGTTTTAACTTGTTTACTTGGACAGATAATCTTGTTTGCTGCGCCAGTACAAGCTGGAGTGCAGGGCAAAAGCTACAATGTCAATGTTAATTCGAGTCGGGGAGATTCTTTTACTGCTTGTTTTCAATTTAACACCAACGGCATCCTCCGCTTTTCTGGACAAAACGCTACTTATAACGTTAGTGCCGATCAGACAAGTTGGCAAGCAGTCACAAATCCACCTTCACCAGTAGCAACAATCTCACTTAATGGTGTAGTAGAACAAGCGGACTCTGTGATCAGTGGTACTGGGATGAATTCCAATAATACTAATTTTACATTTAATGGAACACTCTTATCTCAGTCAACATGTCCGGCTGAATTACCGATAAGTCCAGGAAATCTTCAATTCGGGGTAAATCGAGAAAATCCCTTCTTACAATAAGAGTACTTTAACGGCAGATCAGGGCTTTGGTGAACCAAAATAAAACCAGATTAATCTATGGCATCTTTACCAGGATAAGTTGCAATTATCACTGGTGCATCCCATCGTAATTGCCCATCGCCTAAGTAGAATTTGCAATGCCGATCGCATCTATGTAACATATTGTGCAGGTCGGTACTTTTTCCAAATTAATCGCGCAAGAGGAGCTGTTTGTCCTCCTTTTGCGCTTATGTTATCAACGCAGTAATACCGCTTTTTAATTTACTGGCGTATATTTACAGTTAGGTAAAAATTAAGTCTAGAACTCTTAATAAAAAATTACGGAGATCAAACTCATGACACAGCCTAACTCGCAAGACAAAAACAGCTTTCTTTACCCTCGTAGTCGATATTATGGAAAATTTCAGCCAGAGAACTTAGTGTTTAATGCCAACCTCCAAGAATTTGCCCAAAAAATTAGTTACATCACTTGTCTAGAAACGGCCGGAAAACTGTCTCAGGAAGAAGCTTACCAGCAAATTAGGGCGCTTTGGAAACAGTTAAAACATAGTAAAAAGGAACTGGGTATTGGTGTAAATAAAGAAGTTTAAACTTTTAGTGCGATGTGTAACTTATTTAGGAGTCTGACCAGTGATCTGAAGCACATTTAATTAAGTCGAGTTTAATCAGGAAAAAGACATATTGCTTTTTCATTTCAGTAGATTTAGTAAGCAAAAAGGCATATTGCTTTCTCCAAATGCCTGTTTGCTTACTCATTTCAGTAGATTCAGCAAGTAAAAAGGCATATTGCTTTCTCCAAATGCCTTTTTACTTACTCATTTCGGTATATCTAGCTAGTCAACTTAACGTTAAAAGGACGGTTAAAAACCTTCTAGCAAAGTCCAGAAGTAGCCATCTGGCGCAACAAAAGAAAAACTCGTTTCGCCAAATTCATTAGGAATGATGTCTGTAACTTTTTGTACAGTACTTGCCTTGATGCGATCGCAATACTCCTGTATTCCCTTAACCCGATAGGTATATAAAGACATACCCAAGCTACCTGGTTGGGCTGCTTCAAACCGCGATTCTAAATTAATCTCTTCTGGGAATCGAATGATATAAAGCCTACCACTGCGTGCAGCCATCAAGTCAGACTTAGAAGAACGGGGATCATCAAAGGTAGTGACAATAAACTTTTCACCAGGGTTAAGGTCAAAAATATCTCGACCTGCTGGCGAAGATTCATAGCTAGTTTCGACATCATCACGCACACGCAGCAAACCCAAAACTTCTTCATAAAACTTCAGGGTTTCTTTGCTGTCATCTTGAACGATAATCCCCAGATGGGTAAACTGACTAGTCTTGAGAGCAGCATTATGATTAACTTGTCCGTAATGCGGTAATGTATACCCAAACCGTTGAAATAAAACCTGTCGAGCTAAGGGTTGGAGTAGCAGCATTTCTCGCACACCAACGGCTGGCTCAATAAAAGGACGGCTTTTTCTCTCTTTGTTGTAAATGACTTCCCAATAAGGGTTAGAGTGCCTAATAGGTAAACCTGTGGCTTTTGCATCCTCGATATGATTTAAAATATTTAAAACATCCGCCGTTAAGGTTGTCGCCCAACGATTTCCCTTAATTTTCATCGATGCAATTCCCAAACCTTCATGGGTGGGGTTTTGCCAAACCATCAGCCGAATCAAACCATGATCTGCATTTTGGTGATAGAGGCGGATTGAGCGTAAAGATGAATTCACCCCATATAATTGATGGGCTACATCTGCGGTTAATTCGCCCACTTCACCAATGCGATAGCCAAATTGCTCCCAATACTGAATTGCAGAAATTGGCTCTGGGATGCCAATACAAACTTCATAAATACCTTCAATTGCAATTTGTTGTTCTTGAGTCATAATGAGTGCTGATTTCCTCGTTTACAATCTAATACCAATTCTGTATGAAGATGCGCTAAACCATATTTAAGTAGAAGAAAGAAAAACGAACCGCGTTCGCGTTAGCGTCTCCCCTTGGGAGAAGGACGCGAAGAAAGAAAGAAAGAAAGAAAGAAAGAAAGAAAGAAGTTAAAAGGGTTTGGCGCAGCTTTACAAAGAAATGGTATAACGCGATGTGCAACTTATTCTTGGAAGCCCGCTTCCATTCCTCTCCCCGAAGCGGAGAGAGGCTTTAATTTTTGCTTCCCTACTAGCGTTGGGGGTTAGGTTTCAGAGAAAGTCGCACATGCCGTAATTTATCTATGAAGTAGCGAACAAGTAAGCTGCATAGCAACTAAATTTATTTTTAAAATCTAACTTTTGAGAACGATGTTTCCCAGGAGATTAACACCTTTTCGCTGTCGATGGACTCACAAACTCATGTAAATCTGCATCCCAAATGCTGATGTAAATAAAATCGCATTCTTGGCGGATAATCTGACCCTTGACTGAGCCATTCTGAAAACTAAAATTATCAGACTGGCGCTGTTGTACCTGTTTGAGTCCCTGCTTAATTTCTTCAGTGGCTTGCCCATCTAACAATCCATTCAAGGTAGTTTCCATTACCTGCGGATCTACCGATTCGGCAAAAGATACCTCTGTTTGACGCAGCACTTTAGTATTACGATCAAATAAGTAGCCAAGTTCAATTTTGTCTGGGACAAGTTTGTAAACGACAGCACGGGTTTTGCCCCATGCGCCTCTTAAGTCTTGATTTGGTTTGCCGAGGGTAGCTTCTACAATGTTTCTTGCTGTACCTGTAGGGAATGCGGGAACGCTTTCTCTGCTGGTAGTAGCAGCTAATTTACTGCGCGGTTTCTTCTGTGGTGTGGAACGCGCTTCTGGTGTGGGATTGTCCGCCGCAGGTATCGTTTTCTTCTCTGGTTCTGGCTGTGGTGTGGATACTGGTACTGGTGCTGGAGTATTGGAAGTTACAGGTTCTTTTTCTGGCTGTGGTGTGGATACAACTGGGGGCTTATAGGTTGGCAAAGGTTCGGGAATTACTGGCTGTTGTGGTGGTGAGGTCGGTACAACTGGAACTGGAGAAGTTTGGGAAGAAATAGGCGGTTCGGAAGATGCAGGAGTCGTGGGCAAAGATTCTGGCGATCGCGTCGGATTTGTGGCAATAATTGTTTCTGGTTGTTGCTGACGAGTCATGCTAGAAATTGCGATCGCACCAAGTATGCTGCCTACTACCAAACTACCAACAATCACAGTCGGTTTTTGCCAGTTTCCCCCAGAAGCAGACCGGGCGATTGCAGAATTCTTTGGCGGGGAATATAATGGCTGGGTTTGTCGAGTCGATGCAGCAGTGGGAGAAGAAATGACTGTGGAAGTATTTGCAGCTAACTCAGGAGGTATATTACTAGCAGACTGTAAGGCATATAGCATTTTACTAGCAGTGCTGTAGCGATCGCTAGCTTGAGGCTTAATTGCTTGATTGAGTACCGCCGCAAATTGAGAAGAGACATTAGGGGCGTACTGCTGCCAAAGTATTTCCCCAGTTTTCAGATCAGTTTGTAGTTCTTGTGGGTATTTACCAGTCAGCAGATAAATCGCCGTTAAACCTAAGCTGTAGATATCAGTGGCGTAAACTGGGCGGCCAACAGCTTGCTCGCTTGGCATATACCCAGGCGTACCAATGACGAGCGATCGTGTCGGATATCCTGGAGAATTCACCACTGAACGGATTGTTTCTTTGACTGCACCAAAATCAATCAAAACGGGGTTGCCATCAATAGAACGGAGAATGATATTATCTGGCTTGATATCCCGGTGAATAATGCCTTTACTGTGAACATAATCCAAAACTGAAAGCAGACTCAGGAGAATTTGCCGAACAGCAGTTTCACTCTCAAATCCTTTGGCTTCGACAATTTTTGTCAGGGTTTGGCCATGAATCCATTCTTGGACGAGATAAAACTGCCCGTTCTCAGAAAAGTAGGCATAGAGTTTAGGAATTTGGTGACTACTTTCACCCAAATACTCCAAAGTTGCGGCTTCCCGTTCAAACCGTTGTTGAATAAGTTGGTAGGTTTGCGGGTCATTATTGGTTATCGGTTTGAGTTGCTTGATTACACAGCGACGGCGAGAAGGCATATGGACATCTTCTGCGAGAAAGGTTTCGCCAAACCCACCAGCGCCGATTACCTGAATAACTTGATAGCGATTGTTCAGCAGGGTTATTGTCATGAAAAATTACAAGGGTAGACACCCAGTGCGGAGTCGGAGACTTCCTGTTTTCTCCAGGCTTGTCGTCAGACATCGCCCTTTCCAAATGTACATCAGATGAGTTAATAGAGTTATGAACATAGTTATTTGAAACATCGACGTAAGGGACTTCCAAATAAAAAAATACTCAACTACTTCTTGTGGGGTAATTTATTTGTTGTCAGTCCCTTAGCAGCTTGCTAGAGAGATTTAACGGGCAAAATCAGGTAAAGTCTCCGTGAATAAATTGTAAAAAAACTAACTTTTAACCAATCAATAATCTATCTATCATCGACAATCCAGTAGTCTAATTCTCTAACTGAAATGGCGTGGGCAGGGGCTAATTGTCCAAAATGCGCTCACAGACTCAAAGAATAATCGAGGATAGAGATGATGACAAAGCTTGGTTACACAGTGTTTAAACGCGTCACCACTGCGCGTTTGCTACGTAAAATCTGTTTGCTGGCGCTGACTGTGCCTTTGCTCGCAAGTTCCGCAATCAGTTTGGCGACTGCGAAAGAGAAAGAGTACGAGGACGAAAACGAGTCATACGTGATCGGTCTTTGGGGCGATTTACCCTACTCGGACTTGCAGGCGACGAAGGGGGTTCCAAACCTCATCGCTGACATGAACGCCCAAAATCTGGCCTTCACTGTCCACGACGGCGACCTGAAGGCGGGCAACTCTACGCCTGGCTCGGTAACACCCACCACTTGCAGCAATGCTCTCTATACCCAGGGACTCGGCTACTTCAACGCCCTGAAAGCACCAGCAGCCTTCACGCCGGGCGACAACGATTGGACTGACTGCGATCGCCCCTCAAACGGTGGATTCAACTCACGCGATCGCCTCGACTACGAGCGTCAGGTATTCTTCAGCACGAGTTTTTCCCTCGGTCAGCGTCGGCTACGTCAGGAGGTGCAAAAGACACCGCTATGCCTTAGTGCAAACGGCACCGGTGTCCCCTGTGTTGAGAACCGCCGATGGACGGTCGGTAAAGTTACTTATGCGACACTCAATATCCAAGGTTCGTGTAATAACCTATGCGACACTGCGCCAGACCCGCAGGAGTATGCGGCGCGAAACGCAGCTAATATTGCATGGATGAAAGAGACTTTTCAAATAGCAAAGTCACAGAAATCCGTGGCGGTGATGTTTATCTCCCAAGGCGATCCGGGATGGGATCTGACCGACGGAACCAGAGCGCCTTTGCGTGATCCGAAGACGCTCGCGGAAACTGATGGGCAGCCTGATGGCTTCCAGAGCTTTTTATTAGCGTTGCGCGATCAGGTGATTGCTTTCCGTAAACCGATTGCCTACGTACACGGTGACTCGCACTACTACCGCGTTGACAAGCCATTTCTGGATGCTCAAGGCAGACGCCTTGAGAACTTCACTCGTGTCGAGACATTTGGCGACAATGCGGCGAACGGCACTAACGATGTGAATTGGGTCAAGGCGACCGTAAATCCCTGTAGTCGAGAGGTGTTTTCGTATCAGCCACAGATTGTTCCCGGCAATCGAGTAGCGGTTCCGTCTCCGTAACGTCATGCAGTTTCTAATTGTTAGGAACTGCAAACTTAAAGAAGAATTTAGAAGTCAGAATTCAGGAGTCAGAATCAATCAGCTAAAAGGGCGGTTAGAAACCGCGCGCCAGGTGCTTCAAGTCGGCGGAGCCGCCCAACGCACTGGCTTGTCTACACAGGCAAAACCCACCTCCGTGGGTTAAGAATCCTTGATTTTGTATTATTAGTCCACGGAGGTGGACTTTGTTTGTGTAGCCCCGTAAAGCCTTCGGCATAGCTTCGCTTAGCGCGTCAGCGTGCCGGAGGCTCTATTCTATTCGCCCTGGCTTAAGTTGACACCAATGAGCAGTGCTGTGCCCCTACGACAGATGTGGTTCAAATAGATGAACACATGAACACTGCTGTAAGTTGACTAGGCGAACTCTATAGTCTCAACAAACTCTAAAATACTCTCCTTGATGTCTTCGGCTTCTTCTTCAACAGAATCGGGAGTTTCGCCGTTAATAAAGCTGTGCTGATTACTAACTATATACAAAAATTCACCCCTGATAAAGGTGAGCAGCCCTCGGTAAGCGTCTAATCTGATCGCAGTTCCATTATTTTCTTGCTTAGAAATCGTCGAACCTTTAGGCATATCAATTAACACGTAGTAAGCGCCTCGCAAAGTATCTGACAAATATTCGGTATACTCTACAGAAGCATCTGGTACATTCGCAAAAATCGCTTGGGGTACATACTTGTCTACTAAGATTGCTTGTAAATATTCTTCTTGTCCAACAGATTCCAGTTCCTCTAACTGTTCTAGGGGGAAAGGATAATAATCGATTCTTAGCAAAGTACCGATGTCATCAGAAAAGCCAACTACTCCTTCCTGGCTTTGAATTCTACCGCCCTGCTGCGGATCAACCGGAATCGGTACCGTAAAATTACCTAAAAGCGATTGATATGTCTGTTCATTAAAATCTTCAATGACTACTGTTTCATCTTCGTCATCGTCAGCATATTCTTCATTTTCTGCTTCTTTAAAGGCGGCAATTACCTCCTTAATAATTTCCTCTGCTTCTTCATCCTCCAGTTCCAAGGCTGCTTGTAGCTTTTTGAGGTAGAGTTGTTTCGATTTCGGGATGGCGAGGTCATCGTCTAAAAGCACTATCACCCCAGCTGCAAAACCATCCAGCACTAATTCATCTGAGAGAGATACTTTGGCGACATTAAACAAAGGCCCAATTCCTTCTTCTTCTGCAATGCCGATGAGTCGGTCAACTATTTCTGTGATTTCATCTTCAGAGTATTCCTCGAAGACCTCGAATTCCCAGAGGATACCTGCTAAACTTTCTGCATCTACATCTTCAATGGATGAATCAGCGATCGCAGTGACAGTTGCGATCGCCGCCACAGCTTCCTCTGGACTTAGTGATTCCTCTGATGTCTTTGGTGAGTTAAAAACCTTGTCATATTTGGTCATAATTGCTACCTGAATTAATTGCTTAATAGTAATAACAGATTGAAAGTGACAATGGTCAGTTTACCAATGGAGCGAATCTTCTAGAGAAAAAGTTGGCTAATACGTGGTTTACTCAGTATTGCTCAGGTGTAACGAAACCTTGTTGACTGTTGTCAAATATATACTTAAACACTAGCTAGGCTCAATATTTACCGCAAGTTACTTTCACGAGATATTGTAAATTTTTGTGATCAAGCAATTACTGTTAACAAGTTCGGTGGGTATAAGTTCCCCGCAACTATTCCTCGTTCCCATACTCCGTATGGGAATGCATTCATTGAGTCTCTGACTCAATTCTGACCAAGATTTAACTGGAGGCAGAGCCTCAAATCAGCCATTCCCATGCTCTTCATGGGAACAAGGGAATATTTTCCTCGTTTTCCTCGTTCCCATACTCCGTATGGGAATGCCTTCATTGAGTCTCTGACTCAATTCTGACTAATATTTAACTGGAGGATTTAACTGGAGGCAGAGCCTCAAATCAGCCATTCCCATGAAGAGCATGGGAACGAGGGAATATTGTAAATTTTTGTGATGAAGCAATTACAAGCGCTCGATGACTCAAAGAGGCTGCGCTATCACAAAACTGTACTTCCGACTTCCGACTTCCGACTTCCGACTTATTTAATAACTGCTACATTCCTTTGTTTTTATCCTCTAGCAGATGAATTATATCTATCGATAGAATTATAAACTAGCTAGCGATAGATACCTACACCGTGGGCCGGATGTCACAATACCGAAGTTTGTAGTGACACACAATACTCGAAACGTTGTACTGTTGGTTCTACAAGTGTCAATTACATGAAATTTTGAGTTTTTTTATGGTACAAACCCCTCCATCTCAGTTTTCACCAGATCAATACAAAGTTGATTCTGCACAAGAAAAAGTAGAAGCTATTATAGAAACACCACCATCAGAAACTGAGATTGATTTAGAATTTCTTTATACCAGAGATATTGAATTTCGTCAGGAAACCATTTACTTTGCTGTGGTCGATCGCTTTTATGATGGCGATCCAGATAATAGCGAAGGTGCAAACTCAGAACTGTACGATCCAACTAGACAAGAGTGGGGTAAGTACTGGGGTGGCGACTTGCAAGGGGTCATTGATAAATTAGATTATCTCAAAAACATGGGCGTGACTGCCCTTTGGCTAACTCCACTGTTCGAGCAGGTTGAAGAGTTATTTATTAGCAATGCGGCGATGCATGGCTATTGGACAAAAGACTTTAAGCGGATTAATCCTCGCTACATTGCTGAGGGAGAAAACCCTTCTTTAAACGCCACCCAAGAAGAAAAAAATACCACCTTTGATCGGTTAATTACAGAACTGCACAAGCGGAATATGAAGCTAGTGCTAGATATTGTCTGCAACCATAGTAGCCCTGATACTAGCGGTAGCAAAGGTGAATTATATGATGATGGCGTCAAAATTGCTGACTTCAATGATGATGTCAATAATTGGTATCACCACTATGGCGAAGTGCAAAACTGGGAAGACGATTGGCAAGTGCAAAACTGTGAACTATCTGGTCTAGCAACCTTCAATGAAAACAATACGGAATATCGGGAGTATATTAAGTCAGCAATCAAACAATGGCTAGACCGGGGTGTAGATGCACTGCGGGTGGATACTGTCAAGCACATGCCCATCTGGTTTTGGCAAGAATTCACTGGCGAGATGACCAATCACAAACCAGATGTATTTATTTTTGGTGAATGGATTTACAGTAATCCTAGTGACGATCGCTCCGTAGAATTTGTTAACCATTCAGGGATGACACTTCTAGACTTCGGCTTGTGCGTGGCAATTCGAGCCGCACTAGGGCAAGGTTCAGAAAACGGATTTCAAACAATTCAATACATTTTTGACCAAGATTATCGCTACAACGGGGCAACCGAGTTAGTTACCTTCATCGATAACCATGATATGTGTCGCTTCCAATCGCTGAATCCCGATCCAGCGATGTTGAAAGTAGCGATCGCTTTAATTATGACATCTCGCGGCATTCCCTGCATTTACTACGGTACAGAACAGTATCTGCATAACGACACCGATGGCGGTAACGACCCGTATAACCGCCCAATGATGGAAAATTGGGATACTGAGAGCGAGATTTATCGTTGCATCAGGTTGCTGTCTGGCTTACGGCGACTGAATCCCGCCGTCTCAATGGGTAGCCACTGGCAAAAATACTTAACACCCGACGTTTACTGTTATGTGCGTCGCTATCGTGACTCTGTGTGTTTTGTCGCTTTAAACCGGGGAGGAGAAGTTACCTTACCAGAAGTAGAAACAGAATTACCCGATGGCGAACATACCTGCGTAGTGACTCGCAATAAGTATGAGGTGAAAGACGGCAAGATTTATAACCTAGTATTAGAAGAACGGGGAGTGCTTGTTTTCAGCCATGTTGGTGAACGGATAAAAGCCCAGACGATTGTCCGCGTGCAACTTAATGGCGTGGATACCCAACCCGGTGAAATCATTGTAGTGACAGGAGATTGCCCAGAGTTGGGTAACTGGGATATCAGTAAAGCATATCCTTTAGAGTACATCAACTCAAATACTTGGTCTGCCGAGATTCCCTTTGATGAGAGTGCCGGTAAGCTGATTACTTATAAATATGCCATGTGGCGGGAAGGGCGATCGCCTCTGCGCGAAAATCTCGTAAATCGTCGTTGGGTGATTGCCAAAGAAGGTACTGTTAAATGGCGTGATACCTGGGCATCGGGAAGGGAATCTTAGAGTTTAGATGCAGGACTTACGCAAACAATAGCCAAAAAGAGTGATTTTCTTCTTAGGGCAATTCATGAATTGCCCCAGAGGGCGTATGGTTTTGCGTAAGTCCTAGTTTTAGCCCTACTTTCTTTGTAAAATGTCTAGTAAAGCATTGCATTGGGCGAAAATAGGCAAAATGTCGCTGAAAACAGAGGGGGTAAGTGTTGATGAGTAAAGGAATGCTCTACAATCAGGACTTTTTACTGTGGACGCAGCAACAGGCTGAGTGTCTGAAGAAAGGACGCTGGGCTGAGTTAGACGTTGGACATTTGGTAGAGGAACTAGCGGCTTTGGGTCGGAGTGAACAAAAGGAACTTGGAAGTTATTTGCAGGTGCTTTTAATGCACTTACTCAAAAGCCAATATCAACCAGAGCGAAAAACCAAAAGTTGGGTTAACACAATCTCAAACTGCCGAAACAAAATTCAGGATTGTCTAGAAGATACTCCCAGTTTGCAGCGCTTTCTTGAAGACTGGGAGTTGATACAGAAATATTATCGCCGCGCCCGTCGAGATGCAGCAAATGAGACTCAAACACCAATAGAGACTTTTCCCCTTGAGTGTCCTTTTAGTATTGAACAGGTTATTGAACCCGAATTTTTTATCTAGTTACGCGTTTTTTAACTCAATACGCTTGGGTTAACGTGAAAGCCTTTTAAAAACTCGTTTCCAGCCTCTGGCTGGAAATGCACCTGATAGGGGCTCTGCCGCAAGTCTTGAGGCGGCAGCCCTCTCGGAATGCATTCCCAGTCTCCGACTGGGAACGAGATAATCTCTAAAAGCTGCTTCTCTCCTAACTTTCACCTTAAGTTGACACGTATGAGCTTTTTCTGTACCCCTACGACAGATGTGGTTTAAATACATGAAAACTGCTGTAACTGTATTTTGTTCTTAAAACAGCGCGATGTTCATTAGAGATGTCGTGATGTTCATTAGAGATGTCGTGATGTTCATGAGAGATGTCGTGATGTTCATGAGACATATCGTGATGTTCATGAGACATGTCGTGATGTTCATTAGACCTCTTGCAAAAGTCCCAGATGCGTGGGACAAATAAGTTAGAGTTGGGTAGCATTAATGACCTACGAACAAGTAAAGATCCTAAAGCC